>NZ_MVAR01000001.1 GCF_001999325.1 Thioalkalivibrio versutus
CGCGGCAGTCGGGCGTGTTTCGTGGGTACTTCTTTGCACGAGAAAAGAAGTACCTCGCGGCGCGCTGGCGAGTCAGCGCCTGGCAGGCGGCCGGACGAAAGCACCGTAAACACCAGATGGCGAACCAGGCCCGGCCTCTCCCGGCAGGCAGTAGAAAGAACGCAATTCGCGCTCCGGGATGGCGAGCCTGAAAGGCCTCACGGTGCGCGCTACGGCACGCCAAGGTGATAGTCTTGACGCCCGCAACAACACTTGCTCGCGACCGGAATTCGAATGGCACTTCTCACCCTGCGCAACATCCACCTGGCCTACGGCATGGCCTCCCTGCTCGATGGCGTCAACATGAGCCTGGAGCCCGGCGAACGCGTCGCGATCGCCGGGCGCAACGGCGAGGGCAAGTCCACCCTGCTCAAGGTCATCACCGGCGAAGCCCAGGCCGATTCCGGCGAACTGACCCGCCAGGATGGCCTGACCACCGCCTACCTGACCCAGGAACTACCGCCCGGAATCGAAGGGACGGTCTTTGACGTGGTCGCCGAGGGCCTCGGCGAGGCCGGCCGGTTGCTGGAACGCTTCCACCACCTGAGCCAGGCCGCTGCATCGGGTGACATGGACGCCCTGGACAAGATGGGGCCGGTGCAATCGAAACTCGACGCCATCGACGGCTGGAGCCTGCAGAACCGGGTAGAGACCACGATTTCGCACCTGAGCCTGGATCCCGAGGCGCAGTTCGCCGCGCTGTCGGGCGGGCTGAAGCGACGGGTGTGGCTGGCGCGCGAGCTGGTGCAACGCCCGCAATTGCTGCTGCTCGACGAACCCACCAACCACCTGGACGTGGCCGCGATCCGCTGGCTGGAACAGTTCCTGATCGAGAGCGGACTGACCGTGGTGTTCATCAGCCATGATCGCCAGTTCATGGAGAGCGTGGCCACGCGCATCCTGGAGCTGGACCGCGGGCATCTGTACGAGCACCCACCATCCATCGAGGCCTTCCGCGAGCGCCAGGCCGAAAGGCTGGAAACGGAGGCGACCCAGCGCGCGGAGTTCGACCGCAAGCTGGCCCAGGAGGAGGTCTGGGTGCGCCAGGGCATCAAGGCGCGACGCACCCGCAACGAAGGCCGCGTGCGGGCACTCCAGGCATTGCGTCGCAAGCGTGCCGAACGCCGTGAACGCGGCGGCCAGGTAAAGATGAAGCTGAGTCCGGAGCAGCGCTCCGGACGCCTGGTGATCGAGGCGGAACACGCCGATTTCGGCTACGACACGCCCATCGTGCGCGACGTGAACCTGCTGCTGCAGCGCGGGGATGCCCTGGGCATCGTCGGACCCAACGGGGCCGGCAAGACCACCCTGCTGCGCGGACTCCTGGGCCAGATGGAGCCGCTCGCAGGCAGCGTCAAGCTGGGCACCCAGCTGGAGATCGCCTACTTCGATCAGGCCCGTGCCCGTCTGGACGAGGCGACCACGGTTCAGGATGCGGTCGGCGAGGGCCGCGACCGGGTCATGGTCAACGGCGAGAGCCGCCACATCCTGTCCTATCTGGAAGACTTCCTGTTCCCGCCCGCGCGTGCCCGCCAGCCGGTATCGGCGCTGTCCGGGGGCGAGCGCAACCGCCTGCTGCTGGCGAAGCTGTTCCTGCGCCCGGCGAACCTGCTGGTGCTCGACGAGCCGACCAACGACCTGGACGTGGAGACGCTGGAGCTGCTGGAGCAGCTGCTGATCGAGTACACCGGCACCGTTATCGTGGTCAGTCACGACCGCTCTTTCCTCGACAACGTCGCGACCTCCACCCTGGTCCTGCCGGGCGATGGCGCGGTCGAGGAGTTCGTCGGCGGCTGGTCCGACCTGCCCGAACGGGTCACCCGGCGCCTGCTGGAGGGCGAGTCCGGAGCGACCGCGAAGGCCGAGCCCGCGGCGAAACCCGCGGCGCCCGCACCCGAGCCGGCACCGACGACCCCACGCAAACGGTCCTACAAGACCGCGCGCGAACTGGAGGCCCTGCCGGCACAGATCGAGGCCCTGGAACAGGAACAGCAAAGCCTGACCACGGCCATGACCGAGCCGGATGCCCTGCGCGACGGTGACCGCATGCGCGAACTGCAGGCGCGGCTCGAAGCCGTCGAGTCAGAACTGGCCCTCTGCTACGAGCGCTGGGAACAGCTGGAATCCGACTAAGCCCCGGCACGTCTATCCTCCGGCGACTCCCTGAATAACCGGCTCAACTCTGAGCGCGGCCGGCCGTAACAGGGGTTGAATCACCACCTTTCGAGTCCGCGGTCGTAATGGCCGCGGCCGGTTCGTGAAGCGCCGGACACAAGGCGCCCAGAAGGAGTCATCGCATGCTGGACAAACTCTCCATTCGGGGGCTACTGATTGCCGGCTTTGGCCTGGTGGTCGCCATCCTGATCATCAACTCCCTGCTGGCCCTGCGCGCGATGAGTACGGGCAGCCAAGGGGTTGAACAGCTCACCCAGGCCGACTACCCGGCGGTAGCCCGGGTCAATGACGTCGAGCAATTGCTGCAGGAGAGCGCTGCGTTTCTCGGGTTCTACCTGATGAGCGAGGAGCAGTCCCACCGCGACGCGTGGCAAAACGCGATGCGTGACCTCGATGGCGCAACCCGCGCCCTGAACGACAACCCGGTGATCGCTGCCGACGAGGAACTGTCCGCCAGCGCAACCGAGGTCCGCCGCCTGGTCAACCAGTTCGCCAGCTTCGAGGACCGACTGATCGAGGTTGCCGAAAACGCCGCCGAAAACATGCCGGCGCTGGGAATCGCCAATGCCCGGGCCAACCCTGCCAGCCGCGAGATGACCCAGCAGACCAACATGATGATCAGCGCCGAGATGGGCCTCCCGCGCTTCCAGCGGTCCTGGGATCGTCTCGACACCCTGCATGACCTGCGCATGTCGGTGGTGCAGGTCACCTCGAACCTGCGCGGTTTTATCGCCTTCCGTGACGATGCCTTCCGCGAGAATGTCCGACTGTTCGCGACTCGCACCAACGACATCACCGCACAGCTGATGGACCAGTTCGACGAGCTGGACTTCGAACAGCAGATCGCGCTGGAGGACTTTCAGGGGGCGCTGGACACCCAGAACACGGCGCTGGATGACCTGATCGAGATCCACGGCAGCGAACAGGCGCTGCAAGACGCCTACCTGATCCGTACCGAGATCGGGCCCGTGCTAATCGAGGCGCGTGACCACCTGCAGGGACTCAGCGAGCGGATTACCAATCGCGCCGAGCGCAGCGCCGCCGCCCTGACCGCCGACATGCGCGCGACCCAGACCACCCAGGGCGTACTGGCCCTGATTGGCGTGATTCTGGGCTTGGCCGGCGCGGTGTTCATCATCCTGGTGGTCCGGCGCGCCCTGGCCCACTCGACCGCGGCACTCGAGGAGATCGCGGACGGCGACGGCGACCTGAGCCGCCGCCTGGACGAGAACGGCCTGATCGAAACCGCACAGCTGGGCCGGGCCTTCAACCGCTTCACCGACAAGATCGCCCAGGCCATCGGCAATGCCCGCGGCGGCACCGAGACGCTGAATCGCGCCACCGAGAACCTGAACCAGGAGGCCTACCAGGCCCGCGAGGCCGTCTCGCGCCAGCGCGACGAGACCGACCGCGTCGCCACCGCGATCAACGAACTGCAAAGCAGCGCCGAGGAGATCGCCCGCAACACCGATGCGACCTCCCAGGCGGGCCAGGAGGCCGGGAATGCAGTGAACAACGGCTCCGAGGTGATGAGCAAGAACATCGAGTCCATGGCCTCGCTGCTCGGGACGGTCGAACAGGCGGCCGACACCGTGGCCAAGCTGGGCGAGGACTCGAAACAGATCGGGACCATCCTCGAGGTGATCCGCGGCGTGGCCGAACAGACCAACCTGCTGGCCCTGAACGCGGCCATCGAGGCCGCCCGCGCCGGTGAACACGGCCGCGGCTTCGCGGTGGTGGCCGACGAGGTACGCAAGCTGGCGACCCGTACGCAGGAATCCACCGACGAGATCGAGACCATGATCGCGCGCCTGCAGTCCGCCACCACCAGCGCGGTGAAGGCCATGCAGCACGGCCAGGAAGAGGCCGAGGCCACCATGGAGCACACCTCCGAGGTGAACGGTGCCCTGCAACAGATCCGCCAGTCGGTGACCACGATCGTGGAGATGACCGAGCAGATCGCGGTCGCCTCGCGCGAACAGAGCACGGTAGTCGAGGACATCAACCGCAACATCGTGCAGATCTCCGACGAGGCGGATCAGTCGGCGAATACCGCCGACCGCGTCAGCGCCGCCTCCGACGAGCTCAAGCAGGTAGAGAAGGAGATCCAGCAGGCACTGGCCCAGTTCCGGCTCTGACCGGGCGGGTTACAGGCTCCGGGCCTCCAGCCAGTTCCGGGCGGCGCGACGCAACCTTCGGGTGACGCCGCGCCGCCCGGAAACCTCCAGCTCGCGTGCCAGTCGGTCCCAGTCGATGGGCTGCGCCAGGCTCGCCTCGAGCAGCTGACCTTCCGGCTCGTCCGGCGGCGCCACCGCCAACTGCCGCAGCAACGCGGGAAGCGCCCACTCCAGGGGCCGCGCCCGCTGGGAAAAGGCTCGGACCTCCTTCAGATCCGCCACCGGGTCAACCGGCGGCAAGGGACAATCTCCCTCCGCATCCTGATCCCCAAGGACTTCGCTCACCATGGCCGCGGTCGTGTCCGGCAGGAACCGTGGATGCCAGGCCGGCCAGTCGCGCCGAAAGGCCGCCAATGCTTGTTGCAGCCGGGGCTGCAATCGGGGCGCGGTCGCACGCAGGACCACGCCGCTCACCTGGCCACTGGCCGCATCCGGCTGGATGCCGACTCGCACCAGGCCATAACCCGCGCGCAGCCAAAGGTGCAGCAACACAGGTTGCAGCCCGAAACTCGCGCCAATCAGCGCCACCCCCTTGGCACCAGCCCGGTCCGCGACCGCACGCAACAGACGACTCCCCAGGCCCAGCCCCTGCCAATGCGGATGCACCGCAATGCGCTGAATGCGCCACGCGCCCTCCCCCGCCAGGTCGAAGTCACCCCGGGCCGCAACGGTGCACGGCAGGAAATGCCCCTGCGGGCGCCGTTCGCCCGACCAAACCGCTTCGGCTATCCCGCGTTCCAGTTCGCCCTCTTCCTGGATCAGAACCACCCCGAACAGGGCGCCATCCGCCGCCCCTTCCAGCAGCAACAGGTGAACACCCGCATCATCCAGCCAGCGCGCCAGATCGGAGGGCCGTGTGCGGTAATGGGCATCTGCCAGCAGGCCCATTACTGCCTCCAGGGTTTGCGGCGTGTCCGCGAGCGCCGTGCCCGTGCTCCAGCGCAGCCGCACGGCCTGGGAGACCGGGGGGCGACTCGCCGCCTCCAGCAGGAACAGCCGATTCATCCAGTCCTCGAGCGGATCGCCCCGGGCCCAGCGGACCGGTGTATCCAGGGTCTGTAGCCGCACGCAAAAGCCCGCCCCCTCCAGGGCCGGCAGCGCACGCAGCCGAAAGCCCTGTCCACTCCCCTCGAAGCCGCCGGTCGTGGTCGCCAGCACCAGGCGCCGTGCCAGCCGGGCCAACTGGAGCAGGCGCTCGACCGGCATGCTCGCGGCCTCGTCGATGATCAAGGTATCCAGCGGTTCCGCGTGTTCCAGCAAAACGTCCGGGGCCCGGTAGTGCCATTCCGGCGCGTGCGTCCAATGTCGGGCGCGCGCCAGCAATGCGTCCACGGCCCGTGGTCCCGGCGCCGTCAGCGTGATCGTGGATTCGCCGCGCTGCAGTGCCGCGCCCAGGAACTCGCCCAGCAGGGTCGACTTGCCGCGGCCACGCGGGGCGGTCAACGCCACACATTCGCCCGGCGCGAGTCCCGCCAAATGCCCCAGCGCGACGGCCTGATCCGGCGTCCACGCAAACGGGCCCGCCGCCCTCGGCATGATTCCGGGCAGTCGATCCGCCGACGGCGGCTCCACGGTCCGCACCCACGGCTCGGCCAGTGCCGCCTGCCAGCGGCGGGCAAACGCCCCGTCTCCGCCGGTGCCGTCGAGGATCACCAGGGTGCCACCGCCGAGCAGCAGGCCTGCGACCGTGACCAGGGCATCCACCGCGAGCGGTTGCCGGGCCTCGAATACCAGGGCCTGTACCTCGTGCCCCAGCCAATGCCCAGCCTGCGCCGGCGCCACATGCGGCACCCCGCCGGGCGGCGAACGCCCCACCCACAGCACCGGCCCCTGCGCCGCAGCAGCCCGCAGCCAGTTCGCAGCCGCCTGCCAGCCTGCATTATCGGCAGACAACCGGTAGAGCGTACGGGCCTCCATGTCAGTGGCTCCCTGGGATCAGATCACGCATGAACGAACGAGTTTCCGGGGATGAAAGCGGCCATCTCCTCACGCTGCCGGGCCGAAGATCCAGCCATTGATCGGGCGGCCGGGGTGAAACTTGTCTCAAGGTTTAATGCTTCCAGCCGTACAAGATTTTTACAAAGAACTGGAACAATACTGTACAACACCTGTACAGTGTGACCGAGTTCATAAAAGGGTACTGCAGATGACCCCCATTGCGTTGCCGAAACGCCTGCGCATCGATACCGCAGCCGAATGCTGGCAAGTACTGCGCGCGGCACTGGATGTCGGCGAAGACCTGCAGCTGGATTCGGCGGCCGTGACGGATGTGGATGCCGCCGGCGTGCAGGTCCTGCTGATGGCCCGCCATTCGGCCGCCCGCAATGCGCAAGGTTGTTCGCTAACCCGGACCAGCGCGGTGCTGGCCCAGGCCCTGCAGGCCCTGGGCGTACCCGACGACGGGTTTGGATCGAGCGCCGCACAACACGACGACAAGGATTCAGGAGACATGAATGGCTAAGGTTCTGGTGGTGGACGATTCCGCCTCGATGCGCCAGATGGTGGCATTCACCCTCAAACAGGCGGGGCACGAGGTCGTCGAGGGCCGTGACGGCAAGGATGGCCTGAGCAAGGCCCAGGGTGCCAAGGCGGATCTGGTGATCACCGACGTGAACATGCCGGCCATGGATGGCCTGCAACTGACCCGCGAGCTGCGCAAGCTGGGCGGCTACAAGTTCACCCCCATCCTGGTGCTGACCACCGAGGCCGGGCCGGAGAAGAAGCAGGAAGGCAAGGCCGCCGGCGCGACCGGCTGGCTGGTGAAGCCGTTTGACCCCGATCAGCTGATGAACACCGTCAACCGGGTGCTGCGCTAATCATGTCGATCGACATGGCCCAGTTCATCGATGCCTTTCTCGAGGAGAGCTTCGAGGGGCTGGAGCGCATGGAGACCGAACTCCTGGCGCTGGACGGCGGCGACCCGGAGACGCTGAACACGATCTTCCGCTGCGCCCACTCGATCAAGGGCGGAGCCGGGACCTTCGGGTTCGGCGCGATCTCCGGGTTCACCCATGGTGTGGAGACCCTGCTGGACCGTATGCGCAACGGCGAGCAGGAGGCGGCCCCGGAGACGGTGAACCTCCTCCTGCGCGCAGTGGATACGTTGCGCGCGCAGTTGCATGCCGCCCGCGATGGCGGCGAGGCCGATGCCGCCGAGGTGGCCGAGGTGCGCACCCTGATCGAGGCCCACCTGGGGGATGCCGCACCCACGGGCAGGCCGGCGGACAACCATGGGGTCGCGGACTCTGGCGGCGCGGATGCCCCCGCCGACGGGAACCGTACTGGCCCGCGTGGCTGGCGGATCCATTTCCAGCCCTACGCGGACCTGATGCGCACCGGCAACGACCCCCTGCGGATGTTCGAGGTGCTGGAGGAACTCGGCACGCTCAGCGTGCACTGCGAGACCGATCGCCTGCCGGACAACGCGGATGCCTTCGATCCGGAGGACTGCCACCTCGCCTGGACCCTGGAGCTGGAAGGCGATGCCACCCGCGATCAGGTCCAGGAGGTCTTCGAGTGGGTCGAGGACGAGAGCGATCTCCTGATCGAACCCCTCGACGCGGTCAGCGAGCCGACCACTGAAGCGCCCCCACTGACACCGGAGCCGGCAGAAATGGGCGCGACCACCCCCCGTCCGCCGGAGGCCCCCGCTGCACGCGGCGGCAGCGGTAACCGTGGGGCGGAATCCAGCTCCATGCGGGTGAACGCCGGCAAGATCGACGCCCTGATCGACATGGTGGGCGAACTGGTGATCACCCAGTCGATGTTGACCGATATCAGTGATCAGCTCGAGGAGGACCCGTCAAAGATCGAGGCGCAGATCGAGCGCCTGCGCACCGGTCTCGGCGAGCTGGAACGCAATACCCGCGAGCTGCAGGAAAGCGTGATGAGCATCCGCATGGTGCCGATCGCGCAGGTATTCAACCGCTTCCCGCGCCTGGTGCACGACATCTCCGGGCAGCTGGGCAAGCAAATCGAGCTGACCCTGAAGGGCGAATACACCGAGGTCGACAAGACCGTGATGGAGCACCTGGGCGACCCGCTGGTGCACTTGGTGCGCAACGCCGTGGACCACGGCATTGAAATGCCCGACGAACGCGCGGCGGCCGGCAAGCCGGAGACCGGCCAGGTCACCCTGGAGGCCTTCCACCGCGGCGGTAACGTGGTCATCGAGATCCGCGACGACGGCAAGGGCATGGATGCCGACCGCATCCTGGCCAAGGCCCGCGATGCCGGGCTCGTCGGGCCCAACCAGCACCTGGATCGCCACGAGATCCTGCAGCTGGTCTTCGAGCCCGGTCTGTCCACGGCGGACCAGGTCAGCGACCTGTCCGGTCGCGGCGTCGGCATGGATGTGGTCAAGAAGAACATCCGTGGCCTGGGTGGCAATGTCGAGCTGGAGTCGGAACCCGGCAAGGGCTCGCGCCTGACCATCCGCCTGCCGCTGACGCTGTCGATCATGGATGGCCAGTTGCTGAAGATCGGCGACGAGACCTTCGTAATCCCGCTGATCGCGATCGTCGAGTCGCTGCAGACACTGCCAGAGAGCGTGAAACAGGCCTTCGGCAAGCTGCCGCTATACCGCCTGCGGGACGAATACATCCCGATCGTCGACCTCGCGGCCCTGTTCGGCCGCACCGAACCCAGCCCGCTGCCGGAACGCGCCCTGCTGGTGGTGGCCGAGGCCGACGACCAGCGTGTGGCGCTGCGGGTCGATGACCTGCTCGGTCAGCAACAGGTCGTCATCAAGACGCTGGAAACCAATTTCCGCAAGGTCCCCGGCACCGCCGGCGCGACCATCCTCGGGGACGGCCAGGTGGCCCTGATCCTGGATATCGCCGGGATCGCGCGCATGGCTAGCGGGCGCGATACCCGCGCAGCCTGATCATCAAGGAGCCGAACGCAATGGCGAACGACGCAACCCAATCGATCCACGACCCGGCCACCGCCGGCGAGGACCAGTACCTCACCTTCATCCTCGCGGAGGAAGAATACGGCGTGGACATCCTGCGGGTGCAGGAGATCAAGGGCTGGGAACGCCCCACCCCCCTGCCCAACACCCCGGACTACATCCGCGGCGTGATCAACGTACGCGGCATGATCGTGCCGATCATCGACATGCGCCTGCGCTTCGGCATGGAGCCGATGGACTACGGCCCGACCACGGTGGTGATCATGCTGCGCGTGGTGGGTGAGGAACGCGAACGAGTAATGGGCGTGGTCGTGGATGCGGTCTCCGAGGTCTACAGCATTGGTGCGGACAACCTGCAACCGGCACCCGACTTCGGGACCCGCATCGGGGTCAACTTCGTGCGCGGCCTGGCAACCGTCGAGGAGCAGATGATCCTGGTGCTGGACATCGACACCCTGCTGGGCCCGGGGCTGATTGCCAGCGCGGATGCCATCGAGGCCGAGGCGACGGCGTAAGCCCGACCTCGCACACGAACCATGCGAACCATCGCGGTGATCAACCAGAAAGGCGGGGTCGGAAAGACGACCGTAACCCTGAACCTGTCGCATGCCCTGGCCCTGCGGGGATACCGGGTGCTCGCCATCGACGCCGACCCGCAAGGTCATCTCAGCATGGCCTTCGGGCTGGAAGACCCCGCCGGTCTGGACCGCGTACTGCAGGGTGGGGCGCGGCTGCAGGATGCGTTCAGCGAGGCCGGCAACGGGCTGCAGATCGTCGCTGCCGGGGACCAGCTGCAGGAGGTCGAGAACCTGAACCAGGGCGGCGCCGAACGCGGCTGGCGCCTGAAGAAGGCCCTGGACGCGCTGGAGCAGCCATTCGATTTCGTTCTAATCGACTGCCCGCCCTCCGCCGGCCTGTTGGGCATGAACGCGATCATCGCGGCCGAGGAGATGCTGATCCCGGTGGCCGGTGACTTTCTGGCCCTGAATGGACTTTCGCGGCTGATGCGCATCCTCCAGGGCGTCGAGGCGCGCCTGGGCTCGACCCGCAAGAAGTGGATTGTGCTGTCGCGCTTTGTCGAGCAGCGCCGGCATGCCCGCGAGGTACGCGAACGCATCCGCGAGCACTTCGCCGATGCGCTCCTGCCGACCACCATCCGCGAGACGGTGGTGCTGGCCGAAAGCCCGAGCTTCGGGCAGACGATATTCGAGTACCAGCCGCGTCACCGTGCGGCCGAGGACTTTCAGCAACTGGCCGCCGACCTGGTCGCGGCCGGGGCACTAACAACCACCCGCCCGACGGCGGCACACGCCTGAGCCTCGAGCCAGGGAGAACGGGCCATGACGACACGCAAACGCAACAAGCTGGGCAATGACCCGCTGGGCTGGCTGGACGAATCCAGCGCGGCCGGCGAGGCGAGCGGCGACGAGGTCTCGGGCGCGACCCGGCCGACCGCTACGGCTACGGCCACGCCCGAGCCCCTATCCGGCCCGCAAACCGACACTTCCAAGAAAACGAACAAACCCGCGCGTCGCCGCACCCCGGCATCGCGCCAGACGAACAAGCAAAGCGAGGACACCCCGATGGCCGCCATTCCGCAAACCGACACCGGCAGTGACCAGAACAGCCTCTTCATGCGTGCCGCCGTGCAAGGTGCGCGGACCGCGCTGATGATGTGCGACAGCGAGATGAACATTGTCTACGCCAATCCGGCCGTGGTCGAACTTCTGCGCAACCGGCGCGACACCCTGCGCCGGGAGTTCCCGGGCTTTGATCCGGACAACCTGGTGGGTCAGTCGATCGACCAGTTCCACAAGGACCCGACGCACCAGCGCGCAATCCTTCAGAACCCCAAAAACCTGCCCTTCGAGGCCCGGATCCAGGTCGCCGACCTCAAATTTCGTCTAAACGCGACAGCGGTGCTGGATGACGCCGGCAACTACCTGGGCAACATGGTCGAGTGGCAGGACATCACCGAACAGGAACGCGTGGAGCAAGAACGCACGCGAATGCGCGCCGCGGTCGAGGGTTCGCAAACCGCGCTGATGATGTGCGATCCGGACATGAATATCGTCTATGCCAACCCTTCCGTGGTGAGCCTGCTTCGCAGCCGTAGCGATGTCTTGCGCCGGGAGTTCCCGAACTTCGATCCGGACAACCTGGTGGGGCAGTCGATCGACCAGTTCCACAAGGACCCGACGCACCAGCGTGCGATCCTCCAGAACCCCGCGCGTCTGCCCTTCGAGGCAAACATTCAGGTCGCGGACCTGTATTTCAACCTAAACGCGACCGCCATTATCGATGCCGACGGGAACTACGCCGGTAACATGGTCGAATGGCGTGACACCACCGAGATGCGTCGGGCCGAGGATGCCATTGACGCCCTGATCAAGGACGCGGCTGCCGGCAACCTCGGCGAACGCCTGCTGCCGGAGGACTACCAGGGCTTTGCGCGCAATATTGCCGAGGGTGTCAACGAACTGTTGGACGCGGTGGTCCCGCCGCTGCGCGAGGGCTCCCGGGTCATGCAAGCGATGTCCGAGGGCGATCTGGCCGTGCGTATGGAAGGCGACTTCCAGGGAGAGTTCGGGAAATTCCGCGACGCCATCCACACCTCGCTCGAGAACCTCGACAACCTGGTTGGGCAGATCCTCGAGGGCGCCGGCAACGTGCGCTCGGCCTCGGCCGAGATCGCCCAGGGCAACACCGACCTGTCCCAGCGCACGGAAGAGCAGGCCTCCTCGTTGGAGGAGACGGCCTCGTCGATGGAGGAGATGACCTCCACGGTCAAATCCAACGCCGACAATGCCCGCCAGGCCAACCAGCTCGCCAGTGCCGCGCGCGACAAGGCGCAGGAAGGCGGCCAGATCGTCGAGAAGACGGTCTCGGCGATGGGCGAGATCAACCAGTCGTCAAAGAAGATCGCCGACATCATCGGCGTGATCGACGAGATCGCGTTCCAGACCAACCTGCTGGCGCTCAACGCGGCAGTGGAAGCCGCCCGCGCTGGCGAGCAGGGGCGTGGCTTTGCCGTGGTCGCCACCGAGGTGCGCAACCTGGCACAGCGCAGTGCCCAGGCCGCGAAGGAGATCAAGACCCTGATCAACGACTCGGTAGAGCGCATTGGCGAGGGCAGCAAGCTGGTCGACAACTCCGGCAAGGCGCTGGAGGAGATCGTCGACTCGGTGAAGAAGGTCTCCGACATCATTGCCGAGATCGCCGCCGCCAGCGAGGAGCAATCCACCGGCCTCGACGAGATCAACAAGGCTGTGACCCAGCTCGACGAGGTTACCCAGCAGAACGCCGCGCTGGTCGAAGAAGCCGCAGCCGCCAGCGAGTCGCTGGACGACCAGTCACGCGAGCTGCTGGACCTGATGGGCTTCTTCAAGGGCGTTGAGGCACCGAAGGCCCGCCAGGCCATGCCGCAGTCGACTGCACGACCAGCCACCGGCAGGGCGGCTAGTGGCACGCCCGGACTGAAGCGCCCGGCCTCCGCCGGCGGCAACCACGAAGGCGGATCGGCCAAACGGCCGACCCCGGCTCCCTCGCGCCAGGCGGCGACCGAAGAATGGGAAGAATTCTAAGGCCCCGCAATCAATCCATCTCAGGGAGACACTGATTGGCCGCCTCCGACCGCCTGAGCGAACGCGACTTCCGGCGCGTTGTCCGCCTAACGCAGGAACGCACCGGAATCATGCTCAACGAGAGCAAGAAGGAGCTGGTATTCAGCCGGCTCTCGCGGCGGCTGCGCGTGCTCGGGCTGGATGCCTTCGACACCTATCTGGACCGAGTCGAAGGGGATGACGAGGGCGAAATTGAGGAGTTCATCAATGCGCTGACCACCAACCTGACCGCGTTCTTCCGCGAACCGCATCACTTCGAGATGCTGGGTGGCCCAGTGCTGCAGGAGATCCGACGGCTCAACCCGAACGGCCCGCTGAAGGTCTGGTCGGCGGGGTGCTCCACCGGCGAGGAGCCCTACTCCATCGCCATGACCCTGGCCGAGGCCCTGCCCTCGCCGGATGAGGTACGCATCCTGGCCACCGATATCGACTCGCGCGTGGTCGAGCATGCCGACGCCGGGGTCTATGACGCGAAGCGCGTCACCGGCATCCCGGGCGCACGCCAGCAACGCTGGCTGTTGCGCGGCAAGGGGGCCAACGAGGACCGGGTGAAGATCCGCGACGAACTGCGCGCCATGGTGCACTTCCGCCAACTGAACCTGTTCGATCCGTGGCCGATGAAGGGCCCGCTGGACGTAATCTTCTGCCGCAACACGCTGATTTACTTCGACAAGCCAACCCAGAAGCAGTTGGTGGAGCGCTTTGCCCAACTGCTACGCCCGGAGGGCTATCTTTTTATCGGTCACTCAGAGTCCCTGTTCCGCGTGACTGATGACTTCCGGCTGCTGGAACAGACGCTGTACCGGCGGGCCCGCTGATGCCCACCCTGCCGCAGCTGCACGATGGCGCCTTCGCGCACATCAATCGTTACTGGGATCGGGCGCATGCCTGCCCGGCGGCGAAGCTGCTGCCAGGCGAATGCTATGTCACGGTATCGCGTTCGGAGCTGATCACGACGGTACTCGGCTCCTGCGTCTCCGCCTGCGTATGGTCACCCGAAGCCGGGGTCGGAGGCATGAACCATTTCATGCTGCCGGATGGCGACCGCAACAGCGGCTGGGGGCCGGCCGTCTCCAACGCCACCCGCTACGGCACCCATGCGATGGAATTCCTGGTCAACGAACTGCTAAAGCTGGGAGCCCGGCGCGAGGATCTGCGCATCAAGATGTTTGGTGGTGGCCGCGTGATGGCCGGAATGAGCGATGTCGGCGCGGGCAACATCGCCTTCATGCGCCGGTTCCTGCAGGACGAGAACCTGGAACTGGTGGCGGAAGACGTGGGCGGGCGCTGGCCGCGCAAGGTCGTGTTCTTCCCCGCCACCGGGCGGGCACGGGTCAAGAAGCTCGTGTCCCTGCACAACAACACCCTGCTCGAACGCGAGCAGGACTACCGCCGCCGACTGCAGGACGAACCCCTGCAGGGCGACGTGGAGCTCTTCTAGATGTCTGCCACCTCCAAGCCCATTCGCGTCCTGGTCGTCGACGACTCGGCCCTGATCCGCAAGCTGCTTACGGAAATCCTGTCCCAGGCGCCGGACATCGAGGTCGTGGCTGCCGCCGCCGACCCCTTCGACGCTCGCACCAAGATCAAGCAACACGAACCGGACGTGCTGACCCTGGATGTGGAGATGCCGAAGATGGACGGCATCACCTTCCTGCGCAATCTGATGCGGCTGCGCCCGATGCCGGTTGTGATGGTCTCGTCACTGACCGAGGAGGGGGCCGACGTGACCCTGGAGGCGCTGGAGGTCGGCGCAGTGGATTTTGTCACCAAGCCCAAGGTGGATGTCTCCCATGCCCTGCAGGACTACGCCGACGTGCTGATCGACAAGGTCCGCACGGCCGCGCGCGTCCGTCTGCAGGCACGCAGCGCCACACCCGCCACGGCACCGCAGCGGCTGGCCAGCGCGGGCAGCGGACGTTTCCGAACCACCGACCGGGTCATCGTCCTGGGCGCCTCTACCGGTGGCACCGAGGCCCTGCGCGAGGTGCTGGTCGCGCTGCCGCCGGACGCCCCGGGCATCCTCATCACCCAGCACATCCCGGCCGGGTTCAGCCGCGCCTTTGCCGAACGCATGGACCGCAACACCGCACTCAGCGTGAAAGAGGCCGAGGACGGCGATATCGTGATGCCCGGGCACGCCTATGTGGCCCCAGGCAGCGACTACCACCTGCGCCTGGCGCGCGACGGCGCCCGCTACATTTGCCGCCTCGACCAGGGCGGGCCGGTGAACCGCCACCGCCCCAGCGTCGACGTGCTGTTCAACTCCGCCGCCGAGCAGGCGGGGGCCAACGTCGTCGCCGCCCTGCTGACGGGCATGGGCGACGATGGCGCCCGCGGTCTGCGAGCGCTGCGCGACGCCGGCGCCCACACTATCGCCCAGAACGAGAGCACCAGCCTGGTCTGGGGCATGCCTGGCGAAGCGGTCAAACTGGACGCCGCGGTGCAGGTACTGCCGCTGGGGGGCATCGCCGCGTCCCTGATCCGTGACCACCGCAACGCCGCCGCATCCGGCCAATAGGAGCAATGTGAATGGACGACCGCATGCAATGGCTCACCCGTGATTCGGCCCAGAAAGGCCTGGCGCTGGCACTGACCGCCCTGCTCCTGCTCGCGGCCATCATCGCCGGCTTCTACGCCGCCTGGTGGCAGGCACTGGCCGCCACGACCCTGGCCGGGCTGGCGGCGGTTCTGGCCCTGGGCATCCAGCAGCGCGGGCCGACAACCGCTGACACCGTGTCCGATGAGCGCGCCTCCCCGGGCCAGCCCACCGGCGGGAGCGAACTCTCCGACGAACTGGATCAGGCGATGGATTTCGAACTGGGGCAGCTGTCGGCCGAGATCGGCCGCCAACGCGGGCTGATCGCCGAGGCGGTGAAGGAACTGGGTTCCAGCTTCAACGAGATGCACCAGATCGCCGGACGCCAGATGGAACTGATGACCAGCGAGGTCGCCCAGGACGGTGACGACGAGGGCATGACCCATGCCGAGGTCATCACTGAGCTGACCCGCAAGTCCGACGAGACCCTGCAGATGTTCATCGACACCCTGGTCCAGATCAGTCGCCAGAGCGTCGAGAGCGCCCACCACATGGAAGACATGAGCCAGCACATGGACGGGGTGTTCAAGCTGCTGGACAGTGCCGGCGCGATCGCCGGGCAGACCAACCTGCTGGCGCTGAACGCCAGCATCGAGGCCGCCCGCGCCGGCGAGGCCGGACGCGGCTTCTCGGTAGTTGCCGACGAGGTACGCTCGCTGTCGCAGCGTTCGGCAACCTTCCATGACGACATCCGCAAACAAATCGACCAGGCCCGCGAGTCGATCAGCAAGGTGCATGGCACGGTACACGACATGGCCTCGCGCGACATGAACGAAAGCATGGGCGAAAAAGAGCGCATTACTCACCTGTTCGAATATGCCAGGCGCGCCACCGACGAACTGGACGAGCGTATCCGCGAGGAGGCAGAGTTGAGTGAGCGCATGAATCAGGCGGTTTCCATCGCCGTGCGCTCACTGCAATTCGAGGACATTGCCCGACAGTCGCTGGTCACCGCCGAAGAGGCGGTTACCCACCTGCAGGAACTGCAGGGTATCCTGCACGAGGCCCGCTCGACCGAAGACGCCCGGGCCATGGCGCAGCGCGTGCGCGAGTGGCGCGACCGGCGCCAGGAGAACTACCACCGCGCGGTGGACCAGCAAAACATGGCCACCGGCGACGTGGAATTGTTCTGAAGTCTTGCCATCCAACACCCCGCCGACGTCGCCCTTCCGGCATCACGCCGGCCATCAGCCGCCGGGGAAGCGCAGCTTCATTCGCGCCTCCCCGCGGCACGTCGGATGTGCCACCGGAATCGACCGGACCACACGGTTGATTCCGCCGCAAGCTGCGACTCGGGTTTGCAGCGTCGCTTGCGCCGAACAAGCCAGGGTGGCTTTGTTCAGCGCCTACTTCACCGGGCACGAAGCCCCCAAAGCGCCAGGAATCGCATATGAGTATCGAGCAACACACCTCCGACGACGGCAAGGAAGTCCGCATCCGGGTCAAGGGTCGCTTCGACTTCGAACAGCACCAGGACTTCCGCGCCGCCTACCGCGACACCGCCGGGACTGGTGTGCGTTACACCGTGGACCTCTCGCAGACCGAATACATGGACAGCTCCGCGCTGGGCATGCTGCTCCTGCTGCGCGAACACGCCGGAGGCGAGTTCTCCGATATCACCGTCGCCGGGGCCTCCCAGGGCGTACGCAAGGTGCTGGATATCGCCAATTTCGGCCGCCTGTTCCGCATTCAGTAGCAGGGTCGTGGACGAACAGACCGACATCCCGACCAGCAACGAATCCTCGCCGGGCGATCTGATCTCCGGCGAGGGACTGGTGCTGGTGGTCGACGACGACCCGCACAACCGCCGCCTGCTGCGAATGATGCTGATGGGCGCCGGATACCGAATCCGCGAGGCCAACAACGGTCTTGCGGCCGTGGAGGCCTGCCGCGAGCAAGTGCCGGACCTGATCCTGATGGACGTGATGATGCCGGAGTTGGACGGCTACCAGGCCACCTCCCGCATCAAGGCCGAGATGGGCCACCACTTCGTCCCGGTGATCTTCCTGACCGCCCTGGACGATGAGAATGCCCTGCTGCGCGGCATCGAGTCGGGCGGGGATGATTTCCTCAGCAAGCCGCTGAATCTCGCGGTCCTCAAGGCCAAGATCCATGCGATGGAGCGCCTGCGCGACCTGCACACGGGGCTGCAAAGCCGCAATGAGGCCCTGCTGCGCGCCCAGGCTCGCCAGGCCTGGGAAGAAGAGACCGCCGAAGGCCTGTTCTCGCGCGCCATCACCCGCCGCAATCGCGGCCTGGATCGGTTGCGGCTGCACCGCTACGCGGCCTCCACCTTCAGCGGCGACGTCGTGCTCTCCGGGTACACCCCCGACGGAGCCCTGCGCGTGCTGGTCGGGGACTTCACCGGCCACGGCCTGACTGCCGCGATCGGGACGTATCCGGTCAGCGAGACCTTTCACACCCTGACCCAGGAGGGCGTGGACGACCAGGAACTGCTGCACGAGCTGAACCACGTCCTGTACGACTTCCTGCCAGCCGCGATGTTCATGGGCGCGCTGCTCGCCACGTTTTCCGCGGACGGCCGCCGGGTCCGCCTGTGGAACGGCGGCATGCCCGATGCCTGGCTGTGCAACACGCAACAGGACCGGGTACGGCGCATCCAGTCCCAGGCCATGCCCCTGGGCATCCTCGGCCGCCTCGACCACGATACCGGCGCCCGTTCCTTCGACCTCGACGAGGGCGACTGGCTCACGCTGGTCAGCGACGGGGTGCTGGAGGCCACCGATGTCGCCGGGACCGCGTTCGGCGAAGACACGATCCTTCGGGACTGCCAGGCGAGCCGATCTGCCGAGGACGCCTTCGAGCGCATCCGCGAGGCGCTGGAGGCCCACTGCGGCGATCAGACACCCACCGACGACATGACCCTGGTGACCATCGACTGCTCTCCCGCCGTGGTCACCGAGAGCGAGCACCCGCAGGATCGCCAGCTCCGGGGCACCCTGCGCTGGTCGCTGGAGGCCAGTGACCAGCGCCTGGCCGAGGTTGATCTGGTCGGTGCCGCCCGAACCCAGCTGCTGGAATGGCTGCCGAACCTGGGGGGTGGACACGCAGAGGCGCTGCAGACGGTGATCGCCGAGCTTTGCAACAACGGCTTCGAACACGGCGTATTGCGCCTGGACTCCGACATGAAGGCCACGGTGGAGGGCTTCGAGCAGTACTACCAGCAGCGGACCGAGGGGCTGCGCGACATTCGCGGCCGGATCGGCATCTCCCTGCGCTACCGGCCCATGGCCGGCCAGCACTGCATCCGCATCCGGGTGCGCGACAGCGGGCCGGGCTTTGACCACCGCCAGATCCAGGAGGCCCTGGAAGGCCGTGGCGACAAGCGCCTATGGGGGCGCGGTCTGAACCTGGTGCGTCAGCTCTGCGAGCAGGTTCGCTATCACGGCAGCGGCAACCTGGTGGAGGCGGATTATCGTTGGGGCGCCGCCGCGGGGACCGGGTCCAAGGGTGGAGTGTCAGGATGACCTACGCCCTGGAAGCCATGCACAGCCCGGCGCCGATCGATCTGGTCAACGCCCTGAGCGAGGCGGTGCTGTTCGTCACGGCCGATGGCCACGTGCGCTACGCCAACCCGGCGGCGGAACGCTTGTTCGGCACGACCGCCTGCAGCCTGGACGGACGCGACCTGGCTGCCCTGATCACACCCCGCGATCCGGCCTTCGATCTACTCGAACGGCTGCGCGAATCGACGCGCGCGGATGGCTGGATCCCCCGCCGCGACCCTGTTGAACTCCTCTGCGAGGACGGCCAGTCGCGGCCGGCCCTGCTCGATATCGGAACCTGCCAGCACACGCATGAACACGTGCAGTT
This sequence comes from Thioalkalivibrio versutus, assembly GCF_001999325.1. Taxonomy (GTDB): domain Bacteria; phylum Pseudomonadota; class Gammaproteobacteria; order Ectothiorhodospirales; family Ectothiorhodospiraceae; genus Thioalkalivibrio; species Thioalkalivibrio versutus. The sequence continues at coordinate 19,360 of NZ_MVAR01000001.1, forward strand.
CGTGGTGCTGCGCGAGCAGCGGCCGGGGCACCCCGCCGACACGCCGGAACAGGCCGAACACCTGCGCGAGGCCATCGACCTGCTGACCCGTCAGGTGCAAGAGCGCATGCGCGCCGAACAGGCCCTGCAGGACAGTCATCGGCGCCTGGTGGCCGCGCAGCGTGTAGCCCGGATCGGCCACTGGGAGCTCGTACTGGAGACCGCCGAGCTCCAGCTGTCATCCAGTGCCAGCGTCCTGTTCGGGCATGACAAGCAGCCCCGCTCCATGACCCGCGAGGCACTGGTCGAAGCCACCCATCCGGATGACCGCGCGGCCCTAGGCTTTGCCCTGCTGCGTCTGGCCAACGGGGAAACCGAACGTTTCTCGATTCGGCACCGCCTGCTACTGCCCAACGGCGAGGAACGCTATATGCTGGCCGAGGGCGAGCGCGCCGAGGATTTGCCCGCCCGTATCCTCGGCATCCATCAGGACCTGACCGAGCGCGCAAAAACCGAGCAGGCACTGTTCAAGCTCGTAAATTTCGACGCCCTGACGGGCCTGCCCAACCGCACCGGGCTGCGCAGCCGATTGCGGGCCACCCTGAGCGAGGCCGAGCGTCAGGGGGAGTCGCTGGCGGTACTGCTGCTGGACATCGACCGTTTCACATCCATCAACAGCACCCTGGGCCATGACGTCGGGGACGCCCTGTTGAACGCGCTGGCCCAGCGCATGCAGAACCTGCTGCGCCCGCGCGACACTCTGGCCCGCCTGGCCGCTGACGAGTTCGCCGTGATCCTGACCGAGATCGAGAACCTCGCCCATGCGCAGGAACGCGCCCAGACCATTCTGGATCACTGCTCGGAACCGTTTGCCCTCGGGAAGGGCCTGCATGTCGCCACCAGCAGCGTGGGCATCAGCCTGTTCCCGCAGGATGCACGCGGCAAGGACGACCTACTGCGGCACGCCACCAGCGCCCTGCACGAGGCCAAGGGTTCGGGCGGCAACACCTGCCGCTTCTATACCCAGGAGCTGAACACCCAGGCGCGCGAACAGCTGGAGCTGGAACAGGGACTGCGTGGCGCGCTTCGCCAGCAAGAATTCGAGCTCCATTATCAACCCCAGATCGGACTGAATCGCGGCGACCCCGTTGGTGTCGAGGCCCTGATCCGCTGGCATCACCCCGAGCGCGGCATGGTATCGCCGGGCGACTTCATCCCGCTGGCCGAGAAGACCGGGCTGATCGTGCCCATCGGCGACTGGGTCCTGCGCACCGCAACCCGGCAACTGGCGGAATGGGATCGCCTGGGCCTGCCACCGCTGCGCCTGGCCATCAACCTGTCCGCCCGGCAGTTCGCCGACCCCGAACTGCCCGAGCGCATCCTGGAGACCCTGCAGGCGGCCGGGCTCGCCCCCGAGCGCCTGGAGGTGGAGATCACCGAGAGCGTACTGGTCGAGGATATCGACGCGGCGGCCGCGATGCTCCAGCGTCTGGTGCACCTGGGCGTCTCGGTGGCGATCGACGACTTCGGCACCGGGCAGTCGTCCCTGCGCTACCTGCGGCGGCTGCCGCTGACCACGCTCAAGATCGACCGTGAATTCACCTGGGGCATCGGCAACGACCCGGACGACGAGGCGATTACCCGGGCGATCATCGGCCTGGGCAAGACCTTGAAGCTCCGGGTATTGGCCGAGGGCGTGGAGACTGAACAGCAGCACGCCTTCCTGCGCGACATGGGCTGCGACGAGGTCCAGGGCTTCCTGCTCGGCCGTCCGATGCCCGCCGCCCAGCTCGAACGCGAATGGAAGGAACACTCGCACACCGGGGTAACCGCATTGGGTGTACACCACAGAGGACGGGGCGAAAACCGAGGACGGCCTTGAAGCGAGCAGGATGCTGATGAGCGCAGCGAATCGCATCGATCCCACGGGGCAACCCGCCCCCGATGCGTTTCACATAGCTCAACGCATCCGACCGCTGCACGCCGCGAATCCGCCTGAAGGCCTTGTGGTGTCCTCTGTGCCTTCTATGGTGAGAACGCTTTTCACCTGACCCTTCTGCGTGTCTTCGTGGGCTTCGTGGTAGACAATCCCTCCATCGGCAAAACCAAGGAGAAAGAGCATGCAGGACGGCAGTTTCGGTTCGGCACTCGTCACCGGTAACTCCAGCGGTCTGGGCCTGGGCCTCACCCGGGCACTGCTGGAACGCGGCGCGAAGGTCTACGGCATGAGCCGGCGCGGCTGCCCCGAGGCCGGGGTGAGCGGCGACGAAAAAGTGGATCTGGGCGATTTCAACGCCACCGGGGCCGCAATGGAGCGGCTGCTGGGCGGCGTGGACCGCGTTGATCTGGTGGTGCTAAACGCCGGGCTACTGGGCCACATGCAGCGCATGCAGGACGCGCCGATGGACGAGTTGCGTCTGCTGATGGACGTGAACACCTTCGCCAACAAGGTCATCCTCGACGCGCTGCTGAAGCAGCGCGTGGCCGTCGGCCAGATCATCGCGATCTCCTCCGGCGCGTCGGTCTCCGGGCATGCCGGCTGGAGCGGCTATTCGCTATCCAAGGCCGCGCTGAACATGATGATGCAGCTCTACGCGCACGAATTCCCCGAAGAGACCGCCATCAACGCCTTCGCCCCGGGCCTGGTCGACACCGCGATGCAGGACTACCTGTGCGACGAGGCCGACCGCGAGAGCTTCCCGGTGCTCCAGCGCCTGAAGGCGGCGCGCGGCACCCCGGACATGCCCGACCCGGAAAACGCCGCGCGCGCCATCCTGGATGCCCTGCCGCGCCTGCGCCACACGACCCGCGGCAGCTTCGTCGACATCCGCCAACTCTGACGCCCGTTTCGGTTTCGCACGCAGAAAATTGCGGTGGAAACGCTCTTGACGCTGCCCTTCTTCGCGGCTTCGGGCGGTTGGGGCGCGGACCGCGACCCAACCCGGAAAATCGGCTTCGCAGCGCCAAAAAAGGTTCATGAAGGTGCGTTGGATTTTGCCTGGGATGGCGCGTATAGTCGGGAGCGTGATTCGTGGTTGAGCGACAACACTAGGAAGTTTCTAGTTTCTGAACCAGTGCTCCCGTTGATCTGTTGGCAGCATGCCGCGAACACATTTGTTAGTTACATGAAGAGGTTACAAGTTGTGAATACTGGTGTTGTGAAGTGGTTCAACGAGAGCAAGGGTTTTGGTTTCATTACCCCCGATGATGGCGGCAAGGACGTGTTCGTCCATTTTTCCGCGATCAGCGGTTCGGGTTTCAAGACCCTGGCCGAAGGCCAGAAGGTCTCCTTTGAAATCCAGGAAACCGCCAAGGGCCTGGCCGCCGGCGAAGTGACCGCCATCTAAGGCGCCGCTCCCAAGGCTGACGGCTCCTTCGTTGGACCGTCCGAAAAGGCCGCCTCCGGGCGGCCTTTTTCGTGTCCGGCGTTCTGCATTCACCACGAAGCACACGAACAGACGGATTCGCAGTGCTCATCCGCAGTGCAATCGCCCTTGACCCGGACCTCCTGCATGTCTTCGTACGCTTCGTGGTGAATGCAGAAGTTCATCGAGAATGATTCAAGTACACTGCGGGGCTTTCCCGAAGGCTGCTCCCGCACGCGATGAACCGCCTGTTTCGCTCCACCGCCGTCGTCAGTGGCATGACCATGATCTCCCGGATCATGGGCTATCTGCGCGACATGGTGCTGGCGGTCACCTTCGGCGCCGGGCCGGCCACCGACGCCTTTTTCGTCGCCTTCCGCATCCCGAATTTTCTGCGCCGACTGTTCGCCGAAGGCGCCTTCAACCAGGCCTTCGTTCCGGTGTTCGCGGAGTTCCGCGAGAAGCGCGGGCGCGAGGCCCTGCGTGATTTGCTGGATCACACCGCCGGCACCCTGATGACGGTGGTCACCGTCGTGACCCTGATCGGGATCCTGGCGGCGCCGGCACTGATCTGGGTGTTCGCCCCGGGGCTGGGCACCCAGGAGGCCGGGCGCCAGGACCTCGCCGCAGCCATGCTGCGGATCACCTTCCCTTATCTGCTGTTCATCTCGCTGACCGCAATGGCGGCCGGCATTCTCAACAGCATCGGGCGCTTTGCGGTGCCGGCCTTCACCCCGGTCTTCCTGAACCTGTCGATGATCGTCGCCGCGCTGTGGCTGGCGCCGATGTTCGACGAGCCGGTGGTGGCCCTGGCCTGGGGGGTGTTTATCGCCGGGGCCCTGCAACTGGCCTTCCAGATCCCCTTTCTGTGGCGCGCGGGGCTACTGCCGCGCCCGCGCTTTGGACGCGCCCACGAGGGGGTGCGCCGGATCGTGAAGCTGATGCTGCCGGCGATCCTCGGGACCTCGGTGGTACAGATCAACCTGCTGGTGGACACCCTGATCGCGTCGTTCCTGGTGGCCGGATCGATCTCCTGGCTGTACTTCGGCGACCGCTTCGTGGAGCTGCCGCTGGCCCTGTTCGGGATCGCGATCGGCACGGTGATCCTTCCGCGCCTGGCGCGGCAGTACAACCTGGCCGACCCGGCCGCCTTCGGTCGCACCCTGGACTGGGCCCTGCGCCTGGCGATGCTGGTCGCCCTGCCGTCGATGGTCGGTCTGGTCGTGCTCGCAGTGCCGATCCTGGCCACGCTGATCCAGTATCAGGCCTTCACCCAGTTCGATACCTACATGACCGCGATGGCCCTGGCGGCCTATGCCCTGGGCCTGCCCGGCTTCATCCTGATCAAGGTGCTGGCGCCTGGCTTCTTCGCTCGCCAGGACACCAAGACCCCGGTGAAGATTGCGATCATCGCCATGCTCTGGAACATGGTGCTGAACGGCGCCTTTGTGCTGCCGTGGTATCTCTCCGGCACGCCCGGAGCGCACGCCGGACTGGCGCTGGCCACCTCGGCCTCGGCCTATATCAACGCCGGGTTGCTCTACCGCGGGCTGATCCGCGAGGGCATCTACCAGCCAGGACCGGGTTTGCGCTCGTTACGCCTGGGGCTGCCCCTGGGGCTCGCCGCGATGATCGGGGTGCTGATCTGGCTCTCGCCGGAGTTTGGCCAGTGGACCGAGTGGCCCGTCGACACCCGCCTGCTGGCGCTCACCGGCCTGATCCTGGCCGGCACCGCCACACTCGCCGCCACGTTGTGGCTGACCGGCGTGCGCCCGCACCACTTGCTGCTGCGCGAAGGCACCGATCAATGATGCCGGGGAAGGCCCCGGCGGGTTATACTTTCGGTTTTGCGCGGGATCGGGGCGATGCGGCTGATTCGCGGCCTGGGGCCGGCCGACAGCAAGGCGTTCGAGGCAGCCGGCATGCATGGCGCGGTGGTGACCATTGGCAACTTTGATGGTCTGCATCGTGGTCATCAGGCTGTTCTGGGACGGCTACTCGAGGCGGCGCAGGATCGCCAGGCGCCGGCGCTCCTGATGACCTTCGAGCCGTTGCCACGCGAGTACTTCGCCGCACGCTCCCAGGCCCCCGCGCCACCCGGCCGCCTGCAGCGGCTGCGCGATCGCCTGGTGACGCTGGGCGACAGCGCCCTCGGCGCAGCCTGGGTCCTGCGTTTCGACGCGCAGCTGGCGGGGCTTTCGGCCACGGCCTTCATGGAGGAGGTCCTGCATCGCCGTCTGGGCGCCCGCCATGTGCTGGTGGGCGACGACTTCCGTTTCGGACGCGGACGCGAGGGCGATCAGTCGGCCCTGCAGACGGCCGGCAAACGTCTTGGCTTCACCGTCGAATCCACCCCGACGGTGCGTGACGCCGAGGGGCGCATCAGCAGCACGCGGGTGCGTGCCGCCGCCGTCGCCGGCGACTTCGCCCGCGTGGCGGAGCTCCTGGGGCGGCCCTACCGGCTGCACGGCCGGGTTGCACACGGCGACAAGCGCGGGCGCACCATCGGCTTTCCCACCGCGAACCTGCGCCTGGGGCCATGGCCGCTGGCACTGCGCGGGGTGTACTCCGGCTGGCTGCGCCGGGCCTCCGGCGAGGCCCTGCCCGCCGTCGCCAACATCGGCTGGCGTCCGACGGTGGGTGGCACCGAACAGCGTCTGGAGGCCCACGTACTCGAGGGCCAGCCCGACCTGTACGGCGAGGCCGTCTGTTTTGAACCCGTCGCGCAGGTGCGCGGCGAACAACGCTTCGAGGGACTGGAGGCGCTGCGCGCGCAGATCGCGCGTGACGTCGAAACCGCCCGCACGCAACTCTCCGCACACGACTGAAACCGGCCCGCAGGGCCGATCCGGAACTCGCTAATGGCACGCAAACCGGCACCGCCGAACCCCTACAAGGACACCCTCAACCTGCCCGAGACGGCCTTCCCCATGCGCGCCGGCCTGGCGACGCGGGAGCCGGAGTGGCTGGAGGCCTGGAAAGCCGAGGACCGCTACCAGCGCCTGCGCGAATACTGCGCCGGGCGGCCGCGCTTCGTGCTGGCCGACGGCCCTCCGTATGCGAACGGCTCGATCCACGTCGGCCACGCGGTCAACAAGATCCTCAAGGACGTGATCGTGAAGAGCCGCACGCTGGCCGGCTTCGACGCCCCCTACGTGCCGGGCTGGGACTGCCACGGCCTGCCGATCGAGCTGAAGGTGGAACAGAAGCTGGGCAAGGCCGGGCGCGACGTGGACGCCGCGACCTTCCGCAAGGCCTGTCGCGAATACGCCCAGGAGCAGGTGGACGGCCAGAGCGCGGACTTCCAGCGTCTGGGCGTATTGGGAGACTGGGACAACCCCTACCTGACCATGAACTACCAGGTGGAGGCGGACACCGTCCGCGCGCTGGGCACCATCTTCAAGCGCGGCCACGTGCAGATGGGCGAGAAGCCGGTCCACTGGTGTGTGGACTGCGGCTCGGCCCTGGCCGAGGCCGAGGTCGAGTACGAGGACAAGTTCTCGCAGGCGATCGACGTACGCTTTCGCGTGGTCGACGACATCGACTTCCTGCGCCGCTTCGACGGCATCGACGGCTCGCGCGGCCCGATCAGCGTGGTGATCTGGACCACCACCCCCTGGACCCTGCCGGCCAACCAGGCGGTCGCCCTGCACCCGGAACTGGACTACGCCCTGGTGGAGCTGGAACACGAGCGCATCCTGCTGGCGGAGGACCTGGTCGAGGACTGCCTGGCGCGCTACTCCCTGGGCGAAGGCCACATCGTGGCACGCACCAAGGGTCAGGCACTGGAAGGCCTGATGCTGCGCCACCCGTTCCTGGAGCGCGACGTGCCGTTGATCCTCGGCGATCACGTGACCACCGAGACCGGTACCGGTGCGGTCCACACCGCCCCCGGCCACGGCCAGGAGGACTACGCGGTCGGGCTGCAGTACAGCCTGCCGGTGGAAAACCCGGTGGGCCCGGATGGCCGCTTCCTGCCCGACACCCCGCACTTCGCCGGCGAGAACGTGCACCAGGCCAACGGCCACGTGATCGACGTGCTGAAGGAGCACGCCGCGCTGATCGTGGCGGTAAAGTTCGAGCACAGCTATCCGCATTGCTGGCGCCACAAGACCCCGATCATCTTCCGCGCGACGCCGCAATGGTTCATCAGCATGGACCGCGCCGAGCTGCGCGCCGATGCCCTGAAGGCCATCGCCGACACGGAGTGGATGCCGAGCTGGGGCCAAGCCCGGATCCACGGGATGGTGGTCAACCGCCCGGACTGGTGCATCTCGCGCCAGCGCAACTGGGGCGTGCCGATCCCGTTCTTCGTGCACAAGGAAACCAACCGCCTGCATCCGCATACCGCGGAGCTGATCGAGACCATCGCACAGCGCATCGAGCGCGACGGTATCGAGGCCTGGTTCCAGCTGGATCCGCAGGAATTGCTGGGCGAGAAGGCCGACGACTACGTGAAGCTCAACGACACGCTGGACGTCTGGTTCGACTCCGGCGTGCTGCACTCCACGGTCGTGGAGAAACGCCCGGAACTGGGCGAGCTGCCGGTGGACCTGTTCCTGGAGGGCTCGGACCAGCACCGCGGCTGGTTCCAGTCCAGCCTGCTGACCAGCGTGGCCATGCGTGGCGAGGCGCCCTACAAGGCGGTGCTGACCCACGGCTTCACGGTGGACGAGAAGGGCGAGAAGATGTCCAAGTCGCGCGGCAACGTGGTCGCGCCACAAGAGGTGGTCTCCACCCTGGGGGCGGACATCCTGCGCCTGTGGGTCGCGGCGACCGACTTCTCCGGCGAGATGGCGATCTCCAAGGACATCCTCGACCGCACCGCCGATGCCTATCGCCGCATCCGCAACACTACGCGCTTCCTGCTGGGCAACCTGAACGGCTTCGAGCCGGCCGAACACGCCCTGCCGCTGGAGGATCTACTGCCACTGGATCGCTGGATCGTCGCCCGCGCACTGCAGGTACAGGGCCAGGTCACGCAGGCCTACGACGGCTACCAGTTCCACCAGATCTACCAGCGGGTACACAACTTCTGCTCGGTGGAGCTGGGCAGTTTCTACCTGGACGTGATCAAGGATCGTCAGTACACCACCCAGGCAGACTCGCACGCCCGCCGCTCGGCACAGACCGCGCTGTATCACGTAGCCGAGGCCCTGACCCGCTGGGTGGCCCCGATCCTGACCTTCACCGCCGAGGAGATCTGGGAACTGCTGCCCGGCGAGCGTCCGGACAGCGTGCTGTTCGCCACCTGGTACGAGGGGCTGGCGCCCCTGCCGGAAGACGCCACGTTCTCCGATGGCGACTGGGACCGCATCCTGGAGGTGCGCACCCATGTCGCCCGCGCCCTGGAACTGGCGCGCAACGAGCAGGGCATCGGCGCCTCGCTGAATGCCGAGATCGACCTGCACCTGCCGGCCGACTCGAGTGCCCGCAGCCTGCTGGAACGCCTCGGAGACGAATTGCGCTTCGTGCTGATCACCTCCGAGACACGCCTCGCCGAAGGCGCCGCACCGGAAGCTGCGCATGCCGCGGAACTCGGCGACGGGACGCCGCTGGGCGTGGCGGTGCACAAGAGCGAACAGCCCAAGTGCGCCCGCTGCTGGCACCGCCGCCCGGACGTCGGTCAACACACCCAGCATCCGGAACTGTGCGGGCGCTGCGTCAGTAACGTGGACGGCCCGGGCGAGACCCGGCGTTTCGCTTGATGGGCTTGCGGGGGTCCGGCCTCGGCCCGGGGCTGCTGATCGCGGTGGCCATCGTGCTGGCCGACCAGGTCACCAAGGTCTGGGCGGAGCATGCGCTGACGCTGTTCGCGCCGGTCGAGGTCACGAGCTTCTTCAACCTGTCGCTGGTGTACAACCCGGGTGCGGCCTTCAGCTTTCTGGCCGGGGCCGGGGACTGGGGCCGCTGGCTGCTGACCGGCATTGCCGTGGCGATCGGGCTTCTGATCCTCGTCTGGCTGGCCCGCCTGCCGCGCCAGGCCTGGTGGTCGGTGACCGCCCTGGGCCTGGTGCTGGGCGGCGCCATCGGCAACCTGATCGACCGCGTGCGCTACGGCGCGGTGGTGGATTTTCTGGACTTTCACTGGGCGGGCTATCACTGGCCGGCCTTCAACGTGGCGGACATGGCCATTGTTGTAGGGGCGATCACGCTGATCGTCGCGACCTTCATCGAGGGCGATCGCAGCCACTCGGGCAACACAGACTAGTCGGGAGCACACATGACCACGGCCACCAAGGGCGCGCACATCGAGATGCACTACCGCCTGATCCTGGAAAACGGCTTTGTCGTGGACGGGACGGGCGAAGAACCCATCACCCTGGAGATCGGTTCCGGCGAAATCCTGCCCGGGCTGGAGGATCTGCTGGTCGGCCTGATCGCGGGCGACCACCGGGAATTTGCGATCGAGGCCGGCGTCATGTTCCCGTTTCGGGACCAGGCGGCGGTACAGCAGATGCCGCGCTCGCAGTTCCCGGCCGACCTGCCGCTGGAAGTGGACTACATCTACGAGTTCAACAGCCCGGCCGGCGATGCCGTACCCGGCCGCATCGAAGCGGTAGAGGACGACACCGTGACGGTGGATTTCAACCACCCGCTGGCGGGGCAGAACTTCACCTTCGAGGTGGATGTGCTATCGGTAAGTGAACCGCAATAGGTCGCAGGAGAGTCTCCTATGAGCACGCAGGCCCAGCTCGCCAATCCGCGCGGTTTCTGCGCCGGGGTGGAACGCGCCATCGAGATCGTGGAACGCGCCCTGGAGATCTACGGCGCGCCGCTGTACGTCCGCCATGAAGTGGTGCACAACCGGCACGTGGTCGGGCGTCTGACGGATGCCGGCGTGCGCTTCGTCGACGAGCTGGACGAGGTCCCCGACGGCCAGGTGGTGATCTTCTCCGCCCACGGCGTGCCCAAGCGTGTGCAGCAGGAGGCCGAACAACGCGGCCTGACGGTGTTCGACGCCACCTGCCCGCTGGTCACCAAGGTGCATCTGGAGGTAGCGCGCTACGCCCGCGAGGGCCGCGAGGTGGTGCTGATCGGCCACGCCGGGCACCCCGAGGTCGAGGGCACCCTGGGCCAGTTCGATGATTCCCGGGGCGGGAGCATGATGCTGGTCGAGACCATCGCGGACGTCGAGAACCTGGAGGTTGCCAACCCCGACCGGCTTGCCTTCGTGTCCCAGACCACGCTGTCGATGGACGACACCGCCGGGATCATCGACGCCCTGACCGGGCGCTTCCCGAAGATCGAAGGCCCGCGCAAGATGGACATCTGCTACGCCACCCAGAACCGCCAGGACGCGGTGAAGGACCTGGCGAAGCAATGCGACCTGCTACTGGTGGTCGGGTCGAAGAACAGCTCGAACTCCAACCGCCTGAGCGAGATCGGCGCACGCATGGGCGTGGAGTCCTATCTGGTGGACGGCGCAGCCGACATCGACCCGGCCTGGCTCGAGGGCAAGAGCCGCATTGGCGTCACCGCCGGCGCCTCGGCCCCGGAGGTCCTGGTCAACGAGGTGCTCGACTTCCTGCGCGGACACGGCGTCGACGCCGTCTCCGAACTCGCCGGCCGTGAAGAGACCATCACCTTCTCCATCCCCACCGGCCTGCGCCGCGAATCTGCCTGACCCGCCCCGTCCTTCCTTGCGCCGATTTGTTCACCACGAAACGAACGAAGAGATGAAGAGGGCAAGGCGAATGAACCACCGAGGTCACGGAGAAAACCAGGGATGGCTTTGTGGCGGGCAGGAAGCTGATGAGCGCCGCGAATCGCATCGATCCTTTTGAAAGGCCCAAACCCGATGCGTAGCAGAATCTCGTCATCCCGGCCGCAGCGCAACGGAGAGCCGGGATCTTCCAAGGCTGCCACCGACGCATCGCCAACCCCGGGAGATCCCGGATACCGCTGCGCGGTTTCCGGGATGGCTTCGCTTGGGGCGGTGCCCTCTGTGGTAAAAATGCCCATGACCTTCTCCGCGCCTTTGCGCGCTTCGTGGTGAAACCCGCCCTTGACCTTATTCGGGATACTTAAACGACATGGATGATCGACCCCGTTTTCGGCTGAGTATCCGCTGCCCCGATCAGCACGGAATCGTCGCACGCATTGCCAACGCAATCGCGAATACCGATGGCTGGATCACCGAGGCGGCCCAGCACACCGATGCCGAGGCCGGCTGGTTCTTCATGCGCTGGGTATTCTCATTGCCCGTGGACGCCGAGCCCGCCCTGCGTGAACGGCTGGATGAACTGGACCTCGATCTTGGCATGGACTGGTGGCTGGCGGGGGCCGACACCCGCCCGCGCGTGGTCCTGATGGTCTCGCGCGAACCGCACTGTCTCAGCGACCTGCTGGCCCGCTGGAGCAACGACGAACTGCCGATGGAGATCCCCGCGATCCTCTCCAACCACCGCGATCTGGAACCGCTGGCCAAGTGCTACGGCATCCCGTTCGAGCACATCCCGGTGCCGCGCGACGACCGCGAGGCGGCGTTCGCCACCCTGCAGGATCGCCTGGCCGAACTCGCGCCCGATGCCATCGTGCTGGCGCGCTACATGCAGATCCTGCCGCCCACGCTCTGCGACGAATACCCCGAGCGTATCCTCAACATCCACCACAGCTTCCTGCCGTCGTTCGTCGGTGCCCGCCCCTACCACCAGGCCTTCGCCCGCGGCGTGAAGCTGATCGGCGCCACCTGCCACTACGTCACCGAGGACCTCGACGCCGGCCCGATCATCGAGCAGGACGTCACCCGCATCCGCCACGACGACGGCGTGCAGGACCTGATCCGCAAGGGCCGCGACGTCGAACGCTGGGTCCTCGCGCGCGGCCTGCGCTACCACCTCGAGGGCCGCGTCCTCACTCACGGCAACAAGACCATCGTCTTCAACTGACGGGGTGTCGACGCGGCGTTAAAGCGCCCACTGGCCATGACCCCCTTCGCCTAACGCATCACCACCACGGCCGGAACCGCCTGACCTAGACTCGAACCATCGACTGGCGGGGATGGCCCATGGACAGCACGACGAGCAAGCGATCCGCCCTCTTCTTCCGGGGCTTTTCGGCAGACACCTGGCAGCGCGCGAGGAAGACGCTGAAGGTGCTGGCCACGGCGAGCCTTCTGGCCCTGCTGGTTACCCAGCGCCCGGCTGCCGCCGACGGGCTGCCGGACACGATCGAGCGCATCAAGCCCTCGGTAGTCAGTATCGCGACCCACCAGCCGTCGCGCAGCCCGCGAGCCAATTACCTCGCAACCGGATTTGCGGTCGGCGACGGGCGCCTCATCGTTACGAATCACCATGTGATCCCGGAATCACTGGATCATGCAAACCGCGAGCAACTCGTGGTAGTCAGCGGCGAAGGTCGCGACACCTCCATCCACAGCGCGGAGCTTGTGGCCCATTCGGCGAACGACGACCTGGCCCTGTTGCGGATCGCCGGCCCTCCACTGCCCCCCTTGCGACTGGGATCGTCGGACGCCGTGCGCGCGGGCGAGCAGCTGGCCTTTACGGGCTATCCGATCGGCATGATCCTGGGCATCTACCCCGCGACCCATCGTGCCAACGTGGCCGCACGCACCCCCATGGCGATCACCGCCCGCCGCTCGAGAGAACTGAGCGAGGCTCACATCCGGCAACTGCGCGCCGGCGCGCCGATGGTGTTTCAGCTGGATGCCACCGCCTACCCCGGTAACAGCGGCAGCCCCCTCTATCGCATCGACAATGGCGAAGTCGTCGGCGTAATCAACCAGGTCTTCGTCCAGGGCGGGCGCGAGGCCGCAGTAAGCCGGCCCAGCGGGATCAGTTACGCGGTCCCGGCCGACCGGATCCGCCCGCTGCTGGCCGGCTACCAGGAGTAGGCCGATCCGCACCCCCTCCCCTCACGGCAAGTCCGAGCCGGACAAAGGCACACCCATGGCGGCCTCATCGTCCGATAGTCGCTGCGTTTACCGCCAGATCCACATCGATGTGGCGCGCAACGCCACGGACGACTTCAACCCATTCCATGACGGCGACAAGTGGACGCGCATCCGCGGCAATCCGTTTGGCGGACCGATCGTGCTGGGCTTTCAGCTGGAGTGTCTGGCAGAGGCCCTGGTCACCCGGATGCGGATCGCCGAGGGCGATGCCGGAAGCACCTCGCAACTCCCGTTCCGCAACTACCAATTCACGTTCGCCGGCGCCCTGCGCGTGGACGAGCCGTTCACCACCGTCGTCAAACCCACCCTCCGGGGCACGGATGCGTCGGGACAGCCGCAGGTATCCAATCGAATCGCGATGCGCAAAGGCAGCGGACTGGTGCTGCTCGGCCATGTACGCGACTCCCTGACACCCCAGGCGTTGCCTGGCGAGTCATTGCCGCTGCCCGCGGATGTCCGACTCGAGCAGCTCGAGGATCGCTGCGTGCTCGCGGACAACGGGTGGTTCCACAAGCGCAAGTTCATGTCCAACAGCAATGCCAAGAACCTGCTGTCGGGATCACTCGTGCGTCAGGCGGACTACTTCGACGAGCTCGAAGATCGCATCAACTTTCCGGACATGTTTCCCGCCGCGCTAATCTCCTGCGCCCTGCTCGAAAAGGCCGATGCGGACGGCCACGATTTCTACCGCGACCCCATGGTCTACACCGCGCACCACATCAGCGTGGACCAGCGGCTGGCACGCGCCCTGCGCAGCGCCGACGCCCTGCACATCCTGGTGAGCCCCGCGGAGCAAGTGGAAACCGCCGGGCGCGGCCTGGCGGGCTCCGGCATGGCACAACTACGCTATCGGTGCATGGGGCTGGTGGCAGGCCCGCGCATCCTGTTCCGCGGCGAACTGTTTCTCGCACCCCTGATGGCCCTTTCCGAAGCCATGGTTTCCGGCCCCGCAGCCCCCTGAGCCCTAGGGAAACACTGATCAGGGCTCGGCCTGGTTCCTGTTGCCCTTGCGATGGTCCTTGGCCGCCTTGCGCAGCAGGTGCGGAACCAGCAAGTGCAAGGGCATGCGCAGATAGTGCGAGCGTACATACAACAACCAGCGGGCGGTGCCGGACAACCGGCCGTCGCAACTCCAGTGATGCGGTTTCAGGCCGCGCCGGAACAGGCCGTCCATCAGTGCCAGAAGAGGAGGCGCCGGACGCGCCGCGGCCAACGCGCGGAACGCCGAATCGGGGACGGGGGTCTGCAGGAACTCGCGACCATAGCGCAACGCATAGTAGAGCGGGCGTGCCAGATCCATCTCGAAGGCGCGCGCCGTCAGGTGTTCCCAGAAGTCCGAATCCTCCGCCACAAAACGACGCAGTAGCGCATCCATATCCGCCAGGTCCCGCAGGCCGTTCTCCAGTTCGCCATCGTGAAACAGATGCGTCGCACTGTGCAGGACCATGTCGGCCGGCCCCGGAACGTACATTCCGGGAAAGCCATCCAGCGGCAGCGCGGCCGCCCACAGGAGTTCCGGATCGGGATGCAACCGCGCGGTCGGCGGCAGGATGGTGTGATGCACATCCAGCACGCTCTTGCGCCGCATGTGCGTGAGCGGAGGCAGCTCGTGCATCCACTGGCGATAGTAGGTCTGGTCGTAGGTGTCGTAGCCCTCGCAGACCCACCCCTGAACGAACAGGTGCTGTTCCGCCGACTGGATCTGCGCCTGCGGGACCAGGATGTCGACATCGGAGAACTGCCGCCCCGGCGCACTGGGCAGCCCGGCCATCACGTAGGCCGCGCCTTTCAGGAGCATCACCGGGATCGCCTCCGGCGCCAGGGCCTCGTGAATCCGTGCCACCTCCCAGCGAGCCATGGCGTGCTGGCGATCCGCCAGGACCCGCGCGACGTGCAGGTGTCGCCGGGGCGCCGGAGGCACATCCGACAACGCCCCGGCATCCTTGATCAAGGCATGCAACCGCCCCTCCAGAGAGGCCACTCGCGCCACCCGGACCAGCCAATCCCAATCCGCCAGCGAAAGACTGCGGGAGGCTGCCGGCTCGGCGAGGACCGCGAGCAGTTGCTCCAGCACAGGGCGCGTCATGCGGCCCCCCCGGCGAGATCATTCAGCAACCCCAGGGAGGCATCCAGGTCCGCGTACTCCAGATTCAGGCAGGCGCTTTGCTCGATCAGATCGGCAGCTGCCTCGAAACCCGCTCCGCCCACCACGCTGTAATTGAAGGACGAGCCGATCAGCTTCAGCAATGCCTCGGCCCGCTCCAGAGGTTGCAGGCGGTCACGTCCTCCGGCCGCAAAGCGCGGGAAGACCAGCCAAGCCGGCCCGGCCTGCTGGTGCATCCGTTCAATGCTCGAATCCGGTGGCTTCAGATGTGCCACGGTCCCCTTGCTGGTGTCGTGGGAGGCGGGACCGATGATCGCCTGCGGATGGCGTTCGCGGATCAGGTCGATGGCGGCATTCTTCAGGCTGACCGGACGCGGCAGCGCGACCAGCTTGCCGGTCGCCAGCGACAGCAGGGCGAATTCGTCCGACAACAACCGCCAGCCCGACAGGGTCAGGGCCGCGGTCAGCGTGCTCTTTCCCGCCCCGGGCTCACCCGGCATCACCAGCGCCCGGCCGTCGCGCTCCAGCACCGCCGCATGGATCATCAGGAAGTCATGGGCGTGCTGGGCAATGCACCAGTTCAGCCCCCACTCGAACAGCGGATAGGCATGCGCCAGCGGCAGGGGGCGGAAGGGCGAGCGACCATCCAGGAAGAAACGCGCCTGCGGACGCCAAACCGAGCGCAGGCCGGGGGAGGCCGCAAGGGTGACATGGAAATCGGCGAAGGGGGTACTGGCGGCCGGCAAAAGTTGCCGGTCGTAGAACAGGGCCACGGAGCGCTCGACCCGGTCCAGCCGCGAACGCAAGCGGACCACGAAGGGCCCCACCTGGATGGCAAGGCCGGCGTCCCGCAACCCCGCCCTCAGGTCTTCATGGGCAATCACGCGTCCCGCGACTCCGGGGAGACACGGATCAGATCATGCTGCCGCAACTGGCTCAAGCCGGCGTGCATCGCATCCTCCAGGTCCCCTTCCGTGGCGTCATATCGCTGTTCAAGGTACTCGAACAGGGTGGCCGGCGTCATCGGCCCCTCTTGCAGGGCCTGGAAGATGTCGATCAGAGGGGGCTGCAGGACGTGCGTCTCGCCACAGCGCTGATCATAGACAACCACCGATTCACCCCATGCCCGCACGTGAGCGGCGGGCAGCGGGATCAGCGCAAAGGATTCTTCAGAAACGGACAATGGGGCCTCGTGTACCGACCGGCCCAGGAGCGCTGGTGGGCAGCGCCCCGGGATATCAACGATTGAGAGTGCCGGACGAGTTGGTCCGCACCTCCACGCACTCGCCCGCCTCGTTGCGCGTGTAGCCGTCTCCGCAGTCGCCAAGGCCGTTGATCGGGCAGAAGCGCTCGTTCATGTAGGCGAAGACGTTCGTCACCGCGGAGTGCTTGCCCACATCCTCGCGGGCCATCGAATAGGCCTTGATCACCTCGTCGACCGAGGCGCCGAAGTCGATCGAGGTACACGCTGCGTTCAGAACGGCACCCACTGCATGCCAGTCGAGCGACCCCCTGCACACGCCCCAGGCATGGAGCACCTCCATCAGCGAGGGTGTGCCGGTCAGGCATTCCGGCCTGTAACCGAAGACCTCCTCGAAGGAGGTCGCCCCGCCCGTACCCACGGTGGCGTCAAAACGCTGGCAGTTGTTGTCGGTCCCGCTGGTCTGAATGCAGGAACCCGGGGAATACCCGGTGCACTCCCAGGCACCCCAGTTGTCCTTCCAGAACGCCGAGGTACAGCCATCGCCCGCGGTGCACTCGTGGTCAATGTTGGAGACGTTGGCGGAGAAGATGTTGCCCGACAGCGAGCACTGACCCTGAGCGCCCCAGACCGACTTGGCCGGGAGCGACACCAGCATCGCCCCACCCAGGCCGGCCGCGGTCAGGCGGCGCCGGCTGCGACTGCGAAGGCCGGACGAACCCGTGTCCGGGTCCACGGGAGCGGTGGACTTGCCCTCGCCTACGTCTTCGGGGCCATGATTTCCGTTGTGCTCGTGTTCATCACTCATGCTTGCCTGCTCCAGGTCAAACCTCGCCATTTCGCCGTCCGGGCAACGGCACCCGGCCACGCCGCAATGGGCTGCGATCCGGGGGGTACACTGCAATCAGACGCTTTCTCCTGGAACATAGCAAGCGGGATGCCAGCCTTTTGAATAACGGGTAACTTACTGATATAAAGGCTCCGACCCTCGACGACACAAAGCCCGCGGGGCACGCGGAGGCGCCGAGTGGAAAGTTTTCCGACAGCCCTGAGTGGCCCGCCCCTCATACCCGCCGCACCCGCAGAATGAACGAATGACTCAGCCACGCCCCGGCGGCCGGCACCGCCTGCAGGAAACTCCGGGTGCCCCGGTTCTCCAGGAGCGGCTGCAAGCGCGCCAGGCGGCCGGGGGCCAACGGAAGCCAGTACAACGCCTCGGGCCGCAGACCCACGGCCTCCGCCGCCGCGCGAAGACCCTGAGGGTCGTCGTAGCGCAGATGCGGCGGACGCCCTCGCCGACACCGGCGCCATTCGCGAACCGCCGTGGGCAGGCAACGCAGGTTCAGCGCATCGACCCAGGCCTCGCCTCCCGGGCGCAGAACGCGCCGAATCTCGGCAAGTGCCGGCTTTGGATCCGACAAGGCCTGCATGACGCCGAAGCAGAGCACCCCGTCGAAGGCGGCGTCCGCCAGCGGGAGGTGATTAATGTCCGCCGCCAGCCAGGGAATGGCCGGATCACTTCGATCCCGCGCCTTCTGCAGGGAGGGCGTTGAGTAGTCCAGCCCCCAGACCCCATGGCCCTGCGCATGCAGCATCCGTGTGTAGGTTCCCGCGCCACAGCCGACATCCAGCCAGCGACCGGGCTCCAGGTCGGCGCGCCGCCACAGCCGCTCGAACTGCCGGATGCGGCTATGCAGGCCGCTGTGTGTCCAGCCCGCGATCCCGGCATCGTCCTCCAGGTTCGCCCCGCGCTCCAGGAAGCGCTGGCGCCAGCGGCGTTCGAAGCCGGCATCCTTCACCGGTTCGCACCTTGCGCCATCGCCATGACCGCGTGATGGTTCATTCCCGGCCCTCGCTGACCTGACCGATGAGTTCGGTCGCGGCAATCAGCACATGATCGCGGGAGAATCCGGCCCGGCTCATCTCGTCGTACAGCGTGCGCGCCAGCAACCGGGCCACGCGTTCCGGGGCGTGAGTAATGGGGCCCGTTGCCGCCCCCGGCTGTCGCGCCAGCGCCATCTGCGTAAAACTCGTGCGCAACAACCCCTTTAGCCGATGGACGAGGACCGACTTCGCCACCACCAGGGCCAGGATCAACGCCCGGCGCAAATCCTCCTGCGTCAGCCGGCCCCGCCCCTCGGGGCTGTCGATGTTGATCACGCCCAGCAGATCGCCCTCCAGAATCACTGGCACCGCGATCACGTCGACCGGACCCGCGCCCTCGGCCCGCCGCGCCTCGGCTGCAAGATCGGAGGCATGCAGGTCACGAATCAGCAGCCCCTTGCGCGCACTCGCCACCCGCCCCGAAATTCCCGAGCCAAGCGGTTGCCTCACGTCATAGGCCTGATCGGGCAGATACCCGTGATGTGCCTGGACGCGCAAGCGCGCCGCACCCCCGTCCGGGTCCGGCTTCAGCAGCATGATCGAACAGCGCTCGCACTCCATGGCGTGACTGACCAGCGCGGCCAGGCCGGCCAACCCCTTTTCCAGGGACTCGGCCTCCTCCACAAAATGAGCCAGCTCCATCAGCCGCTCGTCGAATGCATCAAAGGCCTCGCCCATCTCCCCGGCCCCACCGCGGTTTCGTCCTGCGAGCTTAACAGCCCGACCGGGCGCCGGATCGAGGCAGCGTTAGGCACAAGCCGAGCGGACCGGACGGCCCCATAACGCCCCGGACCGCGCACCGCACGACTGCCCCAAATTCAACCTGCTCGGGGCTTCGCGGATTGCCTGACGCCCTTTGCGGCCGGCGCTGCGGACGCCGCCACGCCCAGCAACAGCACCAGGTAGAACAACAGGGCGATCCGCGGGGAGTAGAACAGCGTACTGAACACGCCGATCGACAACGCCCCTGTTAACGCGGCAGTCGACGCCAGCGCCACCGCATCGCCCGCCAGCGAACGCCGCACCAGCAAGACCAGGGCCGCCAGTGTCAGCCACACAAAGGCCAGCAGGCCCAGCCAGCCCTGATCGAAATAGATCTCCAGCCACTGATTCTCGACCCGCCACGGCCACAGATGGTCCGTGGTGAAGTACCAGTAACGGCCCAGATGCTCGAAGTCGCCGTTGGCGACGTATTCACGACCGGCCGAATCCCGAACCTGCACGCTGTAAAATTCGGTGACAGACCGCTGGCGCGCATCGACCCCCAGCGACAACACCAGGCCGCGCTGAATGGGCCAGGGGCGTGTCTCCATCGGATCCAGATCGAAGGTCCACTGGAAGGTCTGACGTCCGCCGTCTTCCAGACGCATGCCTTCGCTGCGACAAACGAAGGAATGGCGGATGGGCTTCTCGCAGATGAAGACTCGAAATCCCGTGGGCTGGGCACTGGCGGCCTCCACGGTCAAGGTATAGAGACCGTCGCGGGGCAGGCTCACCCGCTGATTCACGAACAACGAATCGCCACCGCCGATTTGCAGGCGCGGCTCACCCTCCGCGCGGGTGAAGGCCAGATTGCCGGGCAAGCGCCCGTCCCGGTTTCCGGTCCGGTAGTGCTCCGGAAAACTGCCGACACCCCGCCCAAACAGAGGTGAAAGCGGCCCGCCGCCCGGCAGTTCGAGGGCGGCCTGCCAGTGATCCATGCGGACTCCGAAGTCACGTTCGATGTGGCTCATCCGCTGCTCGGCAAACCCGCCCAACGTGGTGCCCGCAACCAGGGCAATCGCCACCACGGGCAACAGCACACCGACCAGTGCCCCCTGCCGAGCCTGCATGCGCCCATGCAACGCCGCCAGCAGCACCCCGACCGCGAGCACGACCACAGCCACCGCCAACCCCAGATAACCGCCGCGCGAATAGGTCATCGCCACGGCGTATGCCGTCCCGACCGCCAGCAGGGCCGAGCCGGCGAGCATCAGGCCGAGGCGCTGGCGCCAGCACCAGATCAGGGCCAGGGGAAAGGCCAGCACCAGAAAGGTCTCGATGCTGGGCCCTCCCGCCTGCATCTCCGAAAACAGCCCTGACAGCCGATAGCCACTATCGAAGTTCAGCAGCCCGGGATAGGTAACCCGCTCGCGCACCACGAACGCCAGTTGCGCCAGCAGGGCCAGCGCCACCCCGGGGAGAAACCAGCGCGTCACCTGCTCCGGCACCGGGACAGGCGCAACCCTCAGCATCGCCAGCAGGACAACCGCCCACAACAGGCCCTTGGCCACCCGCAGGGCATTCCACTGGTGGGCAAAATGCACCGCCTCGCCAGGGTTCCAGGTGCCGGGCGGGAACAGGGCAACCGCCAGGCTGATCAGCGTCGAGGCCACCAGGAGACCCAGCGCCCAACGGATGCCGCGCGGCAACAACGATGCCCCCGCATGCAGCGCATGCGGCCCGAGCCAGAGGGCCATGGCCAGGGTCATCAACAGGAACAGGTCCAGCTCGGAGACGAAAAGGCGCCCGTGGTAGAGCGTCAGGTCCAGGGTGGCCAGCAGCACGGGGATCACGAACAGCCAGCCCTGCGGCCGCCACGCCAGCAATGCGGCATAGGCCAGCAACCCGGCGCTCAGTGCCACGGGCACGACCGGCCAGGTCACCGCCAGCAACAGAGTCGCCAGCGCCAGCAGGCCGGCAAGCGCCTGGCGCAGGCGCTGAAAACCGCGCGGATTCGGGCCCGGCCCGGCCGGCTCCGGGTGGGGACCGCGTGGTTCAGCCGCAGCCCGTCCCGCGGGTGCGCCCCCCACGGCACTGGCACGACCCAGCCATTGCAGCAGCGCGGCCATCGCCCAGGCGGCCAGGCCGGCAAGCACCAGGCTGGCCGGGTCCGGGCGCGCGCCGTCCACGAAGAGCTTGGCGGCCTCGACCAGCAGCGCCAGGACAACCCCTGCCACGACGGCCAGCAGGTTCAGCGCCGACGGCTGCAGGGGACGGCGCAGCTGCCACAACCAGACCAGGAACCCCAGCGGTGCATACATGGCCAGATGCAGCGCCGTACTGCGCAGGGCGTGAATCTCGTCCACGTGATAGTGGTAGTAGAACGGCCACAGGTTCAGGTCGGCCCACTGGGTTCGGGCCGCTTCCACATCGGCGTGGAACGGGCCGAAACCGTGGTTGAGCGCGACCAGCAACAACGCGTAGAACACGGCACCGATCACGAGTATCGGCGTGGCGAACTGCTGCAGCGTCCGGATCACGCCATGGGGATGCGCGGGCAGGTTCCGGAACAGGACCAGGCCGATGCCCATCCCCAGGGCCCGCAACAGCACGGACCGCCCCTCGGCGATGCCCGACAGGGTGGCGAGATTCAACAGCTCCAGCAGCCCCGCAAGAAGCAGGGCCAGCGGGATCCCGGCCCCCAGCAGCGAGGCGCCGCGCCGGTGCAGCCACAATGCCAGGAGCAGCCCCACCGGGATACTGGCGACCACCTCCAGCGTCAGCCAGCTGATACAGCGAATCCCGCTGGTGCAGGCCCCGGCAGCGACCCACCAGCCCCAGGCATCGGATGCCAGGCGAGCCCGCAGCTCGTCCATGGCGAGCACCAGGTCAAAGGGGACAAAGCCGACCATCACATAGGCGGCGGCATAGATCACCAGCCCGGCGGTCAGGGCCTGAGCACCTGCACCCTCCAGCACCCGACGCCAGCGCGCCAACGGGTCGCGCAACGCCAGCCAGGCGAGCGAGCCGGCCACTGCCCCGGAAAAGTTTCCGGCGATATCGGCCGCCGCCGGATGCCGGTACGGCAACCACACCTGCAAGAACTCCACGCCGGCCGTAACCGCCAGGCCCAGGGCGGCCACGAAGACGAACGCGCCGGCCGCAAGCAGCCGGTTGCGGCGACCATGAGTCAGCCATGCGGTCCAGAAGAACCCCAGCGGCAGGAACATCAGGGCATTGGCCATGAACTGCTGGCGGCCACTGGTTCCGGGGCCGGTCAGGCTCATGCCACGGTAGATCTCCCAGGCACGCTCCAGGCTCATCGAGCCGAATTCGAAGGGCAGCAGCGTCAGGTAGACCGCCGCGCCCAGCGACAGCCAGGCCCACAGCGCGCAGGTACGCAGCGAAAGCGGTTCCGAACCGGCGCGCGGCCGGCTCATCGAAGGGTCAGGGAAGCGCCGATCCATGAATCGGTGCAGGCGCGCGTCACGCCCGAATGCACATGGGGCGCAGCGACGCCCCTGCAATCAGGCGGCACGTCGGAAACCATGGGGCAACAACGCGGACGGACACACGGTTCAGCGTCTCCCGGGACGAAAGCGTCCCGCCACTGTAGCTCCGGCCGCGCCCATGAACAGCGCGGGCGTTATGCGGGCGTGGCGTTCGCCATCCGTGCGCCGCGCCGGGGCCCAGGGGAACGGTGCGCGCCGCGCCAGGTCCCGAAGCTTCCCCATCAGGAACCTGGGGGGGCATCAACGCGAACGCTGATGGGCTCGGCGCCCCCTTACAGGCGGAGATCCGTGGCAGTACGGGGGAATACCGATTTCACGTCGAAGATTACCGACTCGGGCCGTGCCAGTTCGCGGATGGCCTCGATCCCCATCTGCAGGAATTCGCGGTGCGGCACGGCCACGATGATTGCATCGAACTGCCCCGGTGCCGGCGTCTCGGTCACCGGCGTGATGCCGTACTCGTGCTCGGCCTCGGCCGGGTCCACCCAGGGGTCGAAGACCGTCACCTCGGCGTTGTAGCCAGCCAGGGTGGCGTGGATGTCGATCACCCGGGTGTTGCGCAGGTCCGGGCAGTTCTCCTTGAAGGTTAGCCCCATCACCAGGATCCGCGCCCCCACCGGGTTGATGCCCTTGCGCACCAGGGCGCGCACCGTGTTGTCCGCGATGTGCGCGCCCATGGCATCGTTCACGCGCCGCCCGGCCAGGATCATCTCCGGGTGATGGCCCACCGCCTGTGCCTTGTGCGTCAGGTAGTAGGGATCCACGCCAATGCAGTGTCCGCCCACCAGGCCCGGCCGGAAGGGCAGGAAGTTCCACTTGGTTCCGGCCGCCTTCAGTACCGCCTCGGTATCCAGGCCCAGGCGCTCGAACAGCAGGGCCAGCTCGTTGATCAGGGCGATGTTCACGTCGCGCTGCGTGTTCTCGATCACCTTGGCGGCCTCGGCCACGCGGATGCTCTCGGCCTTGTGCGTCCCGGCGGTGATCACCCGCGCATACAGCCCGTCCACGAAGTCGGCCACCTCAGGGGTGGAGCCCGAGGTGACCTTCATGATGGAGGTGACCCCGTGTTCCTTGTCGCCCGGGTTGATGCGCTCGGGGCTGTAGCCGGTGAAGAAGTCCCGGTTATGCACCAGCCCGGACTGCGCCTCGAGGATCGGCACGCAATCCTCCTCGGTCGCGCCCGGGTAAACGGTGGATTCGTAGATCACCGTGTCGCCCGGCTTGAGGACCTGCCCCACGCTGCGGCTGGCTCCCAGAAGCGGTCCCAGATCCGGTCGCTTGTGCAGGTCGATCGGCGTCGGGACGGTCACCACGAATACGTTGCATTCGCGCATGGTCTCGAGATCGGCGGTGTACGTCAGCTGCGGGGTCGCGGCGAGCTTCTCCGGCTCCACCTCGCGCGTGCGGTCCACTCCAGCCTGCAGCTGCCGCACCCGCTCCGGGTCGATATCGAACCCGCGGGTGGGCCATTGATGGCCGAATTCCACGGCCAGTGGCAGGCCGACGTACCCCAGACCAACTACTCCGATGGTGACTTCATCCAGCGCGGGAAGCGTATGCATAAGATGTCCGTTCTCGTTGCCAATCGTAATGGAGGGCGCCCGGCCGGTTACCTCTCCGTTTTCGTATGCGATACCGACGCTCGCAACCCGTCAGTGGCAGGGTGCACAGCCCGGGACACGCGGCCCGACACCGTCCGCTCGTCCGGGGTTGGGCCCCGGCGGCCCGGCATAGGCACCCCAGACTGCCTGCTCGCGCAAACGGCCATTGTAGTCGCGATCCGCACCCGTGGCCGGGGCCGAACTCACGCCGGCAGAACGCTCGTGCAGAGCGCCCTCCCGGGGATAGAGATCCAGCGCATCCTGCCCGGCATCCGGTGCCGCCAGATACCGGGCCGCGTCCGCGCGCGCCGCGGTGAAGTTCTCGCCGCCCGCGATACCCCCCGAGAGCTGCAGCGGGTCCCCGGCAAACACGGCGTTGCCGGCCACCTCTTGTTCGTATGCCCGGTCCGGTGCGTCCACGCGGATGCCGAAGCCGGTCGCCAGGACCGTGTTGTTCGCGATCCGGGTCTCGCGCGGCAGGTGATTGTGCGGCCGCACCAGTACCGCGTCGCCGGCATCGTTCACGAACAGGTTGTCGTGGAGCTCGATATTTCCCTCTCCCTGAAACAGACGCTCGTGCGGATTCTGATAGAGCAGGTTCCCCGCGATGCGATAGCGGTCCTGCGACCCCAACCCGGTGGGCGGGAAATGCCCCACCAGCAGGTTGGGCCGCGCCCGCCCCCCGTCGCTGGCGCGCTCTGCCTTGCTCAGCAGGTTGTAGCGAATCCGGGTCTCCCGCGGCTCCGCCGGCATCCCCGGGATCCCGTCGCGGTCCGTCTGGTGCTTGATCTGGATGTTGTACCCCAGGGTGCGGTGAACGTGATTGTGCTCGATCACGCCAGCGACAAACGGGCTGGTCCCGTCCGGCTGTCCCAGATACATCCCGGTCCCCACATCGTGGATCTCGTTGTGCCGGATCACCCAGTCCCGGGCGGGCGCCCGCGTGGTGATCCCGGCGTTGCCCTGCGAATGGTCGTAATGACGGATGGTCAGGTGTTCCAGGATCACGTGATGGACCCCATCACCGCGCGCCTCGGCGACCACCCCGGCCACGGGTTCGCCACCACCATCCAGGGTCAGGTGCCGGATCACGACATGCTCGGCGTCCACCAGACTGATCGTGTTCGCCCCACGCCGCCCGCGCAGGATGGCGGGCTCGCCGTCGACCGGGCCACTGATCACGATGGGTTGCTCCGGCGTTCCGCGCACGCCATGCAGCCGCAGGGCCTGGGGGTAGTCGCCCGGTGCCAGCTGCAGCCAGTCGCCGGGCTCCAGCGACGCCACCCGCGCACGGTAATCTTCCGGACCCGCCCGTACCACGTTCCAGGCCGTATCCGGCAGGTCTGTTCCAGGCTCACTTGTGACCGGAGAAGTGCCTGGATCTGCAATGGCGGCCGGTATCCCCTGCAGCAAGACGCACGCCGCCAGCAACCCGCCAAGGGCACGGCACAGCCCGCGATCGAAACGTTCCATCACCGAGGCCTCCCTTGCCGAAAACGCTTACCCAACCCACTTGCCAAACTCAACGATGGCCCCCGGCCACCCTGTTGTCACGCACTACCACCCACACCGGATCTAACGAGCCATTCACGAAGGCCCAGCATGTTTCTGCAGACACGATAAAGTGATTCAACAGGGATCCCGACCGGGCCTCGCGGACCCATCGCGGATGCCCAGCAGCGCCCGTTGGCGTCGTCGCAAGCGGGCCCCGCCCATGCGCCCACAGGACATCTCGACAGCCCATGACAAGCCATCAGCAATGCGACATCGTGTGCGTCGTTGGCGCACGGCCGAATTTCATGAAGATCGGCCCGGTGATGCGCGCGCTGGCCGGCGCGGGCATCACCGCGCAGCTCGTGCATACCGGCCAGCACTACGATCCGGCGATGAACGAGCGCTTCTTCACCGATCTGAACATCCCGTACCCGGACATCAACCTGGAAGTCGGCTCCTCCTCCCACGCGGTACAGACCGCCGAGGTCATGAGCCGCTTCGAGCCGGTGCTGGACGCGCTGAACCCGCGGGCCGTGCTGGTCGTGGGCGACGTGAACTCCACCATCGCCTGTGCCCTGGTCGCGGCCAAGAAGGGGATCGGCGTGATCCACGTCGAGGCCGGACTGCGCAGCTACGATCGACGCATGCCGGAGGAGATCAACCGGGTTCTGACCGACCAGATCTCCGATCTCCTGTTCACCACCGAAGGCCATGCCATCGACAACCTCGCACGCGAGGGGATCGAGCGCGAGCGCGTCCACTTCGTCGGCAACGTGATGATCGACACCCAGCTCCACAACCTCGAGCGGGCCGTGCCCTGGGACGCATCCCTGCAATCCGCAGGTATCGACCCGGCGCGCTTCGCCCCGGAGGGTGCCTACGGCGTGCTGACCCTGCACCGTCCCTCCAATGTCGACGCCCCGGCGATCCTGGAACGTCTCATCGCCACTCTCGCGACTATCGCCCGCGAACTGCCCCTGGTCTTCCCGCTGCACCCCCGCACCCGCGACCGGCTGCAGGCCTCCGGGCTGGACCACCACCTGAGCGAGGCGCCCATCGCGGTCCTGCCGCCGGCCGGCTATCTGGAAATGCTGGGCCTGATGAAGGACGCACGAGTCGTGCTCACCGACTCCGGCGGCATGCAGGAAGAAACCACGGCCCTGGGCGTACCCTGCATCACCCTGCGGGAGAATACCGAACGGCCCATCACCATCGACGAGGGCACCAATGTCCTGGTCGGACACGACCCGAAGCGTCTGCAGGCCGCCTTCCGCGACGTCATGGACCATGGCGGCAAACAGGGCCGCGCCCCGCAATACTGGGATGGCCGCGCCGGCGAGCGCATTGCCTCCGTCATCGCCCAATGGCTGGGGCACGAGCCGCGCGCCCGCGCCACGGGCTGACCCGCATGCTGCTGCGCTCGCTGCTGTCCCTGATGTCGCCCGGCGGCTCCCGCGCGCGGCTGTCCATCCTGATCTATCACCGCGTCCTGCCCGCACCCGACCCGCTGTTGCCCGGCGATCCGCACGCCGATGAGTTTCGCTGGCAGATGCGCCTGCTGGCCCGCTCCATGAGCCCCTTGCCACTGGACGAAGCCGTGGACCGCCTGCAGGCCGGCACCCTGCCCGCCCGCGCGGTCAGCGTGACCTTCGACGACGGCTACGCCGACAACGCCGAGGTCGCCCTGCCGATCCTGCGCGAGGCGGGCGTGCCGGCCACGTTCTTCATCGCTACCGGGTATCTCGACGGCGGGCGCATGTTCAACGATACCCTGATCGAGACCGTACGCCGCCTGCCAGCGGGCCCCATCGATCTGACGCCGGAGGGTCTGGGACAGCGGCAGCTGGACACGGTCGCCGACCGGCTGGAGTTGATCCGCGAACTGATCGGCCGGTTCAAGTACCAGCCTGCGGAGCAACGCACGGCCGGCACCGAGGCCATTGCCCGGCGCTTCGGGCTGGAGCTTCCAGACGACCTGATGATGACCCGCGCGCAGGTCCACGAACTGGCAGCAGCGGGCATGGGGATCGGCGGGCACACGGCCACCCACCCGATCCTCACCGAGGTGGACGCCACCACCGCGCGCGCCGAGATCCAGCGCGGCAAGGCCGATCTGGAGACGCTGCTGGACCGCCCGCTGCGCCTGTTCGCCTACCCGAACGGCCGCCCGGACCGCGACTACGCCGCCGAGCACGTGCAGATCGCGCGCGAGTGCGGCTTCGATGCCGCCGTCTCCACCGCCGCCGGCGCCGCGCGCGCGGCTTCCGATCCGTTCCAGCTCCCGCGCTTTACCCCCTGGGACCGCACGCCCCTGCGCTTCGGCCTGCGCCTGGCCCGCAACCTCGCCGAGCCCCGGGAACGCCGCGCTGCATGACCCCAATGATATTCATCACCTTAGAGCACAGAACTCGCGAGACGGAAACGGAGGGGCGCCGTATGGATTTGCACTTCATGGGAGCCGGAACGTGAGAGGCCACGTGAAAAACACTGTACGTTCCGTGCTCAACCGCTTGGGCCTCGACCTGGTGACATACGAAAGCATGCAACGCTTCGAGGCCTTCCACCTCGCGGCGCGCCATGCACCCGACCTCATCGAATGCGCCATCAAGGAACAACAGTCGCAAGGCTCAACCGCCCGCTTCATCCAGATCGGAAGCAACGATGGCGTGCGGGACGACAATCTGCGCAAGCACATCATCGCGCATCATCTGAGCGGGCTCATGGTGGAACCGAATCCGGGCCCATTCGAACGTCTCAAGGCGTTGTACGACGATACGGACGGCATCGCCCTCGCCAACTGCGCCGTGGGCCCCGAAGCAGGAGAGAAGACCCTGTACGTCTTCGCCGAGCGGCAGGAAAAAGGCGTACCCCTCGACCTGTACAGTGCCTTCGACCGCCAGCAACTCGAGCGTGTCAAACGTCGCAACGGCTATCGCTCGGCCATTGCCCCCATCACCGTCGAAGTGTGCACCTTGCAGCGCCTGATTGAGGCTCATGACCTCCACGACGCC
Organism: Thioalkalivibrio versutus; assembly: GCF_001999325.1. Classification (GTDB taxonomy): domain Bacteria; phylum Pseudomonadota; class Gammaproteobacteria; order Ectothiorhodospirales; family Ectothiorhodospiraceae; genus Thioalkalivibrio; species Thioalkalivibrio versutus. The sequence goes on from NZ_MVAR01000001.1 coordinate 48,129, forward strand.
AGTCTTCTCGTCATCGACACAGAAGGGTTCGACCTGGAAATCCTGAAGAGCATCGACCTGCAGGCATTTCGCCCCCGACTGATCCAGATGGAGCACTACAACCTGAACGGATCCGCCGCCCGGGAGGCCGTGCAACGCCTGGTCGATACCGGGTACGCGACCAGCATGGGATGGCGCGACCTGACCGGAATCCTGCAACCAGGGCCGAATTCATGATGCCAGCCGGACGAAACAGAACTCGTTCGCACAGCCCTGGAAGTGGGAAACACGGAAGGGAGGGCTAAAGGTGACAAGACAGAGCTACAGGAACGTTGGCGGACCCTGGAAATCCCCGAAGGGGACCTCGGTCCACCCGACCTACTTCGGCCGCCACATTGAAGCTCCACGCAGATGCCGGTCCGAAACCGATGCGCTTCAGCTGGAACCGGCACATCGGGGGCCCGATCGATCCAACCGAGTATTGACGAAAAAGGCCGACGAAAGTATCAGCACCGATCCGCTCCATCATCCGCGCTTCGGCCTGCGCCTGGCCCGCAACCTCGCCGAACCCCTGGACCGCCGCGCCGCATGACCACCCGTGTCCACATCACGGTCGACACCGAGTTCAGCATCGGCGGGGCCTTTGCCGACCCGCAGGGCCGGCGGCCGATCGGCCCGCCGTCCGTCTACTGCGAGCGCCATGGTCGCTCGGAAGGTCTGGGCTATCTTCTGGAGACCCTGGAGCAGTACGGCATTCGCGGCACCTTCTTTGTCGAGACCCTGAACACCTGCTATTTCGGAGACGAGCTCATGGGGGGCATCGCGCGCGAGATCGCCGCGCGGGGGCATGACGTGCAACTCCACCTGCACCCCTGCTGGACGTACTTCGAACAGCCGAACTGGTCTCAACAGCTGCAGACGAATCCGCCGAACGATGACATCACCCGCCGCAGCGAGGACGAGCAGGTTCGGCTGATCCGGATGGGCCAGGACACCTTCACCCGCTGGGGCCTGCCCGCGCCCACGGTCCTGCGTACCGGCGGGCTCAAGGTCGGGCTTGGCGTCTACGCGGCGATGCGCCGCTGCGGCATGGGGATCGCCTCGAACATCGGCCTGGCGATCTACCGCCCGCGCGAGCCCGAGCTGCACTTATTCGCCGGACATCACGATATCGACGGCATACGCGAGTTCCCGGTCACCACCTACACGGACTTTTGCCTGCGGGGCGAGCGCCACTACAAGACCCTCACGATCACGGGATGCTCCTGGCCGGAGACCCGGACCGTCCTGAAAAAGGCCCGCGAACAGGGCGTATCGGATGTCGTGGTCCTCACCCACCCATTCGAGTTCGTGAAGCACCGGGGCGACGCCGCCCGGTCGCCGACCCTTGATCGCGTCAATCGTCACCGCCTGAAACGACTGTGCAAATTCGTCGCGGAACAGCCCGGTCTGGAGGCGGCCTGCATGAGCACACTCGGAAACGAGCCGGCAGCACCCCATGACGACACGCTCGATGTCCCCGCCTACCGGGCTCTGGGGCGCATCCTCGTCAACCGCCTCAACCACGCCTCGGTCGGGGTGTGAGCATGGCCCGCTCCCCCAGCGCCACGGCGACCCACCAGAACGATCGTGCCCGCGCAGCGAACTGGGTCCTGCGCCAGGCCTCGCCGAGCGAGACCTTCACGCCCCCGGCGCCGGGCACGATGATGGAGCATGACCCGGAGTGGCTGCTCGCCATACGGCACCCCGGCCACGGCAGCGTGCTGCTGGCCGAGCGGGACCCCCGCCAGTTACCCATCTATGTCCACGACGGGGCCCTCAGCTTCGTCCTCGGTGGCATGGCCCTGAGGCGCATCGAGATCCGCCGCCATGTACTCACCGGCAACCTGCCCGACTGGTCGCAGGATGACCTGACGGCCGTCCTCGGCGAGCTGCGAGGCCACCTGGACCGGCGCGGCGTGGTGTTCCTGATCGGCGTGGTCGAAGGCGAACCGCTCTGGCAGGCGCTGCAATCGGCCGAGCTCCGCCGTCACTACCACGTACTGCAAAGCGGCGAGACAGACACGCGGCGTCTGGCGGACCTGCCAGGCACCTTCGATGCCTATCTCGGCTCGTTGCCACGCAAGGCCCGCCAGGACATCCGCCGCAGTGAACGTCGATTCAGCGAACACTTCGGCCAAAGCGCACGCCTGGATGTCTTCTCCCGACCGGAAGAGATCACGGCGTTTCTTGATACCGTCGAGCCCGTATCGGCCCGCACCTACCAAAGCCGCCTGCTCGGACTGGGGGTAAAGCGAGGGCACTGGATTGAGCGCATGCTGCAGGCCGCCGCCGAACGCGGCTACGCGCGATGTTACGGCTTGTTTGTGGACCAGAAGCTGGTCGCCTGGAGAGTCGGCTTCGTCTTTCAGGGCACCTATTTCAGCCACCACATCGGCTACGACCCGGACTGGTCCGAATGGCATCCGGGCATTGTGCTGCAAGCACGGACCCTCCAGGACCTCTGTTCGCTGTCACCGACCATCCAGCGCGTCGACATGCTGCACGGAGACAACGCGGCAAAGCGCAAACTCTCGAACCAGTCGCGCCGCGAAGGCAAGTTCTACCTGTTCCCCCGAAACGTGCGGGGGACCCTCCTCTACACCTCGCTGGGCAGCTTCAACAGACTCTCTGACACCCTCTCTGCCCTCGCCGCACGCCTGAAATTCAAGGACCGGATCCGAAGGGTTCTGCGGCGGGTTTGAGGCGCGTGACGCCGAAGCCCCGCCGGCGGGTACCGGGGGTGGCGACAAGGCGTCCGGACGTGGTCGCGACAATGATCCCCGCCGGCCGCCAGCCTGCGCGCCGGAATGCCCGACGAGAGGCAATATTGGTGGAGCGGACATGACAGTACGCACGACCGTAGCCTTCCCGAAACAGCATCTCGCAGGCATGCCGAACCAGTGCCTGGGCGTGCCCCCGCCCGCGCTCGGATTCGGGCGTGTACAGGAAGGAGACAAAGAACGCCTCGGCCGGCAGGGAGAACCGCAACGGAATCGGCGTGGAGACATCGAATGCGCCGAACTGCACATTCAGCTGCGACACGATCCGTCCGCCCGTCTCCATTGCATGGATGCGCCCGCCCTCGCGCAACAGGCGCCGGGGTGAGCGACCGGTGTGTCCCGCGATCGACCGGGCCTGATCCTCGGGCAGACCGTCGAACCCCGCCACATCACAAAACTGGTGGTAGCACACTTCCGGCGGCCCCTCGTGCGGACTCCCGCCGTCCGTGGCGTCCGCGCGCAGTTCGTAGAGCCAGTGGACCTGGAGACCGGTCAGTCGCTTGAGCAGCCACAGGGCGGATGCCTCGAACGTCATCGGTGACAGGCGCAGCCGGCGCACGAGCGATCGCCCCTCAGCCTGCCGCGGCCGCCCGGGCACGACGCTTGGCCCGGCCCTTGAGCTGCAAGCGGCTCAGGACATCACTGGCCAGACGCGAAAGGTCCGTGACCGCCAGATACGAGTACACCAGGGCGCGGTTACGCCAGGACGGGCGCAACAGGTACACGTCGGCGCAATAGCGGGAGTCCTTCCCAAACAGGGACTTGTGCGCGCCTTCCCCCGGGCTGAAGTCGAACAGGGCAAAGCGCTCCTCGTGGAACAGCGCCTCCAGCACCAGCCACTGCAGGACCGTGCCGGGGGACAGGTCGGCATGCTCCTGCAAGTAGCCGAGGAATGCGTAACGCAGAATCCCGTCGTCGATCGGACAGTACAGATAGGCAATGGGCTGCCCCTGCAGAAACAGCAGGTACCCGCGCACCCGCCCCTCGCGAGCACGTTCCACCAGTTGCTCGACGAACGCCTTGCCCCCGGGAAGACCGGCATCCAGCAAGCGCTCCTGATAGGTCCGGGCGGACACCTCGCGGGCGAGTTGATGAAACTCCTGGATCCCCTCCGGCGTGTCGTATTGGCGCCAGTCGACCGCGCCGCCGGAGGCCTCCGCCAGCTTGCGCACCTTGCGGCGCATGCTCGCTCTCGTCTTCGCGGTGAACCGTCCCTGATAGGCGTCCCACCCGGTGGTCAAATCGATGAAATGGCGCTGGTATTGGCGTGGCACGAAGCGCAATCGCCCCCGAAACCGCGAGACGCGGGGCAGGGGCGCCTCCACCGGCATGGAGCGGATCAGGCAGTCCTCGTCCGGTGCGGCCGTCAGGATCTCTTCGGCATGCTCGGCACGAATCCGGGTAAACGGAAGCTGCAGCACCTGCATCGTGCGCACCGGCTCCGCCAGGGTGCGATACCCGAAGCGGAAAGGCAGATACACCGTCTGGCGCGCCAGCGGCAGGGCCGGGCTTTCCGGGGGCGCGGCAATAGCGCCGTTCACACCAGGATCTCCACGGGTTCCGGATGGCTGAGGAAGCGCGTGGGGCTCGCGGTGTAGCCGTAGGCGCCCGACTGGAACACCACGATCAGATCGCCCACGTCGGCGCGCGCCAGTTCCATCTGCTGGGCCAGCACGTCCAGCGGCGTGCACAAAGGGCCCACCACGTTCACGACCTCGCGCTCGGTACCGCGCACGCGATTGCCCACCACCACCGGATAGTTCTTGCGGATCACCTGGCCAAAGTTGCCGGAAGCGGCCAGGTGGTGATGCAAGCCGCCATTGGTGACCAGGAACACCTGACCGCGCGACTCCTTGCGATCCAGAACCTCGGCCACGTAAATGCCCGCTTCGCCCACCAGGTAACGCCCCAGTTCGAGAATGATCTCTGCATCCGGGAGCGCATCCCGCACCGCAGGCAGACGGCCTTCCAGGTGCTCCGCGACCGGCCCGAGATCCAGCGGTTGATCGCCCGGGAAATAGGGGATACCGAAGCCGCCGCCGATGTTCAGCATCTCGACCGGCCCCGGGGCGGACTCGGCCAGACGCAGGGCAAGCTCGAACGTCTGCCCCTGCGCCTCGACCAAGGTCTCTGGTCGCAGGTTCTGCGAGCCGGAGAAGATATGGAAACCGCGAAAATGCAGCCCGAGTTCGCCAATGCGGGCCAGCAGGTCGGGGACCCGTTCGGCATCGATCCCGAAGGCCTTGGGGCCGCCACTCATGCGCATGCCGGAGCTCTTCAGCTCAAAATCGGGATTCACCCGGACCGCGACACGGGGCTGATAGCCGGTGCGCGCGGCAATCGCGCCGACCCGCTCGAGTTCGGTGGGAGATTCCAGGTTGATGGTGATCCCGGCCGCGACAGCGGCCTCCAGCTCCGGCACCGACTTGCCCGGTCCGGCGAAGCTGATGTCATCCGGGCCGGTGCCGGTATCGAGCGCCACCTGCATCTCGCGCTGCGAGGCCACGTCGAGCCCGTCCACCTGCCCGGCCATGTGCTGCACGACCGCCGGCATCGGATTGGCCTTGATCGCGTAATGCAGCGAGAGGCCCTCCGGCAGGCTGCGGCGCAGCTGCGCGACCCGGCGAGTCATCGCCTCCCGGGCATAGGCATAAAAGGGGGTCTGCCCGACGCGTGCGGCCAGATCCACGAGCGACTGGCCACCGATTTGCAGGCAGTCGTCCACGACATTGAACTGGTCCATCGGGCTGTGGTCGGGGCGGGTATCGTTCACGCCGGCACCCCTTCCCGGAACAGGTCGCCAAACTCGCTGGCAAGCGCCTTGCGGTCGATCTTGCCGTTGGCGTTGCGCGGCAGTGGCTCGGTGCACAAACCGACATGCGCCGGCAGCATGAAGCCCGGCAAATGGGGGCGCAGCGCGTCGACCAAGTCATCCGCCCGCAGCCCCGGGGCCTGCGGCAGGGCCACCAGCACGATCGCTTGCCCCAGGCCCGCGTGTTCCACCCCCAGCGCGGCGGCCTCCGCCACCAGCCCTGTGGCATAGACCGCTTCTTCCACCTCGTTGGGGCTCACGCGGTACCCGGAAGTCTTGATCATCTCGTCACGGCGCCCAACGAAATAGAGGAACCCATCCGCATCCATGCGTACCGTATCGCCGGACCACACCGCCATCTCGGTCAGTGGCACACCGGACGGTTGGCCCGGCGCGGGGCGGAAACGTTCCGCCGTGCGTTCCGGATCATTCCAGTACCCCATGGCGACCAGCGCACCCCGGTGAACCAGCTCGCCCGGCTCGCCGGGGGCGCAGGGGCTGCCGTCCTCGCGGACCACCTGGATCTCCGCATTGGGGATCGCCCGGCCCATGGAGCCGGAACGCTTGTCCAGTTCGGCCGGCGGGAGATAGGTAGAACGAAATGCCTCGGTCAATCCGTACATCAGGTAGCAATCGGTGCGAGGAAGTTGTTCACGCAGGGCCGCGAGTGTCTCCTTCGGCATCGCACCACCGGAGTTGGTGATATAGCGCAGGGAGGCGCGTGCCGCTTCCGGCCATTCCAGGCGGGCGAGCTGGATCCACAGAGGCGGGACGGCCGCAAGGCCGGTGATGCCGTCGCGCTCCACGGCCCGGATCACGTCGCGCGGCAGCAGGTAATTCAGCAACACGGCCTCGGCCCCGATCCGGAAGGCGGTGGTCAGCTGACTCAGGCCATAGTCAAAACTGAAGGGGAGCACCGCGAGGATGCGATCCTCCGGCCGGTTGTCCAGGTAGGTCGACACGCTCTGCGCGCCCGCGACCATATTGCGGTGCGAGAGCACGACCCCCTTGGGGCGTCCAGTACTCCCGGAGGTGTAGAGGATCGCGGCCATGTCGGTATCGATCACCCGGTGCCCGCTCAAACCATCGCGATCCGGCTCGGCATCCCAGGCGTCCACTCGCACATGCCCGCCCCCGGCATCGCCCGAGTCCTGACCCGAGTCCTGGCTCGGCTCCTGCCCCACCACCAGCACCGTGTGCAGGTCGGGGCACCCGGCGAGTGCCGCACGCAATGCCGCCAGGCGGTCCGCGGAGGTCACCAGGATGCGTACGTTGCAATCGCGCAGGATGTGCGCCACCTGTTCCGCCTTGAGTAGCGGGTTGACCGGAACGAAGACACCGCCGGCGCGAGCCGCACCGAACAGGGCGTGAATCGTCTCCGGCCGCTTGTCGAGGTAGACCGCCACCCGTTCCTGACGCTCCAGGCCGCACCCCATAAGGCGCGCCGCCGAGCGCTCGATACTGGCCGCCAGCGTCGCGTAGTCCTCGACGGCATCCCGATGGCGCAGGGCCGGCACGGCCGCCGAGCGCTCGGCTTGCATCAATACGGAATCGTGCAGGAGAAAGGACATTCGGCGCCAAGGGGTCTCGGAGGCTGACGGATCGATCATACCCCACGCACTTTGCACCGCTGGCCGCCACCCGGCCGCAGCGTTAGTAGTCCGTTCGTCGGCCCGGCCTTAAATGCCTCTCGCCGCGTGTAACATCCGAAAAGACGCGCCATGAGCCATCCCTTTTCCGTCCGTCCCGGCCACAGCGGCGCGAGGTTCGAACTGCATGCGTGATTACCTGCTCGCCCTGATCGTCGTCGTGCTCGTGCCCCTGATCGTGCGCTACGCGTGGATCGGAATCCTGGCCTGGTTCTGGGTCGGGCTCTTTGCGCCCCAGTGGCACACCTGGACCTTCATGCGCGGGGCGCCCCTGGCGACCTACTTCGGCGGGGCGACCCTGATCGCACTGTTCCTGGCAAAGGACCGCAAACCGTTTCCGTTCACGCGCGAGACGGTGATGCTGTTCGCGCTGGCGGCGTATTTCGCGATGACCAGCCACTTCGCGGTGAATTCCAGTGGCGCATGGGACTTCTGGATCCACTTCATGAAGATCCTGCTGATCACCTTCATCACCCCCCTGCTGATCTACGGCGAGCGCCGCATTGTCTGGCTGCTGCTGGTGATCACCGCCTCGCTCGCCTTCTACGGATTCAAGGGCGGCATCTTCGCCATCCAGACGGGCGGGGCTCACATGGTCCTTGGGCCCGTTGGCTCCTACCTTTCCGGCAATACCTACATCGGCCTGGCCATGCTCATGGTGCTGCCACTCATCCTGGCAAGCGCGCGCATGTTCCATCACCAGTGGGTCGACCTCGGATTCGACCTGCTCCGTCGATTCTCGCGCCCCATCAGCTGGTTCCTCTATGGCGTCTTCTGGCTCACCGCCATCGCGATCCTCGCCACTCACTCGCGCGGGGCTTTTGTCGGCCTGCTCGCGATCGTGCCCCTGCTCTTCTGGCACATGCAGAGGAAATGGCTAATGGTCGGCGTCGGCTTTTTCCTGATAGCGGTGGTCGGTGTCACTGCACCGGAGCCACTGGTCGAGCGCTGGCAGACGATCGAGACCTACGAGGAAGACACCTCCGCCATGCAACGCATCCAGTCCTGGGGCATAGCCTGGAACATGGCGCTGGAACGACCGCTCACTGGCATGGGCTTCCGCAACGCCGCGCTGGGCTACGAGTGGTGGATTGGGTATGCCAATTTCGAGGGCGGCTGGCGCCACGTGCTATCCCCGCACAGCGTTTATTTCGGGATCCTGGGGCAACACGGGTTCGGCGGCCTGACCGTATTCCTGCTACTGATCGCCTTTACCTTTCACACACTCAACCGGGTCCGGCGCACGGCGCGCCAACGGACCGGAGAGATCTGGCTGTCGGAGTACGCCTGGGCCCTGCAGATTGGGCTCGTGGGCTATCTGATATCCGGCATCTTCCTGGATGTCGCCTACTTCAACCTGCTGTATGCCTTTATCGCCCTGACCGTCATCATGCGCAGGGAACTGGAACAGGCCCCGCTGGCAGCCACAGCCCCGGCATCCGCCCGGCCCTCCTCGGCATCGGAACCAGGCTCCGATGCCGGTCCCGAACCCGAGTCCGAACCGGCCCCCACCGGCAAGGACACGGTGATGTCCGGCACCCTGATGGGGCCGTCATCGTCCAGGGGCTGACTCGATTGCGGATGCAGACCTGATGGGGGCCATACCGATCATCCCTCCCTCCAACCCGGTAGTACCCGGGTTGGACCCTTGCCTCGACACGCTCGCCGCTGCATTACGCACACACATCCGGCCCGGCTGTGGCTTGCACGATCCAGTCGATGAAGCCCCTACACCCGCAGATCACTACGGCCAAACCGGTGCCGCTCTCGCGCTTGCAATCCTGGATGGGCCCGACTCGCAGACATGGCGGCGCCCCCTGGAGGCATGGGCGACCCTGCCCGCGCAACAGACCGGGCACGCCCCGTTCAACCGCTTCCTGCTGAACCTGCTCGCGGAGCACCTCGAGCGATCCGGGGAACGGGCAAGCGAAGTGGCGCACAGCCGGACATTGGCTCAAGGCTGCAAGTTGGCGCGCCGCTACCCATCCAACAATTGGACCTTGCTGGCCCGGCTGTGCGAACTGCAGGAGGCCAACGGCAAGGCCGAACCCCGGGCGCATGCGCGCCTGCGCGGACTCCTTGACCGCTGGACAACTCCTTCCGGCGCCTTCGTTGATTACCCGGCCCGCCCCGGCACACCGGCACGCGGGGCCACACCCGCGGCCTATCATCACAAAGCGTTATTCGTGGCGGTCATGGCCGCGGAGCTTGGCGAACCGGAAGCATGGCGGCCCACCATCGAGCGCCTGCTGCGATGGAGCCTCTACGTGTGGGACGGCCACGGCCATGCTGGCGGCCTCGGCCGGAGCAGCCATGCGCTCTTTGGAGATGCCTGCATGGTAGCGAGCCTGCTACTGCTCGGGGCCGCAACTGACGCACACCAGGACACCGCATCCGGACGGATGTTGAGCGGCCTTCTTGGGCGCTGGTCCGACCAGATTCGACCCGATGGCTTCCTGGCACTGAACCCCGCCGATACCGCCATTTCGGGCACAGGCTGGGACCCCTACATGCATCTGTCGGTCTACAACGCCTGGGCCGCGGCCATAGTCGCATGGGCGCGCTGTCGCACGAACCGCCCTGATCGCAAGCATGCCGTCCACCTCGATGCGCTCGAGGCCGCACAGCCAGCCCACATGGGGACCGAGCTTCTCCGGGCCGGGACACCGTCTGCCACCCTTGCCCTGGTCGCTACGCACGGGCAGCCTCCACAGGCCTTCAGCCGCGACACCGTGGAGCTGCGTTATGCCGGTGGCGTGCCATTGCACGTGACCTGGCAAGGGAACGTGCTGTGTCCTGCGCCTGCCCGAATACCCGTAAAAGCCCTGCTAGAGGCTCCCGCCCTGGCGGGCTGGACGCCCGTGTTCCTGATCGACGACCGCCTGTTCGGACTCACCGACTTCGAACAGTGCGAAAGCGAGGCTTCGGAAGAACGCTTGCGAGTAACGCTCTCGGGACACCCGCGCCCTTTGCTTCGCCTTGCCGACACAAGCCTACCGGCGCGAACCCTGGCAGCACTCGACTGGCGGTTGCTGGATGGCGCGCTAGGCCGGCGCGCCGCCCTGCGGAGAGCGCCACACCGGGACGTCGTCGGCACTGTCACCCTGATCATTTCCCTGAAGAAGCCTTGCATCGTGCAACGGCTGAACCTCGAATACGGCGGTCGACAGGGTCTCACCCTCCTGAACCCAGGCGGACACGCTGTCACCGACACGCAACGGGTGAATCGCGGGTTCAGACAAGCCGTAAACGGAGCCCAGCACGATTACTCATCTGGCGACTGGCACGAGACGCCCTTGCCCTCCGCCATTGCCGGTGGCATGGCGTTTTGCCAGAGCCCCGAAAGCATCCTGAAAGGCACTTACATGTCCGAACTGACACTCGAATGGCCCAGTCGGCACCGGGACGCGCCATGCTAGCCGCCCAACATCGCTTACGCCGTTGGCCGTCCACCCTTTTGTCCAAGGCGTCCGAAGGCCAGGCCCAGGATGTTCGGCAAGAACAGGACCGCCCCCAGCGGATCTCGACGCAGCGTCGCCCTCACCAAAGACCAGTCCAGGGGTTTACGGTGCCTCAGCTGGTGCAAGACGGCCGCGACGAAAGAACGCCGCGAGTCCGCCAGCTGTCCCCGCACAAATGCCCGCTGCTTCTCATCCAGCCGAATCTCTTCAAGAACCATGCGCGCGAGCGCGATGTAGTTGGATGTCAGGCGAACATAGCCTTCCGTCTTCCAGCCCGACTTGTCGAAGATATTCACGCCCTCGCCTTCGTCGGCATAAATACGGGGCGAAAATGCTACGCGTCGCAACGACTGCCCCAGTTGCAGCTTGAAGAACCGGTCCTCGCCCTGCATCAGACCCTCTGGAAACCGGTTCCTGGAAAATCGATCCAGCCGATATGCCATGGCATTCGCACTAATGATGCTGCTCCGACGTACCAGGAGATCGAAAAAGTCACCAGCAAACTCGTGAAGTTCGTGCTCCGGATCGATCAGCGGATGGTCCTCGGGATGAATATTGTCTTCCGGGGAATCCGCCCACTGGAACCGCGTTCTGGAAATCCCTGTTCGTTGCGTATCGCCAATGAACAGGTCGAAGCCCCGGCCGAGCGCGCGAACCGCATCTCCCAGAAACGGCCCAATCCACTGGTCATCCGAATCGAGAAATGCCACGAACGGTATGTCGCGAGGCACATGATCCAGACCGGTGTTTCTTGCCGCACCAGGCCCACCATTTTCCTTGCGGACGATCACGATCTCTCCATCATCCAGGAGGTCCCCGATCTCTTCGTCAGCCGGCAAGGGCGAACCATCGTCAACCACAATCACGCATATCGAAAGTCCAGCCCGCCAATCGAGAACCGATTGGACACAACGGCGCAAAAGACCGCGCTCTCGCTGAAAATACGGGATGACCACGGCGATCTTCAAAGGACCCTCGGACAAGGCGACTACTCCATCATGGGGATCAAGCGGCTAGCACGTGGCGCTCACCGCCATTTCTTACAAACCCAACATCCGGGAAGCATTCCACCCGATTGTGCTGGAGCCAGAGATGTATCTCTACAGCTATCGTAAACACCCCAACTTTGGGGACGCCCTTAACGACTACCTCTGGCCACGTTTCATCAATGCGCCACTGGAGACTGAGCCAGGATCCGACGAGGTATTTGTCGGCATTGGCACCTTGCTCAACGAACGCCTGCCCACCTCGGGCACTCTCCACATCTTCGGCAGCGGCCTCGGTTATGGAACGGTCCCTGCAGAAGCCATCGCGCGCTGGACGGTCCACTTCGTACGGGGTCCCTTGACCGCCGCCTCCCTGAACCTTGACCCGAAACTCGCCATCTCTGATCCCGGCATCCTCCTCCACCGCACCGAAGACCTCAACCGAAAAAAGGATATCGACTGCGCCTTCATGCCGCATCACGCCCTTTTCTCCGAACGAATGCGCCAGCTTTGCGAGCAGGCCGGCGTTCATTTCATTCATCCGGAAGCCCCTTGCGACAGCGTCATCGACCAGATCGGACGGTCCCGCAAGCTCATCTGCTCCGCCATGCACGGCGCGATCACCGCCGAAGCACTCCGTGTTCCCTGGCTACCCGTAATTACGAACCGCCAAATGTTACTGAGCAAGTGGCATGACTGGTCAGCCAGCATTGAGACTGAAGTCCAATTCCACAAGCTTCCGACAATATGGTCTCGCACCCACCGGTCACCCCATGGCTGGGTCCTTGCGAGATTCAAGGGAAACACCTTTTCCCGCAAACTGAAACAACTCTCACGGAAAGGTAATTTCCAATTAGGGGCCGAACGCATTCTTCAGGATCGCCTCCAGCGAATAGAGAACAAGATCCACGACTTCAACTCACACATATGCAGCCAAGTCGACAGCGCCAACCAACCCACGAAAGGCGCCTCGAAATTAAAGGCCGATTGGACTAAATAGCCCATACACCAAAGTCACTTAACCAAATCGACAAACACCAGGTGTTCGCATGACAGGAAACACAATACACCCGGCCGAGACCGACACGCTGCGCAAGCGAAAACAGAACAATGTCGGTTTCGACTGATATTCAATATCACCCATGGGGACGACTGCCATGACCATCTACGTCGAACGAACGGAGCAACGCGAAGAAGATGGCTGGGCCATTTTCGAAACAGCAGTCCACCATCCACGACTGCCGAACAGCCTTTACTTCCGTACGCTCAGCCGTTATTCCGACCACATATCCGCAGAATCCGACGCGCCCGCGCTAGCTCTCCTTATCCCCGCCATGGCTTTAGGTGAGGACATACACCTATCCACAACCGTTTCCGAGAAACTTCTCCGGAACCTTAACGGCCCAGTTCAGACGATCCTCCTCGCTATTGCGCCGCACCTCACACATGTAAAAGTAATAGCCAAACCCGAACCACGCCCTCCTCACCATGGAGACGGGCTTGTAGCGACTGGCTTTTCTTCCGGGGTCGACTCCTTCTGCACTTTAACGCAATACCGGCCCGACAATGCGCCGCAAGGTTTCGGGCTCTCTTTCTTAACATACAACAACGTAGGATCGCAGAGGCTCTCTAATTCTAAAGAGTTCATCGAACGATACGAGCGCCTAAATGAAAAAGCATCCAAAGAGGGGTTCGCGCTTGTTCCGATCGACTCGAACATGGACGACTTCTTCCACAAATATAAAGACATTGATTTTGCGCAGACGCACTCCGTTCGAAACAGCGCGACAGCACTTCTCCTTCAAAAGCGAACCGGTCGATTTTTGTACTCTTCAGCCTATCCGTATTCGTCTACATTTGTGGGTAAAACGTGCTTTATCGCGCACGCAGACCCGGTCTTGTTGCCCCTTCTTGGGACTGAAGCCATGGAGATCCTACCCGTTGGGGGCGAGCTTAACCGGGTTCAGAAAACGATGACCCTAGAAGCGAATTCGACCGCGCAAAAGGGCTTGGACGTATGCGTAACCAATGAAAAGGGGGAGAACTGCTCGCGCTGCGAAAAATGCCTGAGAACACTTTTGTGCCTAGAAATCACAGGCAACCTACAAAAATTCAGCGAATCCTTCGATCTCAATGTTTATGAAAAAGAGCGAATTCGATACATTGCCGGAACCATTCGAGGACGTAGGACATACGACAAAGAATTACAAGAGGCGATGAAACTATACCGGTTTCGGGGACCCCTGAGGGCGCAAATCATAGCCAGCGCCAGGATTCCAGAGATGCAATACAAGGTTCGGCAGCTACGAAAGGTTGTCCGGAACACGATGCGGGCCGCCCGAGGGAAATGGGGGTAGCAAGGGGGCATAAAGGCGGCCTCCAAACATAGCTTTGGAATAAAGCGCGCGTGGGCCATTGCGGACGTGTACGGAAATCCTGCGTCCGGGACCGGCCCCCACGCCACTGCAGCAGTCAATATGCAACGGCTAGATAGGTCGCTATCGGGAGCGCACATGCCCCCTTAGAAGTCGCCAGTAAGAGTTCCGGACCCGGATAGTCCAATCCTGGAATCGGCCCGAATCGGTGGACATTCGTCGGGAGAGTTTGCTCGTCCCCTGCCAAGCTTCAAATCGCGGACCCACCTCACGTTCGATCAGGCTGACCCACCGGTCGACAGTGTTGGCACGGGACCCTGTACTGGAGACCGACGTGGCCGCAGCACGGATGACGTCAGCTCCCCATTCGGGGTCTCTCTGCAGGCGGCCAAGGTATCGCGACAAATCCTGCTCATTAGCGCACCGCAGGAAGTCCCGTCCGTCTGTTCCCAGTTGAGTATAGGCCGAGTCACAACCACCAAGAAAAACGGATCCGGCTAGCCATGCATTGAACATCTTCGTTGGCGGTTTCTCGTCGTGTTTCTTGCAGGAAAAATCACGCACACCCACGGCCACATCGATATCGTGATAGTCAGTCCACTCGGGGGCCGCCTTCAAACGGAATTCCATTCCGTACAGCGCACAAATACGCTCCCACCACTCTCGGTCGCGACAAAGGTTACGTTCAAGCCCGAAGAAACCAACGGTGCGAAAGTCGGTTCTGGAAGCATCGCGCCTGACCAGGCCTGGCTGGGGCCAGTGGGGGACCCAGAATGCACGACGGGATGTTTGCCGCTGATTCTGGACAATCGAAAGGTTCGCCCATCGAGGGCGCAGTTGATCGGCATCAAGGCTGACCTTGAAAATCTCGGGGCTCACAGGGCGCCGCCGGATATCCGCCGCGAGCCCGAAGTTGATCGCACCGGGGTGAAAGTCCTCGCCCGTGCTGACGTCCAGTCCAGAATTGCGGAGTTCTAACGCCGTCTGACCAATCCAGGCCCAGCTGCTGGTGTGGAAAAGACCGGGACAGTCATCAAGGGGCACACCGACGAACGAATCGACGAACTCGCGAACGGCTGCAGGAGCCAGGAAATGCAGGGGGTAACGATGACCAGTTGCGGCGGGCATGGGTTCAGTCACTGCTGCCCGGGGGGCCAAGAAAGTGCGAAAGCCCGAGCTGCGCACAGACTTCCCGCAAATCGTAGTTGGAAGGGAGGTCCTTGCTCAGGTCGCGTCGAGCATCCGTCGGCGAAGTTTTCCGATAATGTGGGTTTCCGATTCGGGTGCAATGCCCTTCATGCAAGGGCCGGGGGTTGACCGCAACGACATCGCCGCCCGCCTGTTCGTCCCACATAAGGATGCCCACGCCATGGTCCTTCATGTATTTTTTGCGACTGGTCGCTTGCGGACCCGTTGGTGCGTTGGGGTGGGCCATTGGATGCCGCCACCACCCACAGCCCGCGTTGAACTGATCCAGACTGGCTTGCCTGGTTGTACAACCGATTAGCTCCCAGTAACGACCGTAATGGCCTCTGAGTCTGCGCAGCCATCCAAGCCTCATGTCTACCGCTGCTGTCTGGCCGTCCCGGAGGGACTTGAAGCGATCGGACAGACGACGAAACAGAGGCTCGCGGACCAACAGATCGGAGTGCCAGAAAGCGAGACGCGGGGCAAAGAGCCAGGCGAACTCGATTGGGAACATCATCGACATGGCGGGCAGATCGAGGCCCTCGTTGAAATCGACCAACCGGGCACCCTCGATTAGTGGTGGCGGCCCGATCCGGGGGTCGAATCCGACAATCGGAGTCCAGCCCGCAGATGCCACCATCCTCTGCTGGACCAAACACCAGTCACTCTGGACATTCCAGCAGAGCCAGGGGAGATCAATTCCGGTCAGGGCATCCGCCCATTTTCCGGAGGCGAGAGCCTGTGCCTGCTCCGCCTGCTCGCCAGAGATCCAATGCCAGCTCCCCTTCCCAACATAAAAGGGACGGAGCGCTTCTTCCTCTGCCTCTTTGGCATCCTCGACTGCTGCTCTAGACAATGGCTGGCTCCCCCTGATAGGTCAGGTGGCCGGCATAGAGAGTAATCCACCAAAGGTATCTAGGTTGCCTAGCGCACACGCTTTCCCGAATGCGGGATAACGACAAGCCATCCAGGGAAGAGGTGAAAGCTTCTGAACGCAGGTTGAGCATCATTCGAAGCCCCGGGGAGACGCTAACCAAATCGGATGTTTGCGCAAGATGCCATTTGGCCTGGCCCTCGGAACGGCGCACCACCATGGTTACCTCTGGAGGTGCGAGGGTGTGGCGATCAAAACGAGCATCCCGTTCACCATCTAGACCAAGGGCCTTAGGCCGATGGTCTAGATGGTCTAGATGGTCTAGATGGTGCGGAGTTTGCAGACCCCAGTCAGTGCGAAAGCGCACATAACCTACACTCGGTTGGTTTATGCCTCCGGCGCAAAACACCCAGCGGTTTCTACCCCGGTCAATCGAATCGAGCGGTGTTCGATCTGGACCTCGCAGTAATGCAGCCCTCAGGGAGGCGCTGGTTCACGCTTCCGCACTCGAGTTCGCGCTCCGCCGAAGCGTTAGTAGAAGGAGATTGAGGCCATTACGGCCTGTTTTAATCCCTGTTTTCGCCATTTTCGGCTGTTACCGGGGATTCAATGCGGCCCAAAAGGGAAACGCCGCCTGGCACCAGATCGGCGGGTAGCCATGCCAGGCAGGAAGGAAGGAAGGATTCTCAGTCGGTGTTTCCCCAGATGCCGCTCTACAAGCCTCAGGGAACCATCAGGCCAACCCCGATGCCAGTTTCTGGAATTCCTTGCTTTGCGAATTCAGACAGTCCCATGCGCCTTCGGCCGAGACCGCCCCCTTGTCCAACAGGTAAATCGTGTCGCAATTACGCACCGTGGTCAGGCGATGGGCGACCAAGAGGATGGTCTTGTTGCCGGAGAGGTTCTGAATCGCATCCATCACGGCGCGCTCGGTGGCGTTATCCAGGGCGCTCGTCGCTTCGTCGAAGAAAAGCACATCGGGATCACGGTACAGGGCCCTGGCAATGCCGATCCTTTGACGTTGCCCGCCGGAGAGTCGTGTACCGCGTTCGCCGATGACGGTGGCGTACCCGTGAGGCAATTCCTGGGTTACAAAATCGTGCAGGTTGGCGAGGCGAGCCGCTTTCTCGACCGCCGCCTGGTCGATCTGTTCTTCGGGAACACCCAGGGCGATATTCGCGGCCACACTCTGGTCAGCGAGAAAGATGTGTTGCGGGACGTAGCCCAGGGCTGCCTGCCAGCGACGGATATTGGCTCGTGTCAGGGGTTCGCCATCGATCAGGATAGTGCCCTGCTCGGGTTCCAACAGGCCCAGCAACACATCGACCAGGGTGCTCTTTCCGGCACCGGACGAGCCCACGAATCCGACCGTGGTTCTGGCGCGAATCTCCAGAGAGATGTCTTTCAGGGCAGGGTGCTCGTGTTCGGGATACCGATAGGTGAGACCTTGCACCTTGATGGACCGAGTCGGAGCCAGCGGAGCGAGTCGATCGTTGCGCGAAATGGGAGGCGTACTGTCAGAGAACTGGCCAAGGTCCCGAAGAACGCTGTCGACCGCGGCCGCATTGAAACGCAGCGAGGCGACCTGCTGGAAGATCTTCTGAAACGCCGGGATCAACTGGCGTCCGGCCAGCGCGTACAGGCCGATCAGGGGCAAGGCCTGAGCCAGCCCACCGTCCCCCGCCATCAGATAGAGCACCAGGACGAGAACCCCGCCGAATGCAATCGCCTCGATCGCGTATTGCGGGAGGCTCTGCAGCAGGACCGCATTCGCCTGGTGACTCGCAAACCGCTTGGATGGCTTCCGGTACCGCTCCAGGTAATCACGCTCCCGCCCCAAAAGACGGATCTCCTTGGCACCGGCAAAGGCCTCGGCCGCGGCCGTGAAACGCTCGCGATTGGCCTCCACGCGGTCCAGGCCGATGCGGTTCAGCCACGTCCGCGACGCCACATAAATGACCGCATAGATGCCACCGAGGCCAGCCGCTGCGATCAAGGCCAGCCAGGGCTGCACCACAACCAGAAGTGCGATGATGAAGGCCGCGAGTAACAGCTGGCTCGCGAGCTTCAGCGCGGGCATCAGCGCGCCATTGATCGCCTGGGTGGTTTCCTGCAGTACCGTTTTGGCCAGATCACCGGAGTTTCGATTAAGGAAGAAGGTGAACGGGCGGCTGAGGTAGTCCCCCATCAGGCGCCGGGAGAGCTCGTACTGCTGCATGTGGGTGAACCGCGTGATGGCCCACTGGTTGAATGCCTGGAGCGCGGTACCGGTCATGAACAGAACAAAGGCCGCAAGACCCAGGAAGTACAGGAAGCGGCTGGTCGATTCGAAGCCAAGCCATTCGTAGGCAAAGCGCAGCATCTCGTTGTCGTGGACCATGCCCGGATCGGAGAGAACCGCCAGAAACGGCATGACCGAGGCGATGCCGGCGGTCTGCATGAACGCCGTGGCAATCATCAGGATCAGCAGCAAGACGACCTTGCCGCGATCGCGGGGGTCGAGCAGGGCATTCAGCTTGTGCAGAGTTTGCAGCATGGTTTCGCCGAACCGGGATCCTTCGCACGAGGGGCCTTGTCGCAGCCCCGTAGACAACCGCCATCAGGCGGCCGTTAGCCAGGCCTGGCGGCCGGCTTCTCGTCTGGATTGTACGAGATGGGGCGTTCGCGGATGCTGCGCTGAAGGCACCGTGGACGTGCCTGGGTACGACTGGCCAGATGGGCCGCCAGTCCGGGCCGACCCAAAAACCCCCGGAAGCCGCAGCAGTAAAGGGTTCCCGAGGAGAGCGAGGACTGCATCCATGCCAAACGCCAGGATAACGAAGGGTTTACTGACCGGCTTCCTGCGCTCCGTCGAACGCTTCCCGGAACGCCCCGCCCTGGAGGTCGAGGGTCGCGCCCTGAGCTACGAGGAGCTGTTTGCGGCCGGCGCGGATATTGCGGACACGCTGCAGCAGAGCCCGGCCGGGCCCGGCCGGGTCGGTGTACTGGCCCAGCGCTCGCTCGCGATGTACCGCGGGATTCTGGGCACCCTGATGGCCGGCCAAGCTCTGGTTCCGCTAAACCCGGGGTTTCCCACGGAACGTACGGTGGCCATGGCCGAACAGGCCGATCTGTCGGCGTTGCTGGTGGATACCCAGGGTCTTGAGCGGCTCGATGAACTGCTGCAGGCATTCTCCCGCCCGCTCCTGATCCTGCTACCTGATACGCAGCGACTGGAGGACCTGCAAACGCGCTGGCCCCGACACGACGTCCGGGTGGCCGGCGATTCCCATCGGCCCGCGGACTGGGCGCCGGCGGCCGTATCCCCGGATGACCTGGCCTGCCTGTTCTTCACCTCCGGCAGCACGGGCAAGCCCAAGGGCGTGGGCGTTCTGCAGCGCAACGCAGCCCGTTTTGTGGAGATGTCGCAGGAGCGCTACCGCGAGTTCGGCATTAGCGAGACGGACCGCTTTTCGCAGTTCTACGACATCACCTTCGATTCCTCGATGTTCGACCTGTACGTGTCGTGGGCCTTTGGCGCCTGCCTGTGCTGCCCCTCCGCCAAGGAGTGGTTCAACCCCAACCGCTACATCGCGGACAAGGCCCTCACGGTAATCGACATCACCCCCTCGGCCGGGCACGGGATGAATCGCCGCAACGGCTGGGCGCCGGGACGGTTCCCGGATCTGCGCCTGTGCCGCTTTGGCGGGGAGGCCCTGTCAGCGGAGCTGGCCGAGGCGATGGCGGCCGCCGCCCCCAATGCCATTGTCGACAATGCCTACGGGCCCACCGAATGCACGGTGGATGCCTGCTACTACCGCTGGGACGGGGAGCGCTCGCCGGCGGAATGCGAGCACGGCATGGTGCCGATCGGCTACCCGGGAAACCAGGTCGGACTGCGCGTGGCGGACGAGACCCTGCGGGAGGTGCCGGTCGGGGCCGAGGGCGAACTGCTGATCAGCGGCCCGCAGGTGACGCCCGGCTACTGGAAGGACCCCGAACGCACGGCGCAGGCCTTTGTGCACCTGGACGATGGGCGCGTGCACTACCGCACGGGGGACCTGGTGCGTCGCCCGCCCCCGGGCGAACCGATCATCTTTCTCGGGCGCCTGGATCACCAGATCAAGATTGGCGGGGTGCGCATCGAGCTCGGCGAGGTGGAGGCCGCACTGCGCGAGGCCGCCGGCACGGACCAGGCAGTGGCCGTTGGATGGCCACGAACGGAAAGCGGCGCCTCGGGGATCGTGGCCTTCGTGGTCGCGGAAGATATGGACGAATCGGCTATACGCGACCGACTCCGCCAGCGACTGCCCACGGTGATGGTGCCCCGGGCCATCCACTCGCTGGACAACCTGCCGCTCAACGCCAATGGCAAGGCCGACCGAAAGGCACTGATCTCGACCCTGGAAGAGACGGCGACCCCGTAACCACGAGGCTGCGCCGAGCCTCTGGCCAACGTCTGTTTCCAGGCTACGCCGGCGCGACCACTCCAGGCACAGCCAGGTACGTATGCCGGAGATGCAATACCTCGAACCCCTTGCGGAGGTGGTTTTGATAGGACGGGTCCGGCCTGTCCGGTGTCCCCACGGCGGTATCCGTGATCACCGACGTACACCCATGCAGCGACGCGTCCCTGAGGCAAGCGGAGATGAGCGCCCCATGCAGGCCACGTCCACGGTAGTCCGGGCGGGTTGCTTCCCACCCGGCCCAGGCCACCCCGTCCCCGAGATACAACAGGCCGGTTGCCACCACCGTTCCATCGTCGAGCGCCAGCCACTGACGCCATTTGGGTGATCGCGGCAGTTCCGCCAGAAGGGCCTTTGCCTCCTGCGGCACGGAGAACGCATCGACCGCCAGCGCGGCGCCGGCATCTTCGTCTTCTGGCCGCCAGGGGCGGATCTCGAGATCGCTCTTCCCCTCGGGGACGTCGCTGCTGGACCGTATCAGGACCGCAGATGCCGCACCCCGGCGAATCCTGCGATCGCGTAGCCATTGGAGAACAGACTCCGGCCGGGCATGAGGGCTAAGCTCGATTGCCCAGGGAAGGTCATGCTCGGCGTACAGGGCGGCTAATTCATCAATATGGGCCTTGGTCGCCGGGCCTGAAACGCCCAGTCCCAGCACCCGGTTAAAGACCAGCATCTTCTTCAGGCCCGGGGCGATCAGGGCAACATGCGTCCCGCTGCGGACCGCTCGAAAGCCCGGGATGCCCGCGCTTTCGGCCAGCTGCATCATGCTCTCGTAGGCCTCGGCCTCGACCCGCTCGGCCTGGGCGGAAGATGGATCTTCAGTCATGGCACCTCCTCCTGTCTCCGGCTTGGGTCTTGCCGATGGCCCTTAATCACCCCGGACGATGCCGGGCCCGGGCCAATGCCTCACCGCGCCTTGCGTCTCCCTGCCACACTCTTCCCGGCACTCAGGACCAGATAGGCCCAGGTGGACACGGACCAGGGGTCCCGAAGCGTCGACTGCAGGAACGATCGTGCAGCCAGCCTCGGGTCCCCCTCCCAGTAATGGTGATAGCCGAAACTGAAGCAGGTCTCGGCAAGGCGCCTGCGTATCGCGCCGCGTGACGTCTGCTCTCCGCCCGGGCCAACCCGACCCCAGCGGCCAAGCGCCTTGCGGACGACCTCGTATTCATAGTTCGTGTCGGGGTACTTGGTGATGCAGCCCTCGCCATGAAGCCGGTAGAGAGCCGTCACGAGGTTCAACTGATGGATCTCGGTCAAGCGCGACGCCCGCAACCAGTAATCGTAGTCCTGCCCCCTTTTGAGATCAGGGTCGAACTGTCCGACACGTTCCACCAGGTCGCGTCGCATCATCACCGTGATGGTGTGAGGCAGCGACCCGAAGAGCAGACGGTTGTAAAGCCACCCGGACCCGCGATCCACAAGCGGTTCGCCGTCAGGGTTCATCGGGTACGCACCCTTGGCCGCATCGGGTTTCAGGAACGTGCCGGACGGATCGGGCTTCCATGTGGCCCAGGCGGTAAAGGTCATCCCGATCCCGGGATGCTGGTCCATGTAGTCCACCTGAGCCGCGACCTTTCCCGGCAGCCAGACATCGTCGGAGTCGATAAAGGCGATGTAGTCACCGCCCGCCCTCGCGACGCCGGCATTGCGGGCCACGGCCGCCCCCTGGTTCTGCTGGGTCAGCAGTGTCAGGCGGTCACCATATCCGCGCAGGATGTCGAGCGTCCCGTCGGTCGAGCCGTCGTCTACCACGATCAGCTCGATGCCCGGGTAGTCCTGCTCCAGAACACTGTCGACGGACTCGGCAATATATGCGGCCGTGTTGTAGGCCGGCATGATCACCGAGACCAGGGGCTTGCGATCACGACCCTCCGGCGCGGCCGGGGCCCTGCTGCTCGTCCGGGCTTGCTCCACGGACGACATCACTCCCGCCCTCGTTCCGGCAATGTCTGTAGCCAGTCATGCGTCCACTGCGCCACCTGGTCGCGCCACACGCGGCGAGAAAAGGTGTGGTTGGCACCGGGCAGTTCGCGCAGGGTCACGCGCGGCTCCTGCAGCAATCCACTCCATGCCGGCGCGTTCGTCGCCACGTCGCGAAACTCGGCCGCGGTCAGGTCCTCGCCGCTCAGGATGACCAGGATGGGCCCCTGGAAGCGCCGCCAGCCCTCGGCCATCCGGTCCGGCAGGGGGCCTTTGTCGATGCGATCCGGGCTTGTGTTGTCGGGCTCGCCGGAAGCCCTCCCGGAACCGGAGCCAACCGCAGTGCCGACCATGCGCCCCAGGGAGCGCAGGGACACCCAGGGGTTAAAACGCCCCTTGAGGGCCCCGGACCAGAAATCGCGCGAGAACAGGCGCTGGAGGTAGTAGGTCTGCAGGTAGGCCCGAGCCAGCCCTTCCTCGGTGCGGGCCCAGGGGTTGACCAGCACCAGGCCTGTCACACGGGGGTCGCGCCAGGCATAGAACAACGCCGCAGAGGCCGCGCCACACAGACCCCACAGGGCCACCTCGTGCATCCCGGGCACCTCGCCTGCAAAGGTATCGACAGCCGCATGCAGGTCGTCGTCCACGTCGTGGAACGTCCGCTGGGCACCGGAAGAATCGCCCATGCCGCGGAAATCGAAGCGGAAAACGGGTATCCCCTGCGCTGCGAGGTGTCGGGCCAGGAGCAGGAACTGGCGGTGGCTGCCTACCCGGTACTGCGGCCCACCCACGGCGATCAGCACGCCACGCCGGGCGCCCTCCGCGCCGGGATGCAGGATCCCCAGGAGTTCGTCCTCCCCCACGTGGAAGACGACGGCGCGCTCGCTCATGGGAGAGCCTCCAGGCGTTGCATGGTCGCCTCCAGCAATTGCGGCACCTCGACGATGTCCTGGGTGGACCAGAAGGCATCGCCAGCAACGACCGTCGCGGTGACCGCGGCGCCCTCCTCTCGCCAGCGCTCGATCAGACGTTCGCTCGCCGGCGGCAGCGGTGCGGTGTCCTGCGCGGCCACCTCGAACCATTCGATCGCCTCCGCGTGCGGCCGCTGCAGACGGGCCGCCGCCAGGCGCGCGGCCAGCCCGGGCGCCAGGGAATACCCGGCGACTTCCAGCGGCTCTCCCGCATCCAGTTGGGCCCGCAGCTGGGCGGTACCTTCCTTCTGTCCACCCATCAGCCCGGCGGCCATGCGCAGGCGCAGGAACTGGGTCAGGTGCTGTTCGCCATTCGTGACCGGGGCCCAGAAGATCGCGGCCGTCGCCGGTTGCGCACGTGTAGCCAGGAAGTCACCCGCGAGCAGGCAACCCGCCCGCACCCCCCAGACCATGAACGGCGACGGGCAACGCGTCTCGAGGTGTTCACTGCAGCGTGCGAGGTCGTCCAGCCAGAGATCCCAGGCCGCGTCGCCAAAGTCACCACCGCTATCGCCGCACCCGTAGAGGTCCGGGATCAACACGGCGTAGCCCGCCTGCGCCAGACGGCGCGCCTGCAGGCTCACCATGCGACGGGACTTGTTGAGCTCCTCGGCCAGGGGCGGGACAAACAGGACGGCACCCCGGATGGAGGAAGCATCCGGCAGATGGAGCACATGGAATACCGGCCCGGCCTTGCCCTCCAGGAACCCGGCTTCCATGCCGCGCGCCTAGCGGTCGAGCTTGGAGTCGATGAAATCGACCAGAGTGCCGAGCGTCTCGAAGGTCTCGGCGCTGACATCGTCATCATCGATCACGATGTCGAAATGGCTCTCGATCGAGGTGATCAGCGAAACGACCGCCATCGAGTCCAGCTCCGGTACGCCACCCAACAGCGTGGTGTTGCGATCGAAGTGCTGAGCGCGTCCATTCAGACTCAGGGCACTGTCCAGCAGATTCTGGGTGTGATCGAGGGTCGACATATCAAGGTTCCTGAAGTCGGGTATCCGTGCCCGGCCGGGGATGCGGGTTATCCGGCAGGTTACCGCATCTGCACGGGCTGTCCAGATCGGTGCCGGCAGACCGCGCCCCCTGCGTGATCGGCTCGTTAAAGCCCTGGGCCTCCGATCACCTCGCGCACCCGGACCCGCACGTAGAATGAGGTCCAGCACGGCACGGATTCGTGCTCGCGAGCAGTGCGCGCGGCCTCGCCCCGCGCATCCCGCGCCTTGTCAGCAAGCAACAACGACTCGAGCGCGAACGCATACATCAATCAACGTTTCCCTGGCCCGACCAGGCAACAGGCGGACGGATGGCGGGACTTTGTGGATGGTTCGCGGTGAATGCCGCATCACCGGCCGGCGCCCTTGAGGCCCAGGGACAGGCGCTCCCGGGGCTCTCCGGGGCGCCGGACGCCCAATGCACGAACCGCCTGGGCGGCTGCCGGGTCCGGGGCGGCTGGATCGCGCAGGAGGCCGACGTCATTGCCGCCATCACTGGCCATCCGCAATGGCGGGACCCTGCCCTGGCCCGACGGGCGCGAGAGCACGACCCGGCGCAAGCCCTGCTGGAGGCCTGGCGGCAGCACGGCAACGGCCTCTTCGAGCAGGTTGGCGGCGACTATGCACTGGCCATCGTGGATGCCGGGCACGGTCGCCTGGTGGCCGGCATCGACCGCCTGGGCCAGACACCGCTTCACTTTGCGCACCTGGACGGCGGCGTGGCCTTCGGCACCAGTGCCGGATGCGTGGCCGCACACCCGGCGGTTGCCACCGAGGTGACCCGCGAGGGGCTCTACCACTACTGTTTCTTCCACATGCTTCCGGCCCCGGTCAGCCTGTTCTCCGGGCTGGAGAAACTGCCGGGCGCCCACCGCCTGACCCACAACGGCGACCGGGCCGAGGTGTCCCGCTACTGGCGCCCGCGCTTCGAGGAAGACAGCGCGGCCACGCCCGAGGCCCTGGAACATGCCCTGCACGAACACGCGCAAGCAGCGGTGGAACGACGTGCGGACACCCCCCGCCCCGGCGCCTTTCTGAGCGGCGGCCTGGACAGCTCGACGGTGGCCGGGATGCTCGCCGGCATGCACCCCGGGGCCGACAGCTTCAGCATCGGCTTTGATGCGCCCGGATACGACGAAATGGAGTACGCGCGCATCGCCTCGCGGCACTTCGGGACCCAGGCGCACGAGTACTACGTGACGCCGGAGGACGTCGTCGACGCCGTGCCCCGGATCGCCGGCAGCTACGACGAGCCCTTCGGTAATTCGTCGGCCCTGCCGGCCTATTTCTGCGCCCGCATGGCGGCCGACGCCGGCATCACCCGGCTACTGGCCGGGGATGGTGGCGACGAGCTGTTCGCGGGGAATGCGCGCTACGCCAAGCAGGGCGTATTCGAACACTGGGGCCGGATCCCCGCGCCGCTACGCCACCACCTGCTGGATCCGCTGTTCACCCGCCTGCCGCGCGGCCTGCCGCTGGCCGGCAAGGCCCGCAGCTACGTGGAACAGGCGCGTATCCCGCTGCCGGATCGACTGCAGACCTACAACTACCTGCACCGCCTGGCGCCGGAGACGATGTTCGCACCGGAGTTTCTCGCGGCGGTGGACCGCGAGGCCCCCTGGGAGTTGATGCGCGGGATCTACGCGCAGCCCCAATCGGCGTCGTCACTCAACCGCATGATGTACCTGGACTGGCAGCAAACCCTGGCCGACAACGACCTGCGCAAGGTGACCGGGATGTGCCAGCTGGCCGGCGTCGATGTCGCCTTCCCGATGCTGGACGACGATCTGGTCGAGTTCTCCTGCCGCGTACCATCGGACCTGAAGCTGCGCAACGGCCGGCTGCGCCACTTCTACAAGGAGGCGTTTACCGGTTTCCTGCCCGACGCCATCATCGACAAGAAAAAACACGGCTTCGGCCTGCCGTTCGGCGTCTGGATGCAGGAGCACGCGCCGCTGCGGGAGCTGGCATACGACAGCCTGCTGCGACTGAAGGGCCGCAATTTCCTCCGCGACGACTTCATCGACGAGCTGATCCGCCTGCACCGCGAGGGCCACGCAGCCTATTACGGCGATTTCGTCTGGATCCTGATGATGCTCGACCTCTGGCTCGAATCGCACCCCGCCGCCCGCCTGGCATGAGTCACGAAGAGCACGAAGACACGACGCAAGGGCGGGTCACAGGAAGGCGGGAAACGCGCGAACGCTCTGGACGAAATGGCCCGCGATCGACCGCTTGGGGCTCCCGACTGCAACGGTTTCCATATCCCCGTCATCCGGGCCGCAGCACACCACCATCGTCATCCCGGCCGCAGCGAAGCGGAGAGCCGGGATCTCCAGGCCGTGACACCCACGCCGCCCTTCGCCCCGCCCTTTTCAGGTTTTGGAATAGCATGGGACCCGTGATACCGTGTTTCCATGATTGTATGCTTCAAGGATCGAGGCACTGAGGATATCTTCAACGGGCTTTCGTCGAAGGCTGCTCGCAAGGTCTGCCCACAATCTGTATGGCGGGTTGCCGCAAGAAAGCTGGAATTGCTGGATTCGGCCATGAACGTTGAGGAGCTGAGAGCCCCACCGGGTAACCGGCTGGAGGCCCTGGCGGGAGAGCGAAAAGGCCAATACAGCATTCGAATCAACGAGCAATATCGGATCTGCTTCGCCTGGACAGACTCCGGGCCCGGCCAGGTCGAAATCACGGATTACCACTGAGGCACAATCATGGTCCGCATCCCTACCCACCGACAGCCGACCCACCCCGGTGAAATGCTGGCGAAAGAGTTCCTGGAGCCGATGCATATCTCCCAGCGCCAGTTGGCGGACGCGCTCCATGTTCCGTATCAGCGCATCAACGAGCTCGTGAACCAGAAGCGCGGCATTACGCCAAGCACGTCGCTGCGTCTAGCACGCTTTTTCGGCATGTCGCCCGATTTCTGGTTGAACCTTCAGGTGCGCTGGGATTTGTTCAAGGCGGAGCAATCGGAACAGGCGGACCTGGAACAGATCCGGGAATTCCGTTCGTGTAAGCAAACTGCCTGAGCCGGGTTCCCAGTAGCGAGTAGGATGTGTTGAGCGCAGCGAAACGCATCTCGGCCTCCAACCATGCCCACGCACGAGACACCGGCTTCCCGGTCGGTTCACCTCCACGCGCCGCACTGGGGGCTATCATGATCGCCCGGCACGTCCCATCGCCACCGTCACGAATCTTCCCGTTTTCCCTGCTTCCTGTTAACTAGCACTTCTTCCTATCTTCGTGCGCTTCGTGGTGAGTACTCAGGCGTTCCGGGCTGGCTGATCGGTATCGGGAACGCGGCAGACGACGTGACGGTGCTTGCCGTTGGGCTCCGGAGGGATGGCATCCACCGCCCGCACATCCACCTGGACCGCCTGCCCCAGCGCGTCGACCAATGCACGGCGCAGGCGCTCCTCGGCGGCCGCCGGCAATGCGGCGACCAGGCTCAGCAGCACCTCGACGTGGTGTCGGTCGTGCTGGATGACCTTGTAGGCGCGCAGCCCGGGCAGATCGCGCATCAGGTAGTTGAAGCGGCTGCCGTGGATCCAGGAACCGTCCGTCGCGATCAGGCCGTCGTTGGCACGGCCGTCGATGTCGCGCAGCAGCGGCAGGCCGCGCCCGCAGGGGCAGGGACGCGGGTCCAGGGCACCCCGATCCCCGGTGCGATAGCGGATGAACGGGAATTCCGGGCCCACCAGGTTGGTGATGACGATGTTTCCGGTCGCGCCGGGCGGCACCGGTCGATCCTCCGCATCCAGGATCTCGACGATCAGGGCCTCGGCCGTGATGTGCATGCCCCCCGCCGGACATTCGCGGGCGATGAACCCAGCGTCGCGCGCGCCGTATTCGTTGGCGACCCCACAGCCCATCACCTCGCCGATCACCGCGCGCCACTCCGGGCGCAACACCTCGGAGGTTGTGAAGGCGACACGAATCCCGAGATCATCCAGCCGCTGCCCTCGCTCGCGCGCCCGCCATGCCACGCGGGACAATGCCGACGGATACCCGAACAGCATGCGCGGACGCCGCTGGCGGATCTGCTCGATGATGCTGTCGAGCCGCGCCGGATTCAGGTCGCGGGCCGGCACCAGGTACGAACGGAACAGGCGATCGCGCCAGGCACGCATGCCGTTCTGGGCCTCGTTCTCGACGGCGGATCCCCACAGGACCAGTTCGCGGTCGCCCACGTCCACGCCCCACCAGCGGGTTGCCCGCCACTTTGCGGCGATATCCATCCCGATGCGATCCGCGCCCAGCCAGAACCTCAGAGGCTCGCCGGACGACCCGCTGGTGTGCTGCTCTTCGAGGTTCCTCGCGCCCTCCGCGCGCCAGGCCGCGCCCTGTTCGCGGATCAGCGCCTTGTCGACGACCGGGAGGCGCTGAAGGTCCGCGATGCCGGAGAACGCCGCAGGCGACCAGGCCTGTTGCGCAAACCATTCCCGGTAGAACGGCACCTGCCGCGCGACACGTTCCAGAAGCCCCTGCAGCCGCTGCTGCTGCAGGCTCTGCAGGGCCTCCGGCGTCCACCACTGAGTGGCCTCCAGGGCCTTGTGCCACGCCACCGTGGGGTGACCCTTGAGCCGCTCCTGCAGCGGGAACAGGCCGCGCGCCACCCATTGGGTATAAAGCCCCATGTTCAGCCGGACCGCGCGGTCCCGGGGGCCGTCGCGGTATCCGCGGCCGCGATCTGCTCGAAGGCTGCAACCAGCTCCGGGATCCGCGTCTCCCAGGCATTCGCCCGCGCATGGGCCAGGATGGCCTCGCGGTCCCATTGGCGCTCGAGCGCCTCCAGCAGGGCGTCGCGCAGCGCGTCATGGTCGCCGTACGGGACCACGATCCCGACCTGATCGGAATTCACCACCTCGGCGTTGCCTCCAACCCGGGTGGTCACGATCGGCAGGGCGCAGGCCGACGCCTCGAGGAAGACATTCGCCCAGCCTTCGAACCGGGTGGCCAGGACGAACACGTCGCCAGCCGAATAGACGAAACGCAGGTCTTCCGGCGATACCTGCCCCAGGAACCAGACCCGGCCATCCAGACCCAGGCCCTTTACCTGCTGGCGCAACTCGGCCTCGTTGTTGCCCTCGGGGGTCGCGCCGCCGGCAATGACCAAATGCAGGTCGGGTTGCGTGCGCAGCAATTCGGGGAGGGTCGCGATCACCCGGTGAAAGCCCTTGCGCTCGGTCAGCCCCCCCACCGACACGAGGAAGCGGCCCTCCTGCGGCAGACCCAGACGCTGGCGGGCCCCGGCCCGGTCCTCGGGATGGAAACGCCGCAGGTCCGCGCCGTTGCCGACGACCTGCACATGCCCGGGGGCCTGCCCCCAGGCGATCGCATCCTGCCGCAGCGAGTCCGCCACCGAGAACACCCGCGCCGCCGCGCTCATCGCCCGGTTGATCTGGCGCCGATGCAGGGCGCTGCCGGCGAAACGCACGAGGCTGCCGCGCAGGGTGATGGTGTAGGGGCAGCGCAACCAGCGCGCCAGCCAGCGCGCAGCCACGCCATCGGGATAGACAAAGTGGGCGTCGATCAGATCAAACCGGAAATCGCGCCGCAACCGCCGCATCAGCCAGAAACTGCCCAGCGCCAGGAAGAACCCGTCGGTCCACTTGAGCACGCCCGGAAAACAGAAGAACCGCGGGTGATAGACCACAATGCCGTCCTGCTCCTCGTAGCGCGGCAGCGGCGGGCGCGAGTGCGGCCGGAGACGCCCGAGCAGCCCCTGGAAGGGGAACCACGGGGCCGGCGCCACGACGACCAGGTCCAGGTGTTCGGCCACCCGCCGCATGCGTTCGCGCACGAACAGCCCCAGGTTGGGTTGCGCCGCGTTGGGGTAGACGCGGGTGAACACCACCAGGCGCGGGCGCCGGCCAGCGTGACGCCGGTCACCGGGCATGGGCGGGCTCCACGACACCCCGCAGACGTTCGTAAATCGCCTGGTATCGGGCAACACTCCTCGCCCAGGTGCGTTCCTGCTCGACAAAGCGGCGCCCCGCGGCGCGTACCGCATCCCATTCGGGCTCGCGGGCCAGGGTGTCGAGCACCGTGTCCGCCAGCGCCCCCGGGTCGTCGGCGGGGAACAGCCAGCCGGTTTCGCCGTGCCGGATCAGTTCCTGGTGTCCGCCGACGTCCGAGGCCACCAGCAGTCGCCCCTGGGCCATCGCCTCCAGCGGCTTGAGCGGGGTCACCAGCTCGGTCAGCCGCATCGAGTGCCGTGGGTACACCAGCAGATCCACCAGGTCGTAGTAGCGCTGCACCTGGTCATGCGGCACCCGACCCGCAAAGACGACCTGCTCGGCGATGCCCAGGCGCCGGGCCTGCTCCTGCAGCCGTTCCGCCTGCGGCCCGCCACCCACCAGCAGGATGCGGACATCCGGGGCCTGCGCCCGGATGCGCGGAAAGGCCTCCAGCAGCAGGTCCAGCCCCTCGTAGGCATAGAACGAGCCGATAAAACCCAGCACCCGGGCATTGGCCAGCCCGAGCTGCGCCTTGAGTTCGGCGTCCGGCGCCCCGCCCAGGCGGAAGGCCTCGGCATCCACCGCATTCGGGATCACGGTGACGCGGTCCTGCGGGATGCCCCGGGCGACGATGTCCCGCCGCAGGCCTTCGCAAATGGTCGTCACGTGGTCCACCCGGCGGAACACGTATGACTCGAAACCGCGCGTCATGCGGTAGCGCAGTCCGTGTTCGCGGCTGGTCCCGTGATCCACCGCGGCATCCTCCCAGAAGGCCCGCACCTCGTAGACTACGGGGATGCCGAGACGCCGCCCGACCCGCAGGGCCGGAAGGGCATTGAGAACCGGGGAATGGGCATGCAGCACATCCGGCTGCACTTCCCGGGCCACGGCCTCTAGGCGCCGGGTCAGGGCACGCATCAACCCCCATTCGCCAAGCCCCGGCAGCGTCCCGGGGCGATAGCGCGTGCGGTAGAAGTGCAGGCCGTCGACATCCTCCTCGTCCGCCTCCACCGCACCCTGCTTGGGGCTGGTCAAATGAAACGTCTCCCAGCCGAGCCGGTGCTGCTCGCGCAGGATGGCGGCCGTGCGGAAGGTATACCCACTGTGCAGCGGGATGGAGTGATCAAGGACATGCAGGATCTTCATTGCCACCCCCGCATCAGGCCGTCGACCGGGCCAGGAAGCCCTCGAACATCAATAGCGACCACAGGGCCGGGCTGTGGTCGCGGGCGCCACTGGTGTGCTGGTCCACGAGGGTCTTGAGATAGTCCATGTCGAAGATGCCGGAGTCGGCGATGCGCGGCCCCAGCACCTGCGCCCGCATGCGTTCACGCAGCGGTCCGCGAAACCACTCGGCGACCGGGACGGCGAACCCCTTCTTGCGCCGATAGAGGATTTCCTCCGGCAGGTAGGGCTCCATGGCCTTTTTCAGCACGTACTTGCCCTCCGCCCCCCGCAGCTTGAGATCCGGGGGCAGGCCCGAGGTCCACTCGACCAGCTGGTGGTCGAGCAGGGGCACCCGGACCTCCAGCGAATGCGCCATGCTCGCGCGGTCGACCTTGGTCAGGATGTCGCCCGGCAGGTAGGTCTTCATGTCCAGGTACTGCACCAGCGACAGCGGGTGCTCGGTGGGAGCGCGCGCCGCATGCCGACGCAGGACCTCCACCGCGCTGTAGCCCTGAAGCGAGCGCCGGAACGCTGGCGAAAACAGGTGCGCGCGCAGATCGTCGCGCAGGATGGATACCCCCTGGAAATAGCCCTCGACCGAGTCCCGCGCCAGGGCCTGGAAGGTGGCGCGGGCGCGGAACGGGCGCGGTGCCCAGTCGGCCTTGGGATACCACCGCGCCAGGGTCCCGAACACGGCCCGCCGAAGCCCCAGGGGCAGCGGCGCGCGCAGGCGTTCCTCCGCCAGGTGATGGCGATAGCGCCGATAGCCGGCCAGGTTCTCGTCGCCGCCATCCCCGGACAGTGCAACCACGACCTGCTGGCGTGCCTGTTCGCAGACCCGATAGGTCGGCAGCGCGGAACTGTCGGCAAACGGTTCATCGTAGAGCCCGCTCAGGCGGTCCAGCAGCGCAAAGTCGTCGGGATCGACCTCCTGCGTGCGGTGATCCGTGTGGTAGCGCTCGGCGACCATCCGCGCGTAGCGGGATTCGTCGTAGGCCGGATCGGCGAAGCCGATGGAACTGGTGCGCACCGGGTCGTCGGACAGACCCGCCATCATCGCGACCACCGCGCTGGAATCCACCCCGCCCGAGAGGAAGGCCCCCAGCGGGACCTCCGCGACCATGCGGACGTCCACTGCCTCGCGCAGGCGCGCCGTGAGTTCCTCGGCGGCGTTCGTTGCATCCGCCACACCACTGTCGCCGAACGGGATGTCCCAATATTCGCGCGGTTCACTCAGGTTGCCCTGTCCGCGGCGCACGGTCAGCGTATGGCCGGGCGGCAGCTTGTGCACGCCCCGGAAGATGCTGCGCGGCTCCGGCACGTAACCGAAGGCGAAATAGTCCTCCACCGCATGCGGGTCCATATGTCGCGGCATCCCCGGATGCGCCATCAACGCCTTGAGCTCCGAGCCGAAGATCAGGTGCCCGTCCGCCAGCGCACTGTAGTACAGCGGCTTGATCCCCAGGCGGTCGCGGGCGAGGAACAGGGTGTCGCGATTGCGATCCCAGACGGCGAAGGCGAACATGCCACGAAAGCGCTGCACACAGGCCTCGCCCCACTCCTCCCAGGCATGCACGATCACCTCGGTATCACAGTGGGAGCGGAACCGGTGCCCCGCCTGCTGCAACTCGGCGGTCAGCTCCGGGAAGTTGTAGATCTCGCCGTTGTAGGTCACAACGACGGTCTCGTCTTCGTTGAACAGCGGCTGCTGCCCGCCGGAGAGGTCGATGATCGACAGGCGGCGATGCGCCAGCCCGACGCCCGGCTCCAGGTGCACACCCCCCTCGTCCGGACCGCGGTGAAACTGGGTCTCGTTCATCGCCTCCAGCAGGGACCGATTGATCGGCTGCCGGTCGCGCAGATCGAAGATGCCGGTAATGCCGCACATGTCGGGTTCCTGATCGCTTCCTTGCCGAGGCCAAGTGACGCCGGACGGTGCCCCCGGGGAGGCCCTGATCGGGGCAAGCCCCGCCGCACCATCACGGAAAATTCAGCATAAACGACAACCCCGCCGCGGACCGACCGCGATACGCGCCACAGGGCCCCTGGCGTTAGCGCCGGAACTAACGGCGGCGCCGACCCGCGTTCTGTGCCGCCAAGGTAGGCGCTGATCCATCCACGCAGTCGCGTCGATGGATCAGCATCTACCTAACACCCGGTCGTACACCCCCATGTACCCCGCGACCATCGCGTCCATGCTGAACTCCGCCTCGGCCCGCGCACGAGCGGCCACACCTTGCCGTGCGGTCCGTGCCGGGTCGCCGGGATAGGCCATCAGCGCGGCCGCAATCGCGTCCGGATCGCCCGCCGGGACCAGCACCCCGGTCACCCCCGGCTGGACGAGGTCCGGGTTCCCCCCGACATCCGTCGCGACCACCGGGAGCCCGGTGGCCATCGCCTCGAGGATGGTGTTGCAGATGCCCTCGGCCAGCGAGGGAAGGACGAAGAGGTCCAGTGCCCGCAGGCAGTCGGGGATATCCTCCCGGGCACCGGGTATCCAGGCCTGGCCCGCCACCCCGGACTGCTCCAGCAGCTGGCGGACCTCCCCGCGCAGCGGGCCGTCCCCGATCATCGCCAGCCGCAGGCGCGGAAACTCCGTCGGCATCCGGTCGCGCAGTGCGACAAAGGCCCGTGCCAGGTCCAGCGGCGCCTTGACCGCCTGCATGCGCATGACCGAGCCGATCACGAAGGTGCCGGGGCCCCGGAAGCCCTCTGGAAACGGGGGCACGAACGCCTCTGACGTTGGTGCGAAACGGCCGGTATCCACACCATTGAAGATGTGCGAAAGACGCGCTGCGGGCACCCCGATCGCATCCCGCAGGTATCCCTTTTGATGCTGCGAAAGGGCAATGTAGTGTCGGACCAGTGGCCGCATCAGCCGGCGCAATCGGCGGTTGCGGTCGCGCGTGCCGTCCAGGTCGCCGACATCCCAACCGTGTTCGCCATGCACGCGCGCGCGCACACCGGACAGCGCGGCGGTCACCTGCGCCTCCAGCGTGCCGAAGTTCCGGGTATGAACGATATCCGGCTGCAGGGCGCGCAGCAGTCGCCACAGGCGAACGTGGACCTGCGGGTCCTTGCCTTCGCGCTTGTGCAGGGCATGCAGACTGACATCGTCGCGCCGGATGCGCAGGCGAAAATCGGTGTAGTCCGTCATGCAGATGATGGCGTGCCGGAAGCGGTCCGCGGGCATGTGGTTGATCAGGTTGACCAGCCCGTTCTCCATCCCGCCGATGTCCAGGCGATGGATGATATGCGCCACGCAGGGTCGCGGATCGCCATCCCGGACGGTCTTGGCGGATGCGCCCGTCACTGTCGCGCAACAGCGGCGAGCTGCTCGAGGATCTCGGGCAGGACGTCGGCCGCATAGGCCTGTAGCGTCGCCTCCTCTTCCCCGGGCTCGGAGCCATAGGGCACATAGAGCACGACCAGGGCCGCGTCATCGCGGCCACCCACCAGGCGGTTCAGCGCCTCGCGAGCCTTGACCGTATGCGGCAACGTGGTCAGCTGGCCGTCCACCCAATACCAGCGCCAGACCAGCAGTTGCTGCCCGGGCCCGCGCAACAGGAAACGTTCGGGATTGGGGTAACCGTCGACCGTGGCCTGCCCGCGATGGGATTGCGACCAGGACCCCACGCGGTGACGCCCGGCCAGGGTATTGCTCCAGCCCACCATGTTCCCGTAATGGTGCTGTTCGCGGTAGAACAGCACGTGCATGCCCACCGGCGGCCCGCCATATTCCGCCGTGACGAGGCCACCCCGGCCATCGCGGGCGCCGCGATAACCCGGCTCCCAGGCATCGGCCTGATCCTCCAGCACCCGCCAGCCGGGCGGGGCCAGCGGGCCCACGCCCAGACCCGCCACCGGACCGAGATCACGCTGGTTCATCCAATCCGCATACAGCGGGGCCACGCTGGCCAGCACCACCGCCAGCAGGGCCGCCACGGCGAACGGTCCGGCCTGCAACGAGCGTCGCTGTTTCGGCGTGTGCACGCGTGCGGTGGGCGGGTCCATATCTTCGCGCCAGAAGGCCCCGATCCCGAACATCAGCGCAATGACCACCCCGAAGAAGATCCACCCATAGATCAGGTGATCGACCCCGGCCGCATACTCCATGTCGCTCAGATGACCAATCATCACGATCATGTAGGCCCGCAGGCCATTGGCGACGATCGGCACCACGATGGAGACGCCGACAAACACGAGCCGCCGCCAGGGGCTGCGATACATGAGATAGGCGTACAGGGTACCGAGCGCGACCGACGCGATCAGATAGCGCACGCCACTGCAGGCCTCGACTACCGACCAGCGGCCCGTGGGCAGATCGAAATACAACCCGTCGCGATAGACCGGGATCCCGGTGAGCTGTACCGCCGTTACGGTGAAGTCCGCAGTGAAATCCATCAGCGGCGGCACCAGGAACTCACCGAACGGGACCGCGAACAGCAGGTACGCCAGAGGGAATTGCAAGCGCCAGGTGATCGCATTGCCCAGCACGAGCCAGAACAGCGCGGGGATCATCAGGACGGCCGCGAACTGACGCACGGACACCACATCCACCAGCTCTCCCGCCACCCAGACCAGCGAAAAGCCCAGCAAGGGCAACAGCGCCCACCAGGAAGGACGCGGCTCCAGGGCCAGCACCTCCTCGCGCTTGAGAAACAACAGAAACAGCACGATGGGGACAATCAGGAAACCATGGGCAAAGGTCTCCGAACGGTTCCAGACGGCCACAATGGATTCGAACGTCGGGTAGAACATCCATCCCAGCACGACCAGACCCAGCACCAGCACCGGCCCGGCCAGCCACCAGGACGAGCCGCGCACGGACGCCCGGATGTTGAGCGTTTCAGCGTCCATGGGCAGCCTCCGGGACCGGCTCGGCGCCGGGGACCCCGCCGGGGTGCAGGCGGAGAAACTCGCCCAGGTGCGCGAGATTGCGCGCCCAGTCATAGTCCGCCAGCACCCGGGTGCGCGCCGCGTGCCCGAGCGCCGGATCCGGTGCACGCAGATATCCGGAAACGGCCTGCAGAAACGCGCCCGGTTCGGCCTCGGCACGGATCACCTCACGCCCAGCCATCGCGGTCAGGCCTTCCAGAGCCTGCGGGCTGGCCACGACCGGGCGCGCCAGGGCCATCGCCTCCAGGACCTTGTTCTGCACCCCACGGGCAATTCGCAGGGGTGCAATGACGACGGTCGCGTGCGCGATCCACGGTCGCACGTCGTCCACGAATCCGGTCACCGTGACACCGGGGCGATCCGCCAGCGCCATCACCTCCGGGGCCGGCCGGCTGCCAACGATGCAGAACTCCACACCGGGATGTTCGAGCCGCAGCGCAGGCAGGACGTGGTCGGCGAACCAGATCACGGCATCGACATTGGGCCAGTAATCCATCGCCCCCGAGAACACCACGGTGCGCACCCCCTCCGCATAGGGACCGGGTGCCGCAACCGCATCGGGCGAGAAGAAGGCGGCATCGACACCGTTGTTCAGGGCATGCACCCGGCCTGCCACTTCCGGTGCTTGCTCGCGAAAGGTGTCCGCCTCGGCCGGCGACACGAACAGGCTGGCGTCACTGGCCTGCGCGACCTGTCGCTCGTATGCCAGCAGCCGCCGCCCTTCGCGCCGATATATGGCGCTCATGGGCCAGCGCCGCGTCGGCGCATACTGCGTCCACTTGTCGGAATCCACGTCCACGAAGTCGACCACCCGGGTCAGCCCGCCCCCCTCCGGCAGGTACTGGGCCATCGCCGAGGAAAAGGCCAGGGCTCGGGCGACCGGCTGCCTTGCCAGCGTTGCACGGACCCAGCGCGCCAGTTCCCGGTCGCGATACCACGGCACGCTGAGCGCCTCGCCACTCAGCAAGCCGCTCAGGGCGCGCAACTGGGCACGGCGGCGCGGCAATGGACGGGCACAGACACTGGCGCACAGCCCTTCGAGTTCGGGCAGGTAGGCAGCGTCGGCCGGGTCATCGATGAACGTGCCGAGATGCACGCGATAGTGCTGCGCCAGATAGCGCAGGATGTGGTGCGAGCGGATCTTGTCCCCCTTGTTGGGCGGCCACGGAATCCGGTGCACCAGATACAACAGATCATCCATAAGGCTTGTTCACCACGAAGCTCGCGAAGGCACGAAGAAGGGCATTCAAATCAAAGAACCAGGCGTTTGAGGCCATCGTTGAGGCGCACGCTGTTGAAATGGATCAACAGGGCTTGCGCGCTATTCGCGAGTTTCATGTACCTGAGGGTTTGGGCCTCGTGAACCCGTTGCAGGTCATCCACACTTTTCAATTCCATCATCAGTCTGTCCTCGACCAGGATGTCGATACGGCATCCACAATCCAGCGTCTGCCCCTTGTAAGTGACGGGTATCGGAACCTGAGAGACGCAGGACAGGCCCGATTCCAGCATTTCGTGCACCCGGCAGTTCTCGTAAACCGACCTTCGTGGTCAATCCGCCCTTGACCTGCTCAGTGTTCTCTTTGGCCCTGTGGTGAAAAGGCCCTTCAGCCGAGGGAGCGGGAGATCTTGGGGCCCAGCCAGTTGGCCACGGGCAGCGGCAGGCGCTGCCAAGCGGCGATGAAGTAGCGGTACTTCGGGTTGAGGGGATTGACGTCCGGCATCTCGCGGGCACGCACCAGGTCGTATTCGTAGTACAACGGCTGCGGCTCGAAGCCCCAGTTCTTCTTGAAGCTGAAGGACCCGGTATCGCGCTTGCTGCGGCCGAAATCGAATACCCGGTAGCCCGCCTCGCAGGCACGACGCATCAGTTCCCAATAGAGGAAGTCGTAGCCCGCCACTTCGCGGGCTCGCGGGGTTCCCGCGCCGTAGTAGGGCAGCACCTCGTTGCGGAACCAGAAGCTGACCACGCTGGCGATCGCTTCGCCCTCATGCGTCACCGTCAGCACGTCGCAATCATCACCGAACACGTCGAGCAATTTGCGGAAGTAATTCGGGCCGAAGACCGGGGTCCCCATGCGCCGGACATTGGCCGCGTAAATCGGGTAGAAGCGGTCGATGTCATGTTCGACCTCGCTGACTAGGCCCGCCTTGATGCCCTTGCGCACCATGCGCCGCTGTTTGCGCGGGATCGCATTCATGTTCGCGTCGACATCCGGATCCAGAAGGCGGCGGAAGGTGAAGTAGAGCTCGCTCTTGGTCGGCCAGTCCGGGTGCCTCGGTTCGCGCTGGCGATACTCGAGATAATCGACATTCAGGCGGCGGGCGAGCTCCTGTGCTCGGGCATCCAGCGCCGCAGCCGCGCCGTCGGTGACTGCGGCCACACCACCGTAGACACAGAACGGCAGCGATGACAGCGAGTCCCCAAACAGACGGGAACGGATACGGGCCAGCGGCAGCACGCCCTGTATGGCGCCATCCACCTCGGCATAGAGGAAGTGCGTCTCGTGTCCGAACGCCTCGCGCAAAACGGTCGACCAGCCTGCGCGGTGGAAGAAGGTGGCCTGCGGACAGTTCTCCACGAACGCATCCCAGCGCGCATGGTCGGCCGCACACAGCTTCCGGACCTGCAGGGCACCGGTACCGCTGGCACGTTGATCAGGCGGTTCGTACATTGTCTTCCCCTGTCACTCTTGCATGGTCCCCGGGTGCCGCCAGTTCCGCGGCAAACACGCGGTCCATGCGATCCCAGCGAAAGTCCTGCAGAAGACGCTTCAGACGCGACTCCATCCGGTGCAGGTTCACGTAGTGCCGGAAACGGCTCCGCGCCCCGAGCCCGGACACCCGCGGCTGATCGGGATCGATCTCCCAGGGGTGGAAGTAGAAAACCGCCGGCATCCCGTCCAGTGCCCCGATACGCCGAAGGGCCCCGCGCGACATCACATAAGGCAGCAACCGGAAATAGCCGCCACCGGCCGCCGGGAGGTTGCGCCCGCCCATGCGGAGGGTCGCCGGGGGCAGCTCCAGGACCCCGGCAGGCATCGGGCGATGCGGGTGTCGCGGGGCCTTCGGCATACCGTAGTGATCGTGATGCACCGGGTAGATACTCGAGCTGTACTCCAGCCCCGCCTCGCGCAGCACCTCCAGCGCCCAGAGATTGCCCTCGCCGATCGAGAAGCTGGGCGCGCGATAGCCGCGGACCGGGGCTCCGGAGAGGTCTTCGAGGATGCGCTGGGCGCGCTCGATATCGGCGCGGAAGGCGGCGGGCGCCAGATCCGTGACCCGCTCGTGGCCGTAGCCGTGACTCGCCAGCTCATGGCCGGCGTCGACGATGCGGCGGATCGCGTGCGGGTAACGCTCGGCGATCCAGCCGAGGGTGAAGAAGGTCGCCTGCGCGCCGCTCTGATCGAACAGCTGGAGGATGCGATCAAGGTTGCGCTCGATGCGGCATTCGCGGGTGTCCCAGGTATCGCGCGGGATGCGCGGGGCCAGTGCCGAGACCTGGAAGTAATCCTCCACATCGACGGTCAGGGCGTTGGGCCGATCGGCACTTTGCGTCTGCATGTCAGGCCTCGGCCGCTACGACTGCGCGGCACTGGAAACGGGCGCCAGCGCCTCCGTTTCGTAGCCCTCGTCGCGCACGATCTTCAGCACCTCCTGGGTCGCCCGGAAGTTGACCAGGAGATTGCGCTCGATCCGCTGCAGGCGTTCCTCCAGTGCCTCGATATCCTGTTCGATCCGCAGCATGGAGACCTGGCTGGCCACCAGGCGATCATCCAGGCCGTCCGCCCCCGACCCGGCTTCGGGGCGTACCGTGGCAGCCGGCCCCTCATCCAGCAGGACCCCTTCCAGGTCTTCCTCGATCTCGTCGATCACCTGCTGCGCCCGCGCGGCATCCAGGTCGGTACATTCCTCCAGGTACCCCATCAGCAGCAGGCGGTCACAGAAGGTGTTTACCTTGCGCGGGATGCCGCTGGTGTAGTCGTGGATGCGCGCCCAGATGTCGTCGTCGAAATGCGGCCGCTCGTCCCAGCCGACCCGGGCGAGCCGGTGCTCGACGTAGGCCCGGGTATCGTCTGCGTCCATCGGCCCCAGGTGGTAGGTCGCGATCACCCGCTGGCGCAGCTGCTGCATGTCCTCGCTCCGCAACAGGCGCCGGAATTCCGGCTGCCCGAGCAGGAAGCTCTGCAGCAGCGGCCCGTCCTCGCCCTGGAAATTGGAGAGCATGCGCAGCTCCTCCACGGCATCGGGGCCCAGGTTCTGCGCCTCGTCGACCACCAGAAGGGCGCGCTGGCCACGCGCCCGGGTATCGCGCAGGAAGGTCTCCAGACGGCGCAGCTGGCCGGCCTTGTGACTGGGGGCATCGTCCAGCCCGAACGCGAGACAGACCGAACGCAGCAAGTCTTCTGCATCCAGCTGGGTGCTGACCAACTGCGCCGCCACCAGAGGCTTGTCACTCAGGGTCTCGAACAGACTGCGCACCAACGTCGTCTTGCCGGCCCCGACCTCGCCGGTAATAACGATGAAGCCCTCCTCCAGCTGCACGCCGTATTCGAGATACGCCATCGCCCGACTATGGCCCTTGCTGGCATAGAAAAAACGCGGATCGGGGCTCAGGGCAAAGGGCCGACCGGTGAAGCCGTAGAATTCTTCGTACATGCCTCAGAACTCCTTGGTCAGCGTGCCGATGATCGCGTTCTCGCGATACTCGTTGTCCGCGCTGTTCGACTCCCGACGCTGGTGCCGGACGGCCAGGCTCGCGGTGGTGTCCGGGGCCAGCTGACGGCTGACACTGGCACGCAGGTACCAGAGGTCGTCCTCGCGATCGCTGTCGGTAAAATCGGTCTGGGTGACGCCAGCGCTCACCAGGGACGTCGTACGCGGGCCATACCGCCATTGCCAGAAGGCATTGGCCCCGCGCTGGATCCGGTTGTCCTCGAACAGGCCGACATTGGTCTGGGTCTCGGATTCACGCTCGGTCTGCACCAGATTGATCCCGAATACACTGCGGCCGGTGTCATAGCTCCAGCCCGCACGCCAGCTACGAGTAAAGTAGAAGCCTTCAACGAAGGCCTCGTCGCCCAGCTGCGGATTGAGGGCGAACAGGAAGATCTCCTCCAGGGTGTAGTTCTCCAGCAACTCGTCGATGGTCATGAACTGCGCATCCTCCGCCAGCTGGGCAAAGGGGCCCTCACGCCGCTGCCGGGTCGAGCTCACCCCCTCGTCGTAGCTGAGGCGGTAGGTCGAGCGGCGACTGCGATGATTCACGGACAGCGCGCGGTTCTTGCCGAAATAGCGCTCGCCGTAACGCGCCTCGATATTGGTGACCCGGGTCGGGGCCCAGCCTGCGCCGACCTGCCAGAAACTGCCGTCATCGTCTTCGCGGGTCGTCGCGTAATCATTGAAGTCCTCGCCCACCACGCCGAACAGCCGCAGGGACCGCCCGAAACGATAGCCGAGCGTCCCGCTGACCTGCCCGAACTCGCCCTCCAGGCCATTGTCGAAGCGCTCCTCCTCGTAGAACCCGGCGACCTGCCAGAACGGGCGGTTGAAGGCAGCCCCGCTATTGAGGACGTACTCGCCCCGGTGGTAGTCGCTGTCCTGGCGATTGCTCTGGTGGTTCAGGGTCGCGCCATAGGTATAGCGGACCTCCTGCGTGGCGAAACTGCCGTAACGGGTCCGCAGCATCGGCGAAACGCTGTAGGAGGTGGTCTCCTGCAGGTTTCCGCGCGGGGTACTGCCACCGATGCCGACCGGGTCGAGAATCGATGCCACCTGCTCGGTACGCGAGGCCCCGGCATTGACAAAGAAGGTGTCGTCCACCAGCTCCCAGTTGCTGCGCCCGCGCAGGGCGTGCGTCGTGCGCCCCTGGCGCGAGTCGTCGAGATAAAAGCGCGAGTTCAGGCGGTAATCGATACGGGTATCGCTGCGGGCGCCTTCCCCGCGCAGCGTAAATCCGGGGCTGACGGTACCGATCAGGTCCGCTTCCTCCTGGCCTCGCGGGGCCAGACGGGCGTTGTCGGTGACCTCGGCCGACACCGTGACCCGCGGGGTCAATGTCCACTCGACGGCCAGCGCACTTGCGGGCGATGCCAGCGCGACCACCGCCGTGCCGACCAGCCACCAGCGGGCCGGCAACTGCCGCCCCGTGCGCGGGAAGCTAGCGGGCCGAGGTGTCGGCGACATGATCACGCTCGATGCCATAGTAGCTACCCCCGTAATATTGACCGCCGATGCCGATACCGGGCGTCGCGCGGTTGAGGGAGGTGAGCACGACGCCGCAGGAATCCAGCTGATGCATGGCTCGCTCCACCGTGCTCGCCGGGGTGCGATCGGCCTCCACTACCATCACGACCTGCCCCATGTGCGTCGCCAGGACGCCCGGCTCGCTGGTGGCCAGCAGGGGCGGGGAGTCGAACAGGATGATGCGATCCTCGTACCGGTCATGCAGGTCATCGACCAGATCCCGCATCACGTCGCTCGCCAGGATCTCGGTCGAGCGTCCGTGGGGGCGGCCTGCCGGCAAAACGGTCAGGTTTTCCACGTTGGTTCGCAGCAGGACATCGGGGATCTGGATGTCGGGTTCGCTGAGGACATCCATGAGCCCGAGATCAGCGTGAAACCCAAGTGTGCGGGGGATAGCCGGTCGTGATACATCGGCATCCACCAGCAGCACGGTGCGCTCCAGCTCCATCGCCATGCTCAGGGCCAGATTCACGCTGGTGAACGTCTTGCCTTCCCCCGGCAGGGAGCTAGTGATCATGATCAGCCGGCCCTTGGGCACACGCATCGCGGCATGACGCCCGAATGCATTGTTCAGCAGGGGGCGTTTCATCATGCGGAACTCTTCCGCCACGCTGGAACGCTGATCCCCCGGAACGATGAGTCCCTGCTTGCGCAGCCAGGCAAAATCGATGCTGACTTCCTGCGACACCGGCTCTCGCCAGCGTTCGGGCTCGCGCGCGGCGGCTTCGGGGGCGGCCGCCTGTTCGGCCGTTTCTTCAGGGACCGGCTGACGCGCCCGGTTCTTGTCCAGTGCCTTCTCGATAATGCTCATTATGCTGTCAGCCCCTTGCCGGCAACCGACTCCGTCGAGTCGGCCGGTTCCCTGAAAGATAGTCGGCACGCCACCGAATTGCCGGGGCATCCCATCCCGCACCTGCGCGGTTCCGTCATCGCAACAGCCCCAGGAGATCGTCCAGAAGGGCTTCCGATCCGGTCGCGTAAAGTCCCATAACCACGGCATATACCAGCACCAGCGTCCCCAATGCGGCGGTGAACACCATCAGCTCGGACAACCGGCGATGGCGGCTCATCGGCGTACGCACCCGCGAGACACTGCCCAGAACCGGGCGGCCGGTGACCGCCGCCAGCTGCTGGCTGCTACTGATCGTTCGGCGCAGCTGCGACAGCAGGAACGCAAAGCCGGTGCCCGCACCCAGACCGACCAGGAGTACGGCCGTGGCCAGCATGGGTCGATCCGGCGAGGCCGGCGCTGTGGGCTGACGCGGCGGCTCGAGCACACGGAAGTCGACCGCGTCGGTCTGGCTTTCGACGGCCCCCGACATCACCGCCTGCTCGCGGCGATCCTGCAACTGGCGATAGGAGTTGCGCATGACGTCGTAATTGCGGGTCAGGGAGGTCAGCTCGGACTCCACCGCCGGTGCGCGATCCACGTCGCCCTCCAGCCGCGCAACCCGGTCCTCGAATTCGGCGATCCGGGTCGTCAGTGACGCGATCTCGCTTTCGGTTTCGCTGATGGCATTTTGCAGTACCTCGTTACCGCTGCCCGGGCGCTGGATCGCCTGCGGGTTCTGCGTCTCTTGTTCACGACGCGCCTCCAGCTCCTCCAGAATGCGCCGTGACGAGACCAAATCCGGGTGCTCGTCGGTGTAGTGCAGACGCATCGAATCGATGCTTTGCTGCAGGTCGCTGATACGCCGATCCAGCTCCGCGTTCTCGTAACTCCCCGGTCCGCTTCCGGCTCGCCGCACGAGGGTTTGCAACCGGCTCTGCGCCTCCCGCTT
Source organism: Thioalkalivibrio versutus (assembly GCF_001999325.1). Taxonomy (GTDB): domain Bacteria; phylum Pseudomonadota; class Gammaproteobacteria; order Ectothiorhodospirales; family Ectothiorhodospiraceae; genus Thioalkalivibrio; species Thioalkalivibrio versutus. Next base: position 92,677 of record NZ_MVAR01000001.1, read on the forward strand.
TTGCAAGCGTGCTTGCTGCAGCTGGTCACGGGTGCGCTCCAGACGCGAGTAAAAGTTTCCGTCGCCGCTGAGGAAGCGCGCATTGTCGCGCTTGAACTGCTCGATCTTGGCCTCCTTCTCCTGCAGCTGCTGCTCGTAGTTATCGAGCTGGCGCTCGATGAACTGCTGCGAGGTGGTGAGATCGAGGCGCGAGTCGCCCATGCCGCGAGCCATGAACAGATCGACCGTCTCACGAACCACGCGATAGGCCACCTCGGGGTTTCCGTGACGGAAACTCACGCTGTAGATGTTGTCGCGCTCGCCGACGTCCAGCGTCAGCCGTGCGCGCAGCAACGCGACCTGGGCATCCAGGTTGGAGTTGCCGGTCAGAACGTCGAGATCGCTCTCGCGGGCGATCTCCTCGAGGTTGTCACGGCTGAACAGGGTACGAGTGATCATGCGCAGGCGCTGCTCGGTGTTCGGCCGCACCGTCATCCCGCGCAGCAGCGGATCCAGCACCGACTGGGTATTCACATAGACCCGGGCATCTGCCTGATAGGTATCGGGCAGGTTGTGGGCGTAGGCCCAGCCGCCCAGACAGACCAGCCATGCAATGGGCAGGATCCACCAGCGCTTGCGCCAAGTGGAGCGAACATGCTGCCAGAGCTCTTGAACGATCTTTTCCATACAACCCAGCTTCCCGCCGACCGCACCGGCGCCTGGTAGCGCTCGCGGGCCGATCTGCTAACAAATACCTGCCCCCCCGGACGCGTCTGCCTTGCGCCGGGACCCCCCGGGCTCGACACCGGCGTGCCGGTGAGGCCGGGTTGGGAGAAATCCCAGGTTCATTGAAGTGGGTTTGCCAGGAACTGTCCACAGATGTCGGGATTGTTTACAGCTGGCGAACTGACGGGCAAATCACGGCGCAGGGGGCTCGCGCGAGGATGAGCGAATCCCTGTCATTTCTGTGCACTGGTACAGAGTTTGCTGCTGCACACACAGGGTAGAGTTTCACAACTGCAGCGGCCCCTGCACCGACCATCAAGGATCGCTGATGAGTCACGAAAAGTTGGCACTGGAACTCGCGGACTTCTGGTTCCCGGCAATCGCAAACGAGACCTGGGGTCAACGTCTCCGCATCCTCGACGAGATCCATGGCCAGCTATACCAGGACCTGGAAACCGCCGGGGAGTACGAACAGGTCTCCGCCAGCTTCGTCGCGGCGTTGATCAACCGGCTGGGGTCGCCCCCGATCACCGACCCGGCACAGGCACAGATCTACGCCGGATCGGCGGAGGAGCAGCACTGGGGCGCAGCCATCGCGTGGCAATTCGGCGAGGGACAAGAGGCCGACGAGGCCACTAGCGAGCAGAAGGAACGACGGCGCTGGCCGCGCGAGGCGGTCAACCTGCGCACGGAAATGTGGATCCAGGGACGGCCGGCTCACTGCCGTCTGATGGACGTCTCGCGCTCCGGCGCGCGCGTCATGCCGCTGCGCTACCAGCCGCGGCCGCCGCCCGGGACCGCCATCCGGGTAATCGTGCCGAATGGCGGCGCGCGCGACGGCGTCGTTGTGTTTTCCAGCCCACGGGGGGTCGGGCTGCAGTTCGCGAATGCCGCCGCCTGAAGCGAGCGGCTACTAATCCCCAACCCATGGGAGCAGACAGATGAATCACTGGATGGCCACTCAGGCAGAAATCGCAAAAGCGTCCCCGCAACCGCTCGTCGCGTCCGATTTCGGACGCGCCCTATCAGATGGGTAGCCCCGGCCGGATCCGCACCTACCTCGCCCGGTCGGAGGCCGCCCGACGCATTCATTACCGGCTGCGTTACGAGGTGTACTGCCGCGAAACCGGGTTCGAACCCGCCGAGCAGCACCCGGAGGGCATTGAGCGCGACGCCTACGACGAACATGCCGAACACTTCCTGATCAGCCACGAGGGTCGCCCGCCGGAAACGCGCTGGGTCGGCGCGATGCGCCTGATCCTCCCGGGCAAGCGCCCACTGCCGACCACGACAAACTGCCGACTGTTCCCGGAGGTGGAGGCCGACGCCGATGTTCCGGCAGTGGAAGTTTCGCGCCTGATCGTACGCGGGGCTTCGCCCGAGGTGCTTTATCACCTGTGTCAGGCCTCGCAGGAATACGCACGACGGCATGGATACCTGCGCATGTTCTTTCTGGTGCGCCCGGCGCTCGCGCGACTGCTGCGATGTCATGGCCTGCCCGTCGAGGTCTGTGGCTCGCCGCACCGGCATCGCGGCACACGCATACCCTGCCTGACGCACACGGACGAAGCGGGCGAGGCCCTGAAGGCCTGGCGGCAGCGATTGCAGCTTCCGGCACTTTCGGAAGTTCCGCACTACACTGCATGGGAGAGTCCCGGACCGGAATGCACGCCGCGCCATGCGGATGCTCCCGAGCCATGGGGTCCGCCCTCGGATACGGCGGGGCTTGTAGCAGGAGGGAACTAGTCGTGGAAAACGACTCGGTGGTGAGTGCATTCAATCGGTACTTCGACCTCTCCACGCGTACCGGGCAAAGCCTGGAGGAGATCCAGCATCTTCGCTATCAGGTGTACTGCAAGGAGTTCGGCTTTGAGCGCGAGGAAGACTGCCCGGGGCACAAGGAGATCGACGAGTACGATACCCAGGCCTGGCACTGCCTGCTGGAGCACAAGCCCAGCGCCATGGCGGCCGGATGCGTTCGAGTGGTCCATGTCGACGCCCATGACCCGATCACGCAATTGCCGATGGAACGCCATTGCAGCGAGAGCTTTTTCGACAGCGCGTGGCGTCCCGACCGGCTGGACCGCGACAACATCTGCGAGGTATCCCGCCTCGCCGTCCACGGCATGTTTCGGCGGCGCCATGGCGAGACCGCCACACCGTTCGGCGACATCGAGGCACTGGAAATTTCGCCCGACCAGGTTCGCGTATTCCCGATCCTGGCGGTCAGCCTGTTCGTGGCCGCCACCCTGCTCTGCGTGCACCACCGCAAGCAGCATGCCTTTGCCATGATGGAGCCAGCACTCGCCCGCATCCTGCGCCACACCGGACTCGAGTTCACCCAAATCGGCGAGATCGTGCACTATCACGGCAAGCGTGCGGCATTCTATATCGATTCCGGGGAGGCGTACGAAAGCATCCGGCGATCCAGTGCCCTGAGCGAGCTGTGCCGGCACGTGGAGTCGACCCTGCTGCGCAGACCACATCCACTCCCCACCGCGATGCCGATGAAGGCCATCCGGTCACGCGCTGCCCCCATGCGCCCCAAAGTCTTGCCGGCCGGGCGGACGTGGCGCCCGCAACCAACGAGACCTGAAAATGGATACCACGGGTTGAGGAATTGAGCTCCGCCTTCGACTACCAGACGGCATTCGCCCGCACCGTCGGCTGGGTGACCACCAGCGAACTGCAGCGGATGCGTGGGGCGCGGATTGCAATCGCGGGCCTGGGCGGTGTTGGCGGTGCCCATCTGCTGACACTCGTACGCCTCGGGATCGGCCACTTCCGCATCGCTGATCCGGATATCTTCGAACTGCACAACATGAACCGCCAAGTCGGGGCGGCCCTGTCGCGCCTGGACCGGCCCAAGGTCGAGGTGCTGGAAGAGATGGCCCGGGACATCAACCCGGAGCTCGAGATCGACGCGTTCCCGCAGGGCATCAGTCCGGACAACCTCGATGCGTTCCTCGCAGGCGTGGATGTCTATGTCGATGGCCTCGACTTCTTCGCCTTCGACATCCGGCGCCAGGTGTTCGCGGCCTGCGCCGAGCGCGGCATCCCGGCCGTCACAGTGGCGCCCCTCGGTATGGGGGCGGCGCTCCTGAACTTCCGTCCCGGCGGTATGGGCTTCGATGCCTACTTCGACCTGCACGACGGCCTGGACGACGAGGAGCTGGCGCTTCGTTTCATGATTGGCCTGGCCCCCGCCATGCTGCAGATGGGCTACTTGGCCGACCCGACAGCCGTCGACCTGGCCGCGCGGCGCGGGCCCTCCACGCCCATGGCCTGCGACCTGTGCGCCGGCGTCATGGGAACCGAGGTGCTCAAGCTCTTGCTGGGCCGCGGGACGGTCACGTGGGCCCCGCGGGGCGTGCATTTCGATGCCTACCGCCAGCGCCTGGCGCGGACGTGGCGCCCGGGCGGCAACCGCAACCCGCTGCAACGCCTGCTGATCCGCATGGCCCGCAAGCGACTGCACGCCCAGCGCGCCCAACAGCGGGCCGCAAACCCGGGAGTACAATGACGCCATGATGACCCGGATCGCCATATTCGCCGGCACGGCCCTGCTGCTGTCGGCCGCCGTCCTACCCACCGCGGCCCTGGCCGAGGAATCCGCGGCACGCGATCTGGCGCGCGCGGTGCACGAACGCCCGGACGGCGACGACGCCGTCACCCGCGGCATCATGACCCTTACCGGCGGCGGCCGCCGCGAGCGGGTACGCGAAAGCTACGAATACCGCCTGGAAGGCGACGAGCCCGGCGCCAGCCGCAACCTCATCCGCTTCACCTCGCCGCGCAACATCGCCGACACCGCCATCCTGATCCACAACCACCCCGGGGGTGACGTCGATCAGTGGTTGTATCTCCCCGCCATCCAGCGCGAGCGCCGCATCAGCAGCGAGAACCGGGGCGGCAGCTTCGTGCAGTCGGAACTCTATTTCGAGGATCTGGAAGACCGCGAACCACACAAGGACCACCATCGCATCCTGGGCGAGGAAACCTACGAAGGGGCGCCCGTCACTATCCTCGAAAGCATCCCCGTGGACTCCGGCAACTCCGTCTACAGCAAGCGCGTCAGCTGGATCCACAAGGAGACCCTGCTGCCGCTGCGAATTGACCTGTACGAAGGGGGGGACGAACCGTCCAAACGCCTGGAGGTCCAGCGGATCGAGGACATCCAGGGCTACTGGACGGTCACCCGCAGCGCCATGACCGATCTCGCCAGCGACCGCACCACCATCCTCGAGGTCGAGGACGTGACCTACAACAGCGGGCTGCCGAGCGAGTTGTTCACCATCCGCGGCCTGTCGGACCCGAGCCTTGCGCGCCCCTATCGCCCATAACGTCGACGGCCTCCGGGCTGGGGGGCACCCCGTCCTGGCCCTCGCCGCGTTGCTGGTGCTGGCCCCCCTGCCCCTGGCGGCCGCCTCTCCGGGTCCCTATACGGTTCAGCCGGGCGACACCCTCTGGGACTTGGCCGAGCACCTGCGCCCGGACGAACACACCTCCATCCAGGAAACGGTCCGGCTTCTGTTCGAGCACAATCCGCACGCCTTCACCGGCGATGAACGCACCCTGCAGGTGGGCGCCGTCCTGTCGAGCCCGGATACCCCTGCCGGCCAGGCCAGGGCCGCCGACCCAGCGAACGCCGCACCTCCGCGAGACCCCCAACCCACCGACTCGGCATCGGCGGACAGCGTTGCGGCCACCCCCGACGGCAAAACACGGCGCGAATTTGTCTTTGGCGACAGGCCGGACGAGGACACAGAGGCGGAAACCGAAACCGGCACCTCCGCCTGGGACCTGCGCGTCGACGAGGCGATGGTCGAACTCGGGGTCCTGGGCACGTCCGGGCGCCCCGTGGATTACGTGCAGCACGGGCGCGCCGTGGTCAGCGCCCGGCACAACCTGAACGAGGACTGGGACCTGCGCCTGGGCGCCCGCCTGGACGTCCAGGCGCAACAGGGTGGCGACTATCCGCGCACGACGCGGGCCCGCGCCGACTACGACGAGAACTTCCTGCGTTACCGCGGCGACCGCACGCGCATCACGGTCGGCACCCAGCGCATCCTGTGGGGACGGGTGGACGAGATTCCACCCACCGACCGGCTCAGCACCAAGGATCTGACCCGCTTCGGGCTGGACCCCTACGGCGAACGCCGCCGCGCGAATCCCGCCATCCGCGCGGAATTCTTCGAGGGGCCCTGGCACGCCGACCTGGTGTTCCTGCCCATCTTCCGGCCGGCGGAGCTGCCCGGTCGCGACAGCCTCTGGCACCCGGTGGACCGCAACCGCGGCCGCCTGCTGGGGCTGCCGCAGGACCCGGCGCTGGCGCCCCTGATCGAACAGGCCACGCTCGACGACGATGTCTCCGGCAACGGCGGCGCCGGGGTGCGGCTGGGGCGCTCCGGGCGGGGCGCCGACTTTGCCGTAACAATCCAGCGCGCCCGGCACTCGCAGCCCTACTACCGCTTCGATGCCGATACCCGCCAGGCCATCCTGACCGGCCAGCCCGCCGGCGACCCGACGCTGGAGGCCGTGCACCCGCGCACCTGGGTGGTCGGCGGTGACACCGCCTTTGCCACCGGCGCCTGGACCTGGCGGGCCGAGGCCGCCTGGCTCAGCGATGTACCGGTCACCCGCGCGGACGATCTGCGCCAGACCACGGTGGAAGGCGTCGACTGGGTGATCGGTGCCGAGGGCTTCCCCGGTGACGGAGATTTCCGCATGACCACGCAACTGGCCGGCCAGCACCTCCTGAATGCCGGGGACATGCTGGATGCCCGGGAGAGCTACTTCCTGACCGGGGAACTGGAAAGCCCGTTTGCCGGCCACAACTGGCGCGCCCGCATGCGTTACTCGGTTGGCCTGAACCGGCGCGACATCTACCTGAATCCGGAACTCGCGTGGATTGCCCGCGAGCCCATGGAATTTTATATCGGCCTGCACTGGCTGGACGGTGCCGAGGGTACCGCCGGGGGCTTCTATCGCGATAACCGCATGCTGGTAACGGGCTGGCGGGGTCAGTTCTGATGCGCTGGCTCCGGGGGCACCCCCTGCTCGCACTGGGCATCCTGGCCCTGCTGATCCTCCTGCCCGGCCCCGTTCTGCTGCAGGTCAATCTGGACAACGCCCCAGAATCCTATTTCCCCGAGGACGCAGCGGCCGTCACCTTCGATCGTGAACTGCGCGAACGCTTCCCCCAGGATCAGGTGCTGGTCGGCCTGTTCACCGGAAGCGATCTGTTCGAAGCGGACTTCCTGGAGCGCATCGATGCGCTGGCACGGGACATGGAGGCCGACCCCGCCGTCGAACGGGTGCTGTCGGTCACCACCCTGGATCACATCCGGGCGACGGCGGACGGCTTCACGGTAGATCGTCTGGTCGACGGCCGGGCACTGGACGAACGCACCCCGGAACAATGGCGCGAGCGGGTGCTGCGCGATCGCTTTGCCCCCGGACTGGTGGCCGGCACCGGAGGCGAGGCCCTCGCCGTGATCGTGCGCCCGCACGCCCTCGACAACAGCCTGCAACGCCTGCAACTGGAACGCCTGCTGCGCGACCGGATCGGCGCACACGACCTGGAAGACGAGCTGGCGGCCATTGCCGGACATATTGCCCTGGATGTCGCCCAGCTCCGGGCCATGGTCAAGGACCTCGCCTTCCTGGTTCCGGGCACCATGACCGTAAGCCTCCTGCTCCTGTGGTGGCTGTTCCGGCGCCCGCTGGTGGTCGTACTGTCCGCCGCCACCATCAGTGCGGTGACCGGCCCCGCGATCGCCCTGCTGATCCTGCTGGACCGCCCGTTCACGCTGATCTCCGCCATCCTGCCGCCGTTGCTGACGGCGCTCACGGTGGCGATGCTGATGCATTTCTTCAACGCCACGCTGCACGCCGCGCAACGCGGCCACCAGGGGCGCGCGCGCGTGGAAGCGGCGCTTGCCGCCGTAGCCCGGCCCACGTGGTTCATGGCGCTGACCACCGCGGCGGGGCTTGCCTCGCTGCAAGTCAGCAGCATCCGGCCGATCGAGACCTTTGGCCTGATCGGGGCCTTTGGCGTCCTCCTCGCCGCGGCGATTGTGCTGCTACTGCTGCCCGCGATCATGGGACGCTGGGACCGCGGCGACTGGCTCACGCCCAAGCGCGGATTGCTCCTACTCGATCGCGTGACCGCGCTGGCGGCACACCTGGCAATCCGCCGGGCTGGCTGGGTGCTGCTAGCCACGGCCATCCTCCTGGCCCTGGCGATCCCGCAGATCCGGCATGTCGAGGTCGAGACCGATCTCTACGCCTTCTTTGACGACAACCACTCGATTACCCAGGCCACCCGCGCGGTGGAGAGCGAACTCTCCGGGGTGATGGCACTGGAGGTGGTGTTCGACGGCCCGGACTGGGACAGCCTCCAGGATCCGGGCCGGCTGCAGGCGATCCAGCGCGTACAGCACTGGCTGGACCAGCGACCGGAGGTCGACTACAGCCTGTCCCTGCCGGACCTGGTCGCGGAGATGCACTGGGCCTTCAACGAGGAAGACCCGGCGTACCGCCGGATCCCCGACGACCCCAACCTGGTCGCCCAGTACCTGTTCATCTACGACGGCCGCGATCTGTTCGATGCCGTGGACCGCGACTTCGAACGCAGCCGCATCCTGCTCAACCTGAACGCCCACGGCGCCCGGTCCATCAACGCGCTGATGGACGATCTGCGGGGGTATCTGGAGGCCAACCCACCGGCCGATCTCGAGTGGGACATGGCCGGCATGGCAAGGCTGTTTGCGGATCAGGAACGCCTGCTGATTCAAGGCCAGCTCCACAGCCTGTATGCCGTGGCGGCGATGATCACGCTGCTGATGCTGCTGATGTGGCGCTCCGTTCCCCTGACCCTCCTCAGCATGATCCCCAACCTGGCACCGGTGGCGATGATCTTCGCCCTGATGGGCCTGCTGGGCATCTGGCTGGACATGGCCACGGCCATGATTGCCAGTGTCGCCATCGGGATCGCCGTGGACGACACCATCCACATCCTGCACAACTATCGCCGGCGCCGCGGGCGTGGCAGCCCGGTTGCCTGGGCACTCGCCCGCAGCTTCCGCCGCAGCGGTCGCGCGATTACCGCCACCACCATCGTGCTGGTGGCTCAGTTCCTGCTGCTTGCGCTGTCCGACTTCCAGCCCACGGCCGCCTTTGGCTGGCTGACCGCCTTCGGGCTGATCGCGGCCCTGCTGTTCGACCTGCTGGTACTCCCCGCCATGCTGGTCGTCGCGCATCGACTGTCGCGGGCGCGTACCGCCTAGGGAGACGCTGATCAATGCGCACGTCCGCGCTCGAGTCGACTTTGCGGGCTGACAAGGCGCGGCGAGTGAAGTGTAGCCGAGCTACATGAGCGAGCCGCAACGCGGTCAGCGGGCAAAATCGGCCGAGCCCCTTCGGGGTTGGGCCCCATTTTCCCCGATCCTGCGTTGCGCCGCTTGACCGTAGAATGACTACGGCGCTGCGCTGCGCGCCTTGTCTCGGGAAAAATGGGGCACCAACGCGGACGTGCGCATTGATCAGCGTCTCCCTAGGCCCGTCGCGCCCGCCAGACCCGACCGGTCCTTCGGTGTTCGCGTACCCCGCACATCACGCCCCACCCTCGCAAACGGCCCTTCGCCCCGATCCTTTGTCGATCCCGGGGCCTCCCGTGGCCCGTTGTCGATGGGCTTTACAAGGGGGTAATTTCCGACAGCTCGCTGATTTTATGGAACTTGTTGTCCATGGGCCCCTGCCCATCGGCCTGAAACCCCGAACCCACGCCAGCCTTCGTCGACCCCCTTTACAGTTCCGCCCCGGGATCGCGGGCAAACCACCCGCACGCGGCGGCGAATCCAAAACCCGCCGCTAAGCCCCAACATTTTCTATCGCACAAACAATGGGTTGTGAGCGATTAATTTTCGAGGCCGAAATTGGCACGGCATCTGCTTTGTAATAACTGCGACAACAACAGACTCGGCCACCAGGCCAAACCACGGCGATGGTTGAATCGTTTTAAATTGAGCATCAGGAGAATCCCTTGAACGCGAAAAAAGTACTTCTTTCTTCGCTCTGCGTCGGCATTTTCGCCGCAGGTGCGAGTACCGCGACGGCAGCGGAAGTGATCGACTTCGACATGAACCTCGACGCCACCGCGGGCTACAGCGGATCGGTCGAAAACGTCCGCCGAATCATGTTCGACCTGAACACCCAGACCTTCCAGTATATTCAGGACCCGAACAACCCGGTTCAGGTCGGCGATGTGTTCTATGACCGCGGGTACGGCGATGCCACGTCCTACCGGACCTCCACCAACGCGGCCGCACCCCAGTCCGGCGACATCCTTGGCAACGACTACTCCATGGGGCTCCTCTGGGACGAACTCCGCGGCGTGGTAACCGGCACCGATACGGTGGGCGGCAATTACGTCGTCAACGCCAACTACACCGCGGTGGGCACCGACAACTTCCAGCTGTTCATGTCCGGCGTGACTCCCGGTTTCGGTCAGGACTATGAAGCGGCGGCGGCACACTACAGCGCCGGCGAACAGATCATGGAGTTGGCCCTGCAGTCCGGGAACAGCATCCTGGAATTCGACAGCCAGGGCGGGGCCTTCATCGAAGGGACCTTCACCTTCGAATTCGAGGTGGTGAACGTGCTGCCGGGCTTCTGGTTTACCAGCGACGGCATCGACTTCGCCGACCTGCTGGAAGACGAAGAAGGCAATCCGACCTTCATCGTCTCGGCCTTTGCCAGCGCCGGCACCATCCAGGAACCGCCGCCGGAGACCTTCTTCGGTGACGATGCCAACAACGTGTACGGCGACACCCGCGAAGGCCAGTCCCTGTTCAGCGAAACCCAGTCCACCCACGATGGCAGCCTGCGCTTCGCAGTGCCGGAACCGGGCACCCTGGCGCTGATGGGCCTGTCCCTGCTGATCCTGGCCGGCTTCATCGGGGTCGGTGGCATCCGCCGCCGCTCCGCCTACCGCCAGGCCGCATAACCGACGCTAGAACGATTTCTAGTCTTGATGGCCCTCCCCCCGGGGCATCGAGTTGAGGGCTCCCTTCGGGGAGCCCTTTTTTTGTTCCGCGATCCGGGCCCGGTACTACAGCGGTCATGAACCCTCATGCGAACCAGCCGCCAACCGTCCAGTGTGCTGGTCCAATCATGGTGGGCACATCGATTGGTGGAATGATGAGCATGGGATCGAGGAGCTCGAGAAGCATGCTCTCGGTTGCCCCCCCCTCGTCGCCGTCCTGCAGGCTCAACGGACCGGTCACTTCCGGCTGGAGCTCCTGCAGACGCTGTGCCCACTCGAGCGCCTCGTCGTAGCGTCCTGTCTGCAACAGGTACAGCACCAGCGTGGTATCCACCTGCTGGGCCGAGGCCTCGCCGCCTCCGGCGGCGCGCAGCGCATCCAGACCTTCTTCCGTCTCCCCGCCCCGGAGCAGCGCCACCGCCAGCAATTCCTGGAGACCCTGCGAACCCGGGCTCGACGCAGCCGCGTCGCGCAACGCATTGATGCCGGCTTCGGAATCGCCGGCAACCAGCAGCAGTCGCCCGCGCAGCTCGGCCATGTCGGCCGGCTCGCCGGTGTAGTCACGGCTTGCCCGCTCCACGAACTGCAGGGCATCCTCCACGCGACCCTGTTCCAGATAGACCGCCGTCAGCGTACGAATACCCTGCAGCAACCCGGGGCTCTCCTGAACATAACGATTGAGGTTGTGTTCGGGCTGATCGCGGGCCTGCTGTTCGACCTGCTGGTACTTCCCGCCATGCTGGTCGTCGCGCATCGACTGTCGCGGGCGCGCACGGCCTGACCCCATGGCTTCTCGCGAGGCGCGACCGGTCCTTCGGTAGCCGCGCTCCCCCGCACATCACGCCCCCTCCCAATCGGCCCGTCGCCCCGATCCTTTGCCATTACCCGGGACCTCTTGTAACGCCCCCTGTCGATACGCCTTACAACCAAAAAAATACCCTCAACTTCCTGATTTTCTTTTATTTGTTCTCCATGCACCCCCTACCCGGCGGCCTGACGCCCGCAAGCCACGCCAGCCTCCGTCGACCGCCTTTACAGTTCCGTCCCAGAACTGGGGCCTATCGCCCGCACGCTGCCAACAATCCAATACCCGCCGGGAAAACATCAAACTTTCCCCCTACATAACAAAGCCTTACGAACGATCACTCCTCGAAGTGAAACTTGGCACGTTGTCTGCCTATAACAACTCGGCAGCAACTGAATTGGCCATCAGGCCAAGCCCCGGCGATGGTTAAATCGCTTCAAATTGAGCATCAGGAGAAATCCATGAACGCGAAAAAAGCACTTCTTGCTTCGCTCTGCGTCGGCATTTTCGCCGCAGGTGCGAGTACCGCGACGGCGGAGACGATCGACTTCGACATGAACCTCGACGCCACCGCGAACTACAGCGGATCGGTCGAAAACGTCCGCCGGATCCAATTCGACCTGAACACCCAGACCTTCCAGTACATTCAGGACCCGAACAACCCGGTTCAGGTCGGCGATGTGTTCTATGACCGCGGGTACGGTGATGCCACGTCCTACCGGACCGTCACCAACGCGGCCGCGCCCCAGACCGGCGACATCCTTGGCAACGACTACTCCATGGGGCTCCTCTGGGACGAACTCCGCGGCGTGGTAACCGGCACCGATACAGTCGGCGGCAATTACGTCGTCACCGCTGACTACACCGGGGTCGGTTGCTGCTTTTCGCTGTTCATGGCCGAACCGACCCCCGGTTTCGGTCAGGACTATGAAGGGGCAAGGGCACACTACACCGACGGCGAACTGGTCATGGAGATGGGCCTGAAATCCGGCAACAGCATCCTGGAATTCGACAGCCAGGGCGGGGCCTTCATCGAAGGGACCTTCACCTTCGAATTCCAGGTGGACATGGTACTGCCGGGCTTCTGGTTCACCAGCGACGGCATCGACTTCGCCGACCTGATCGCGGACGAGGAAGGCGCCCCGACCTTCCAGGTCACGGCCTTCGCCAGCGCCGGCACCATCCAGGAACCGCCGCCGGAGACCTTCTTCGGTGACGATGCCAACAACGTGTACGGCGACACCCGCGACGGCCAGACCCTGTTCAGCGAAACCCAGT
>NZ_MVAR01000002.1 GCF_001999325.1 Thioalkalivibrio versutus
GCGGCCGCGAGCAGCAGGGGCAGGGTTCGAATCAATACGGAGCGCATGCCGCTCATCCTTCGATCGGGCGAGTGAGGTAGTCGATGTACTGGCCGGCCAGGTCGTCTCCGCCTGCCGCGTCCAGTTCGCGGACACCGGTGGGACTGGTGACGTTGATCTCGGTCAGGGAATCCCCGATCACGTCGATGCCGACGAAGTCCAGCCCGCGGGCCTTCAGCTCCGGGGCGATTTCGCGGCAGATCCAGCGATCGCGTTCGGTCAGGGGCACGGCCTCGCCCCGGCCGCCGGCGGCCAGGTTGGCGCGGCTTTCGCCCGCGGCCGGGATGCGGGCCAGGGCGTGGTCGTAGGGCTCGCCACCGATCAGGATGATGCGCTTGTCCCCAGCGGTGAACTCCGGCAGGAAGCGCTGCGCGACCACGCTGCGCTGGTCGAACTCGGTGATGGTCTCGAGGATCACCGAGGTGTTCGGGTCGCCCTCGCGGACACGGAATATCGAGGCCCCGCCCATGCCGTCCAGTGGCTTGACCACGATGTCTCCCTGCGCCTCGAGGAAGGCGCGGATCCGGCCCCGGTCACGGGTAATCAAGGTGGGCGGGCAGCACTGGGGGAAGTGGACGGTAAAGGCCTTCTCGTTGACGTCGCGCAGGGCCTGCGGGCGGTTCGATACCCGTACGCCGTCGCGCTCGGCGAGCTCGAGGGCGTAGGTCGCGTAGATGTACTCCAGATCGAACGGCGGGTCCTTGCGCATCAATAACAGGTCGAAGCGCGCCGCCGGACCCGTCACGGGCTCGCCCAGGGTGAAGAAGTCCTCGCGCCGGTCGTGCACCTCGATCGGGCGGCTCCGGGCCGCCGCCCGGCCCGCCTCGATCCACAGGTCGGCCGGCTCCAGGTAGTGGAGGCGATGGCCGCGGGCCTGTGCCGCCAGCATCATGGCGAAAGTGGTGTCCTTCCATGGTTTGATACCCGCGATCGGGTCCATCAGGATGGCGATGTTCTGGGCCACGTTGCCTCGCACGAACGGGATGTTCCGGGGGAGTATGCCATGCCCGCCGGGGCCGTCGGTGACCCCGCAAGCTGGATCAGCGCCGCGCGCGTTGCGGCCCCCGGTATGCAATATCATTGTGTGCTGTTTGTCACAGAGCCCCGGTTCCGCTAGATTCGGGGCGAAATGACCTCAGGGGGAAAAGGTGTCTAACGCGCTTGCCGAAGCGGACTCGGCCACCGAGTTTCAGGGGCTCAAGGTCATGGTGATCGATGACAGCAAGACCATTCGGCGTACCGCCGAATCCTTGCTGCAGAAGCACGGGGCCGAAGTCATCACCGCCGTGGACGGCTTCGAGGCGCTGTCCAAGGTCGCGCAGTCGCGCCCGGACATTATCTTCATCGACGTCATGATGCCGCGCCTGGATGGCTACCAGACCTGCGCACTGATCAAGAACAACAGGGAATTCCGTGCCACGCCGATCATCATGCTGTCGAGCAAGGACAGCGTGTTCGACAAGGCGAAGGGGCGCGTTGTGGGGTCGGAGGACTACCTCACCAAGCCGTTTACCCGGGATGACCTCCTGGGCGCCATGCGCCGATACGCCAGTCCTGCGGCGTGATGCACAGCGTCGCCACTGCACACTAACCAAGGAAAGACGAACCCCATGGCCCGCATTCTGATCGTTGACGATTCGCCGACCGAAATCCATGTGCTGCGCACCATGCTCGAGAAAAACGGGCACTCGGTGACCACCGCCGAGAGCGGCGAGGATGGGGTCGCCGCCGCCAAGTCGCAGGTGCCGGATCTGGTCCTGATGGATGTGGTGATGCCGGGCCTGAATGGCTTCCAGGCCACGCGCCAGCTTTCCCAGGCGGATGAAACCGCGCATGTCCCGGTGGTTGTGGTCAGCACCAAGGATCAGGCCACCGACCGGGTCTGGGCGATGCGTCAGGGGGCTCGCGACTACATCACCAAGCCAGTGGTCGAGAAGGACCTGCTGGCCACCATCGGGAAATATCTGTCGGCATGAAGACCGACCTGTCCTCGCCGTTTGCGCTGATTGCGAGCCTTGATCGTGAAGGGCGCCGCGTCAATCGCGAATTGCGGCGGGACATCGGCACCGGCTGGCGCGGCGTCCTGTTGCGGGTTGGCGATTTCCGCTTCCTGGTCGATATGGACTCGATCGCGGAGGTCGCCGACCCGATGGCGCTGACCCGCGTGCCGCTGGCGGATTCCGCCGTGCTCGGTGTGGGCAATCTGCGGGGGCTGGTGCTGCCGGTCTTCGACATGGGCAGGCTGCTGCTGGACCGGCCATTGCCGGACGACGCGACCGGGCAGCGCATCGTGGTGGCGCCTCAGGGCCAGGGCATGGCCGGGCTTCTGGTCAGCCAGGTCGAGGGGATGCGCCGCTGCATCCCCTCCCAGCGGCGCCTGGAGGTCTCGGTACCCGAGGCCGTCCGGCCCTTTATTACTGGCGGATTCGATCTCGGGCACCGGTTGCACCCGGTGCTGGATCTGGACCTGCTACTCAATGACAACAATCGCTTTACCGGCACGGGTTTGGCCGGTGCATCCAATAGCGAACAGTCCGCAGCTACCGTCTGATGACGGGGTTTGCGGTGCTGCGACAGGGAGTATGAACTGATGGGATCGAGTCGTCGCGCACGTAACTTCGTCCTCGGGGGCTTGCTGGTGCTGGCCCTGATCGCGACAGGCGGGGCCTTTACCTACCACGAGTACGAACAGAGTCAGTACCGTGACCGGATCGCGCTGGCCAATGACTTGCGTCTGTTATCGCAGCGTCTCGCCACCAGCTCGCTGGAGGCGGCCGCCGGCTCCGAGCAGGGATTCCGCGATCTGCAGTCCCTGCGCGATGACTTCGAGGCCCGCCTGGACCGAATCCGCCAGGGGGGTGACGGTCTGCAGCCACTTCCGGAACCCTTGCAAGAGGATATCGCCGCGGTGGATCGCGAATGGTCGGCGTACCGGGACAACATCAACACCGTCATCCTCGGGCGTTCGGATATCCAGTTGATCACGGAATTTTCCGATGCGGTGGCCGCGTTTTCGCCGGAGCTCTCGCGCCTGTCCGACGATGTGGTGCGGCGCATGACCCGGATCGGCGAGCCGCCGGAGCAGGTCTATGTGGCGGCGCGCCAGACCATGCTGATTCAGCGTATCGCCAACAGCCTGGGTCGCGTGCTCCAGGGGGGCGCCGAGGCGGCCCCCGCGATCGAGCGCTTCGAGCGTGATGCAACGTTGTACGGCCGCGTGCTGGACGGCCTGATCGAGGGGTTCGCCCCGCTGGGGGTCGAACCGGTCGATGACCCGCAAGCGCGTGCCTTGCTGATGGAGATCGCCACGCTGTTCGTCGCCTTTAGCGAGGCGGTGGAAGGCGTTCTGGATACCTCCACCCAGGTGTTCGAGGTCAATGCGGCGGCCTCCAATGTCGAGGCCAGCAGTGGTGCGATGCTGGAGACCACCGGGGACTTCGAAAACGCCATCACCGTTGAGGCCGAACGCGCGGGCGTGATCGCGTTCATCGGGTTCGGCTTCGGTGGCCTCGCGCTGCTGCTGCTGATCGCGATGGGTCTGTTCCTCTACCGCGATACCAAGCGCGAGCTGGCGGAGACCGAGGCGCAGAACGAACGCAACCAACAGGCAATCCTGCGCCTGCTCGATGAAATGATGAACCTTGCGGATGGCGACCTCACGGTCAACGCGACGGTGACCGAGGACTTCACGGGGGCCATCGCGGACTCGATGAACTACGCGATCGAGAACCTGCGCACCCTGGTCGCGACCATCAACACGGTGGCGGCCGATATCAGCGAATCCTCGGCTTCCACGCGGTCCCAGGTGCTGGGGCTGGCCGAGAAGTCGGAAGAGCAGGCCCGCGAGATCCAGCGCGCGGACGACGCGATCGAGGAGGTGTCGGGCTCGGTCGACAAGGTCGCCCAGGATGCCGAACAGTCGGCCTCCGTGGCACGTAACTCGGTGGAGATTGCATCCCGCGGGGCGGGCACCGTGCGCCGTTCCATCGAGGGCATGGACAATATCCGCGAACAAATCCAGGAGACGGCGAAACGGATCAAGCGCCTGGGTGAATCGTCGCAGGAGATTGGCGACATCATCGGCCTGATCAACGACATCGCGGAACAAACCAACGTGCTCGCGCTGAATGCCGCGATCCAGGCCTCCGCCGCGGGCGAGGCCGGGCGAGGCTTCGCGGTGGTGGCCGACGAGGTCCAGCGCCTTGCGGAGCGCTCCTCCAGCGCGACCCGTCAGGTGGAGGGGCTGGTCAAGGCTATCCAGGCGGATACCAGCGAGGCCGTGAGTTCCATGGAGCAGAGTACCGCCAACGTGGTCCAGGGGGCCGAGCTGGCCCAGGCCGCGGGTGAGGCCCTGTCCGAGATCGAGCAGGTCTCCAGCGATCTGGCGGATCTGATCGACGGGATCTCCTCGTCGGCGCGCAAGCAGTCCGAGATGGCGCAGGATGTGACCTCCATCATGGCCCAGATCCGCGAGATCACCTCCGAGACCACGCAGGGGACCCAGTCCACCGCGGCGGCGATTGGCGACCTGGCCCAGCTCTCGGCCCAGCTGCAGTCCTCGGTATCGGACTTCAAGCTGCCGGAGCCGGGCGGGACCACCGAGCGTGTCGATGCTGTGATCGAGGAGGAGCGGACTTCCGACTCCGATCCGACCTCTTCCGACGAACAACGAGCCTGACGGCGGACGCGGCCGATGGCATCCAGCGCACTGAACTGGGTCCGCGACGAGCTCGACAAGCTGTTTGTCGAGGTCCAGGACGCGTTGCGACGGTACTCCGACGATCCGGACTGTCGCGATTGTCTGGCCGAGGCGCGCAGTCGTGTCGAACAGATCCGCAACACCCTGGTCATGGTCCAGGTCGACAGCGTGGTCCTGATCTGCGACGAGATGTTGCAGGTCCTGGGTCAGATCGAACGCGCTGACGAGCCGAATGTGGCCGCCACCGAGCCGCTGCTACGGGCCGCCCTGCAACTGCCCGACTACCTCGAGAACGAGGGCGATGGCGAATTGCCGTCGCCCATGATCCTCGTCCCTCTGCTGAATGAGCTGCGCAACAGTCGCGGCGCTTCGTTGCTGCTGGATGTCGCGGCATTGATGCCGGACCCGCAGACAGTGGACGATGAGCGTGTAGGCTCGGGTGGCGATGTGCTCGACCCGACATCTCGCGTCCCGCTGCTGCAACAGGCGCGTCGGCGCTTTCAGCGGGATCTGCTGGAATTGGTGCGCGGCGAAGATGCGACCGAACCGGCCGCCCGAATGCAGGCGACCGCCCGCGTTGTGGAGGAGGCCGTTCCGGCGGGCGAGGCCCGGCGCTTGTTCTGGGTCGCCGGTGCGATGCTCGAGGCGGTCGCCGAGGGCGGTGTCGAAGCCGATACCGACGTGCGCCGACTGGTCGGGCGGGTCGATCGCGAACTCGGACGCTATCTGAACGCCTTGTCGGCCCATGTGGAGGCCGGTAATGCCGGATCGGAACCGGACTACGAGGCATCGCCCGACCTGATCAAGACCCTGCTGTTCCACGTTGCCTGTGCGACCTCCGAGGGCGAACAGACCCGCGCCGTGCGCGAGGTATTCGGGCTCGACCGGTTGAGCCTCGTGGAAGGCGGTACAGGGGTGGGCCGTTCGGTCTACGACAACCTGCGCCAGGCCCTGGAAGACGACCTTGCCGAGGTCCGCGAGCGGCTGGATGTCTTGATGCGGTCACAGGTGCGGGGTGTCGACGACCTCGAGAGCCTGCGCGGGCAGGTCGAGCGTATTGGCTCGACGCTCAGTCTTCTCGGGCTGGATGCCGGACAGGACCACACCGACGCCCTGATGGCATCGCTTACTCCCGAGCGCGCGGGCGCGGCGGATGAACAGGTCGACATGGTACTGGCGGAGCACCTGCTGGCGCTGGAATCCCTGCTGGAATCGGGTCTGCGCCGCAAGAGCGCCAGCCCCACGCCCCAGGCCGAATTCGATCGCGCGCTAGCGGCGGCCGTCTACAAGGAGGCCCTGGTGGATGTGCGCCGGGTCCGCGACATCTTCCTCGGATTCCTTGATGCCGGCGCGGACGCCTCTGGCGATGGACTCGACGAGGCCCGCGAGGGGCTGCGCCGGATCGAGGGCGCGATGTCGATGTCCGGCTTCGAGGCCCTGCACGCCCTGCTGGGCCCGCTGATCCGTCATCTCGATTCCCGTGCCGGCATGGCAGCGGCCGAACTCGACGAAGGCGAGATCGACGCCCTTGCCGAGGTCCTCAGCAGTATCGAGGTCGCCCTAGAGTCTTCCGGACAGCCCTGGCGTGAACTGGACAGTGTCCACGAGCGGGGGATTTCGGCCCTGCAGCGCATTGGTGCGATCTCCGGCGGCGACGTCGCCGCCGTTCATCTGGCTGCGGTCCCGGATGCGCCGGCGGCAGACACCGGGGCTGAATTGGACCCCGCCGGCCTCGCCGAACCGCCGGTTTTCGATCTCACACCCAACGACGAACCTGGCGAAGAGCCATTGGACACGCTCGCCGCCGATGCCGATGCCGATGCCGATGCCACGCCTGTCGTGCAACCGGCGAGCCCGCTGCCCGCGGCCGGTCGCGATTCATTGCCTTTCGACGACACCGTGCTGGCGGAGCAGGTCCGCGGTCCGGAGGTCGACCTGGAAATCCTGGAGATCTTCCTCGAGGAGGCGGACGAGGAGGTAGCCAGCCTGGGTGAACATTTCCCGCGCTGGCAGGCCAACCCGGCCGATCTCGACAGCCTCTCGGTCATTCGTCGTTCCTTCCACACACTGAAAGGGTCGGGCCGGTTGGCCGGCGCCTTGCGCCTGGGCGAGTTCGCCTGGGCCGTGGAGTCGTTCCTCAACCGCCAGCTGGATTCCGGCCAGGAGGCGGACCACGCCACGTTGCAGGTGATTGAGGATGGCATCGGGGTCCTGCCCGGACTGGTGGCGGAGGTGCGTGACGATACCGGGCCGGTTACGCCGGTTCTGGACATTGCCCTGCGCCTGCGGGCTCTGGCCGGCGGCG
>NZ_MVAR01000003.1:0-12661 GCF_001999325.1 Thioalkalivibrio versutus
CCACCAGCGCCCCGGCACCGGTCATGATCAACCCGACGCCCGCCAGCAACAGAACGATAGACGCCAGCGCCAGCCACGCGGCCCAGCCACGGGCACGCCGTTCCAGCCCTCCGCGCCCGGTGCCGGGGCGCTGGTGGGCGGGTTTGTCGCACTGTTCCTGCTGATTGCGGGGTTCGTGTTGCTGCTGCCCTGGGTGCTGGCGTGGACGCTGCGCGGCCTGGCGGTGCTGGTGCGCGGGGTGGCCTTGCCGCGCATTGCCGTCCGTAGCCTGGAGCGCAGCCTGTCGCGCAGCGCGCCCGCCACCTCGGCGCTGACCCTGGCGCTGGCGGCGGCCATCGGCGTGGCGGTGATGGTGGGGAGCTTTCGCGGCAGCGTGGAGCAGTGGCTGGGGCAGGCACTGACCTCGGACCTGTACGTGGTGCCGGCGGCCCCGGCCTCGGCGCGCGGTGGGGCGCGCCTGCCGGAGGACTGGACGGCCGACCTGGTGGCCCGGTCGGGTGCCGTGTCGGTCAGTTCCGGCACCAGCCAGGAGGCCGTCAGTGACCGGGGACTGGTGGATCTGTACGTGGTGCGTCCGCATGCCGACTGGCTGGACTACCTGCCGCTGCTGGAGGCGGCTGTGCCGCGCGAAGCGCTGGGGGCGCGGCTGGCCGCGGACGATGCCGTGCTGGTGACCGAGCCGTTTGCCGCGCATCACGATGTGGCGTTGGGCGATCGGTTTTCGCTGGCCGCGGCCGGGGGGCGGCGGGCATTCGAGATCCTCGGGATCTACCGCGACTACGGGAACCCGCAGGGTACGGTGCTGATGACGCAGGCGGCGTTCGCGCGTGGGGGGGCGCCCCCGGACGGGGTGGGCTCATTCGGGCTGCGCCTGCCGGACGGGGCCGCCGCCGAGCAGGCGGTGGAGCACCTGGAGGCGTGGCTGGCGGCGCAGGACCACGCGGCGCTGGTGACGCGGCCGGGGGATATCGAGCAGGAGTCCATGGCGATCTTCGACCGGACTTTTGCGATCACGCATCTGCTGCGGGTGATCACGCTGGTGGTCGCGTTCATCGCCATCCTGGGGGCATTGATTGCGCTGCAGATGGAACGGGCGCGCGAGTTCGCCACGCTGCGCAGTCTCGGCCTGTTGCCCGGCGGCGTGCGCGGGCTGGTGGTGCTGCAGGGCGGGGTGCTCGGGGTATTCGCCGCGCTGGCGGCGATCCCGCTCGGGCTGGGGATGGGCTGGTTGCTGATCGAGGTGATCAACCGCGAGGCCTTTGGCTGGGGGATGGACCTGCGCCTGCCCTGGGCCGAGGTCGGGGAGACCGTACTGTTGGGGGTGGGGGCTGCGCTGCTGGCGTCGGTGATCCCGGCCTGGCGCATGGCGCGCATGCGCCTGGTGCCGGCGCTACGGGAGGTGCCCTGATGTTTGGGTTCAGATTTGTGGGCAGAGCTTTAGGAGCCCTTGTGGGAGGCGCTGTGGGAGCGGGCTTGCCCGCGAATGGGTCCCGCCAGAATCCAGCGCGGGCAGGGGCTTCGCGGGCAGGCCCGCTCCCACAGGGGCTTCTGGTTGTGTTGTTGGTGGGGTTGCTGGCCGCATGTGGAGGCGCGGAGCCGCCGGAGCGGGCGGATGCGGAGATGACTGGCCTGCGGGTGAGTGAGGCCCTCGGGGGCGAGGACACTACGGGCTTTCGCCGCGCCGATGCGCCGCGGGCGTTCGAGTTTCCGCGCGATCATGGGCCGCATCCGGGGTTTCGCAACGAGTGGTGGTACCTGACGGGGAATCTGGACGGGCCCGAAGGCGAGCGTTTCGCGTTTCACGTGACGTTCTTCCGCGTGGGGCTCGCGCCGGAGCTGGCGGGCGATGCGGTCTGGCACGCGTCCGCCTGGGCTAGCCCCGATCTGTGGATGGTGCATACCGCGGTGCTGGACCGTGACGCGGGGTTTCACGCGTCCGAGGAGCGGTTCGTGCGCGATGGCGGCGGGCTGGCCGGGGCGACCGAGCCGGCGGGGCGGGTCTGGGCCGAGGATTGGGAACTGGCCGGGTTGGAGGGGGCGCGCTGGACGCTGCGCTTCACGGTCGAGGACTACGTGCTGTCCCTGGAACTGGAGCCGGCGCGCGAGCCGGTGTTGCAGGGCGAGGCCGGCCTGAGCCAGAAGGGGCCGGAGCCGGGCGATGCCTCGTATTACTACTCGATGCCGCGTATCGCGGTGGCCGGCGAGGTGCGCCGTGCCTCGGGGGCAACGCTGGACGTGACCGGGCAGGCGTGGATGGACCGCGAATGGAGCACCAGCGCGCTGGCCGAGGATCAGGCGGGCTGGGACTGGTTTGCGCTGCAGCTGGATGACGGGCTGGACGTGATGTACTACCAGTTGCGCCGCCCCGATGGCACGCCGCACGAGTTATCGAAAGGTCGCTGGATGCCGGTGGATGCCGAGGACGCCCTGCTGGAGCCGGAGCAGGTGCAGCTCGAACCCACCCGCTACGCCACCCAGCGGTCCGGCAATCGCTATCCGGTGGAATGGTCGATACGCATCGAGCCTCCGGGTGGCGGGCCGGCGCGCGAGTGGACCGTGGTGGCGGTGCGCGACGAGCAGGAGATGGACACGGTGGTCCGCTATTGGGAAGGGGCCGTGGATATCCTCGACGCGGATGGCGAGCCGGTCGGCCGGGGCTTCGTGGAGTTGACGGGGTATGAGGACGGGTGAAGGCCTTGGCTAGGGGGTGGCTCTGCCCCCGGGCGTTGATGCGATTCGCTCCGCTCATCGCATCCTACGAAAATTCTACCCGCCCTTGTAGGATGCGATGAGCGGAGCGAATCGCATCGCGTCGGAGCAGCACAAACATCGGTTCGAACCAATCCCAGGGAAGGGAGGCGACGGATGACGGATTATCGCCGTGTGCGCGTGCCGGGTGGCACGTATTTTTTCACTGTGAATGCGGCCGTTCGGGTAGGAAACACCCTATTTACGGATCACATTGACGCGTTGAGAGACGCGTTTCGCGAGGTGCGGCATCGTCATCCGTTCGTGATCGACGCGATGGTGGTGTTGCCCGAGCATCTCCATTGTATCTGGCGCCTGCCGGACGATGATGCCGATTTCAGCCGCCGATGGCGGTTGATCAAGGCGCGGTTCTCGCGGTTGGTGTGTGCTGGCGAAGCGCGCACGCGTAGCCGGGCAAGACGCGGTGAGCGAGGGCTCTGGCAACGCCGTTTCTGGGAGCATTGCATCCGCGATGAGGATGATTGGGTCCGCCATGTCGATTATATCCATTACAACCCGGTGAAGCATGGCTGGGCACGTTGTGTGGCCGAGTGGCCGTACTCCAGTTTTCACCGGTTTGTGCGGGCAGGTGTGTATCCGGTGGATTGGGGTGGCGTGCCGGAATCGGATGGCTTGGTTGTGGGGGAGGCCCGGGGTGATTGATGTATCCGAGTGATGCGATTCGCGGGGCTCATCACATCCTACGAGGGGACAAATGGATTCGTAGGATGCGATGAGCGGAGCGAATCGCATCAATGATGTGGCGGGTCTTGAAAATGGGGTGGCGGGGCGCGCCACCCCGGGGGTTACCACTCCAGGGCTTCGTGGGCGGGGGCCAGGTCGAAGTCGTCCTCGAGGTGGGCGCGCAGGGCGCGTTCTTCCATCAGGCGTTCCAGGGCGCGGCGAGCGGCGTGGCGTGCCGGGCCGCGGTCATTGACGAGCTGGTTGTCGAACAGGCTGGCGATTTCGTCGGCCCCATCGGCCACGTCGTCGATCGTCGGATCCATTGTCGGGTCTCCTGACATGCCGGCCGGGCCACCCCGGACTGCGGTATCAGAAAAGCCTTATATATCGTTCCCGGCGCTGCGCAAGCAGAAAATTCTTATTGTTCGGCGGATTATCTTATGGGCATGGCGCGCAGAACTCGGGACGCTGCTTCTGGTCCATCGTGCACGAGTGGCAGCGCTTCTCACTGTCATCCCAACCAGTCGCGAGGGCAGGCCATGCTGATCCGCAACCGACGTCGTTCCGAGTGTTCCCATAGCGAGATCACCCCGCCGGAGGTCTATGCGCGGCGGCGCGAGTTTCTGCGTGCCGGGGTCGGGTTGGGCGCGGGTCTTGCCCTGGGGGGACTGGGCATGGCGTTGCCGGCCTCGGCCGCGCTGCGCGGCTTCCCGCTCGAGTTCGAGGGCAGCGACTACTCCACGGACGAGTCGAAGACCGCGTATGACGAGATCACCAGCTACAACAATTTCTTCGAGATGGGGCCGGGCAAGAGTGACCCCAAGACCTACGCCGACCAGCTGAAGACCGACCCCTGGACCATCACCGTGGACGGGCTGTGCGAGAACCCCGGCGAGTATGCGGTCGAGGACTTCATCAGCCCCTGGTCACTGGAGGAGCGGATCTATCGCATGCGCTGTGTCGAGGGCTGGTCCATGGTGATCCCGTGGATCGGCTTCGAGCTGAATCGCATCATCGAGAAGGCGCAGCCGCGCGGCGGTGCCCGCTATGTTGCCTTCGAGAGCATCTACGATCCGGACAACCTGCGCGGCCAGCGCCGCCGCCGCGGCAGTAGTGGCGGGCTCGAGTGGCCCTATACCGAGGGGCTGCGCCTGGACGAGGCGATGCATCCGCTGACGATTCTGGCCGTGGGGTTGTACGACGAGGTGTTGCCGAATCAGAACGGGGCGCCGATCCGCGTGGTGGTGCCGTGGAAGTATGGCTTCAAGAGCATCAAGTCGATCCAGCACATCCGTTTTGTCGAGGACCAGCCACCGACCCTGTGGAATCAGGCGCAGTCCGACGAGTACGGTTTCTACAGCAACGTGAATCCGGACGTGGACCATCCGCGCTGGTCACAGCGCACCGAGCGCCGGATCGGCGAGTTCCGCCGCCGGCGCACGGAGATGTTCAACGGCTATGCCGATGAAGTCGCCTCGCTGTACGAGGGGATGGACCTGACGCGGTACATCTGACGCGGTGACGGCATGACGGCCTCAACGCGCCGGGCGCGCGCCCGGCCACCGCGTGGCGTCTGGTGGGCGGTGCTGCTGGCCTCGCTGGTCCCGGCGGCCTGGATCGGCCTGCGTACGCTGGGATGGTTCGACGGGCTGGGCGTGAACCCGATCGAGAAGCTGCTGGAACTCTCCGGCACCCACGCGATGATCGCGCTGCTGATCGCGCTGGCGGTCACACCGCTGCGGCAGATGACGGGGCTGGCGTGGATCGTGCGGCTGCGGCGGATGCTGGGGCTGGTGGCGTTCGGTTACGTGACCGCGCACGCCCTGATCTGGCTGGGGGTGGATCTGTTCTTTGACTGGGAACTGGTGCTCTACGACCTGACCGAGCGCCCGTTCGTGATGGTCGGCTTCGCCGCCTGGCTGATCCTGCTGGCGTTGACGCTGACCTCCACCGACGGCGCCCAGCGCTGGCTCAAGAAGAAGTGGGTCTGGCTGCACCGTGGGGTGTACCTGGCCGGCGTGCTGGCGGTGCTCCACTTCCTGTGGCTGGCACGCGCCGACTACGTGGAGGTCGCCCTGTACGCGGCGATCCTCGCCTTTCTGCTCGGCTGGCGCGTGCACTACCGCTGGCAAACCCGGCGCCGCGTCCATGCCCGCCGCGTTAGCGCCTGATCCCGACGCCGTTACGCCAACCACGAAGCGCACGAAGGCATGAAGGTGGTCAAAGGCCTGGAACCACAGAGTTCATAGAGGGCACAGAGAAGGGCAAGAAAGTTAATGGGATGCGGGCAACAGGCTTGGCGCCCGGATGCCGCATTCCATAGTTGCCGATTATTTTCCCTGGACCTGCTCCGTGTCCTCTGTGCCCTCCGTGGTTAATTCGCCCTTGCCCTTCTTCGTGTGCTTCTTGGTGGATAACAGGGGGCGCGAAGAACGTTAGCTGGCGTTGAGGGTGATCAGGAATTCGAGCAGGGCCTTCTGGGCGTGCAGGCGGTTCTCGGCCTCGTCCCAGACGACGCTTTGCGGGCCTTCCAGGACGTCCGTGGAGACCTCTTCCTCCCGGTGGGCCGGCAGGCAGTGCATGAACAGGGCGTCGTCGTTGGCGAGCCGCATCAGGTCGGCATCGACGAAGAAGCCGGAGAAGGCTCGGCGCCGCGCGCTCTTTTCCTGCTCCTGGCCCATGCTCGCCCAGACGTCGGTGACGACCAGATCCGCACCCTCGGCCGCGGCACGGGCGTCGCGCGTCAGCTCGAAGTGTTCCTGCGTGGTCTCGACCACGCTGGGCTCCGGGTCGTAGCCTTCCGGACAGGCGGCGACCAGCTGGAAGTCCAGCTGGCGGGCGGCGTACATGTAGCTGTGGCACATGTTGTTGCCGTCGCCGATCCAGGCCACGCGCTTGCCGCGGATGTCGCCGCGGTGCTCGACGTAGGTCTGCAGGTCGGCGAGCAGCTGCGCCGGGTGCTCCAGATCGGTCAGGCCGTTGATCACCGGGACCGAGGAGTGCTTGGCGAAGAGCTCGATCTTCTCGTGTTCGTAGGTGCGGATCATCACGCAGTCGACCATGCGCGAGAGTACGCGGGCGGTGTCTTCGATCGGCTCGCCGCGGCCCAGCTGGGTGTCGCGCGGGGACAGGAACAGGGCGTTGCCGCCCAGCTGCTGCATGCCCACCTCGAACGATACCCGGGTGCGGGTAGAGGACTTCTCGAAGATCATGCCGAGCGTCTTGCCGCGCAGCAGGTCGTCGTGGTGTCCGCCCGACTTCAGCTGCTGCTTGAGCTCGATCGCCCGTTGCAGCAGGGCACGGGTTTCATCCCCGGAGAGATCGAGGAACGAGAGGTAATGGCGAGGGTTCATGCAGAGACCTCCTTGGGGACAGACGATGACAGGAAGGCATCCACCAGGTCGGCTACGGTGGCGGCGATCTGTTCCACCTGGTCGTCGTCGATGATCAGCGGCGGCAGCAGGCGGATCACGCGGTCCGCCGTCACGTTCAGGATCAGGCCGCGTTCCAGGGCGGCCATCACCAGCTCGCCCGCCGGGCGGTCCAGCTCGACGCCGATCATCAGGCCGCGGCC
This sequence comes from Thioalkalivibrio versutus, assembly GCF_001999325.1. Taxonomy (GTDB): domain Bacteria; phylum Pseudomonadota; class Gammaproteobacteria; order Ectothiorhodospirales; family Ectothiorhodospiraceae; genus Thioalkalivibrio; species Thioalkalivibrio versutus. The sequence continues at coordinate 7,007 of NZ_MVAR01000003.1, forward strand.
GCGCACGGCGACGACGCCCGGGTGATCGCTCAGGCGGTCGCGCAGGCGACCCAGCAGGAATTCGCCCTGGCGGGCGGCCTGTTCGCACAGGGCCTCGTCCTGCATGACGTCGAGCACGGCCAGCGCCGCCCGGCACACCAGCGGATTGCCGCCGAAGGTGGTGCCGTGCATGCCGGGACTGAACAGCTCGCGCGCCGCACCGGCCACCAGATTGGCGCCAATGGGGATGCCGTTGCCGAGACCCTTGGCCAGGCTGACCACGTCCGGCGTGATGCCCTCGTGCTGGAAGGCGAACCAGTATCCGGTGCGCCCGATGCCCGCCTGGATCTCGTCCAGCATCAGCAGCCAGTCCTTGCGGTCGGCCAGCTCGCGCAGGCGCCGCAGGTAGCCAGGGGGCGGGACATGGACCCCGCCTTCGCCGGTGACCGGCTCGACCAGGATTGCGACCACGTCGGGGTCTTCGGCCAGGGCCTCCACCGCATCGAAGTCGCCGTGCGGGACATGCACGAAGCCCGAGACCAGCGGTTCGAACCCGGCGCGCACCTTGGGGTTTCCGGTGGCGGACAGCGTGGCCAGGGTGCGGCCGTGGAAGCTGCCCTCCATCACTACGATCTTGGGCTCGGCGATGCCCCGGGCGCGGCCGTGCAGGCGGGCGAGCTTGATCGCCGCCTCGTTGGCCTCGGCTCCGGAGTTGCAGAAGAACGCGCGGTCCATGCCGGCCAGCTTGCACAGACGCCGGGCCAGCTGTTCCTGCAGCGGGATACGGTACAGGTTGGAGGTATGCACCAGCGTGCTGGCCTGGTCGCAGATGGCCTGTGCCACCTTGGGGTGGGCATGTCCGAGACCGCACACGGCAATGCCGGATAGGGCATCCAGATAGCGCTTGCCGTCGGTGTCCCACAGCCAGGCGCCTTCGCCGCGTTCAAAGGCGACGGGCAGGCGCTTGTAGGTGTTCTGCAGGGCGTCGTTCATTGGGTTCTCCGAAACCAAAGAGCCGGCGGAGGACCGCCGGCTCGATGAAAGGCGCAGCCGCATCATGCGGCCAAAGGCGCCTAGTATATAAACCCTTTGGGGTTTACTTCATCTGCTGGGCAGCAAAGTCCCAGTTGACCACGGCCCAGAAGTTCTCGAGGTACTTCGGGCGCGCGTTGCGATAGTCGATGTAGTAGGCGTGCTCCCAGACATCGCAGGTCAGCAGCGGGGTCTTGCCGTCGCGCAGCGGGTTGGCGGCGTTGGAGGTGTTGACGATCTCCACCGAGCCATCACTGTTCTGCACCAGCCAGGTCCAGCCGGAACCGAAGTTGCCGACGGCGGATTCGTTGAACTTCTCCTTGAAGGCATCGAACGAACCGAAGGCGCTGTTGATCGCGTCCGCGAGCTTGCCGGAAGGTTCGCCGCCGGCGTTCGGGGCCATGCAGTTGAAGTAGAAGGTGTGGTTCCAGACCTGGGCGCCGTTGTTGAAGATGCCGCCGGCCGGGGCCTTCTTGATGATGTCTTCCAGCGAGGCATTTTCAAACTCGGAACCCGGCAGCAGGCCGTTCAGCTTGGTCACGTAGGTCGCGTGGTGCTTGTCGTGATGGTATTCCAGCGTCTCGGCGGAGATGTGCGGCTCCAGCGCGTTCTTGGCGTAGGGCAGATCGGGCAGTTCGTAGGCCATGAAAGACTCCTTGTACGGTGTCGTGAGAAACTGAGGCAGCGGCGCACCCGAACCGGGAGCGACGCATAACGGGTTAACGATAGTCACGTTGCCCGGGCGATGCAATTCCCGATGATGCCGGTTGGTTTTCACCCCGGCGGATTTCCCACAAGACGAGGCGCATGGCGGATACCGACGAGACGGGGCAGGAAGGCGAAGCGGCGGTGGCGAAGGGCTCGACGGTGGACTGGCGCGCCCGGATCGGCCTGATGCTGGGCCCGGCGATCTTTGTGCTGTTCCTGCTGGTGCCGGCGCCGACGGGGTTCGATCCGGCGGCTTGGTGGGTGCTGGGGCTGACGCTGTTCATGGCGACCTGGTGGATCAGCGAGGCGTTGCCGCTGCCGGTCACGGCGCTGCTGCCGATCGCGATCCTCCCGGTCCTCGACATTACCTCGATGGAGAACGCGACCGCGCCCTACGCGAACCCGATCATCTTCCTCTTCATGGGTGGCTTTGCGATCGCCTTGGCGGTGCAACGCTGGGATTTGCACCGGCGTATGGCGCTCGCGATCGTGGCCCGTTCCGGGAATCGTCTGCACGCCCTGGTCGGGGCCTTCATGCTGGCCACGGCCGGGTTGTCCATGTGGGTCAGCAATACCGCGACCGCGGCGCTGATGCTGCCGATCGCACTGTCGGTGCTGGGCCTGATTGAACGTGGTGCATCGCCACAGGGTCCGGGGGCGAGTGCGGAGTCGCGGCGCCCGGCCCTGGCGTTGCTGCTGGGGATCGCCTTTGCCGCGAACATCGGGGGTATGGCGACCATTATCGGCTCGCCGCCGAACGCCCTGACCGCGGCCTATCTCGGGGATCGCCATGGGATGGAGATCGGGTTTCTGGAGTGGATGACCCTGGGCCTGCCGCTGGCGGCGATCCTCCTGGCCCTCGCGTGGTGGCTGCTGACGCGCTGGGTGTTCCCGGTCCACCGGATAGAACTGAACGGCCTGCGCGCCCTGCTGGACGAGCAGCGCGCCACGGTCGGGCGCTGGTCGACCGCAGAGAAGCGCGTGGCGGCGGTGTTCGTGCTGGTCGCGCTCGCCTGGCTGACGCGACCGCTGCTAGAGGGGTGGCTGCCCATCTCGCTGACCGATGCGGGCATTGCGATCCTGGGCGCCGGCTTGTTGTTCCTGATCCCCTCGGGTTCCATGGAGCAGCGCAGGTTGTTGGCCTGGGACAACACCCGCGAACTGCCCTGGGGCGTGCTGCTGCTGGTCGGAGGCGGCCTGAGCCTGGGGGCGGCCATCGAGTCCAGTGGTCTGGCGGAGCTGGCGGCTGATGCCCTGGTGATCGCGCAGACCTGGCCGCTGATCCTGATCATGGCCGGGGTGGTGTTGCTGACCATGACGCTGAGCCACGTAACGAGCAATACGGCCACGGCCGCGACGCTGCTACCCCTGGTCACCGCGTTTGCGCTGAGCATGGACGTGCCGGTCCTGATGCTGGCACTCCCCGTCGCCTTTGCCGCTTCCGTGGCCTTCATGCTGCCAGTGGCGACCCCGCCGAATGCCATCGTGTTCGCCAGCAACCGCCTGCAGGTGCTGGACATGGTGCGGGGCGGGGCACTGCTTTCCGTGGTGGCGCTGGTGCTGATCAGCCTGGCGGTCTACGTCTTCGCCGAGGCCCTGCTGGTGTAGCCGCGGCGCGGATTCGTTCTGTGAGTGCCGTGTCCCCGACGTTCTTGTGGGGATGAAAAGCCTTCCATGCTCAAGTTCTAGGATTCGCCGCCGCTAGGGAGGACGAACGGCCCATTATTTTGCGAGCTGGCGCTGACCGGCAGACCGAAGGACGCACCGACATGTTCAACAATATTCGAATTGGCGTACGGCTCATGGTGGGCATCATCGGCGTGGTGGTCCTCGCCGTGGTGCTAACCCTGGTCGTGGTGATGAATGCCCTGGGTACGATGGCGGACAGGGCGGAGCAGCGGGAGCTGAACGACTTGGCTGGCCAGTTGCTGGACCGGCTGGACCAGGAGTCGGCGCGCGCGACCGCAATGGCGGAGACCGTGGCGCGCATCCCGGATGTGCAGGAGGCCATGGCCAATCGGGATCGCGATCGGTTGGCCGCGATGACGGTGCCGAGTTTCGAATCCCTGAACGCCGATTACGGCGTGCGCCAGTATCAGTTCCACACGCCGCCGGCGACCTCCTTCCTGCGCGTGCATCGCCCGGATCGTTATGGCGATGACCTGTCCGGTTTTCGCCAGACGGTCGTCGACACCAACGACCGCCGGGCCCCGATCTCGGGCCTGGAAGAGGGCGTGGCCGGCCTGGGTATCCGCGGCGTGGTCCCCATCGCTCACAACGGAGAGCACGTGGGTTCGGTGGAGTTCGGGCTGTCCTTCGGCGACCCCTTCTTCGAGCAGTTCACCGAGGAGTTGGGAGCGCCGGTCGCGCTCTACCTGCGCGATGAGGGACGGTTCAACCGCTTTGGCGGAACCATCGAAGGCGAAGCGACCTTCAATGCGGCCGAGATGCGCGAAGTGCTCCAGGGCGAGCGCCTGGTGCGCAACGTGACCTACCAGGGCGAGCCGATGGCGGTGATCGCCCGGCCGGTGCGCGATTTCTCCGGCGATGCGGTGGGTGTACTGGAACTGATGGTGGACCGCAGCGCCTACGTGACGATGACCCGCAACGCCACCGGCACGGTGGTCATGGTCGGAGTGATTGCGGTGGTTCTCGGCGCGCTGCTGGCCTGGTTCCTGACCCGCAGCATCGTGCGCCCGCTGTGCCAGACGGTGGAGCGTCTGGACGACATCGCCAGTGGCGAGGGTGACCTGACGCGTCAGCTGGAGGTGTCCGGCCGGAACGAGCTGGGCGATCTGGCGGTGGTGTTCAACCGCTTTGTCGAGAAAATTCGCGTGTTGATTCAGCAAGTGGCGGCGGGTTCCGATCAGGTCGCTGCGGCGTCCAACGAGCTGTCCGCGACCAGTGAGGAAACCAACGAGCAGGTGCGCCGCCAGAAGGCGGAGACCGACCAGGTCGCCACCGCGATGAACGAGATGACCGCCACCGTGCAGGAAGTCGCCCGCAATGCCGCGGATGCGGCGGCGGCCGCCCAGGCTACGGACCAGGATGCCGTGGCCGGTCAGCAGGTGGTGCAGAAGACGGTCACCGCGATCAACGGCCTGTCCAGGCAGGTCGACAATGCGGCCGAGGTGGTCACCCGCCTGTCGCAGGATGCCGAGCAGATCAACAAGGTCCTCGAGGTGATCGGCGACATTGCCGACCAGACCAACCTGCTGGCGCTGAATGCCGCGATCGAGGCGGCCCGCGCTGGCGAGCAGGGCCGCGGCTTCGCCGTGGTGGCCGACGAGGTGCGCACCCTGGCCAGCCGGACGCAGGACTCGACGCACGAGATCCAGCAGATGATCGAGCGGGTCCAGAGCGGTACGCGCGAGGCGGTGCAGGCGATGGAAGATGGGCGTTCCAAGGCGCACGAGAGTGTCGAGCAGGTGAACCTCGCCGGCGAATCGCTCAACGCGATTACCCAGTCGGTGACCCGCATCAGCGACATGAACACGCAGATCGCCAGCGCCGCCGAGGAGCAGTCCACCGTGGCCGAGGAGATCAACCGCAACGTGGCGAACATCACTGAGGTGCTTGACCAGACCGCGGCGGGCTCCGAGCAGATACGCAATGCCTCGGAGGAGCTGTCCAAGCTCGCCTCCCAGCAGCAAGAGCGCGTGGGTCAGTTCAAGGTCTGATACACGACCCGATGGTGTCGAGCCCGCCTCCCTGTTCGGGGAGCGCGGGCTTTTTCATGCGTGTGGGGAAAAGGGCAGACGAAGAAGCCAGGTCAAGGGCGATCCTGATTAGCAACGAGCGTCCGCCAGGCTCAAGGCCCGTGCGGGCCCGGGTCTCCAGGCGCCTCCTACATCGTCCTCCCGGAAACCGCGCAGCGGTTATCCGGGATCTCCACGGTATGAGTGACCCGTACGGTGGGGCTAGAACGGCGTGTGG
>NZ_MVAR01000003.1:12725-14347 GCF_001999325.1 Thioalkalivibrio versutus
ACGATCGTTGCTAATCAGGAGGGCGATTGGACCACCGAGGATACAGAGGACTGGGGGAAGGGCTGGGAAGGAAAAGGTCGGATGATGGCCGTGCGACGTCAGATCACAGTTTGATCGTGATCCTTCGTCACTGTCCTTGCCGTTCTTTGTGACCTCTGTGGTTCAGGCCTTTTGCTCGTTGTCGTGCCTTGTGGCCTTCGTGGTGAATAAAGGCCCTTACTGAGCGGGAAAGAGGCGTTCGCCGTTTTCGAAGGCAATGGCGCGGGCGACGTTGTCGGGCAGCTGGTCGAGCCAGGCGCGGGTCTCGTCTTTCAGGTGGGTGTACTGTTCCCAGCGCGTGGTGGTGAAGGTGTCCACGCCGATCATGAAGCGATCCGGATGGGAGAGGAACAGCTCGAACCAGGCGTCGTCGATCTGACCACCGGGGTTGATGCGCGGGTTGCGCATGGACAGGTCCATGTTCATGCGCGGGTGGCGCTCGAGGTAGTCCTGCACCAGGGGCGGGTAGGCGTAGCTGCCGGCGTGGGCCCAGAGGATGCGCACCTCGGGGTGGGTGGCGTAGGCATGATCGATCACGGCCGGGTCGCCGTGGATCATGATGGTCAGATCGCGTGCGACGGCCAGGTCCAGCAACTGTTCGAAGCCGGGTCCGAAGCGGTCGTCTGCCAGGATGTGAAACTCGCCCAGCCCGCGCCAGGCCACGTCGGATTCGTCCAGCATGTCGGCAATGCGGGCGCCCAGGTCCTCGACGTGCATCCAGTCCATCTTCTTGCCCAGGCGGTGGGAGACTTCCAGAAACGGCACGATGCGGGTATCCGAGCCCGCTTGCAGGCGACGAATCAAGCCGCCTTCGGTCGACATGACGATGGCGCTGCGCACGTCATTGGAGGCCAGGGTGCGGCCCACGTCGCTGATGCCAAAGGTTTCGGCCACCGCCGGGCGATAGTGCAGGTGGGCATCGAAGATCGGCGGCTCGGCGCTGGCGACGGTGAAGGGCAGGGCCAGCCCGAGCGTGGCGCCGAGCAGGGAACGGTGGAGGCGATGGTGCATGGACAGACCCTTCGGAAGCCAATTCGACATCAGGAACGCGGCGGACTGTTGGGCGCAGGGGTCGGATCGGTCGTCTGTGCCGGATCGAAGCGCTCGCGCAGGTAGCGGATGATGGCATCGGATTCGTACAGCCAGCGCACCGAGCCGTCTTCTTCCTCGATTCGCAGGCAGGGCACCTGCAGGCGGCCGCCCTCGTTCTGCAGTTCCTCGCGCCAGGGGCCGGTGGCCTGGGCGTTGCGCAGTTCGATATCCAGCGACAGCCGCTGCATCGCGCGGCGGGCCTTGATGCAGAACGGGCACGCCGGGAAGTGATACAGGGCAAGGCGTTGCGTCTGTTCGTCGATTCGGGCTTGGTCGGCCGGGTCCCGTTCGATGCCGCGTGGGCGCGAGACGCGCTCACCGATCAGCATGAACGGGGTCAGAATCAGGCGGACGCCACGGAAGAAGGTGCGAATCAGGAATCTCATGGCGAAAGGATGCCACAGGAGCCCGACACCGTTACAGCATCTCGAGCGATGGAGGCGTTAGTTTCGCCCTCAAACCCAAGAGCGCTCCTGATTAGCAACGATCGT
>NZ_MVAR01000003.1:14376-125177 GCF_001999325.1 Thioalkalivibrio versutus
GGGATCTCCACACGCCGTTCCAGCCCCAACGTACGCGTCACTCATACCGTGGAGATCCCGGATAACCGCTGCGCGGTTTCCGGGATGACGATGTAGGAGGCGCCTGGAGACCCGGGCCCGCACGGGCCTTGAGCCTGGCGGACGCTCGTTGCTAATCAGGAGAGCGCTTTTCCACAAACCGCATGAAGGCACGAAGAAGATCAAGGGCGGTCTTTCCACGGCGTATACAGAGGGCGCGGCGTGAAGGGGTCCAAGGGTGCGCAGAAATGGGTATCGGTACACCGATCCGTGCTGCTCAGCCCGCATCACAGCTCCGATCCCGTCAACCATCCTGGCGTTCTCGGTGTCCGCTGTGGCCTCCATGGTTACAGGCTCTCGACCGTCTTTGCGTCTTCGTGGCGCGTATCTTTGTGAATCGGCAAGCTCAGGGGGTGCCGAAGTCGAACTCCCAAGGGTCTTCCGGGGGCGCGTCGAGTAGTGACGGACGCAGGCGGATCACTTCGAAGCCCAGTTCGCGATAGTCATCGAGGCGGTCCGGGGCGCGGTCGGCGACCTCGACGAAGTCGGCAAATGCCTCCGCGTCCAGGCCGCGCCAGCCGGCAAAGGTGCCGCAGACTGCCACGTTCACACCTTCGTCGCGGACCAGGGCCTCCACCTCGTCGTGCAGGCTGGGGTACTGCGTCGCCTCGCTACGCCTCAGGGTGAATTGTTCCGCACCGTGGGAGACGACGGCCACGGGGTAGTCGGGGTCGCGTTCGCGCAGGCGGGTGACACTGGCCCGAATCTCGGGAAGAAGCGCGGATAGCGCTGCGCGGTCGTTCTCGATGATCTCGAAGACCACGCCTTCGGGAAGCTTGTCGCGTTCCAGGAGTTCGAGGACGGCCGCGGAGGGTTCGCCCGGGGGCAGCGGGTCAGAGGAGGTCACGGGGCCCGCGTGCAGGCTGGGCATGGCCAGCATGGCAATGAGGCCGCCCACGAACAGCCAGGCGGGAAGCAGAAATGGTCGAGGGCGTGAGCGGGTAATCCACATGGCCCTATTCAAGCGAGGATCGCCGAACCACGCAAACACCCGCGCACGGGGGCAGCAGAATCGGGGCTCCCGCGCGTGGGCAGAGTCGAGCCGCCGGGGTCAGTGGCGGTCCCCGGTGGCCTGCTCGGCCATTTGCTCGTAGCTGGTGTGGCGCACGTCCTTGCCCTTGACGAAATAGACGACGTATTCGCAGATGTTGCGCGCGCGGTCGCCGATACGTTCCAGGGAGCGGGTGGCCCAGACGATGTCCATCAGGCGCGGGACGGAGTCCGGGGCGGCGGTCATTTGCCGCATCAGTTTGTGGGTGACGGTCTCGTACAGGCTGTCGATCTGGATATCGAGCTGGGCAACGCGCACGGCCTGTTCCACGTCCATACGGGCGAAGGCATCCAGGGCCCCGCGGGTCATCTCGCGGACATGTTCGCCCATGCTGGCGATATCCGACATCGGGGCGCTGTTGCGGTCTTCATCCAGCAGGTGCAGGCCCATGCGGCCGACCCGCTCGGCCTCGTCGCCCATGCGTTCCAGGTCGGTGATGGTCTTGATGACCGCGATCACCAGCCGCAGGTCGGAGGCGGTCGGCTGGCGTCGGGCGAGGATGTGGGTGCACTCCTCGTCGATCTCGACCTCCTTGGCGTTGACCTCGTAGTCGGAGGTCATGACCTTCTCGGCGAGTTCGGCATCGCCCTCGACCATCGCGTGGACGGCATCGGCGAGCTGCTGCTCGACCAGGCCGCCCATGGCCATCACCTGCTTGATGATGTCTTCCAGCTCGGCGTTGAATTGCTGCGAGATGTGTTGCTTGAAGAAGCTCTTGTCCATGTCGTCGTTCCTCAGCCGAAGCGGCCGGTGATGTAGTCCTCGGTCTGCTTCTTGGCAGGCGAGGTGAACAGGGTGTCGGTATCCGCGTATTCGATCAGTTCGCCCATGTACATGAAGGCGGTGTAGTCGGAGACGCGCGCGGCCTGCTGCATGTTGTGGGTGACGATGACCAGCGTGTAATCCTTCTTCAGCTCGATCATCAACTCCTCGATCTTCAGCGTGGCCAGCGGATCCAGCGCCGAGCAGGGCTCGTCCAGCAGCAGGACCTCGGGGTCGATCGCGATGGCGCGGGCAATGACCAGGCGCTGCTGCTGGCCGCCGGACAGGCCGAAGGCGTTCTCGTGCAGGCGGTCTTTCACCTCATCCCACAGCGCGGCGCGCTTGAGCGACTTCTCCACCACCTCGTCCAGCTTGCGGCGGTTCTTCACGCCCTGCAGGCGCAGGCCGTAGGCCACGTTCTCGTAGATCGACTTGGGGAACGGGTTCGGCTTCTGGAAGACCATACCCACACGGCGGCGCAATTCGGGGACATCCACGGACTTGTCGTTGATGTCCGCGCCGTCCAGGCGGATGGTGCCCTCGATGCGTACGGAATCGATCAGGTCGTTCATGCGGTTGAAACAGCGCAGGAACGTGGACTTTCCGCAACCGGAAGGCCCGATGAATGCCGTGATGCGGTTCTTCGGGATGCGGATGTCGATGCCCTTGAGCGCCTGGTCCTCGCCGTAGAAAAGTTTGAGGCCCTCCGCGGTCAGGCAGATGTCCTCACGGTCGAGGTTGAGGCCGCGCGGGGCCTGGTTATTCTGGGCCACGTTGACGGCGTGGGTCTGGGTGTCACTCATTTCGGGTACTCCATGGGGAATGGGGTTCGACGCATCCCGGCACCGCGAGGGGGCGGAAAAGCACCGTCATTGCGAGGCGCGCAGCGACGTGGCAATCGGTTTGGGTGCCTCCGGCGTGTGGGGTACCGGAAGCCGATTGCCATGGCCCCTGCGGGGCCTCGCAATGACGATGTATGCGAGAGACGTTGTGCATGTCGTATCTCAGTCACTGTCGGCGCGGTACTTCTCGCGCAGGTAGTTGCGGATCGAGATGGCGGTCAGGTTGAGCACGATGATCAGCATCACCAGGATCAGGGCGGTCGCGTAGACCAGCGGCCGGCCGGCCTCGACGTTCGGGCTCTGAAAGCCGACGTCGTAGATGTGGAAGCCCAGGTGCATGAAGGCGCGATCCAGGTGCAGGTACGGGAAGTTGCCGTCCACCGGCAGGCTGGGGGCCAGCTTGACCACCCCGACCAGCATCAGCGGGGCCACCTCGCCGGCCGCGCGCGCGACGGCCAGGATCAACCCGGTCATCATCGCCGGCGCCGAAAGCGGCACGATCAGGCGCCACAGGGTCTCCGCCTTGGTCGCGCCCAGGGCCAGCGAGCCGTGGCGGATGCTGGCGCCGATGCGGGTCAGGCCTTCCTCGGTGGAGACGATTACCACCGGCAGGGTCAACAGCGCGAGCGTGAGCGAGGCCCAGACGATCGCCGGCGAGCCGAAGGTGGGCGAGGGCAGGGCGTCCCGGAAGAACATCTGGTCGATGTTGCCGCCGACCAGGTAGACGAAGAACCCGAGGCCGAATACACCAAATACGATGGAGGGGACGCCCGCGAGGTTGTTCACCGAGATGCGGATGATGCGCACCAGCGGGCCCTGCTTCGCGTACTCGCGCAGGTAGATCGCGGCCAGCACGCCGAACGGGGTTACGACGATCGACATGATCAGGACCATCAGCACGGTCCCGAAGATCGCCGGCAGGATGCCGCCTTCGGTGTTGGCCTCGCGCGGATAGCCGGTCATGAACTCCCAGAAGGTGTGCACGTAGTGCCCGAGCTTCTGCGGGATGCTCATGTCGTTCGGCCACCAGGCGTTCACGACATCCGCCAGTGCGATCACGGATTCGGCGCCGTCGGCGGTCTCCATCAGGATGGCGTAGCGGCGCAGTTCGCGGCGCAGCTCGTTACGCTCGTTTTCCAGCTCCGCGTACTGCTCCTCGAGTTCCGCGCGTTCGGCCTGCAGTTCGGCCTCGCGCTCGGCGCGCTCCTCGATCGACAGCTCGGTGGCACGCTCGATACCGCGCAGGGCAATGCGGATCTGCTCGATCTGGAAATTGATCGCGCCGATGTCCACGCGTTCGATGCGTTCGATCTGGCGGACCAGGCCGCGGGTCTCGGGGATAACCGCCTCGAAACGCACGCGGGCCTCGTTGCCGGTGGCCACGGCCTCGCCGTCCACGCGGAACTCGCGAACAAAGCCGTAGAAGTTGCCCCACTGCAGGCGTTCCAGCACCACCGCATCGCGAGGCATCTCGCGCTCGCCCATGAAGTCGTCCAGATACCAGCGGAAGTCTCGCGAGTCGAGGTCACGATTGCCGCGCTTGACCAGGTGCCGTACCACGATTTCCTGGCCTTCGGGCACGTCGAAGCCGGCGTCGCGCATGGCCTGGGCGGTCATTGTCTCGGAGCGCTGGAACTCGCCCATGACCTGGGTAGGCTCGCTTTGCTGCGCCGTCTGGTATTCGAACTGGGCCACGCTGGACGGCCAGAAGAACGACAGGCCGTTGACCGCGATCATCAGGATCAGCCCGAAGACCATCACCAGCGAGGTGGCCACCGCGCCCGCATTCAGCCAGATCCAGGGGGTGCCGGATTTGAACCATTTATTCATCGGATCGAGACCTGTCTGGAATGCGTTTTAAAGGGAGGCGTACTTGTTGCGCAGGCGCTGGCGCACGATCTCGGCGACCGTGTTCACGAAGAACGTGAGCGCGAACAGCACCAGTGCAGCGAGGAACAGGATGCGGAAGTGGCTGCCGCCGACCGCGGCCTCGGGCATCTCGACCGCGATGTTGGCGGAGAGCGTGCGCATGCCTTCGAAGATGTTGAAATTGACCACCGGCGAGTTCCCGGTCGCCATCAGCACGATCATGGTCTCGCCGACGGCGCGGCCGAAGCCGATCATGACCGCCGAGAAGATCCCCGGGCTGGCGGTCAGCAGAACCACGCGCAGCACGGTCTGCCAGGGTGTGGCCCCCAGCGCCAGCGAACCCTGGGTCAGGTGCTTGGGCACGTTGAACACGGCATCCTCGGAAATCGAGTAGATGGTCGGGATCACCGCGAAGCCCATGGCGATGCCGATCACGAGGGCGTTGCGCTGGTCGTAGGTGATGCCGTTGTCGGTCAGCCACTGGCGCGCGTCGCCGCCGAACATCCAGATCTCGATCAAGGGGCTCAGCGTCACCGCGAACCAGCCCACCAGCAGGATCACCGGGATCAAGATCGCGGCCTCCCAGCCCGCCGGTATGAATGCGCGGACCTGCTCGGGGAGCACACGGGTCCAGACGAAGGCCATCAGCAGCATGGACAGCGGCAGCAGAATCAGGATGCTCGCGACGGCGGGCAGGTTCGCCTCGATGAACGGGGCCAGCCACAGCCCTGCGAGGAAGCCAAGGATGACCGTGGGCAGCGCTTCCATCAGCTCGATCGAGGGCTTGGTGAGCGTGCGCATGCGCGCCGACATGAAGTAGGCGCTGTAGATCGCCCCCATGATCGCCAGCGGGGTGGCGAACAGCATGGCGTAGAAGGCGGCCTTGATGGTGCCGATGGTCAGGGGGATCAGCGAGAACTTGGGTTCGAACTCGTCGGTGGCCGAGGAGGACTGCCAGACGTAGTCGCCACCCGAGCGGCCCTCGTACCAGACCTTCTGCCACAGCACGTGGAAGGAGACCTCCGGATGACGGTTCTCCAGGCGCTGCAGGTGCCAGTTCTCGGCCTCGTCGATGGCGATCAGCAGGCGGTTGCGCGGGTCCACGTACACTCGATGCAGCGCCTGATCGGTAATCTGGCGTTCCACCAGGGTGCGCTGCGAGGTGGGGTAGTGGATCTTGATCTGGCCGGTTTCGTCGGCGGTCAGGAAGCCCTTGCGGATGTATTCGGGCTGGGTGTTGGTGACCGGCCCCGCGTGCGCGGGGAATTCGCGCACGCGGGTGATGCGGTTCACGTTGTCGGCGTCGCGCACCAGCATGTACTGGGTGACCGATCCGTCCGAGCCGCCCACGACGATCGACACCGTGCCCAGGAGGTACTCGAGCGAGGTGACCTCGGCCTCGTCTCCGCGAATCACGCGTTTGCTGTCTTCCAGGGTTGCGCTGGCCGGACGACGGATGTCGTAGGAGTGCAGGCGGCCCTGGTCGTCGCCCACGAGCATGATGCGGCCGGTGATGTCGAGCAGGATGCGGGTGGGCGTGCTGCCTTCGGGCAGGGCGGGCATGTCGTAGGCACTGCGGCGCACCTGGGTCTCGCCGGTCATCATCGAGGTGGTCTCCTCGAACTGGACCAGACGGATGTGGCCGTCTTCGGTGGTGGCGGCGACACGAATACCGCTGGACCCGCGCTGGATCCCGACCACGCTGATGGCGGGGCCATCGCCGTCGATATCCAGCAGTGCGGAGTCTTCGTCACCCAGCGGGTAGATCACGCGCGGGTCATATTCGCGGCCCTCGGGGGTGAAGCGCTCGTTGTATTCGTACTCGATGGCGAGGACCTGCCCGTTGTCGAGGCCAAGCGCCACCAGGCGGGTACGCGGCTCGGCCGCGGTGAAACTTGTGACCCGGACGTCATCGGGAATCGGCAAGGTCTGTTCGCGCACGATTTCGCCGGTATTCGGGCGGAAGAACACGGCACGCCGGTCGTCGGTGATGCGCACGGCCATTTCGCGGTGGCGATTCACCGCCAGGTGCACGGTGCGGGTATCGGCGCCGCCGGGGGCGTCGTACTCGGTCAGGGGGTCGAGCTTGGCGCCCTGGAACATCGGCAGGGTTTCGCTCAGGAGGTAGACGAACATGAGGGTGAGGGCACCGACCACGGCGATCCCGAAAAACCCGATCATGTAGCGCGCGGAGCGATCCTTGGTGCGGCGCCAGCGCTGGAAACCGGCGAGACGCGGGGCGATGGTGGCGGTGGACATGAAGTTCCCCTGAGAGCCGCCGCGAAGGGCGTGCAAAACCATTGGATGTCGGGGCGTGATGCTACGGCCGCTATGTGACAGGGACGTGACATCCATGTGACGGCTGGTTGACCGGTGGGCGAGGAAGGCCTGCGCGCAACACACAAAAAAGGCCGGAACCCTTGGGTCCCGGCCTTTGCACCCATTCCCTGGGCGCGGGTACTGCGCCCGGTTTATTCCAGACCGAGGTTCTTGCGCTCGCGCTCGGCGACCGTGGCCGGCAGCGGGATGAAGCCGTCACGCACCACGACCTCCTGGCCTTCCTTCGACAGCACCATCTTCAGGAACTCGGCGGCGCGCGGGGTCAGGCCGTCTTCCGGGTGCTTGTTGACCATCACGTAGAGGAAGCGGGCCAGCGGGTAGTCACCGGAGGCGGCGTTCTCGCCGTTCGGCTCGAAGTAGTTGCCTTCTTCGGTGCCCAGCGGGATGGCGCGCACGCCGGAGGTGGAGTACCCGATGCCGGAGTAGCCGATGCCGTTCAGGGACTCGGAGACGCCCTGAACCACCGAGGCGGAACCCGGCTGTTCGTTGATGGCGTTCTTGAAGTCGCCATCGCACAGGGCGTTCTGGCGGAAGTACCCGTAGGTGCCGGAGACGGCGTTACGGCTGTACAGGGTGATGTCACGGTTGGCCCACGAGCCTTCCAGCCCGAGCTGACCCCAGCGGGTGATGTCCTCGGCACCGCCACAGCGGCGGGTGGAGGAGAAGACGGCGTCGACCTGATCGATGCTCATGCCTTCGATCGGGTTGTCGCGGTTCACGAACACGGCGATGGTGTCGATGGCGACCGGCACGGCGGTCATCTCGTAGCCGTGACGCTGTTCGAACTCGGCGTGTTCGCTGTCACGCGGCATGCGCGACATCGGGCCGAAGTCGGCGGTGCCTTCGGTCAGGGCGGGCGGGGCGGTGGAGGTGCCGGCACCCTGGATCTGGACGTTCACGTTCGGGTAGAAGCCCTGGAATTCTTCCGCCCACAGGGTCATGAGGTTGTTCAGGGTGTCGGAACCGATGCTCGACAGGTTGCCGGAGATGCCGGAGACCGTCTTGTAGGTCGGGATGTCGGCATCGACTTCGGCCGAGGCGGTCAGCGGGGCGATGGCGAGGGCTGTGGCCGTGGCCAGCGCGAGGATGCTTCGCTTCAACAACATGGGTGTGCTCCCTTGGGCTTGCTTGAGGTTTTCAAGGCCGAGTGGCTCGGTCCTTGATGACGAATTATCGGGAGCGGTGCTTGCAGTTGCGTGACGCGCATGTGACAGCCTCGTGACATCTGGCCCGGTAGGGATGGGGCCGGGTTCGTGGGGGGTGATTACTTCGTTGCGCTTGCAATGACGGGTATTGGTACAGGTCATTGCGAGGAGCGAAGCGACGCGGCAATCGGTCCGAAAGGCCCCTGGACTCGGGGACTTGGCGGACGATTGCCACGGGCCTTCCGGGCCCTCGCAATGACGCTAGTTGGACTGGCGGGAGGTTTCGGCGCGGCGGATGCGGCTCAACGGGAACAGGCAGCTGAAGTGGCTGCCGCGGCCGACCTGGCTTTCGATCGCGAGGTGGCCTTCATGGCGGGCGAGGACATGTTTGACGATGGCCAGGCCCAGGCCTGTCCCGCCGCGCGACTGGGTGCGTCCGGCATCCACGCGATAGAAACGTTCGGTCAGGCGCCCGAGGTGATGGCTGGCAATACCCGGCCCGGTGTCCTCGACGCTCAGGCGTGCGCCGTCGTCGTCGGCGCGCCAGCGCAGGCTGATGGTAGTCCCGCCAGGGGTGTACTTCACGGCATTGAACAGCAGGTTGGCGCAGGCGGAGCGCAGTTCGTCCGGGTTGCCCTGGAACTCCAGTTTGGGGTCGGCGTCCAGCACGATCTCGTGCGCTTCCGTGCCCGAAAGGATGCGCGCCTCGTCCGTCAGCTTCTGGAACAGTGGGAACGGGTTGAACCAGTCCTGCGGGCCGGTGGTTTCGCCGGTCTCCAGGCGTGAGAGCAGCAGCAGGTCGTCCACCAGCAGTTTCATGCGCTCGGACTGTTCGCGCAGCATCTGGACCGAACGCGCGAGCTGAGGCTGGTCCTCCAGTTCGTCTTCCAGGCTCTCGGTGACGCCGTAGAGTACGGTCAGCGGCGTGCGCAGCTCGTGCGAGACGTTGGCGATGAAGTCGCGGCGCATGACCTCCAGGCGGTGCAGGTGGGTGGTGTCCCGGGCCAGCAGCAGGTACTGCGCGTCGCCATAGGGGAGCATGCGCATCTCCAGTTGGCGCTCGCTGTCCAGCGGGGAGGGCACGGTCACCCGCGCGAGGGACTCGCGGGCGCGCTCCATGAACGTCAGGAACTCCGGGTGGCGCAGGAGGTGGGTAATGCGCTGGCCCTCGTCGCGCGGCCAGTGGAGCCCGAGCAGCTGGCAGGACATGTCGTTCAGCCACTCGATGCGCAGGTCATCGTTCAGGACCACTACCGCGTCGGGCATGGCCTTCGCCGAGTCCCGGTAGCGCTCCAGCAGCTGGCGCAACCGATGCACGCGGTTCTCGTGGCGTCTGCGGCGGCGGTAGAGGTGGTCGAAGATCACGCCCCACAGGCCGCGCACGTCCGGTGGGTCGGCACGGCCGCCCCGGCGCAGCCAGGTCTCCAGCCACAGCAGGTTGGCGATGTTCCAGGCCAGTGCAGCCCCAAGCAGAAACGCGAGGGTGGGCCAGAACTGGCCGGTCGCCCAGCCAAGCGCCAGGAGCGGCAGCGCGATCAGCAGGCTGGTAATGAGGATGTCGGGCCAGGTCTTGCGGGGCTGCACGGGGACCGCCGAAGGTCAGGGAAGTTGCGAGAAACGGTACCCTGAACCACGCACGGTTTGCACCAGGTGGTCATGCCCGGTGTCGGCCAGCGCCTTGCGCAGGCGGCGGATGTGAACATCCACCGTGCGTTCCTCCACATAGACGTTGGTGCCCCAGACCTTGTCCAGCAGCTGTTCGCGGCTGAACACCCGATCCTGATGGGTCATGAAGAAGTGCAGCAAGTTGTACTCGGTCGGGCCCATGCTGATGGCCGCGCCGTTGCCGGTGATGCGATGCGAGACGGGATCCAGACGCAGGCCCTCGATCTCGATCGGTTCCTCGCTGGTGGTGGGCGAGGTGCGGCGCAGCACGGCCTTCATGCGCGCGACCAGCTCGCGCGGCGAGAACGGTTTGGTTACGTAGTCGTCGGCGCCGACATCCAGGCCGCGCACGCGGTCTTCTTCCTCGCCGCGGGCAGTCAGCATGATCAGCGGGATGTCCTTGGTGACCGGGCTGGTCTTGAGCGTACGCGCCCAGTCGATGCCGCTGATGTCCGGCAGCATCCAGTCCAGCAGGATCAGATCCGGCGGGTCTTCCAGCAGGAGGGATTTTGCCGAGCGGACATCTCCGGCCTCGCGGACCTCGTAGCCCGCCTTCTGGAACGGCACCTGCAGCATCTCGCGGATCGCTGCATCATCTTCCACCAGCAGAATTCGAGTGGCCATGGCCCCGTCTCGTGATTACCTGGTCCGCATTAGATAACAGGGATGTTACAGGCGTGTGAACGGGAGGTGGTGCGGCGGCAACCAGCCTGTGGCGTGTCCGGGCGGCTCACGACCGATCGGCGCGGCCCTGCGGGCCTCGTGATGACGAGCGATGAGTAGCCGCTAAGGGTGGGCGCCGAGTTCGAAGCGTTCGTCGCCGTGCAGGAAGATCATGCCGTCGTGATGCGGCGAGCGGGCGAGCTGCTGGCGGATGGCCTGTTCGTGGCCGGGCTTGAGATGGGTAATGGCAATGCGCGGGCGGTGCTGCAGTTGTGCCAGGTCCTCGCCCAGGTGCTGCGGGGTGTAGTGCTTGGCCAGGTCCGCCATGCCCTCCATCTCGTCTGGGAGGCCGGTCTCGATCATCAGCAGATCGAGGTGGGGCAGGGCGTTCAGCGCGGGCCAGAGCAGGTGCGAGGAGGTCGTGTCGCCGCTGAAGGCGAAGGCGGCGCCGTCGCTGTTGGTGACGCTGTAGCCGACCGCGGGCACGGTATGGCGGGCGGGCAGCACCTGGATCTCGCGATGTTCCACCGCGATGCTGTGACCGGGTTGCAGCGACTCCAAGCGGATCAAGGGCTGATCGGGCCGTGGCAGACGGGTGAAGTCCGGCCAGATCACCCAGTTGAAGACGTGATCGCACAGGGCCTTGAGTGTTGCCGGGAGGCCGTGGACGTGGACGGGCGGGGCATCCGGGCTGTAGACCATATCCGCCAGCATCGGGAGGAAGGCGATATGGTCCAGGTGCGAGTGGGTCAGGAAGACATGGCGAATGCGCCGCAGCTCCTCCAGGGTCAGATCGCCCACGCCACTGCCCGCGTCGATAAGGATGTCGTCATCGATGAGGATGGATGTGGTGCGCCGGCCCGGGCCAATCCCGCCACTGGCGCCAAGGATGCGAACGGACAGACTCATGTCGGACAGTATATCGAGCGAGCAGCGGGCCGTCGTGTGGCCAGACCCGCGAGCCGGAGGCTGGGGTCGGTCGCCCCGGGTCGTTGGAGGTGGGTGACGGACATGCCCTAATGCTAGACCGGGTCCAGGCCCAAGTTCCGTGACGTGCGGCGCGAAAAGGTGATCCCGAGGCACGGCGGGGCGTCTCGCGAATCTTGTGCGGGCGGGGCTTCCCGCCACCCGGCGGAGTTGCTAGAATGCGCGTCCTGTTTGGGGCGGTAGCTCAGCTGGGAGAGCGTCGCGTTCGCAATGCGAAGGTCGGGAGTTCGATCCTCCTCCGCTCCACCAAACACCAAGGAAAAGGCCTGCTTTCGCAGGCCTTTTCCTTTTTCAGGTTCAGCTGCGCAGGTGGCCCCGTGGGGCCATGGCGGCCTTTACCGGGGCCCGGCGCGCGAACGGTTCGGGTTCGTGGTGGCTCACGAGCTCGGCCAGGGATGCGGCGGGCAGGGGGCGGCTGCACAAATAGCCCTGCCAGGCATCACAGCCCTCTGCGGCCAGAAATCCGAGCTGATCCTCGGTTTCAACCCCCTCGGCGAGCACATCCAGCCCCAGGTTGTGGGCCATGTCGATGATGGTCATGGCCAGCTCGGCATCGTTGCGGTCCTCCGGCAGGTCGCGCACGAAGGTCTGGTCGATCTTCAGGATGTCGATCGCGAATTCCTTCAGGTAGGCCAGCGACGAATACCCGGTGCCGAAGTCGTCGATGGCCAGCGCGATGCCCAGGCCCTTGATCTGCTGCAGGGTGCCACGGGTCGTGTCGGCCTGTTCCATCAGGGTGCTTTCGGTGAGCTCCAGGGTCAGGCGTTGTGCGGGGAGTCCGGATTCGTGCAGGACCTGGCGGAGCTGATGGAGCAGGCCCGGTGCGGCGACCTGGCGCGCCGACAGGTTGACCGAGACTTCCAGCGGCGGCAGGCCCTGACGATCCCATTCCACGACCTGGCGGCAGGCCTCGCGCAGAACAAAATCCCCGACGGCGGCGATCAGGCCCGTTTCCTCGGCCAGCGGTATGAACACGTCCGGCGCGATCAGGCCGCGTTCGGGGTCACGCCAGCGCACCAGTGCCTCGATCCCGGTGATCTTCCCGGACGTCATGTGTACCTGAGGCTGGTAGAACACCTCCAGTTCGTTCTGGGCCAGGGCGTGCCGCAGCCGGTTCTCGATCTCCAGGCGCTGGTTGGCGGCATCGGTGAGGGCGGTACGGTAAAAGCGGAAGGTGTTGCGCCCGGCGTCCTTGGCCTCGTACATCGCCGCATCGGCCTGAGTGAGAAGCTCACCGGCTTCGGTGGCGTCCTCCGGGAACAGTGCAATACCGATGCTCGCGCCTACCTGCAAGTTGGTCCAGCCGCCGACGGCAAAGGGTTCGGCTATGAGCTCCAGAAGCTGGCGGGCGCGGGCCTCGAGCTCTTGATGCTCTGCGGCGTCGTCGATTACCGCGATGAATTCGTCGCCCCCAATCCGGGCCACGGTGCGGGCCTCGAAGCGCGTCTTCAGGCGCTCGCCCAGGATTTGCAGGAGGTCATCGCCGACGCGGTGGCCGAGGCTGTCATTGATGTTTTTGAAGCGGTCCAGATCCACGAACAGGATGGCCACCAGGCCTTGCCGCTGGCGAGCCTGTTGCATGGCCTCGTCAAGGTGCTCCTGCAGCAGCGTGCGGTTGGGCAGTCCGGTCAGCGGGTCATGCCCGGCCTGGTACGCCAGGCGAGCTTCGTGTGCGCGCAGGCGGCCCTCCGCCGCGCGGCGTTGCTCGACCTCCAGTGAAAGCCGCCGCGTCAGACGCCGGTAGTAGAGCGCAGCCAACCCGCTCAGCAGCAATAGCCCCGCCATGAAGCCGAGCAGGACCTCCGGCCGGGCCTCCCAGTAGGCGCGCAGGCTGATTGCCACGGTGCGGTCGTAGGGCGGGTAGCCGAGTTCTTCCAGGAGTTTGTGTACCGCCCCGTAGGACAACGGGGCCGACCAGCCGTGGTAGCCGCCTTCACGCGCCGCGGGGTGATCCGCGGGCAGGCTCAGCAGGGCGATCGTGACTGCTTCGGCCAGTTGGTCAGGGGTGTGTCCAAGACGCGAGAACGGCCATTCAGGGTAAAGCCGGGTGGAGTGGGCAAATGGAAACCCCGCTGTCTTGCGGGGCGCCAGTACGCGCAGTGTGTCGGCGGGCAGGTCGCCCGATTGCAGCCGTTCCTCCAGCACGCCGGTGCGCACCATGCCGGCGTCGGCCTCGCCGGTTAGCAAGCCCTCGATCACCCGGTAGTGGGGCATGCCCGTGTAGTGAACCGACGCCAGGTCCTCGAACGGATCCACGCCAGCGTTGCGCAGGGCCCCGTAACCGGCCAGCCAACCGCCCAGAGAGTCTTCTTCCACCGCCAGCAACCGCTGCCCACGAAGGTCGTCCAGTGACTGGAGGTCATTGCGTTCGTCGAGGACCAGGATCGTCCCTCCGAACTGACGAATGGGCTGGCCTTGCTCCTCGGCGATGAGGGTGGCCAGGCGGGTGATGCCTTGTTGCGCCTCCAGGCGCACGTAATGGCCGGTGTTGGTGAGGACGAAATCAACACCTCCGGTGGCGACGGCCTGCTCCAGGTCCGGATAGTTAAGTGCCTGAATGCGAAATTCGGCCGCGTCGACCTGCGTGCTCAGGTAGTCGGCTGTGGGTTGCCACTGGGCCGTGGTCTCTTCGGCATCGCGAAAGGCCAGCACGCCGATGGTGTATACGCTGGCGTCGTCACTATTTTCCGCCATTGCGGAGGCAGCAACGGACAGGCTGATCAGCAGGATCAGCAGACGGGGCAGGGTGGATGGATGGCGCATCGGCAAGAGCCTACTATGCGAAGGGACTTGCCGTACACGTTCGGGCGCGAACGGGCGCTGGGGTACCGGCTCGCGGGAAAGGGCGGTCACGCGGCGTGCCCGGCCGCCGCGTGACCGATGGGGACGCTACCAGCTCTTGTAGGGCAGGAACTTGCCGTTCCAGGTGATCTTCACGCGGTCGCCCTTCGGGTCCTCGACCTTGTCGATGTCCATGCTGAAGTCGATGGCGCTCATGATGCCGTCACCGAACTTTTCGTGAATCAGCGCCTTCATGGTGTCGCCGTAGACGTTGATCGCCTCGTAGAAGCGATAGATCACCGGGTCGGTGGGGATGGTCTTGTCCCAGGTCTTGTGCGGGAAGGCCTGAAGCGCCTGCGAGACCTCCGGGCCGAGCCCGATGAAGGTGGCCAGCTTGTCGGCCTGGTCGCCCTCCAGGTGGTTCATGCCGTAGCAGGCGGAGGTCACGTAGACCTCGTGCAGTCCGGTGGCCTCGGCGATCGCGGCCCAGGTAGTTCCGCGGTTCTCCTTGGCCTCGAGGATGGTGGTGGTCATGGCGCTCTTGCTGAGACTCATCATGTGCTCCTTGAATGCGATGGATGGACTGGGGTCAGACCGCGCGAACCATGCGCGGGCCGGGTTCCGGACTGGCCTCGGGCTTGGCCGGGTTGACGATGCGCGGGCTGTGGCGCGGGTTGTCGCCGCGGGCGGCGGCCGCCTGGGCCTTGGCCGACATCTCCTTGGCGCCGTTCACGAGGAAGTCGACCAGGTGGTTGCGGATCGGGTAGTAGGCGTCGTTCTGGTGCAAAGTGGCGCGTTCCCGCGGCCGCGGGATGTCGATCTTCACCGACTCGGCGACCTGGGCATGCGGCCCGTTGGTCATCAGCAGCACGCGGTCGGCGAGCAAGATCGCCTCGTCGACGTCGTGGGTGATCATGAACACGGTCTGGTGGGTCTCCGACCAGATCTTCAGCAGCTCCTCCTGGATGACCCCGCGGGTCAGGGCGTCCAGGGCCCCGAAGGGCTCGTCCATCAGCAGCAGCTTGGGTTCGATGGCGAAGGCCCGGGCGATGCCGACGCGCTGGCGCATGCCGCCGGAGAGCTGCGCGGGCTTGCGGTCCATGGCGTGATCCAGCCCGACCATGTGCAGGTAGCGCTCGGCGTGTTCCAGGCGTTTCGCCTTGCTCCAGTTCGGCCAGCGGGCGCGCACCGCGAACATCACGTTGTCGCGCGCCGACAGCCACGGCAGCAGGCTGTGGTTCTGGAAGATCACGCCCTGGTCGAGGCTGGGTCCGGTGATCTCCTTATTGTCCATGATCACGTTGCCGTCGGTGGGTGTGGCCAGGCCGGCGAGAACGTTCAGGATGGTGGACTTGCCGCAGCCGGAGTGACCGATCAGGCAGACGAACTCGCCCTTGTTGATGGTCACGTCCACGCCCTCGAACACGGTCATCAGGTCGCTGGAATCGGGCTGCGGGAAGCGCTGGCTCAGGTTCTCGATCTCGAGGAATCCCTTGCTCATGTTTGGTCTCCTTTTGGGGCCACGCTGACTCAGTCGGCGTAGCGCACGAATTTGGTGGCCTGGGCGAGGGAGGCATCCAGCAGGAAGCCGACGATGCCGATCATGATGATCGCGAAGATCACGCTGGCGAGGTCGAGGTTGTTCCACTCGTTCCAGATGTAGTAGCCGATGCCGGTGCCGCCCACGAGCATCTCTGCGGCGACGATGACCAGCCAGGCGATGCCGATGGAGATGCGCATGCCGGTGAGGATGGTCGGCGCCGCGGCGGGCAGGATGACCGTGAACGCGGTGCGCAGGTTCGACAGCTGGTGGGTCTTGGCGACGTTCAGCCAGTCATTGCGCACCGAGGCGACGCCGTAGGCGGTGTTCACGAGCATCGGCCAGATCGAGCAGATGAAGATCACGAAGATCGCCGACATGTTCGAGTCGCGGATCACGAACAGGGCGAGCGGCATCCAGGCCAGTGGCGAGATCGGCTTGAGGATCTGGATGTACGGATCGAACGCCTTGTTCAGTAGCGGCGACATGCCAATCACGAAGCCGAGCGGAATGGCGATCAGCGCGGCCAGGGCAAAGCCCAGCAGGACCCGGTAGATCGAGTAGGCCAGCTGGATGCCGATCCCCTTGTCGTTCGGGCCCGCGTCGTAGAATGGGTTGCTCAGTTCGCCGAAGGCGTGGCTGAACACCTGGGTGGGGGCCGGGATGCCGCTGCTGGAACTGCGATCGGCCCCGCCCCCCATCAGCTGTTCGTATTCGCTCAGCTCGCCCTGTTGTGGCGCGATGACCTCCGGGGCGGTGGCCAGCTGCCACACGCCCAGGAAGACCACGAGCATCACCAGCGAGAGAACGGTCGCCCGGAAGTTGAGATTGCTCAACATGGCTTAGCTCCTGCGGATATCGAAGCTGTCGAGATAGCCTTCCGGGTCGGTGTAGTCGAACACCTTCCCCATGATCTCGAAGTTCTTGTAGGTGTCACTGGGCGCTTCGTAGCCCAGCTCGGTCATCACTTCGGCGCACTCGCTGGCGAGGAAGACGTCTTCCGCCAGGCGGTTGTAGTCGAAGTCGCGATCCACATAGCCCCAGCGCTTCATCTGGGTAAGGATCCAGGTGGCCATCGAGTGCCAGGGGAAGGGGTCGAAGTCGATCCGGTGCGGGTCGTTCTTGACCTCGCCCAGGCCGTCGGCATAGCGCCCGGTCAGCACCTGCTCGACCACCGATTGCGGCTGGTTCAGATAGGCACGCGGGGAGATGGCCTCGGCAATCTCGGCGCGATTGTTGATATCCGAGCTGTACTGGGTGGCCTCGATCAACGCGCGGAACAGGGCACCGAAGGTGTTCGGATGCTCGTCGGCGAAGGCGGCCGAGCAGGCGAAGGCGCAGCACGGGTGGCCGTCCCAGATCTCCTTGGTCAGCATGTGAATGAAGCCGATGCCGTCCCAGACCGCGCGCTGGTTGAAGGGGTCGGGGGCCAGGTAGCCGTCGACGTTCTCGGCACGCAGGTTGGCGACCATCTCCGGCGGCGGGACGACGCGGATGCTGATGTCGCGATCGGGATCCAGCCCGTGCTCCGCGACGTAGTAACGCAGCAGGAAGTTGTGCATGGAGTACTCGAAGGGCACGGCGAAGGTGAAACCCTTCCAGTCCTTGGGATCGCGCTTGTCCTTGTGCTTGTTGTGCAGTGTGATGGCCTGGCCGTTGATGTTCTCAACCGCCGGCATGATGTAGTGCTCGCGCGAGGAGCCGGAGCCCAGGGTCATCGACAGCGGCATCGGCGAGAGCATGTGCGAGGCGTCGTACTCACCGGACAGCGACATGTCGCGGGCCACCGCCCAGCCGGCGGTCTTGATCACGTCGACATCCAAGCCGTGGCGCTCGTAGAAGCCCATGGGGTGGGCCATGATGATCGGCGTGGCGCAGGTGATCGGGACGAAGCCGACGCGCAGCTTGGTCTTTTCCAGAGGCCCGCCGTCCTTGATTGCGGCCTTGACCTTGTCCAGCGGCAGGATGGAGCCCAGAGCGGCGGCCACCGTGCCGCCCCCGATCATCTGCAGGAAGCGGCGGCGGTTGATCTCGTTGTGGCCGAACATGCCGCGGACGATGGCGCTCTCCACCGCGCGATCGACCATGGCCTCGTCACTCAGGTCCTCGCCGGTGGCGTGGGCATCGGCCTGTACGGGCTCATGGGTGGCGCGTCGTTCCAGTTTCTCTTCCAGGTCCGGGGACGCGGTGTCGAAGCAGCTGCAGCTGCCCGGGCCGGTGTGCCCGTGGCGGCAGCTGGAGCCGTGGCGCAGGTCGGCATTGGCGTCAAAGGGATCGTGAAGACTCTTGGTCGGCATGGTCGGCTCTCCTCGTGGATCGAATCGATGCGGGCATCGTTGCCGCGCATGTCGAGGGTCATTGCAGGTGCCATGCCAAGCGTGGGGAATGGGCCGCCAGGGCGGCGCGCGAGTGCCGGGAGATCGGACCCTTCGTCGACATTGTCGACGAAGGGGACAAAAGGTCCGCTGGTGTCTGAGCGGTGGGCCTAAGTGGTTTCTATGCCGAGCTTTTTCAGGCGATAGCGCAATTGCCGCGGGGTCAGGCCCAGGTCCATCGCGGCGCGGGTCTTGTTGCCCCCGGTTTGCTCGATCGCGCGCTTCAGGCGCTCCGCCTCGGTGGCGTGCACGCGCTGATATGGGCGCACCGCGCTGGTGCAGGACGCGCCGGAAGAGGGCAGGGTTCGGGGCTCGTTGTGCCGCGATGGTGCCGGTGCATGCTCGTCGCGGAGGCCGTGCCTCTCGCTCTCGAACGGGCTGATGCGGGATTCCTCGTGCAGGATCTCGTCGATCAGCGGCGTGCCGATGCGGCCATCCGTGGATAGCAGCACGGCGCGCTCCAGCACGTTCTCCAACTGGCGGATGTTGCCGGGCCAGTCGAAGGCCTCCAGGCGTTCCAGCACGCCCTCGTCGACGACCACGTTCCAGCCGTGCAGGTGGGTGTAGCGGTCGAGGAAGTGGCGGGTGAGCAGGCGGATGTCGCTGGCGCGGTCGCGCAGGGCCGGCATGTGCAGCGGGATCACGTTCAGGCGGTAGAACAGGTCGAGCCGGAAGTTCCCGGCGTTCACCGCGGCCTGCAGGTTCTGGTGGGTTGCGGCGATGATGCGTACGTCCACCGGGAGATCGCGGTTGCCGCCAATGGGCTGGACCACCCGTTCCTGCAATACACGCAGGATCTTCGACTGCAACGCCTCCGGCATGTCGCCGATCTCGTCCAGAAACAGCGTGCCGCCGTCGGCCAGGGCGATCTTGCCGGTCTTGGCGCTGGACGCGCCGGTGAAGGCCCCCTTTTCGTGGCCGAACAGTTCGGATTCCAGCAGGTCGGCCGGGATGGCGGCGCAGTTGATGGAGATGAACGGCTTCGCGTTGCGCTGGCTGATCCGGTGGATCATGCGCGCGATCTTCTCCTTGCCGGTGCCGGAGGCCCCGGTCACCAGCACCGTGGCCTGGGTGTCCGCGATGCGGTGGACCTGCTTGAGGACATGGCGCAGGGCCGGACTCTCGCCGAGGATGCCGTACTGCCCGCCCTGGGTATCCAGGGCGCTCTTGAGGTAGCGGTTCTCCGAGACCAGCTCGGCGGTGCGCTCGGCGATCAGCTGGTGGATGCGCAGCACCTGGCCGATCATGCTCGCGATCACCCGCAGCAGGTTCAGGTCGTCCTGGAACTGGCGCGAGCGGCGTCGCAGCCGGTGGACGCCCAGCACGCCGATGGCGTGTTCGTCCTGGACGATGGGCACGGCGATGTAGGCGACGGTCTCCTGCGGCAGGGTGGAACGGTCGATGGCGCGCGCGAGGTATTCGGGCTCGTTGTCGATGTCCTGGATCAGGGCGATCTGGCCGGTCTTCATGACGCGCCCGGTGACACCCTCGCCGAGGCTGTAGCTGCCGCGGTCGCGCTCGGCATCGGTCAGGCCGTAGGCGTGGCGGATGCGCAGCTGGCCGCTGTTCGGATCCGGCAACAGGACCCGGCCGCGGTTGAGCCCCAGTAGCTGGGACATCATCCCGAGGATGCGGTAGATCGCGGCATCCGGGTCGCCGGAGCGGCCCATGAGCTTGGCAACCTCCAGCAGCAGGGTGATCTCCTGCTCCCGGGTGGCCAGGTCCGGTGGGGTCGAATCGGATATGCGGTGGAGTGCCATGCCGTGGGTTATGCAGAAAGCCTGCCAGTGCGAAAACGACGTGTTGGTGGGCGTTCGGGGGCGTCTGGCCGGGTCGGGATGACGCGGTTGCCTCGAGGCGGGGCAGGGCCTTGCACTGTTGGGTTGCGCTTGCCCGCTTTGCGGGCGCACAAAAAGGCCCGGCCATGAATGGCCGGGCCCGGGTATTGCCCGAGGGGATCAGCCCTCCGCGTGATAGCTGCTGCGCTTGATCAGGCGTACGCAGATGGCGTCGAGCATGTAGCCGATAATGCCGATGACCAGGACAAATGCGGCCAGTTTGTCGTACTCCAGGGTGTCGCGGGCATCGTTGATGGCGTAGCCCAGCCCCGAGGTGACGCCCAGGTACTCGGCCGGCACCAGTACGATCCAGGCCACACCCACCGCCAGGCGGATCCCGGCGAACACATCCTGGGCGATCGCGGGCATCACGATGTAGCGCAGGGTGTGGTACGGATTGGCGCCCAGGTTGTTGCCCACCTTGAGCCACATCGGATCGATGCGTTGCACCCCGTGCGCGGTGGCGTAGGTAATGGGCCAGACGGCCGCGATGGCGATCAGGAAGATGATGGCCGCATCCCAGGTGGCGAAGGCCAGTACCGCGACCGGCATCCAGGCCAGTGGCGAGATCATCCGCAGGAACTGGAACGGGACGTGGGTGACCTGCTTCAGCGTCAGGAAGTAGCCGATCATTACGCCCAGTGGCACGCCGATGGCAATGGCGTAGGCCAGGCCCCAGCCCACGCGGTACAGGCTGGACTCGATCGGCGACCACACGGCCCCGGAGCTGACGATGTCCCAGAAGGCCGCCAGCGTGGGCCCGGGGGCGAAGCTGGCGAAGGCCATCGTGTCCTCGTTGTTGCCGATGGCCCAGCCGCCCCAGTACCACAGGGCGAACAGGCCGGCGATGCCCAGCGCCGGGTACTGCAGCGCCCGGCGCGCTTGGTCCGCGAACCGCAGCACCGGCATGAGCCGCTCCACGGTCGCGGTGTCGACGGAGAGTGTGGCTTCGCGGTTCATAGGACCACCACCTCCTCGCGGGCATAGGGCGAATCCATGTCCACGCCCGGGGCGCCCTGCCAGGCGGTGTGTTTTTCCATCGCCTTGCGCACGAAGTCGTAGTTCACCAGGTCGTCGGTGACGAAGTCCGGGTCCAGGCCTTCGAGGAAGGTGGTGTCGCCGCCGACCAGGGTCTCGTTCATGGCGCCGACCAGCATCTTGGTCGCGGACGGGTAGGGCCAGGGCGAGAAGTCGATGCGGCCGTTCTCC
This sequence comes from Thioalkalivibrio versutus, assembly GCF_001999325.1. Taxonomy (GTDB): domain Bacteria; phylum Pseudomonadota; class Gammaproteobacteria; order Ectothiorhodospirales; family Ectothiorhodospiraceae; genus Thioalkalivibrio; species Thioalkalivibrio versutus. Next base: position 35,522 of record NZ_MVAR01000003.1, read on the forward strand.
CATTCGGGGTGACGGATCGCGCCGTTGTCGGCGTAGGTGCTGTCGTCGTGGTAGTTCGTCATCGCGCGTTCCACCACGTTGGCGGGCATCGGGAGATACCCCTTGCCATCGCGCGAGAGCATGGTGGCGACACTCTTCTTGTCTTCCTGGATCGTGCCCTGGGCGCGGACCACGGCGTTCATCACCTTCTGGGTCCACTCCGGCTCGCGGTCGGTCAGGCGCTCGTTCATGCAGACCACGCAGCAGGGGTGGTTCTTCCAGATATCGCCGGTGAAGCGCAGCACGTTGCCGCGCGCCAGCAGTTCGCCGGCGGCGTTGAACGGCTCGGCGACGATGTAGGCATCAATGGAGCGCGCGGCCAGGGCCGGCGGCATGTCCGGCGGTGGCATGAGCATCAGGTTGACCTCGTGCGCCTCCAGCGCGTCGCCCTGATCGCGGATCACCGGCGTCAGGCCGGCATCGCGCAGGGCCATCTGCATGACTACGTTGTGCATGGAATACCAGTAAGGTACGGCCACGCTCTTGCCGCCGAGGTCGGCGAAGCTCTGCACGTCGACATGGCGGCCGGTTACTACGGCCGAGCCGTTGGTGTGGGCCCAGGACATGATCTTCACCGGGAAGTCATTCTGGTAGCGCATCCACAGCGGGATCGGCTTCAGCAGGTGCACCAGGTTGAATCGGTTGGCGGCAAAGGACTCGATCAGCGGCGACCAGCCGCGGATCAGCTGGGGATCGGCGACTTCCAGTCCTTCGTCCTCGAAATAGCCCTCGGAGTGGGCGACCAGCAGGGCGGCGGCGTCGGTGATCGGGATGTAGCCGATGCGCACGACGCCGTCGAAGTCGCTGACGACGCCTTCGGGCTCTTCGAGGTTCCCGGGTTCGGCCCCAAACAGGGAACCGGGCAGGGCAAGCCCGCTCCCGGCCAGGCCGCCGACGGCGGCGGTACGCAGGAAGTTGCGACGGGAGAAGCTGCGATCCAGCAGCCGGTCCAGTTCGCTGTCGATGTCATGGTGGTTGTCGCAGTTGCACATGGTGGCGGTTCCTCGCTCGGGTTCGGGGCAGTGGGGTGGTGGATCAGGCGGCGCGTACGCGCGCTCGGGATTCGGATGAAGAAGACTCGTCTTGTTCGCTTTCGGTATCGGGCGTCGGGGCTTCGGCCTCCGCTGAACCCTTGTCAGCGGCCAGGGTGCGGGTGGCGCCGAAGTAGCCCATCAGTTCGGCCTTGCGGTCGACGAAGGCCTGGCTGTTGCGATCGCGTGGGTGGGCAATGTCGATCGGCAGTTCGGCGGTGATGGTCCCCGGGTTGGAGCCCATGACCAGCACGCGGTCGGCCATGGCGACGGCCTCTTCGATGTCGTGGGTGACGAACACCACCGAGATCCCGCGCTCCCGGGCCAGGCGGGTGACTTCGTCCTGCAGGGCGACGCGGGTAAAGGCGTCCAGGGCCGAGAACGGTTCGTCCAGCAGGAGCAGCTCGGGGTCGGTGGCCAGGCTGCGGGCCAGGGCGACGCGCTGTTGCTGGCCGCCGGAGAGCGACTGCACGTTGACCTCGGCCTTCTCACTCAGACCCACGGTCTCCAGCAGCTGGTCGATGCGTTCGCGCATGTCGGTCTTGCGGCCCTGGAAGATCAGGCCCAGCGAGGCGTTCTTGCGCACCGTCATCCAGGGGTAGAGCGAGGGCTTCTGGAACATCATGTTCCAGCGCGGGCTCGGCTTGATGACCTGGTGGCCGTTGATGCGTACACAGCCTTCGCTGGGCAGCAGCAGGCCCGCGAGCATGTGCAGCAGGGTGGACTTGCCGCAGCCACTCTGGCCGATCAGGGCGACGGTCTCGCCCGGTGCGACGGTGACCTGGATGTCCTTGAGCGTGGGGGCTTCCTGCCCGGGATAGTGGTGGGTGATGTAGTCGATGGAGATGGCGGCGCCCATGGCGTTTCCCTCTTGACCTTCGTTCATGAGCCGCCGGATGGATCGGATCGGCGGCGCGTTCAAGGGGGTTCCTTACAAGGGGCGTGCCAAACCCGTCGTGTTGCCCGGGAATTTCGTCCGGACCGGGGGCGAAACGGCGCGCTGGTGCGCAATACAGGGAGCGGCGAACGAGGCATCGCAGAAGCGGGGGGATCCGGCGCGGGGGGCGAGAAGTGGACAATCCGGACAATGCGGACCAGTTCGGGTGGACAAAGCGGACGGATTGTCCGACGGGGGGATGGGTTGGATTCGGGTGGCCCGGCTGGAAATGGCTTTGTGGTGCGGTCCGCACGGTTTTGGCACGGCTTCTGCACCGGGATGGACGACCCGGTCGAATGCCGGGGATCCACGAATCCCAACTATCAGGAGCACCACCATGTCTGCAGCCGAAGCCACTACCTCCCTGTCCATCAACGCCCTGGAGCCGATCGACCAGGATGGCCTCAATAACCTCGCCGCCAAGGGCAAGGCCAACCCCGAGAACATCGTGACGCTGAAGGCCACCACGGTCTGCGAAGGCAAGTTCCGCAACCTGACCTTCGTGCGCGACCTCGAGGCCCACGTGATCGACGAGCCGCCGCACCTGCTGGGCGACGACACCGCGCCGAACCCCTCCGAGGCCGCGTTGGCCAGTTTGGGTGCCTGCCTGTCCGTGGGGATGCACGCCAACGCGATCGATCGCGGTATCACCCTGACCAAGCTCGAGCTGACCCTGGAGGGCGACATCAACGTGACCGCCGTATGGGGCGTCGGGGATACCGACGTGAACAAGCACCTCGGCTTCTCCGATATCCGGGTGAAGGCGAACCTGGAAGGGGATGCCAGCGAGGAACAGCTGAAGGAGCTGGTCGCCCATGCCGACTTCTGGTCGCCGGTAGCCAACACCATGCGCAACCCGGTCAAGCTCAGTGTCGAGCTGGCCTGATTCCGGTCCTGCTGCCCAACGGGAGTAAACCCCAATGCTTGAAACCCGCACTCACGACGTGACGGGGGTGTCGCCGGCCGCAGGGCCGGCGGATGCCGATGCCGCGCTGCAGGCGCTGGTGGAGCGCGATCTGGCTCCGCTGACCGCCCGTATCGACCGCGAAGGCCTGTACCCCGAAGACTTCCTGCGCGAGGCCGGTCGCCTCGGCGCCTTTAACCGCCACCTGGCCAGCCAGAACGCCAGCGGCACCACGGATATTGCCAGTGCCATCCGCGCGACCGAGGTGATCTCGGCCGAGTGCATGACCACCGGCTTTGTCGCCTGGTGCCAGAACGCCTGTGCCTGGTACGTGGAGAACAGTGCCTCGGACACCCTGAAGCGCGAGGCCCTGCCGAGGCTGGCGAATGCCGAGGCACTGGGCGCCACCGCGCTGTCCAACCCGATGAAGTGGTTTGCCAATATCGAGGACCTCAAGCTCTCCGCCGAACGTGTGGACGGGGGCTATGTGGTCTCCGGTGCGCTGCCCTGGGTATCCAACCTGGGCGAGGACCACTACTTCGGCGCGATCTTCCGCACCACCGGCGCGAACCCGCGGCCGGTGATGGCGCTGATCAACTGCTCCGACCCCGGGTTCAGCCTGACGGCCTGTCCCGAGTTCACCGCGCTGGAGGGTTCGCGCACCTTCGGTTGCCATTTCGATCGCGTGTTCGTGCCCGATGAGCACGTGCTGGCCGACGCCCTGCCCGAGTACATCCGCCGGATCCGACCGGGGTTCGTGCTGCTGCAGATGGGGATGGGGCTGGGGCTGATCGATGGCTGCATCCAGACCATGCGTGACGCCAACGAGACGCTGTCCCACGTGAATGGCTATCTGGATGACCAGGTGGGCGAACTGGAAGAGGCGCTGGAGGATGGCCGTGCAGCCTGCTATGCGCTTTCGGAAACGCCCTTCGACGAGTCCGAAGGCTTCTTTGCCGATGTGCTGCAGATGCGCCTGACCGGTTCCGAGCTGTCACTGCGCGCGTCGCAGTCGGCATTGCTGCATACCGGGGCCCGCGGGTATCTGGCGAACGCTGCCGCCCAGCGCAAGCTGCGCGAGTCGTACTTCGTGGCCATCGTGACCCCGGCCATCAAGCACCTGCGCAAGGAGCTGGCGCGGATCCACGCGCACTAGTCCACCACCCACGGTCGGGGCCTACCGGGGCCCCGCACCGAACGAAGGAATCGTCATGCTGGAAACCACTACCCGACTGGACCCCGAGACCGCGGTCGCGACCCTGAAGGAGGCGATTGACGCCCAGGGGCTGAAGCTGGTCTCGCACATCAATGGCCAGGCCAATGCCGCGAAGATCGGGGTCGAGGTCCCGACCGACCAGATCCTGGAGATCTTTCACCCGAGCTACGCGGTGCGTGTCTGGGAGGCTTGCAAGCCGGCCGGCATCGACATCCCTTTGCGCATCCACGTCTCCGGCGATGGCGAGATGCTGCGCGTCAGCGCGCGCTCCGCACGGGACGTGTTCGCGCCGTGGGCCAACCCCGATCTGGACGCCATCGGGTCCGAACTGGACCCGAAACTGAAGGCCATTCTCGATGCCGTGGAGGCCGCGTGATGAGCACCGAAACCGACGAGTTCAAGCGCTATATCTGCAAGGTCTGCGGGTATATCTACGACGAGGCCAAGGGCGACCCGGATTCCGGTCTGGCCCCTGGGACCCGCTTCGAGGATATCCCCGACGACTGGTACTGCCCTGACTGTAATGTCACCAAGGCGGATTTCACCGCCCTGGAGCCGCGCGCCGACACCGCGGACGCCGGTGCCGCCGCGATGGCCTGGAGTGCCGGGGCCGGCGCGGCCGATCCGGACGCGGTGGTGATCGTCGGGGGCGGCATGGCGGGCTGGGCCCTGGCCGAGGCCCTGCGCGAGCGGGATCCGCGGCGCACGATCCGCCTGCTGACCGCCGATTCCGGTGATTACTACACCAAGCCGCGGATCTCCAATGCCTTTGCCCGGGGCGTCGCGGTCGCGGATCTGGTGGAGGAGACTGGCGTGGCGCGAGCGGCCCGGCTCGGCATTGACCTGATGCCGTTTGTCCGCGTGCTCGATGTCCAGCGGGCGCAGCAAAGAATCATCACCGCCCGTGGCGGCGTGCCGTACGGCCAGCTGGTGCTGGCCACCGGGGCGCGTCCGCGGCAAATGGCGTTCCCGGGTGGGGCCAGGGCGCCGCTGTCGGTGAACACGCTGGGGGACTACCGCGCGCTGCGTGCGGCCCTCGAGGCGCAAGCCGGGTCACCGGCCCATACCCGTGTGGCCATCATCGGCGCCGGCCTGGTGGGCTGCGAGCTGGCGGACGACCTGGCGGCGGGTGGCCATCCGGTGTCTTTGATCGAGTGTGCGTCACGGCCGCTGCCGAATCTGCTGCCCGAGCCGCTGAGCGTCGATCTGGAGAAGGCGCTGGCCGACCGCGGCGTGCAGTGGCACACCGAGGCGACCGTCGAGCGCATCGAACCGGTGGCGGAGGGAACGACCCGTCTCGTCCTTGCCAGCGGCGAATCGGTAGAGGCCGAGGTGGTCATCAGCGCGCTCGGGCTGGTGCCCAACCGCGAGCTGGCCGAGCGGATCGGTCTGGCCTGCCACGCGGGGATCGAGGTGGACGCACTCTTGCGCACCACCGACCCGGCGGTCTTCGCCCTGGGCGATGGTTGCGAGTTCGACGGCCAGTTACGCCCCTACGTGGAGACCCTGCGCGGGCAAGCAGCTGCGCTGGCGCGCACGCTGTCCGGCGAGCCGACGGTGTACCGGCCGGATGCCGGGATCGTGCAGGTCAAGACCGGGAGCCTGCCGTTGAACGTCTGCCCGCCGCAGACGGACGGGGGCGAGTGGGTGGAGATCTCGGGCGACGGCGAAGGGCGTCACCTGGAGTATCACGCCGATGCACGGCTCGAGGGGTTTGCCTTGTCGGGTTGTCATGCACGCCAGGCGCGGGACCTGGAGACGCGCCTGGGCGAGCCAGTGGCGGATACCCGAACCCGGCTGGCGTCCTGAGCCGCGTGGCCCGGCCGGTGCCGGGCCCGCGGGGGTGCGGCGATGCGGATCAGAGGGTTCGGGTCATATGACCCCGTCGAGGCGCAAATAGCCGATCAGGAACAGCACTGCCAATACACCGGCCAGGGCGTAGAGCCAGTTGGATAATGTGGGGTTGTCGGGGCGGCTGAAGAAGGCCGCCCACAGTGCCAGCAGGATCAGGACGAAAAAGAAGAACAAAAAGCGCATGCGTCAGGCTCCTTCGGGGACTGCGTAGGGCAGTTCGACGACCTCGGCCTTGGCGCCGTCGGGTGCGTCCCAGCGCAGTTCGCCCTTGGCGGCCGCGACCTGCAGTACCGCCAGGGCGGAGTACAGCCCGTCCGGGTGCAATTCGGCTGCGACGATCTCGCCGTCCGACTGGTCCGGGTTGCCGCCGGCCTGGAACACAGGCGAGCCGGGTTGGGGTGGAGTCTGAGTATGGATCGCCAGGCGGAACATGCGCCGCTTGAGCTTGCCCAGGTAGTGCATGCGTGCCACGACCTCCTGGCCCGGATAACAGCCCTTTTCGAAGCTGACCGCGCCCAGGGCATGCAGGTTGAGCATCTGCGGCACGAACTTCTCGCTGGTTTCCTCCACCACGGTGGGGACCCCGGCCAGGATGTCCAGCAGTGCCCAGTCGCGCGGGCCCACCGGGGCCGCGTGGACGTTCAGGCCGTCCCACGCCTTGCGCATGGCGTCGAACTCGCCGAACAGCTCGAAGCGCGGGTGGACCCCGGGTACCCGGACCACGGTGACGCCGTCCTTCTCGACGACCTCCTCGACCTCGGCGGGACAGACACCCAGCGCGCTTTGCACCTCCTTCTCGGCATCCGGCCCGGAGCAGCCGAAGTGGATCCGCGAATCCCCGGCCTGTTCGATGATCACGTTCGCGCGCAGCACGAACATCTGCAGGCGCTTGGCCACCGGCTCGATCCGGTCTGCGGGCATCTCCAGCAGGTAGCCGTCGCGGGTACGCAGCACGCGGAACACGGCGTAGGCGCGGCCCTTGGGACTGGAGTAGCTGGACAGCTGGCTGTGTTGCGCGTCCACCGCGCGGATGTCGTTGCCGAACTGGCCCTGCAGGAAGTCGGTGGCGTCGTCGCCGCGAACCTCCAGCAGGCCGCGATGGGAGAGGTCGCAGATCACCTCGCCGTTGATGGCCATGCGGCGTTCACGTTCCGGGTTGCCGTAGTGCAGGAGGTCGTCCTCCTCGAACTCGGCACCCGCATCGGTGATGTGGTCTTTCCAGTCTTCGCGCATCGAGGATCTCCAGTGGACTGCTGCCCATGCCATCGCCGGGCGTACCGCGCGGGAGGCGGCGATACGGGGTCACGACGGCAGCATGGAGTGGTAAGCTGATTCGGTGGATCGATGGTAGACGAACCCCACGCGGGGTGTCAGCCTGACGGTCCTTTTCTTCCGGCTATTAGGGGTTGGCATGACTCGGCAGGGACGTCCCGTCTTTCTGGATTTGCGCAAGATCCGACTGCCGCTGAATGCCGTGGTCTCCATTCTGCACCGGATCACCGGTGTCTTCCTGATTCTGTCGATTCCCGTGCTGCTTTGGCTGCTGGACCGCTCGTTGGCCAGCCCCGAGGGCTTCGCCCAGGCCGTGGCGATCATTCATCACCCGATCGGCCTGGTGGCGCTGGCACTGGGGCTTTGGTGGCTTCTGCATCACCTGTTTGCCGGGATTCGCTACCTGCTGATGGAATTCGGCATCGGCGAGGATCGCGCGGGCTCGCTGCGCACGGCGCGCGATGCGCTGTACGCGGGCATCCTCGGCACCGTGCTGGTGTGGCTGGGGCTGGTGCTATGAGGCTCCTGAGCGGACAGCGCGCCTGGCTGCTGCAACGCATCACGGCGGTGTATGTGGGCGTGTACGTGATCCTGGCCCTCGGATTCTTCGTGCTGGCCGCGCCGGCGGATCATGCCGCATGGCTGGGTGTGGTCGGGCACCCGGTGATTGGGTTGCTGACGGCGGTGTTCGTGCTGCTGTTGCTGCTGCATGCGTGGATCGGGCTGCGCGACGTGGTGATGGACTACGTGCATGCGCCCGGCACGCGGCTCCTGGTGTTCGTGCTGGCCGCCGGCGGGTTGCTCCTGACGGGGCTGTGGGCATTTTTCATTCTGATTCGGGCGGGACTCGCATGAAGGGACTGGCATGAACGTGGCGCGACGCAAGTTCGACGCCCTGATCATCGGGGCCGGCGGGGCCGGCCTGCGCGCGGCGCTACAGCTGTCCAATGGCGATGCCAAGGTCGCGGTGGTCTCCAAGGTGTTTCCCACGCGCTCGCACACGGTGGCGGCGCAGGGCGGGGTGAACGCCGCCCTGGCCAACGTCCTGCCGGACTCCTGGCACTGGCACATGTTCGACACGGTGAAGGGCTCGGACTATCTGGGCGACCAGGACGCGATCGAATACATGTGTCGCGCCGCACCTAAGGTGGTCTACGAGCTGGACCACTTCGGCGTGCCGTTCTCGCGCCTGGACAACGGGACCATCTACCAGCGCGCGTTCGGCGGCCAGAGCCAGAACTTCGGCCAGGATCAAGCCGCGCGCACCTGCGCGGCGGCGGATCGCACCGGGCACGCGATCCTGCACTCGCTGTACCAGCAGAACCTGCGCGCGCGCACGCACTTCTTCGACGAGTACTTCGCGGTGGACCTGCTGCGCGACGCGCAGGGCTACGTGCTGGGCGTGCTGGCGTTCGAGATCCTGACCGGCGAGCCGATCGTGATCGAGGCCAAGACCACCCTGATCGCGACCGGCGGGGCGGGACAGCTGTTTCGCACCACGACCAATGCGCTGATCAACACCGGTGACGGCATGGCGATGGCCCTGCGCGCCGGGGTGCCGCTGGAGGACATGGAGTTCGTGCAGTTCCACCCGACCGGGATCGCCGGGCGCGGGATGCTGATTACCGAGGGTGCCCGCGGGGAGGGCGGGTTCCTGATCAACTCCGAGGGCGAGCGCTTCATGGAGCGCTACGCCCCGCGGGCGAAGGACCTGGCCTCGCGCGACGTGGTGAGCCGCTCCATTGCCACCGAGGTGCGCGAGGGACGCGGCTGCGGGCGCAATGCGGATCACGTATTGCTCGACCTGCGCCATCTGGGGGCCGATACGATCATGCAGCGCCTGCCGGGGATTCGCGAGACGAGCATGACCTTTCTCGGGGTCGATCCGATCGAGGCGCCGATCCCGATCTTCCCGACCTGTCACTACAGCATGGGCGGCATCCCGACCAATCGCTTCGGGCAGGTGGTGACGCCGGAGAAGGACACGCCGGAGGACCCGGTCCCGGGACTGTACGCGGCCGGCGAGACGGCCTGTGTCTCGGTGCACGGGGCCAACCGCCTGGGTGGCAATTCACTGCTCGACATCCTGGTGTTCGGCCGCGCGGCGGCCAATCACATCCTTGAGTACCTGGCCGAGAACCGTTACCACCGGCCGCTGGACGAGTCGGCCGTGGAACAGGCGATGGCGCGGCTCACGCGCTGGGATCGCAAGGACCCGGGCGATGGCACCGCCGAGCAGGTCGAGCCGCTCAAGCGCGAACTGCGCAAGGTGATGGAAGACCACTGCTCGGTATTCCGCACCGACGAGGTGATGCGCGAGGGCGTGGAGAAGGTCCGCGCGCTCCGCGAGCGCCTGAACCACGCGGTGATCGCGGATCACTCCAGCACCTTCAATACCGCGCGGGTGGAGGCGATGGAGCTGGAGAACCTGATGGACTGCGCGATCGCGACCATCCGCTCCGCGCTGGGGCGCGAGGAAAGCCGCGGCGCCCACTCGCGGATCGATTTCCCCGAGCGCGACGATCAGCACTGGCTCAAGCACAGCCTGTACTCGCTGGCGGATGACAGCCTGGACTACAAGCCGGTGCGGACGCAGCCAAATACCGTGGCCTCGTTCCCGCCGAAGGAACGCGTCTATTGATGGGTCGACTCGACCGTAGGATGCCGATGAGCGTAGCGAATCGCATCAGGGGGCATGGCAGCCCGCGCGTTCAACCATGGGCATTGCGCCCAATGGGAGATGAGCAATGAGCAACCCTGCCGAACCGGTACCCGAGGCGTGGCTGCACGAGCAGCTCGAGGTGCTGCTGACGGAGCTGGATGCCGCACTCGCGGGCGCCGCCGACAGCGGCGCGACCGTGGAGCTGGACCAGCAGCGCACCGGACGACTCTCGCGGATGGACGCGCTGCAGGGCCAGGCCATGGCCAAGGCGAGCCAGCAGCGGCGCGAGGCCCAGCGTGTTCGCGCCCGCCGGGCGCTGAAGCGGCTGGAGGAGGGCGAGGGCGGACTGTGCATCGACTGCCTGGAGCCGATTGCGCGCTCGCGGCTGGAGATCGATCCGTCGGCCGAGCGATGCATCGCCTGTGCCGAAGCGCAGGAACAGGATTGATTGGGGCTTACCGCAGCGTGTGACAACGGTGGCCGCGGTCACCGACAGGAGATACCGATGGAGTTCTCGATCTACCGCTTCAACCCGGAAACGGACACGCTGCCGAAGATGCAGCGCTTCAGCCTGCCCGATGACCAGGTCGAGCCCGGGATGATGCTGCTGGATGCCTTGCTTCTGCTGAAGGAACAGGACGACTCCCTGGGCTTTCGCCGCTCCTGTCAGCACGGGGTGTGTGGCTCCGACGGCATGAACATCAACGGCACCAATGGCCTGGCCTGCATCACCCCGCTGGCGGAGCTGGACTCACCCGTGACCCTGCGCCCGTTCCCGGGCATGCCGGTGATCCGCGACCTGATCGTGGACATGGACAACTTCTGGGAGCAATACCGCAAGGCCGAGCCCTGGCTGGTCAACGACAGCCCGGAGCCCGAGGTGGAGCGCAAGCAAAGCCCCGAAGACCGCGAACAACTGGACGGGCTCTACGAGTGCATCCTGTGCGGCTGCTGCTCCGCTGCCTGCCCATCCTACTGGTGGAACCCGGACAAGTTCCTGGGGCCGGCGGCGCTTTTGCAGGCCGCGCGCTTCATCCACGACAGCCGCGACGAGGCCACCGAGCACCGTCTCGAACAGCTGGATGATGCCTGGAAGCTTTACCGCTGCCACACCATCATGAACTGCACCCAGGTGTGCCCGAAGGGCCTGAACCCGAGCCGCGCGATCAGCGACATCCGCCGCACCATGCTGAAGAAGTCGCTGTGATCGGCGCGACCCCCAACGGTTGTTCCACCCCTGTGGGAGCCTGGCCTGGACGGGTGTTTGGGTGATGGAACCGGATAACCGGACACGCTGGCGCTGTCGCCGCGGCATGCTGGAGAACGACTGGCTGCTCGGCCACTTTCTCGCGCAGGGATATGCGCAACTGGACCAGGAGGGTCGCGATGCCTTCGAGCGCCTGCTCGATTACCCCGACAACGTGCTGCTGGACGTGGTCATGGGTCGCCAGACCACGGTGGACGAGGGGATAGCCCGTCTTGTCCCGGCGATCCGCGCCGCCACTCAGGCTTCGGCTCCGGCCTGACCCGGTTCTTCCCCGGCTCGCGTTCGCGGGCCAGATCCTCCTGCTCCTGGCTGTGGCCGCCTATGTGCTGGTGTACAGCCCGTTGTGGACGCTGGCCCCGGTCTTCGGGCTGGCCATCGCCGGGTGGTGGTGGCAAGGGCGCTCGCAACCGCCGGCCTGGGACTGGCTGGGGCAGACGCCCGAGGGTGCAACCTGGCTGGCCACCGCCGAGGGCCTGCGCCAGGAGCAGGTGGACTGGGTCGAGGTGCTGCCCGATACACGAGTGTTGCGTCGGGTCGTCATCCTCGTCGTTCGGGTGCCCGCGACCGGCCGGGTATGGCGCCTGTGGCTGCACGCCGGGCGCATGCATCCGGAGGACCTGCGCCGTCTGCGCGTGCGGTTGCGCTGGTCGCCCGCGCGCGAGGTGGTGGATCCCGGCTGGCGGGTGCGGCTTCGCGCGGGGGTGGAGCGCGGCGTTGCTATACTGGCGAAAAGCCGAGTACCCGGAGGCCCGAACATGGCTGGACCCGACAATGCGCAGGTGATGGTGGACGTGTCACACCTGCTGAGTGACGAGCCCGATCACGTGTACAGCGAGGATGAACTGGACGCGATCGAGGAACTCGATCCGGAGCTCGCGCTGCGCCTGGACCGAGCCCAGACCCATGCGCAACGCGAGGCGGCCGACGTGCCGGCCGATGGCCCGATCGACGTGGACGCGGTGCGCGCCGCGATCGAGGAGGCACGGCGGATCATGATGCAGGACGGGGGCGATATCGAGTTCGTGGAGCTCGATGGCCGCACCGTACGGGTCCGACTCAAGGGGGCCTGTGTGGGCTGTCCGCGCTCCACGCTGGATCTCAAGAATGTGGTCGAACGCCTGGTTCGGTCGCGTGCGCCGGGCGTGGCCAGCGTCGCCAACACCTTCTGATCCGCTCTTTGGCAGTCAAGCCTAGCCGGCACCGAGCCGGCGCAGTAGCTGCCGGATGCGCCCCGGCCCGAACCCGTGCACCCGCTTGAAGGCCTTGCGAAAGGCCGCCTCCGAGGTATAGCCCACCGCGTCCATCACGCCCGCGACCGACTCCCGCCCGTCGCGTAGCTGGCGTTCCGCCAGGACCATCCGCCACTGGGTCAGGTAGTCGATGGGCGTCTGTCCGACCAGCGCATGAAAGCGCTCCGCGAAGCTGCTGCGCGACATGGCGGCCTCGCTGGCCAGCCCCTCCAGGGTCCAGGCCGCCTCCGGGTGGGCGTGCAGGGCATCCAGTGCCCGGCGGATGCGGTCGTCCGCCAGGGCGGCGATCAGCGATCCCTCCGAGTGTTCGCGTTGCGAGCAGATGTGATGGCGCACGGCCATCACGAACAGGGTGTCCGCCAGGCGGTCCAGCACGGGCCGGTAGCCCGAGGAACGCTCCGCGAGTTCGATGTTCATCAGGTCCGCCAGGTGTGACAGCCGGTCGCCGGATTCGCGGCGGCGGATGATGATGTGATCGGGGAGCGCGGCCAGGATCGGGTTGCGGCGGCCGGAATCGAACTCGAAGTGGCCGCACAGGAGCTGTGTGACCGGGATATCCGGCGGATCCTCGCCTTCCACCAGCGTCAGGTGGTTGTCGCGGTCGGGCACGGTGTCGCGGCTGGACATCAGGTGCCAGTCGTCATGCGGCAGCAGGAGAAGATCGCCGGCCTCCATCCAGACGGGGGCCATCGCCTCCATGTGCAGATAGCATCCGCCTTCCCCCACCAGGTGAAAGCTGGCATTCCCCGAACCCGCCGTGCTGAGCTGCCACTCCCCGCACAGGCGCGGGTTGGTGTCGATGCGGGCACGCAAGTTGTAGGCGGCCAGAACCGTCGACAGCACGTCTTCGTGGGGGCTGATGTCCATCAAACCTTCCTTTTGCCTTTCTTCACCTTAGACCTTTGGGCGCCCGGTTGCCGGGCGTCACGGGCCTCTCCCCGTGGTCCCGGACGATCGGACATAAAAGCCGGCGGATCACCCCGCGTACAGCGTGAGCCCGCGGTCTAGGCTTTATACCCAGTAGAAGGGGAAAAGGAGATCAGGACGATGGCTGCGACTGGAACCTTGGCAGTGCGCTTGCAGGCTTGGCTGGACTGGACGCGAGGTGCGGACTTCCTGGCGCCTTTGCTGTTGCGGCTCTACCTCGCCCCGGTGTTCTGGATGGCGGGGACCAACAAGCTGGACGGCATCCTGCCGAAAGAGAACGTGGTGATGTGGTACGGCAACGCGGACTGGGGGCTGGGCATGCCCTTCCCCTATCTGATGGTGATGCTGTCGGCGTATGCCGAGGTTCTGGGCGCGCTTGCGTTGCTGCTCGGTCTGGCGACGCGCTGGTTCTCGATCCCGCTGATGATCACGATGGTCGTGGCGGCCGTGACCGTGCATCTGGAACACGGGTGGCAGCGGATCTCCGATCCGATGATGTGCCTGTTCAACTGTTCCGGGGTCGAACAGGCGCAGATGCGTCTGGATCGCGCCAAGTCCATTTTGCAGGAGCATGGCAACTACAATTGGCTGACCGAGACCGGAAACTTCGCGATCGTGAACAATGGGATCGAGATGGCCGCGACCTTCTTCGTGATGCTGCTGGTCCTGTTCTTCTGGGGAGCGGGACGCTATGTCAGCATCGACTATTACATCCGTCGGAGGATGATGAGCAGGGGATAACTCCAAGAGCTGTTTCAGCAGCCATTTCACAACGGGTCTAGCGGATCCATCATCGAAAGACGAGGAGTACGACCATGAAGAACGATCTGTTTTCCACCAAGGCCCTGGCCGGTGCCGTCGGCACGGCGGCGATCGGCATGGCCATGGCCACCAGCCCGGTGTTTGCCTCGGCCGACCTGAACCACGGCTATCAGCAGGGCGGCCAGTCGCCGCTGATGCTGGCCGAGGGTTCCTGTGGCGAAGGCACTTGTGGTGGCGCGAGCGATACCAAGGACAGTGAAGGCAGCTGCGGCGAGGGCACCTGCGGTGGCTCGGACGGCGACGAGAAGGATTCCGAAGGCGCCTGTGGCGAGGGGACCTGTGGCGGCTAAGGTCGTCCACCCTGCCAACCCGGCCCGCGTCAGCGGCGCCGGGCTCGGCTTGCGGCGGGCCCTGCTGGGCCCGCTGGCCGAGGCCCCGGAGGCGACGGAACGTCTGGGGTTTTTCGAGGCGGCACCGGAGAACTGGATGCACCTGGGTGGACGTCTGGGCCGCATCTTTCGCGAATACACCGAGGCCCAGCCCTTCGTCTGTCACGGGCTGTCTCTCGACATCGGCGGGCCGCGCCCGCTGGACAAGACCTTCCTGCAGGACCTGCGCACTTTCCTGGATACCCACGGGATCGAGGATTACAGCGAGCATCTCTCCGCCTGTGGCGACGGCCAGGGGCATCTGTACGACCTGATGCCGATCCCGTTCACCGAGGAGGCGGTGCGCTACGTTGCCGATCGCGTGCGCCAGGTGCAGGACATCCTCGGGCGCCGGGTGGCGCTGGAGAATGTCTCCTATTACACCCCGGTGGGGGCCGAACTGGACGAGATCACCTTCGTGCGGGCCGTGCTGGAGGAGGCCGACTGCGACCTCCTGCTCGACGTGAACAACATCGTCGTCAACAGCATCAATCACGGCTACGAGCCGACCGAGTTCCTGGATGCAATGCCGCTGGAGCGAGTGCGCTACCTGCACATTGCCGGGCACGAGGAGGAGGCCCCGGACCTGCGGGTCGATACCCATGGCCAGCCGATCTGTTCCGATGTCTGGGCGCTGCTGGAGGCCACCTATGCCCGCATCGGGCCGGTGCCGACCCTGCTCGAGCGCGACTTCAACTTTCCGCCGCTGGAGGAACTGCTGGCGGAGACCGACCGGATTCGGGATCTGCAGTTGCGGGCGCGCGCCGGCCAGGAAGAGCGGCTCCTGCATGCCTGAGGCGGATTTCCAGCAGGTGCAGGAGGCATTCGCGCGGCACTTGCGTGACCCGGAGCGCTATCCGGCCCCGGAGGGGATCGAGAGCCGGCGCCTGGCGATCTACCGGCGTCTGTTCTTCAACAACGTGGCCAACCTGCTGGCCCGGGGGTTCCCGGTCCTGCGGGGACTGCTGGAGGCGGCCGCCTGGGAACAGCTGGTGCGCGACTTCTATCGCGATCATGGCAGCGAAACGCCGTATTTTCCGCAGTTGGCGGCGGAGTTCGTGCGCTACCTGGCGGAAGAACGCCCGGCGCAGCCCGGCGATCTGCCCTTCCTGGCCGAGTTGGCCCACTACGAGCGGGTGGAGACCGAACTGGTCTATGCGGATACCACGCAACCTCCGGATGTGACGCCGGACGGTGACCTTATGGTTCAGGTTCCGGTGTTTTCGGCCGCCGCGCGGCTGCTGGCCTACGAGTACCCGGTGCACCGGATCGGGGCCGACTTCCAGCCCGATCAACCGGGAGAGGTGCCGACCTACCTGCTGGCGTACCGCACCGGGGAGGAACGGGTGCGGTTTGCCGAGCTGAATCCGCTGGGCGCCCGGCTGCTGTGGCGGGTGATCGAGACACCGGCGACCGGCGATGAACACATCCGCCGGGTGGCCGACGATTTCGGGCTGGAACTCTCGGACGAGCTGGTGGCCAGTGGGCGCCAGTTGCTGGAGCACTACCGCGGGCTGGGCGCCATCGTGGGGACCCGGACTGACCGCGCATCCGCCTGAGGCGGAGGGACCGGACGCGCACGTCGCAGTCCCGGACGCCCGGGCATGGGAAACGAACGTCCAGGGCAGCCGCAAGGGAAGCAGGAAGTCGCTGTCCCCCAGGCGCCACCGGATATGGGCGCAGTTGCCTCGGTACAGCGGTGCCATTGTCTCTTTGCTGATGGCGCTCTCGTGCCTCGATGACACCCGTGACTCGGTGCTGGAGCGGATCCGGAACCTGCGGTGAGACGGGGCCTCAGTAACCCAGGTCGAGGGCGGGTTCGTCGAGGGCGGCGGCCTGCTCGCGCAGGGTGAGGATGTGATCCTCCCAGAAGCGCGGCGTGTAGAAGATCGGGAAGCCGTCGACAAAGGCGGGGTCGTCGGCGCGCCGGGCCAGCCAGGCGGCGTGGCGCAGGATGCGCAGGGTGCGTAGTGGGGCGATCAGCCCGAGCTGGCGACGATCCAGTGGTACGAAGGTCTCGTAGCCTTCCAGCAGGGCCTGCATCTGCCAGGCCATCTCGGGCGGTTCGCCGGACAGGAACATCCACAGGTCCTGCATGGCGGGGCCGGTACAGGCGTCGTCCAGATCGACAAAGTGCGGGCCGTCGTCGGTCCACAGGATGTTGCCGGGGTGGGTGTCGCCGTGCAGGCGCAGCTGCGGGACCGGGCCGATCGTGTCGAGGTCCCGCTGGATTCGCCCCAGGAGGTCGGCGCTGAGATCGCGGTACACGGATTCCAGCTCCAGGGGGAGATAGCCGGAGTCAAGCACAGCCTGGCGTGCCTCCTCGCCACGCGGGACGGGATCGAGCACGGGCCGCTCGTGAAAGCGGGCGGCGCGTCCGACCTCGTGGATGCGGGCGATGAAGCGGCCGATGCGGACCAGGGTTTCGCGCTGCTCCAGATCCGGTGCGCGACCGCCGCAGCGCGGGTAGACGGCGAACATGAACCCGGCGTGATCGTGCAGGGTTTCGCCTTCAGGATCGGCCAGAGGGGCGACTACCGGGATCTCGCGGCTTGCAAGTTCCTGGCTGAAGCCGTGTTCCTCGCGGATGGCGGCGGGTGTCCAGCGTTGCGGACGATAGAACTTGGCGATGACCGGTGTGGTGTCCTCGATGCCGACCTGGTAGACGCGGTTCTCGTAGCTGTTGAGGGCCAGCAGGCGCCCGTCGCAGCGCAGACCGGTCGTTTCCACCGCGTCGAGGATGACACCGGGTTTCAGTTCGTCGTACGGATGTGCATGCATGCTTGCAGTGTACGGGTTTGCCGCGCATCGTTCCGGCAAAGTGACCGCGAGGAGTCGCGCTTGAATCGCTATTACTGGGGGTTGGTTGTCGCCCTGGTGGGTCTCGTCGCCGTCTGGCTGGTGGTTGCGATGGGGCCGGGTCTGGATCTGGAGACCCTGCAGGTCGCGCGCCTGCAGGTGGAGGACTGGCGGGTCGCGCACCCGTTCGTCACGGCCTGGGTGTTCTTCCTGTTGTACATGGTGGTGGCCGCCTTTTCGGTGCCGGGGATCGTGGTGATGACCCTGGCCGGCGGTGCCCTGTTTGGCGTGGTCTGGGGCACCGTGCTGTCGTCGCTGGCTTCGACGCTGGGGGCGACCCTGACCTTTGTGGTGGCGCGGGCGCTGGCGCGCGATGCTGTTCAGCGTCGTTACAAGCACCAACTTGGGCGCATCAATGCCGGCTTTGAGCGCGAGGGCGCGTTCTACCTGTTCGCGCTGCGGATGATTCCGGTGTTCCCGTTCCTGTTGATCAACGCCGGGATGGGCCTGTTGCCGATCCGGATCTGGACATATTTCTGGGTATCACTCGTGGGGATGCTGCCGGCCACGGCGGTGTTCGCGAATGCCGGGACGCAGTTGGGGCGGCTTGATGGCATCGAGGGCATTCTCTCGCCGGTGCTGGTCCTGTCCCTGGTTGCCACGGGGCTTTTTCCGCTCCTGGCGCGCTGGCTGGTGAATGCCGTGCGCCGCAGGCGGGGTCGATTGGAGAACCCGGGCGCGGACTAACACGCACGCAGTATCTGCCATCGCGTATATAATAGGGTTTACCGTTGGGAGGCGGCCGTGGAGCGCGCACCGCTGGATACAATCTCGAAGTTCAACGAACGATCCCGTCACATATTGCGTGCGCTGTCCGACTCGGGGCGCGAACGACACAAGGAGTTTTCCATGACATTGAATGTTTTGTTGCGCCAGGGTCAGGTGGCCTTCCTCGCGCTGGGCCTGATGGGCTTCGGCATGGCCGCCGTGCAGGCGGAGGAAGAGTCGCTGGATCGTCCGATCGAGAAGGTGCTGGAGCCGATTCAGCTGACCGACCGGGTTCATTACTTTTACGGCTCGCTCGAGAACCGCACGCCGACCAATCTCGGTTTCACCAATAACACCGGCTTCGTGGTGACCGACGAAGGCGTGGTGCTGATCGATTCGGGGCCGAGCTACCAGGTCGCCCAGCGCATGGAGAAGGCGATTGCCGGGGTCACCGACAAGCCGATCACGCACGTGATTTCGGTGGGCAGCCAGGACCACCGCTGGCTGGGCAACGGCTACTTCCACGAGCAGGGGGCGGAGCTGGTTGCGCTGCAGCGGACCGCGAGCACCCAGGCCGATCGCGGGGAGGGGCAGATCGCCTCGCTGGCCAATTCCGTGGGCGAAGAGGCGATGGAGGGCACCCAGCCGGTTCCGGCACCGAACCCCATCGATGCCGATGAATACACCCTGACCGTGGGCGGTGTGGACTTCGAGCTGATCTATGCCGGGGATGCCCACTTCCCGGGCGACATCATGGTTCACCTTCCGGGCGAGGACGTCGTCTTTACCGGTGACATCGTCTACACCGAGCGCATGCTGGGCATCCATCCCTTCAGCAACCCGGTGGAGAAGCTCGAGGCCTTCCGGCACCTGGAATCCATCGATCCGGAGATCGTCGTGCCGGGGCACGGCCGCGCGACCGACATGGCCGAGGCACGCCAGGATACGGGGGATTACCTGGAACTCCTGGTGCGCGAGGTGACGGCAGGCATCGAGGACTGGGAATCGCTGGGCGAGGTGGTCGACCGCCTGGCGGATCTGGAACAGTTCAAGCACCTGCGCCACTACGATGACTGGCACCGCCCGAACGTGAACCGGACCTACCTGTTCATCGAAGGCAACATGTAACAACCGCACGGTAATCCCGGCCACAGCCCGGGAGATCTGCCGACGGCGCGGGGCACATGGTATGCTTCGCGCCGTTGTCGTTTCCGGCAACTCCAAATTTCTGATACGCGACGTTCGACCCCGCGTATGGGTCGGCGAAGGAGCCTCGCAATGCCCGCAATAACCCTCCCCGACGGCAGCCGCCGCGAGTTCGATCACCCGGTCACCGTGCTGGACGTGGCGAAGGACATCGGTCCCGGCCTGGCCAAGGCCACCCTGGCCGGCAAGGTCGATGGCGAACTGGTCGATGCCCGCCACGAGATCGACACAGACGCCGCGCTGGCGATCGTGACCGACCGCGACCCGGAAGGGGTGGAGATCATCCGGCATTCGACCGCGCACCTGATGGCGCAGGCGGTCAAGCAGCTGTTTCCCGACGCGCAGGTGACCATCGGCCCGACCATCGAGAACGGCTTCTACTACGACTTCGCCTATGACCGCGGCTTTACGCCGGAGGATCTGGAGAAGATCGAGAAGCGCATGAAGGAACTGGCCAAGCAGGACCTGCCGGTGGAGCGCTCGCTGATGGATCGCGACGAGGCGGTGAAGTACTTCCGCGACATGGGCGAGGCGTACAAGGCCGAGATCATCGCGAGCATCCCGCAGGGCGAGAACATCTCGCTGTACAAGCAGGGCGACTTTGTCGATCTCTGCCGGGGCCCGCATATCCCGTCCACCGGCAAGCTGAAGGCCTTCAAGCTGACCAAGGTGGCCGGTGCCTACTGGCGCGGTGACTCCGACAACGAGATGCTGACGCGTATCTACGGTACCGCCTGGCCGAACAAGGATCAGCTGAAGGAGCATCTGGATCGGCTGAAGGAAGCCGAGCGCCGCGATCATCGCAAGATCGGTCAGGAGCTGGATCTGTTCTCGATCCAGGACGAGGCCGGTGGTGGCCTGGTGTTCTGGCACCCGAAGGGCGCGCGCATCCGCCGCGAGATCGAGAAGTACTGGTACGACATGCACGAGAAGGCCGGTTACGACTTCGTGGTCTCGCCGCATATCGCGAACCTGGAGCTGTGGAAGACCTCCGGCCACGCGGATTTCTACGCCGAGTCCATGTACGAGCCGATGGAGGACGAACACCAGTCCTTCCAGCTCAAGCCGATGAACTGCCCGTTTCATGTGCTGATGTACAAGGACCGGCTGCATTCCTACCGCGACCTGCCGCTGCGCTGGGCGGAGATGGGCACGGTGTACCGCCGCGAGATGTCCGGTGCGCTGCACGGGCTGATGCGCGTGCGCGGCTTCACCCAGGACGATGCCCACATCTTCTGCCGCGAGGACCAGATCGAGGCCGAGGTCATGGGCGTGATCGATCTGACCCTCGAAGTCCTGCAGACCTTCGGCTTCGAGAAGTTCGACGTGAACCTGTCGACCAAGCCCGAGGATGCGGTCGGCTCGGATGAAATCTGGGAACACGCGACCGCTTCGCTGCGCTCGGCGATCGAGAAGAAGGGCCTGGATTATTCGGTGGACGAGGGCGGCGGTGCCTTCTACGGTCCGAAGATCGATATCAAGATCCACGATGCGATCGGCCGCGAATGGCAGTGCTCCACGGTACAGCTGGACTTCAATCTGCCCGAGCGTTTCGACATGGAATACGTCGCCGAGGACAACGAGCGACGCCGTCCGATCATGATCCACCGCGCGCTGCTAGGCTCGGTGGAACGCTTCTTCGGCGTGCTGATCGAACACTATGCCGGACACTTCCCGGCGTGGCTGGCCCCGGTGCAGGCCGAGGTGCTGACCATTACCGAAAGGCAGGATGAATACGCCCGCGAGGTCACGAAGACACTGCGCGCGATGGGGTTCCGGGTCGAGGCCGACTTGAGAAACGAGAAGATCGGCTTTAAGATTCGCGAGCACACGCTCAAGCGCGTGCCGTACCTGCTGGTCCTTGGAGACAAGGAGATGGAAAATGGGCAGGTGGCGGTGCGTACGCGGAGTGGGGAAGACCTCGGCGTGATGCGCCTCGAGGACTTCGGCGAACGCCTCCGGGAGGAGGTCGGCAGTCGCCAACACTGAACCCTGAACTGGAGAGAAGGCTATTAGCGCAGCGAAAACGGTCCGCCTGAACGATCAGATCACGAGTCCGCAGATCCGACTGATCGACGCCGAAGGCGAGAATCGCGGTGTCTGCAGCACTGCAGAGGCCCTGGAAATGGCCCAGGAAGGTGGTCTGGACCTGGTCGAGATCTCGCCGAATGCCGAGCCGCCCGTGGCCCGGATCATGGATTACGGGAAGTTCAAGTTCGAGCAGGCGAAGAAGGCGCAGGAAGCCAAGAAGAAGCAGAAGCAGATCCAGATCAAGGAAGTGAAGTTTCGTCCGGGTACGGACGAGGGCGACTACAACGTCAAGCTTCGCAACCTGCGCCGCTTCATCGAGGCCGGTGACAAGGGCAAGGTGACCATCCGCTTCCGCGGGCGCGAGATGCGCCACCAGGAACTGGGTGGCGAGCTGCTCGACAAGGTCGAGAAAGACATGGCCGACATCGCGATCGTGGAACAGCGGCCGAAGATGGAAGGACGCCAGATGATCATGGTGCTGACGGGCAAGAAGAAGTAAGTCCGTCAGACGACAAGGGCGATCGGGTTTCCGCATACCCGCATCGCTTTTTCATAAACGGTCGGCCCGCAGTGGGTACGGCCCAAAATGCCGGAGAGAGTAATGCCGAAGATCAAGACCAATCGGGGTGCGGCCAAGCGCTTCACCCGTACCGGGTCGGGGAAGTTCAAGCGGTTCCAGTCGCACCGCAGCCACATCCTGACCAAGAAGCCTACCAAGCGTAAGCGTCACCTGCGCAGTCCGGCGATGGTGCACGAGTCGGATGCCCCGGCCGTGCGCAAGCTGCTGCCGTACCGTTGAACTGACCGAGGAATCGAGACATGCCACGAGTCAAGCGCGGTGTAACCGCTCACGCCCGTCACAAGAAAGTCCTGAAGCAAGCCAAGGGCTACTACGGCGCCCGGAAGAACGTCTTCCGCGTTGCCAACCAGGCCGTCATCAAGGCCGGTCAGTATGCCTACCGTGACCGTCGCCAGAAGAAGCGTCAGTTCCGGTCGCTGTGGATCGTCCGCATCAATGCGGCGGCCCGTCAGTTCGATCTCTCCTACAGCCGTTTGATGAACGGTTTGAACAAGGCCGAGATCGATATCGACCGCAAGACCCTGGCCGATCTGGCCGTGCACGACCTGACCGCGTTCGGCAAGATCGCGGAGAAGGCCAAGGCTGCACTGCCGGCCTGAGCCGCAGGGCCTGAAGGACTGCCCGCCGGCGGTGTGTCGGCGGGTCCCGAGAAGGGAGGGTCGATGCCCTCCCTTTTTTGTTTCGGGAACAGGAAACGAGGCGCCTGCAAGGCAGCGGCCCGCACTCGGGGGCCGCTGCCTTGCAGGCGAATAGGGGGCCGGGGAGGCCCGTACCAGTCGGGGGAAGTCGTGGAACAACTGCAACAGCTGGTCGCCGAGGCGCGCGAGCGCGTCGAAGGGGCCACGGACCTGAAGGCGCTGGACGAGGTCCGGGTGCACTATCTCGGCAAGAAGGGCGCACTCACGGCACAGCTCAAGGAGCTGGGCAAGCTACCGGCGGAGGAACGGCCGGCGGCGGGGCAGAAAGTGAACGAGGCCAAGACCGAGGTCGCCGGCCTGATCGAGTCTCGCAAGGAGGCCCTGGCGCAGAGCGCACTGGCGGAACAGCTGGCGGGCGAACAGGTCGACGTGACCTTGCCGGGGCGGCGTCAGGCCGATGGCGCGCTGCACCCCATTACACAAACCCTGGAACGCATCGAGACCTTCTTTGCCGGGTTGGGCTTTCGCGTGGCCGAGGGCCCCGAGGTGGAAGATGACTTCCACAACTTCGAGGCCCTGAACATCCCCGAGCATCACCCGGCGCGGGCGATGCACGACACCTTCTACTTTGATGCCCACCGCGTGCTGCGCACGCATACCTCGCCGGTGCAGATCCGCACCATGGAACAGGAGCGCCCGCCGCTGCGCGTGATCGCGCCAGGGCGCGTGTATCGCTGCGATTCGGATCTGACGCATAGCCCGATGTTCCACCAGGTGGAAGGGCTTTGCGTGGATACGGACATCACGTTCGCGGATCTGCGCGGCGTGTTGAGTGCATTTCTTCAGGCCTTCTTTGATCGGGACGATCTGGCCACGCGCTTTCGGCCGTCGTACTTCCCGTTCACCGAGCCGTCGGCCGAGGTCGACATCCAGTGCGTGCACTGCGGCGGTGACGGCTGCCGCGTTTGCAGCCATACCGGCTGGCTGGAGGTGATGGGCTGCGGGATGGTGCACCCCAACGTGCTGGGTCACGTGGGGATCGACGCCGAGCAGTACACCGGCTTTGCCTTTGGCCTGGGCGTCGAACGCATGGCGATGCTGCGCCATGGCGTGAACGACCTCCGGCTGTTCTTCGACAACGATATCCGCTTCATCGGGCAATTCGGGCAGACAGGCTAATGCGTATCAGTGTGCAGTGGCTGCAGGAATGGCTGCAGATCGACGAGACCCCGGAACAACTGGGCCATCGCCTGACCATGGCGGGTCTGGAACTGGATGCGATGGAAGCGGCGGCGCCCGCGTTCAGTGGGGTGCGGGTGGGCCATGTGGTGGCAGTCGATCCGCACCCGGACGCGGATCGCCTGCGCGTGTGCCGGGTCGAGGCCGGAGAGACGGAGCCGCTGATCATCGTCTGTGGCGCGCCCAACGTGCATGAAGGCATGCGGGCGCCGGTGGCGGTGATCGGTGCGGTATTGCCCGGCGATTTCCGTATCAAGCGCTCCAAGCTGCGCGGCGTGGCTTCCGAGGGCATGCTCTGCTCCGCTCGCGAGCTTGGCCTGGCGGATGATGCCGAAGGCCTGATGTCGCTGCCGACGACGTTGGAGGCCGGCCAGGACCTGCGTGAGGCGCTGGGGCTGGACGACACCATCCTGGAAGTGGACCTGACGCCGAACCGGGCCGATTGCCTGGGCATGCGCGGGATTGCGCGGGAGTGCTCGGCATTGCTGGACCGGCCGCTGCATGCCCCGGCGATGCCGGGCGTGGACGTCGCCAGCGATGCCCGGGTGAGCGTCGTCATCGAGAATCCGGAGGCCTGCCCCTTGTATGCCGCACGGGTGCTGGAGGGCCTGGACGCCAAGGCCGCGACGCCGCTGTGGATGACCGAACGCCTGCGCCGTGCCGGGGTGCGCCCGCTGAGCGCGATCGTGGATGTGACCAATTACGTGATGCTGGAACTGGGCCAGCCACTGCATGCCTTTGATGCCGATCGCACGGGCGCCCCGATCCAGGTGCGCCAGGGCAAACAGGGGGAAACTCTGACGCTGCTCGGAGGCGACCAGACGGTGAAATTGTCGCCGCAGGATCTGGTCATTGCGGGTGATGACGGCCCCCTGGCGCTGGCCGGAGTGATGGGCGGCGCCGCCAGCGCGGTCGATGCCAGCACCACCCGCGTGATCCTCGAATGTGCGCATTTCGCACCGCGCGCCCTGGCCGGTCGGGCGCGGGCCCACGGCCTGCATACCGATGCCTCCCACCGTTTCGAGCGGGGTGTCGACCCGACCCTGGTCCCGCAGGCGATGGAACGCGCGACCCAGCTGCTGCTGGAACTCTGCGGCGGGCAGTGTGGCCCGGTCGAGCAAGTGGGCGCGACGCCGGCCTCCCATGCGGAACAGGCGATCGTCCTGCGCCCGGATCGTGTCCAGCGCTTGCTCGGGGTGACCCTAGAGGCTTCCGAGGTCGAGCGGATCCTGGAGGCACTGGACTGCCGCATCGAGACAAGCGAGAGCGGCTGGTCGGTACGCGCGCCGCGGGCCCGATTCGACCTCGAACGCGAGGAGGATCTGATCGAAGAGCTGGCCCGGGTGCACGGCTATGACGCCCTGCCGCAGACACTCCCGAAGCCGGTTGCGCCGGTGACGCCGGAGTCGGGTCTGCGGTCACTGCGCAACGGGCTTGCCCGCCAGGGCTTCCATGAGGTGATCAGCTTCAGTTTTATCGCTCGCGAGGCCGCCAGTGCGTTCTACCCGGACGTGGAGCCCCTGGCGCTGGCGAATCCCATTTCGTCCGATCTGGCGGTGATGCGCCCGGGACTGTGGTCCGGGTTGGTGACCACTGCCGCCTACAACCAGGCGCGCCAGCAATCGGACCTGCGCCTGTTCGAGCATGGCCTGCGCTTTGTTCCGGATGCGTCCGGTCTGCGGCAGGAGCCGCGACTGGCCGGCCTGCTTGGTGGGAGGGTGGCTCCGGAAGCCTGGGAAGGCGAGGCGAAGAAGGTCGATTTCTTCGACGCCAAGGGCACCGTGGAAGGCCTGTGCGAACGCGTCGCCGGCGCGCTCGGCTTTCGCGCAGAACGTCATCCGGCGCTGCATGACGGGCAATCCGCACGGGTACTGGTCGACGGGCAGCCGATCGGCTGGGTCGGGCGCCTGCACCCGGCGTTGTGCGAGCGCTTCGACGTGGAGCCGGTCTACCTGTTCGATCTGGACGCGACTGCCGTGGTGCAAGCCCCGGTGGCGCAGTTCTCGCCGTTGTCGCCGTACCCGTCCATCCGTCGGGATCTGGCGCTGGTGGTGGCCGAGTCGGTGGCGGCGGGCGATGTGCTGGCGGCCATCGACGAGCTTGGCCTGGAGATCCTTCAGGATGTTCGCCTGTTCGATGTGTACCAGGGCAAAGGCTTGAATCCGGACGAAAAAAGCCTGGCTTTGGGCTTGATTTTACGGGCTTTTGATCGCACCCTAGGCGAACAGGACGTGGCTGGCGTCACCGACGCGGTGGTGCAGCATCTCCAGGCCCGGTTCAACGCAACCTTGAGACAATAGCCGATGGCAGCTGTAACCAAGGCGGATCTCGCCGCCGCGCTAAACGAGGAACTGGGTCTCAACAAGCGCGAGGCCAAGGAATTCGTCGAGATGTTCTTCGAGGAGATGCGGCAGTCGCTGGAGACCGGCGAGGGCGTGAAGCTTTCCGGGTTCGGGAATTTCATCCTGCGCGACAAGAACCAGCGGCCAGGGCGCAATCCGAAGACGGGCGAAGAGATTCCGGTCTCCGCGCGTCGTGTGGTGACCTTCCGGCCGGGACAGAAACTGCGCGAGCGGGTAGAGAGCTATGCTGGAGGCGAGTAACCACCAGGAACTGCCCGCCATCCCGGGCAAGCGCTACTTCACCATCGGCGAAGTCGCGGAGCTGTGCCAAGTCAAGCCGCATGTGCTGCGGTACTGGGAGCAGGAATTCCCGATGCTGGAGCCGGTCAAGCGGCGCGGCAACCGCCGCTACTACCAGCGTCAGGACGTGATCCTGATCCGTCAGATTCGCGCATTGCTGTACGAAGAGGGCTACACCATCAATGGTGCCCGTCAGAAGCTCTCCGGCGACGAGGCCAAGGGTGATCGTCAGCAGGCCCAGCAGATCATCCAAGACACCATCTCCGAGCTCGAGTCGGTTCTGCGCGTTCTGCGCGCCTGAGGCTCCCTAGGGGACGCCCAGACGTCGTATTGATGCGATTCGCTGCGCTCGTCGCATCCTGCGGTGTCCTTCTGAACCCAACTCCAGTTCGAAATTTCCGCTCTGTAGGATGCGACGAGCGCAGCGAGTCGCATCAATGCGCCATTCTCGGTGTACGTGACACGAATGGTCTGCACGGATCTCGCTGCAATGGCTGGCCGACGCTTTCGTGAAGGCGGGGAATCGGATATAGTTCGCGGCTTCGGGGCGTGGCGCAGTCTGGTAGCGCATCTGCATGGGGTGCAGAGGGTCGCAGGTTCAAATCCTGCCGTCCCGACCAAACAGGAACGATCAAAAAAGGCCGCTTCAAGCGGCCTTTTTTGTGTTCGGGGTTGCAGGTTGCGGCGTCGCCTGGGCTCAGGCTCAATCCATCGAGCGGCGGCGTGCCTCGCGCTGGTAATGGAGCAGGGCGATGTTGGTCTGGCGTTCCATCCACTGGGTCATGCCGACGATCTCGAAGCCCGCAAACTCGAAGCCATCACGTGTGCTGCGGCGACGGTTGGCCAGACGCAGGTTCCCGGAAAGGCGTTCCCTGACATCGGGGAGCAAGAGGTTCTCGAAGGCCAGGTTCGCCTGCTCCTCAAGCGCATCCAGGAGGGTGGTGGGCAGCTCGATGCACATGCCCTGGGCAGAGAGGTCGGCAACCTCGCCGATCACGGGATCCCTCCAGGCCTTCGCATGGAGTTCGATCTGAGGGCGCTGTGCCATCGGAATGTGCACGCGGAATGTTTCGCGGCGTTGCAGGTAGTGCAAAGTCTCCGGATAGGTGCAGACGTAGAGCGCGCCTTTTTGCTCCTGCTCGATGCGTGTTACATGCGTGCCGAATCGCACTGCGACCCCGCGCAGCGCCGCGAATACGCGCAAGTCCATGCCGGCACGGACCTGCTGGTGCGCCCGAGGCGGGGTCAGCTCGTCGAGAAAGAGTTCCTTGGCGGCTGGGTCCAGACGGACCAGGGCCGAGGTGTACAGGGGGCCGTCGGTATCCACGCGAACGCTCACGACGGTGAGCTTGTGGTCGAGGTCCTTGAGGATGCCGGCAATCCGGTCCGGCTTGTCGACGGTATAGTCGGTGTCGTCCATGCGTCCGAAGTGTTAGGAAAGTGTGAGGACGCAAGGTACTGGTGGATGCCGCGAAAAGCCAGCCTCCACCAGGACCGGGCTCTCAGGCCTGGGTGATCTGGCGTCCGCCGCGGCTTCCGGGGCGGGCGCGGCCATAGGGGTCGTAGGTGGCCGCGGGGCCGGTTTCCTCGCCGCGGAGGATCTGCATGGAGAGTTCCACGCGCTGGCGGTCACGGTCGATCAGGCGCGCATTGCCCTGATTCAGAGTGTCGCAGCGTTCGATGGACTGGCGCAGGGCTTGCCACAGGTCGTTCAGTACGACGCCATCGTCCATCTTCGAGAACAGGCGCGCGACGCCCTCGGGGCTGAAGGCCTCGCCGGCGGCCTCGACCAGGCCTTGCTGGTTGCGGGTCTCGGTTTCCAGCTCATGCAGCAGGGTCTGCTTGCCGGTCACCACGTCCTGCAGCGTATCGGGTTGGCGCGCTTCGACTGCGCGCGTCTCCTGTAGCAGGCTCTCTTCCAGCTGATGAGCCAGCCGGATTGAGGTCTCGAGCGAGCGTTGCAGTTTGTGGTGCGCGTCGGCATTCATGGGCGATAGACCGGGTTAGCGCAGCAGGCTTTCGAGGTCGATCATGCGATCGGCCAGCTGCTGGTTGTCCACCGGATAATTGCCGCTGGAGATCGCCTCGCGCAGTTCGGCAACGCGGGCGGCGTCGAAGGGTGCGGTGTCACCCGCGCCGGCCGCGGCATTCATCGCCTGGGCGGCCCCGGTGAGCGTGACCGAATCATTGTTTGGCGCCGATGCGTTACCGGAGGCCGGGGCACGGCTCGCCGTGTTGCCGGACTCGTCGCGACCCTTTACCCCGGGATTCTGGCTGTCGGGGCGCAGGCTGTTCGTGTTGAGGCCCTTGATATCCATGATGCCTTCCTGTCGTTGTAACTGTGCTGCAATTGTTTACGGCCAGCGGTGCTGAAACTGTAGGCCTCGGGGGCGGAAAAGTGTAACGGGCTTCACAGTCCGCTTCGAAAATCATCGGCGTGCCTGGTGTGGCGAGGCCTCAAAGCGCTACCCGGATGTGGCCGGAGGCCTGGATTTCGCCTTCGACGACGCGCCCGGAGGATGCGTTCTTGACGCGGATTCGCTCGCCGAGCGTCCCGTTCTCCAGCGCTTCGCCCTGCATGCGGATGGCGATGGAGCCGTTCTCTGCCAGGATGGTAACCCGCTGGCCGCGACTGATGATCTCGCGCGGGCTCACGTGCTGGGTGCCGATGATCTGACCCGGGCGGATGCTGCGGCGGGTCTGTTGGCCGATCAGGGCATTCTTTTCCTCATGATAACTGCCGGCATGGCGCGAGGTCTCGATTCGCTGGAAACGCAGGTCGCCCGCCGAGAGGGTGTGCTGGCGCGGCAGGGTGCGGTTCGCAACCAGCACTTCGGCGTACCGTTCGACGGTTGCCGGCACGTATAACTGCCAGGTCACCGGGCCGGCACACTGGATATGGACAGCGGTGTTGCCGTCACG
Organism: Thioalkalivibrio versutus; assembly: GCF_001999325.1. Lineage (GTDB taxonomy): Bacteria > Pseudomonadota > Gammaproteobacteria > Ectothiorhodospirales > Ectothiorhodospiraceae > Thioalkalivibrio > Thioalkalivibrio versutus. Next base: position 64,896 of record NZ_MVAR01000003.1, read on the forward strand.
CCGCCCGCCGGGTGGGAAACGCGCTTCCAGGCCGTCCGTGCAGGGGACGAGGCGCAGACGCTTGTCGAGCTGGCCAATCTCGATGGAAACATCCTCCTCGCTATCGGTAACGCCCAGTTCCTGAATCAGGAACTGCTCGGCGGCGTGACGGATGTCGTCAACCGGGTGCACTTCGGCCCGGACGCTGGTAGACAGCAGCACCAGGGTGAACAAGAGGGCGACTCCGGCAAGGAGACGCGGAAGGGTTCGCACGTTTGCGCTCGAGTCGATTGCGCTCGCTGGCGAGGCACCGGACCGGCCGCCTTTTTCCGGAACGAAGAGGGCCCCAACGCGAACGAGCGAACGGATCAGCGTCTCCCTGGAAGCGGAAGAAAATTCTGAAATGTGTCGGCGCTGGTTCATGTTGCGGTCCTGTTTGGTCCTGTCCTGCGCAGCCAGGTCGGTGCGGGCGTCGGACTGTGCGCGAATGGCTCGGGTTTGACGGATCTTGCGTCGTTGTCGAGCGAATCGCGTGCGGTTTCAGTACGCAAAAACATGCAGATGTCGTGCCAATGACTGATCATCCGGCGCCACGCGTGCATTCAAGGCCCGTCGCGGGCGGCCGTTATCACCATGAGGCAGCGCCAGCAGGCGCATGCGCGCGAATGCAAATGACAGGCCGGGGTTGCGCGGTGCACACTTGGCCTTTGAGGCCTGTCCGGTGCCTAGAGCAATCGGGGCAAGGAGAGCGGCACGATGAGTCAATTCATTGACGATGTGAATCAGCGAACCCAGTTGGTGGGGCAGAACCGCATGGAGCTGCTGCTGTTCCATCTGGGCGGGTCGCAGACCTTCGGGATCAATGTCTTCAAGGTCCGCGAGGTGATTCCGTCGCCACCGCTGCGTCAGATTCCCGGCTCCATGAGCGTGGTGCGCGGGGTGGCGTCGCTGCGTGGCGGTACCGTGCCGATCATTGACCTGGCGCGAGCGATGGGCCTGCGTGGCGCCGTCGGGGCGGTCGACAACGGGGAGCAGAAAGTGGTGGTCACCGAGTTCAATCGTTCGGTGCAGGGCTTCTGGGTGTCGGCGGTGGATCGCATCGTCAACGTGAACTGGCAGGATGTGAAATCGCCCCCGCGCGGAACCGGGCGCGAATCCTTCCTCGTGGCCGTCACGGAGATCGACAACAAGCTGGTCGAGATCATCGACGTCGAACGGGTGCTCTCCATCGTCAATCCGCTGCCCAGCGAGGTCTCGCCATCCATCCGCGAGAACGCCCGCGAGGCCAGCGGGCGCAAGGTCGTGATCGTCGATGACTCGGTGGTGGCGCGCAAGCAGATCGAGGGCGCGATCAAGGGCCTCGGTTTCGAATACGACGTCTTCAAGGATGGCCAGGAGGCACTGGATTTCCTTGAACAGAAGGCCGCGGAAGGGCCGGTGGGTGACCAGATCGAGATGGTGATCTCGGATATCGAGATGCCACGCATGGACGGCTACACCCTGACCGCGCGCATCCGGGACAACACCGCGCTGAAGGACCTGAAGGTGCTGCTGCACTCCTCGCTGAGCGGTGAGTTCAATACCGACATGGTCAAGCGCGCGGGCGCGGATGCCTTTCTCTCCAAGTTCAATCCCGATGAGCTGGCCAATGCCGTACTGGATCAGACCGGGCGCGAGAGTCAGCAGGCCGAATGACCGGTCGGGCGGAACCGCGTTGCCGCTCGGCAAGCCCGGAGCGGCGACGGGTGGCCGGAAGTCGGTGTGTATGGTGCCATGCGCGCGACGCCGTATACTCGATCCGATCTTCGGGATCACCCCGGTTTTCGGCCAAGCGGCCTCGGTCAAGGATTCGTCATCAGGATGCCTAATCACGATGGACAGCGCTCAGGGATGACTCGGTGATCGATTCCCGCGACTACGAGGAGTTCTCCCGCTTCCTGCAGGACTGCTGCGGCTTGGTGTTGGGTGACAGCCGCCAGTACCTGGTTTCCAGTCGTCTGTCGCGGCTGCTCGACGAGTTCGACTTCAAGAGCGTCCCGGAACTGCTGCATGCGATGCGGCAGGCCCCGAATCCGCGCCTGCGCACCCGCGTGATCGATGCGATGACGACCAACGAGACGTCCTGGTTCCGCGATGGCTTTCCGTTCGAGATCCTGCGCCACGTGCTGCTGCCGGAACTGGCGGCGAAGGGAGGCAGCATCAAGGTCTGGTCCGCGGGATGCTCCAGTGGGCAGGAGGCCTATACGATCTCGATGGTGGTCTCGGAATGGGAGGAGTCGCGGCCGGCTCGGAAGGTGCCGGTCTCCATTCTGGGCACGGACCTGTCAGAGAAGATCCTGGACGATGCGCGGCGGGCCGTGTACGACGGCTTGAGCATCGTGCGCGGGCTCAGCGAGAGCCGGCGCGCGCGCTTCTTCGAGACCGTCGCGGATGGCCACAAGGTGATCCCGGATGTGCAGCGGCGCTGTCGCTTTCAGAAGCTCAACCTGATCGACAGCTATGCGGCGCTGGGCAAGTTCGACCTGGTGTTCTGCCGCAACGTGCTGATCTATTTCTCGGGCGACACCAAGCGACAGGTTCTTGACGCTATCGCCCGGCAGATGAATCCGGGCGGGTATCTGTTTCTTGGCGCTTCCGAGACCGCAGGGCCCTATACCCAGGCTTTCGAGACCGTACGAACCGAGTACGGCTCGGTACTTCGTCTGAAGTCCTGACGTAATCCAGCCCCGGGGCTGATTCCCGGGAACGCCCGTGCAATGCGGGCGGCGAGTCGTTCCATCCCTTCCCCTGGCTGCCCGCTGTGCCTGCGCCCCTAAGGCACGCCGCTCGAGAATGGCATAACGATTGCTTCAGTCCCCCTGCGAAGGGTCGCAATCGGTGCGCCCCGTTCTCCAAGCGAGGGTCCGCCACGGGCGGACAGGACGGAAGCGATGAGTCTCTCTCTCGACAAGGCGATGGGTATTTCTCCGCAGGCGGTGAATGTGCGGGCGCAGCGCATGGAGCTGCTGGCCTCCAACATCGCCAACGCGGATACCCCGAACTACAAGGCGCGGGATATCGATTTTCGTGCGGTGCTCGAATCCGCGGCCGGCGGCGGCAACACCTTGCCCATGGCGCGCAGTCAGGCGGCGCATCTCGACCCCAACGCCGGCGCGATGAACGGGCAGGTCGAGGCGCTTTACCGCGTCCCCTCGCAGGCGTCGCTGGATGGCAACACGGTGGACCCGCAGATGGAGCGGGCCGCATTTGCCGAGAACGCGGTGCAGTACCAGAGCAGTCTGGAATTCCTCAATCGCCGGGTCTCCGGCATCCGCGAAGCCCTGCGGGGCGATCGTTAAGGAAACACTGATTAATGTACACACTCGCGTTGGTACCCCAGGTTTTCCGAGCCAAGGCGCGGTGCGCAGCCGGTAGTGGTTCTACCGGCAAGTGCCGCAACGCAGGATCGGGGAACCTGGGGTGCCAACCCCCGCAAGTCATGGAAAGTAGGGGGGCGGCCGCCCGTTGTTATCAAAAACGGGCGCGGGAACGGCGTTGCGGTTCCTTTGTGCAGAATGACTGCACGGCAGTCACCGCGCCTTGTTCGCACGCAAAAGGGACTCGAGCGCGAGCGTGTACATCAATCAGTGTTTCCTTAACGCGGACCTGATCGGGAGATCGATGTCGTGAGCAACCTTTTCAGCCTGTTCAATACCTCCGCCTCGGCGCTGTCGGCGCAGTCGGTGCGCCTGAACACCGTGGCCTCGAACCTGGCCAACGCGAACACCGCCGCGACCAACCCCGACGAGGCCTATCGCGCCAAGCAGGTGCTGTTCCAGAGCGTGATGGACCAGGCCAACCCGAACGGTTCGTCGACCTCCGTGCGGGTGGCCGGCGTGACCGAGTCGCAGGCGGCGCCGCATGCGCATTACGAACCCCATCACCCGCAGGCCAACGAGGAGGGCTACATCTTCCGTCCGGCCATCAGCGTGGTGGAGGAGATGGCCAACATGATGTCCGCCTCGCGCAACTACGAAGCCAACGTGGAGGTGATGGAGACCTCGCGTCAGCTGCTCCAGCGCACATTGCAGATCGGTCAAGGCTAGGGAGCCATCGATGACACAGATATCCCCCGAATTGCTGGATCGCCTGGGCCTCTCGCGCCCCGAGCAGAAACAGGACAAGGACATGGACCGCCTGGGCCAGTCCGACTTCCTCAAGCTGATGACGACCCAGCTGGAGAATCAGGACCCGATGGAGCCGATGGACAACGGCGACTTCCTGGGCCAGATGGCGCAGTTCTCGACCGTAACCGGCATCGAGGAGCTGTCCAAGTCGTTCCAGCAGCTGGCGCAGTCGCTGGGGCAGAACCAGACGCTGCAGGCGGCATCCCTGGTAGGCAAGGACGTGCTGGTTCCCGTCGAATTCGGCGAGCTGGGTCCGGACGGCCTGATCAAGGGTGCGGTGGACCTGGATCGCTCCACGGAGGAGCTGCAGATCGACGTCTACAGCCCGAACGGCGAGCGCATCCGCCGCATGAACCTGGGCGCCGCCGGCAGCGGCCTGCAGGAGTTCAGCTGGAACGGCATGCGCGACGACGGGACCTTCGCACCCCCGGGCGTCTACGAGTTCAAGGCCACGGCCCGCTCCGGTACCCAGTCCGAGGCCGTGGATACCTTCCTGGATGCCCGCGTGGAGAGCGTCGCGGTGGGTAACGATTCCGGGCTGGCACTGACCGTGCAAGGCCTGGGCGAGATCAGCTTTTCGGATGTACGGCGGATTGGCGGCTAACGGCCGGCGCGCGTCGAACGAACCCTAACGGAGGAAACACCCCATGCCCTTCAATATCGGATTGAGCGGACTGAACGCGGCCCAGGCCGACCTGCAGACCACCGGCAATAACGTCTCGAACTCGGGGACCACCGGTTTCAAGCGCTCGCGGGCGGAATTCGGTGACGTGTTTGCCCAGAGCTTCGGTGGCATCAGTCAGACGGCGATCGGCTCCGGCACGCGCCTGCAGGCGGTGACCCAGCAGTTCTCGCAGGGCCGGACCGAGTTCACCGAGAACGGCCTGGACCTGGCCATCAACGGCGAGGGCTTCTTCGTCCTGAACGACCAGGGCAGCACGGCCTATACCCGCGCCGGGGAGTTCCAGGTCAATCGCGACGGCTTTTTGGTGAACAACCAGGGCCAGCAATTGCAGGGCTATCCACCGCAGGATGCCAACACCGCCGACCCGAATTTCAATACCGGGCAGCTAGAGGATATCCGCTTGCAGACCGGCGCGGCACCACCCAACGCGACCACCGATATCGAAACATTGGTGAACCTGCGTTCGGATGCCGAAAATTTGGTGGCTGATAATTTCAGCTTTGATGATCCGGAAAGCTATAACTTCTCTACCTCTCTGACGGTCTACGACTCTCTCGGCACGGCCCGAGATGCCTCGATCTATTTTGTTAAGACCGACGACCTCGAGTGGGAAACCCATGTCCGTGTGAGTGATGGGTTGGACGGTGCGGGGGGGGCGCAGTTTTTCGAAAGCGATTCGCATACTCTGCAGTTCAATTCGAATGGTCAATTGGTCGGCGGTGAAGAATTCGACTTCGCGACCGATCGACAATTCGAAAACGGTGCGGACGCACTCAACACGACCATTGATTTTTCCGGAACCACGCAGTTCGGTGGGGACTTTGCGGTCAATGACCTGAACCAGAACGGTTTCGCCTCCGGGCGCCTGACGGGCGTGGATATCGATGACTCCGGGGTGGTTTTTGCCCGCTTCACCAATGGTCAGTCGACGGTACTGGGGCAGGTGGCGATGGCCAGCTTCACCAATCCGCAGGGCCTGGAGCAGTTGGGCAACAACAACTGGGCCGAGACCTTCGCGGCCGGCGAGCCGGTTTTTGCGGCACCCGGGACCGGCAACCTGGGAACCATCCAGTCCGGGGCCCTGGAGGCCTCCAACGTGGATATCGCCCAGGAACTGGTGAATTTGATCACCGCGCAGCGCAACTTCCAGGCGAACGCGCAGACGATCTCCACGGCCGATCAGGTCACCCAGACGATCATCAACATCCGCTAAGTCGCGGATGAGACGCTGAAGAGGGCTTGAGCATGGATCGATTTCTGTACATCGCGATGTCCGGTGCGAAGGAGACGATGCACGCACAGGCCATCAACAACCACAACCTGGCCAACGCCAATACCGACGGCTTTCGCCAGGCGCTGGCCACGGCAGATACCTTGCCGGTGCGCGGGCCGGGCCATGCCTCGCGCGACTACACCCAGATTGGCAACGATGCGGTGGACTTCAGCAAGGGCAAGATGCAGAGCACCGGGCGCGATATGGATATCGCCATCGAGGGCGAAGGCTTTATCGCGGTGCAGGGCCCGGACGGGGAGGAAGGCTACACCCGCGCCGGCTCGCTGCATGTGGATGCCTTTGGGCTGCTGCGCACCGCGCAGGGTCACCAGGTACTGGGGGATGGCGGTCCGATTGCCATCCCGCCGGCGGAGCAGATCGAGATCGGCACTGACGGGACCATCAGCGTGCGCCCCCTGGGCGTGGGCCCGGAGGCCCTGGCGGCGGTGGAACGCATCCGCCTGGTCAACCCGGACACCGACGAGCTCCAGCGCGGGGATGACGGCCTGTTCCGCCTGGCGGAAGGGGGCGAGGCCCCGGCGGATGCCGAGGTGCGTGTGGTCTCCGGGATGCTGGAGGGCAGCAACGTGAACACCGTGGAGGCGCTCACGCGGATGATCGAGCTGTCCCGCCACTTCGAGATGCAAGTGAAGATGATGGACAGCGCCAACACGCTGGAACAAAGCAGCAACCGCTTGCTCGGCCTCGGCTGATGCGCGGCTTCGAGAGTAACGACAGGAGAGCACCATGAACCAGGCACTGTGGATCGCCAAGACCGGCCTCGACGCGCAGCACACGCGCATGTCGACGGTCTCGAACAACCTGGCCAACGTGAACACCACCGGCTTCAAGAAGGACCGGGCGGTGTTCGAGGATCTGATCTATCAGACCGTGCGCCAGCCAGGCGCCCAGGCCACCCAGGATCAGCAGCTGCCCTCGGGCCTGCAGATCGGTACCGGGGTGCGCGCCGTCTCCACCGAGAAGATGTTCCAGCAGGGCAACCTGCAGCAGACGGACAATTCGCTGGACATGGCCATCGAGGGCCGCGGGTTCTTCCAGATCCTGCTGCCGGACGGAAATGTGGGCTACACCCGGGACGGCAGCTTCCAGTTGAACTCGGATGGCCAGGTCGTGATGTCCAATGGCTACCCGCTTCAGCCGGGTCTGTTCGTGCCGGAGGACACCCAGTCCCTCTCGATCGGCAAGGACGGCACGGTGACCGCGCAGATCCCGGGGCAGGCCGCCCCGGTGGAGCTGGGCAATATCCAGCTGGCGGACTTCGTGAACCCGGCCGGTCTGCAGGCGGTAGGTGAGAACCTGTTCCGCGAGTCTGCGGCCTCGGGCGTGGCGCAGCAGTCCCTGCCGGGCCTGAACGGCACCGGCACCGTGGTGCAGGGCTCGCTGGAGACCTCGAACGTGAACATTGCCGAGGAGCTGGTGAACATGATCGAGACCCAGCGCGCCTACGAGGTCAACTCCAAGGCGATCTCCGCGGCCGACCAGTCGCTGCAGTTCGTTAACCAGACGATCGGGTGATCTGATGACGCGCCTCGGAACCGTTCTCCGCCTGGCCCTGGCCGTGACCGCCGCATTGTTGCTGTCCGCCTGCGCCGCCACCCAGACGACCAAGCCGGACGACAACCCGGAGTACCAGCCGGTGATGCCGGCGCAGCCGGTCCCGCAGTCGCAGAACAATGGCGGCATCTACCAGGCCGCCCACTCCCAGGGGCTGTTCGAGGACTACAAGGCGCGCAATGTCGGCGACATCCTGACGGTCATCCTGGCGGAGAGCACCAACGCGCAGAAGTCGGCGTCGACCTCCACCGGCAAGGATTCCAACCTGGAGCTGGGCAATCTCTCGGCCTTCGGCCGCGATGCCACGTTCAACGGTCGCCCGTTGTTTGGGGCGAGCAACTCGAGTTCGCGGGACTTCGACGGGTCCGGGGACTCCTCGCAGAGCAACCAGCTAGACGGCGAGATCACTGTGACCGTCGCCGAGGTCCTGGCGAACGGCAACCTGGTCGTGCAGGGCGAGAAATGGCTGGGCATCAACCAGGGCGAGGAGTACGTGCGCTTCCGCGGCATCGTGCGCCCAGTGGACGTAACCACCAACAACACCGTGCTCTCCACCCAGGTGGCCAACGCCCGCGTGTACTACGGCGGTTCCGGCGTACTGGCGGACAGCAACACACCCGGGTGGATCACGCGCTTCTTCAACAGCCCGATCTGGCCCTTCTGACCCGGCATGACCGTGGCGAGGTACGACATGGATTCCACACGCACGACACAACGCGCCTCAGGCTTACCGGCTGCGCCGTTCGGCGACTGGCGCCGGCTGGGGCTACTGCTCCTGGCGGCGCTGCTGGTGGCGGGGCTGGGGAGTGCCGCGGTCTCGGCGCAGACCGCGATGCAGCAGCAGGTGGCCATGCAGGAGCGCAGCTACATGGAGCGGGTCAAGGATGTGGCCAGTGTCTCCGGCGTGCGGGATAACCAGCTGATCGGTTATGGCCTGGTGGTCGGCCTCGATGGTACGGGGGACCAGACCACCCAGACCCCGTTCACCGTGCAGAGCCTGAACAATATGCTGGGCCAGCTGGGGCTGACGCCGGACGCCGGCAACCCGCAGCTGCGCAACGTGTCCGCGGTGATGGTCACGGCTGAACTGCCACCGTTCGCCAAGGCGGGGCAGCGGATCGACATCACCGTGTCGTCCATGGGCAATGCGACCAGCCTGCGCGGCGGCACGCTGCTGATGACGCCGTTGAAGGGGGCGGATGGCCAGACCTACAGCATCGCCCAGGGCAATCTGATCGTGGGCGGCTTTGGCGCCGAGGGCACCGATGGCTCGCGCATCACCGTGAACGTGCCCAGCGTCGGCCGTATTCCCAACGGCGCAACCGTGGAGCGCGAGGTCCCGACCGCGTTCGCCCAGGGCGATCACGTCACCCTGAACCTCAATCGGCCGGATTTCACTACCGCCAACCGCCTGGTGCAGACGGTGAACGATACCTTCGGCCATGGCGTGGCCCATGCCCTCGACGGCTCGTCCGTGCGGGTGCGGGCGCCGGCGCGCGTGATCGTCAACTCGCGTACCGGGACCGTGGTGATCGGCTCCAGTGTGCAGGTGACGCCTGCGGCCGTCTCCCACGGCAGCCTGACCGTCACCATCAGCGAGGCACCGCAAGTGGTCCAGCCTGCGCCCTTCGGCGAAGGCGAGACGGCTATCCAGCCGGATACCGACATCGCGATCGAGGAGGGCGACAACACCATGTTCCTGTTCGACCCGGGCACCTCGCTGGACGAGATTGTCCGCGCCGTGAACAACGTGGGCGCGGCCCCGGGCGATCTGGTCGCGATCCTGGAGGCCCTGCGCGAGGCCGGTGCCCTGCGTGCGGAGCTGGTGGTGATCTGATGATTGGCTCGGGCGTCGATACCCAGATGCAGGCCCGCGCGGCCATGGCCTCGGACCCCAGTGGTCTGCAGGACCTGGCCCGGGGCGCGCGTTCGGGCGATCAGAAGGGTCTGGAGGCCGTGGCTCGCGAGTTCGAGGCCATGCTGATCGGCCAGATGCTCAAGCAGATGCGTGAGGCCTCTCTGGGCGACGGCCTGTTCGACAACGACCAGAGCGAGATGTACCTGGAGATGCAGGATCAGGAGTTCGCCAAGGCCATGAGCCAGGGCGACGGCATCGGCCTCCGTGATGCCCTGATGCGCCAGCTCTCCGCCCAGCAGCCTGTCGATCCCGAGACACTGAATGATCCGGATCGCCAGGCGGCTCTGGAAATGCCGCGTCGACGCTCGGAGCTGGATACCCTGCGGGCGTTGCAGGGCGGTCCCGAGGCCGAGTTGCAGCCCGTGGGGCCGCAGCGACCCGAGTCTACTGGCCCGCAAGCCGCGCGACCGGGTGCGGCACAACCGGCGCCGATTGCCTGGCCGCCGCGGGATGCCGCCGATTTCGTGCAGACCCTGGAACCGCTGGCACGGGATGCCGCCGCCGAGCTCGGGGTCGAGCCCGGCATCCTGCTGGCGCAGAGCGCGCTGGAGACCGGCTGGGGGCAGCACGTGCCGTCGCGGGCCGACGGCCAGCCGAGTTTCAACCTGTTCGGGATCAAGGCCGACAGCCGCTGGGATGGCGATCGCGTCTCCGTGGGGACGCTGGAGTTCCGCGAGGGCGTCGCCCAGCGCGAACAGGCACGCTTCCGGGCCTATGCCGATCCGTCCGAGTCGTTCTCCGATTACGTCGATTTCATTCGCAACAATCCGCGTTACCACCGGGCCCTGCAGGCCGGCGATGACGCGCAGTACATCCGCGAGCTGCAGGACGCCGGCTATGCCACCGACCCGGCTTATGCGGACAAGGTCCTGCGGGTGCGCGACCAGATGGCCGCGCATCGTGACAGTGGATCGACTCAAGTCGCGGCCGATGCGGCCGTTACCCGTACCAAGGGGTAGAGCATGAAGCAGAAATGGCCCAGTCCGATGATTAAACAGGCGTTGTCGCGGGAGGCACGGGCATGAGCGCGTCCGGCATCGGCACCTCCGCGCTGCTGGCGTTCCAGCGCGCGATTGGCACGACCAGCAACAACATCGCGAACTCGGCGACCGAAGGCTACAGCCGCCAGCGCACCGAGCTGTCCAACCTGACGCCGCAGTTCCTGGGGGGCAGCTTCCAGGGCCAGGGCGTGCAGGTGGACACGATCCGCCGTATCTCCGACGATTTCGTGAATACGCAGCTACGCAACTCGATCTCGGATCAGTCGAATGCCGAGCTGAAGGCCTCGCTGGCCGGGCGCATCGACGACCTGCTGGGCAGTTCCAGTTCGGGGCTGACACCGGTGCTGCAGGACTTCTTCGACGCCGGCCAGGATCTGGCCAACGACCCTACCTCCAGCGCCGCGCGCACGGTCTTCCTGACCGAAGCGGAGTCTCTGGCCGAGCGATTCGCCTCGATCGACCGGCGCATCGAGGAGCAGCGCGACATCATCAACGGCCAGATCCGTACCAACGTCGACGAGATCAACTCGCTGACCGAGGCGGTCGCGGGGCTCAACCGCGAGATCGTGTCCAAGTCCACCCAAGGCACCCCGAACGATCTGCTGGACCAGCGCGACCGCGTGCTGAACCAGCTGGCGGAGAAAGTGAACGTCCGCATCACCGAGCAGGACGACGGCGCGGTCAATGTGTTCGTCGGCAACGGCCAGGCGCTGGTACTGGGCGGTAACAACCGTGAATTGGTCGCCGAGTCGCTCACGGGCGACCCGCGCTCCCCGGACATCGGACTGGCCACCAGCGGCGATCCGGTCAACATCTCCCGCTTCATCCAGGGCGGCGAGCTGGGTGCACTGCTGGAGACCCGGACCGGCATCATCGACGAGGCCCAGAACACCCTGGGCCGCCTCGCGATCAGTATCGGTGAGGAATTCAACCAGCAGAACAATCTCGGGCTGGACCTGGAGGGCAATCTGGGCGCGGATATTTTCGGGATCAGCGATCCGACCGTGCGTGGGTTCCCGGGAAATGAGTCCGGTGGTGTCCCGGAAGTGGAGATCACGGATGTCCGCGCCATGACAACGTCCGACTACCGTCTGCGTAATGTCGGGGGCGAATACGAGTTGACCCGGTTGTCTGATGGCACCTCGGAAACATTCGACAACGGCGTGCTCGAATTCGACGGGATCAAGGTGAATATCGGGGAAATTACGAATGCCGTGGACGGGGACGAGTGGCTGATCCAGCCGACGCGCAACGGCGCGCGGGATTTGTCTGTGGAGATGACAGACCCCTCTAGGATTGCGGCTGCGGCCGCCGTGCGGGCCGACCTCGGCGAGGACAACAAAGGGGATGCCACGATCGCCTCGGTTCGCGCGGTGGACGCCGACGCCCTCGACTTGGATTCGGTTACCGTCGAGTTTGATGGGGATGGGTTTGTTGTCGACGGTGATGACGATCCAACCGTTGAGACCGGCCCTGACGGCGTGACAACCATTGCGTTCAAAGGCTGGGAGATGGAGATCCGCGGCACGCCAGCGGAAGGGGATACCTTCGTGGTGAGAAGCAATGAGGACCATCCGGGCGATAACCGCAACATGCTGGCGATGAACGATCTGTCGGATGAACGGCTGGTGGGCGGTGATCGTACCTTCGGGGATGGCTACAACAGCCTGTTGGCCAATGTCGGCACGCGCACCCGCCAGGCGCAGGTCGCGCAGGAATCCGCCGATGCGCAACTGGAGCAGGCGCGCGCCCAGCGCGAGGCGGTGTCCGGCGTCAATCTGGACGAAGAGGCGGCGGACCTGATCCGCTATCAGCAGGCCTATCAGGCGGCGGCCCAGGTCATCTCGGTCAGCAATTCGCTGTTCGATACACTGCTCGGCGCGGTCCGCCGCTAGCGCCCACCGGGAGACACGAACATGCGTATTTCGACCACCCAGATCTTCCAGACCGGGATCGACCAGATCCAGCGCGGCCAGACGGAGCTCAACCGGACCTCGCTGCAGATGGGACGGGGCGAGCGCATCCTGTCGCCGTCCGATGACCCGAGCGGTGCGACCCAGGTCAATCAGTTCGAACGCATCATCCAGGCCACCAAGCAATACCAGCGCAATATCGACAACACCCAGCCGCGCCTGCAGCAGGAGGAATCGGCCCTGCAAAGCGGGACCGACCTGCTGCAGCGCGCACGCGAACTGGTGGTGGCCGGCAACAACGACAGCCAGACCAACGAGACCCGTAGCTATCTCGCCGGCGAGCTGCGCCAGCTGCGCGAAGGGATGTTCGATATCGCGAACACCAAGGACCCGAACGGCGAATACCTCTTCGCCGGCACGAAGTCGTTGCAGCAGCCCTTCCAGCAGGATGGCACGGGTGAGGTGCGCTACAAGGGAGCCGAAGGTACGGGCAGCGTCCGCGAGGTGGCGATCTCGGCCAACCGGAAGATCCCGGTGGGCGATACCGGTGCGCGCGTGTTCATGGATATTCCGGAGAACGATGGGCGTGTCGGGGCCGAGGTTGCGAACCGTGGGGCCGGCAGTCGGCTGGTAGTAGAGCAAACGGGCGTAGCAAATCAGTCTTCCTTGACGACTGACGAGTACATGATCCGGTTTGAAGAAAATGACGACGGCAGTTTCAGTTATGGCGTTTATCAGGTGGGTGAGGACGGTGAAATTCCTTTCGATGAAGGGGAGCGTGTTTCTCTTCTCGACGGTGACGGTCCCGTGGCGGGCGATTACGTCCCAGGTGCTGCGATCGAGTTTGCAGGCCGTTCCGTTACGGTGAGTGGAACACCTGCAACTAATGACCAGGTGCTTTCCAGGCCGGCGCAGAACAAGAGTGTGTTCGAGACCCTGGACGCGATCATCGCGGCCCTGGAAGAGGGCGGCGCCAGCGGTACGAGCCGGGCCAACCTGGCGACGGCCAGCAACACTGCACTGGCCGACCTGGACACCGTGCTGGGGAATTTCAGCGATATCCGCGCCGAGGTGGGGTCACGCCTGAAGACCTTTGATCAGCAAAAAGATCTGAACGAGGACCGGCTGGTGGACCTGAACAGCGCGGTGTCCGAGATTCGCGACCTGGACTACGCCGAGGCGATCAGCCGCTTCAACCAGCAGCAGGTGGCCCTGCAGGCCGCGCAGCAGACCTATACCCAGGTGAACCGACTGTCGCTGTTCGATTTCCTCTGATCCGTCTCCCTGGCCGGGCGGGCCATGGTTGCGCCTTTGTGCGACCATGACGCCGTCCTGATCTGCGAGAGTCCGGCATGGCCAAGAACAACGAACCCTCCGCGCCCATCCAGTACCGTTCTACCGGGCGTCCCCCGCGCTACCTGATTGTCCTGTTAATCCTGGCTGCGTTGTGGGCCGGCTTCTGGGGTGTCATCCACCTGCAGTCGGGTGAGCCCGAGGCGGTGACGCTGGACGTCGAGGAGCAGGCCGAGCTGGAGGCCAAGTTGCAGGCGCTGGGGCCGCGCGATGCCGAGCCCCGCCCGGACCAGGCACCCGGTGACCCGATCATCGATCTCGACGCCGAGGCCGAGCCGCTGGTCCCGGAACTCTACGAGGAACGCGCCGAGGCACGCAGCGTGCGCTTCAGCGAGCGCGAATTGAATGCCCTGATCGCCCAGGACCCGGACTTGGCCGGACGCGTGGCCATGCGTCTGACGCCGGGGCAGGTCAGCACTCGGGTGCGTATTGATGTTCCGGCCGATATCCCACTCCTTGGGGGCCGTGTCCTGAATGTCCGCTCGGGTGTCCGCTTCGAGACCGAGGATGGGCGGGTGCATGCGCGCCTGGTCGGTGTCAGCGTCGCCGGAATCCCGCTGCCGGATGCCTGGCTGGGCGGGCTGAAGGACGAAGACCTGCTGGCGCTGGAGCCCTTCCAGCAACTGCGCGCGGGCATCGAGTCCATCGAGGTCCGCGACGGCGAACTGGTGCTGGAACTCGCCCGCTAAAGCCGCTCGAGTCCGTCCGCGAATCACACCGTTTCCCGCACGCGTTCATTTTTCCGTCAATGCCTCTACTAGGCGCGGAGGAGTGCGGGGTGGTTGCGGTGCCCCTGATGCGTTTCGATCCTCAGGGAGACGCAATGCATAAACGGCGATGGCATGGAGTACCAAGCCCATCGGTCGCCCGGATCCTCACCGTGAGCCCGTCATCCCGGAAACCGCGCAGCGGTTATCCGGGATCTGCATCGTTGGAGGTGGCACAGACGTCGGGGTGTTTGTGCGCGGGGAGGTCCCGGCTCTTCGCTGCGCTACGGCCGGGATGACGGGAACGGGGGCGTTACGGCCGGGATGACGAGAACGGGAGCGCTGTGGCCGGGATGATGGGAAAGGATCGTCCCACCGGGATAACGGCCGGGGGATTGGGGCTGGATGGATGCACCCACGTTCGGAATGACCGTCTAACCCTCAGAATGGCCACCCAACCCCTGTCATCCCGGAAACCGCGTAGCGGTTATCCGGGATCTCCATCGTTGGAGGTGGCACAGGCGTCGGGGTGTTCGTGCGTGAGGAGATCCCGGCTCTTCGCTGCGCTACGGCCGGGATGACGAGAAGGGGAGCGCTGTGGCCGGGATGAGGATTGGGGGCTGTTTGCTGCGGGCGTCGGCTTGGGCTGCGTACGGCCTTGTGGCGCCCGTTGGTAGCCCGCCGAGGGGCGGTTTACGGACTCTACATATCCGAGGGCTATCCCTGATCATGAACGACGTAGGGTGCCAATGAGCGCAGCGAATTGCACCGATCGTGGCGCGGGGCGCTCGGGGACCGGGGCCTGCATGGGAACGGTGCGGTTCGGCTGGCACCTCACGGCACCCTGCGGTGAGGTAGGTGCTAACGCGGGGTGACGCGCAGGGTCTCGGCGCCCAGGGCCTGCAGGCGTCCACGCACGCTGAGGGTCAGGGTGGAATGCCCGGCCTCCAGCGACGGCTGGCTGGCTGACTCGTCCATGGCGCGCATGGCCATCATGGGCTGTGGCCGATCGTAGTGATCGTCCGGCAGTTCCACTTCCAGTGTGCGCAGGTGCGTGGCCCCCAGCGAGCGGGCGATGACGCGCGCTTGTTCCTTCAGGTCTTCCATGGCCTCTTCGATCATCGCCTCGCGATGTTCCTGGCGTGCCTCGGGGCTGAGGGAGAATCGGATCTGGCTGACGTTGAGGTCCCGCTGCTGGAGCGCGCCGACCAGTTCGGTCAACCGATCGAAATCGGCTCCGGTCAGTTCCAGGTTCTGCTGGACCAGCCAGGCATTGATGCGGCTGCGGTCGTCGGAGTCGTGAATGGCGCGGGTGGAATAGCCGATGGTGCGCGCGTCAATCCCATCCTGTTCGCCGGCGCGTTCCAGTGCGGCCTGCATGTTGCGGTTGACGGTGGCAGCGGCCGTGGCGGCCTCCGGGGCGCGGGCCTCGGTCGTCATCAGCACGGTCATGTGGTCGTTGGCGACCTGGCGCTCGGCCTTGCCGGTCAGGGCCAGCGTGGTTCCGCCGTCGCTGGCGATGGCCGTAGCCGGAAACGCCAGGACCAGGGCGGCGAGCCCGGCGACGAGCCAGGACGGGCGGGACGCGAGGGGAGTGTTCTTCGGTCGCATGTTCATGAACCTCTACAGATTGCGCGCAAGCCGGAGGCCGGCGAACACGTGGCGTTTTTCGGGGGTGAAGAAGTTGCGCATTGTAGAGCGGGTGAGCAATGGATCGCTCCAGGCGCTTCCGCCGCGCAGAACGTAGTGTTCGCCGTCGAACCAGGGTAGGGAGTATTCCTTGTACGGAAAGGGCTGGAAGCCCGGGTAGGGCTGAAAGGGGTTGCCGCACCATTCCCATACCTGGCCCGTGGCGCGCAACCGCCCGGCCTGGGCGGCGTGTTCCCATTCGTGTTCGTGGGGGAGGCGGGCGCCCACCCAGCGGGCGTAGGCCGAGGCCTCGAACCAGGAGAGTCCGACGGCGGGTGCATGCGGATCGAGTGCCTGGGTGCCGTGGGGGAGGGTTTGTACCCGGGTCCCGTCGGGTAGCTTCCACCACCCGAGAGGTGCCTCGATGCCCGTTTGTACCAGCCAGGTTCGACCCGGCGGGTCCCAGTGGGGGCCCGGGCGGTAGCCTCCGGCCTCGATAAACGCGGCGATCTCGGCATTGGAGACCGGATGGGAGCGGATCGTGTGGGGCGCGAGCCGGACCGGGTGGAGGCCCCGCTCGTTGTCGAAGGCGGTCGCCGCGTCGCTACCGCTGACATGTTCGCCGGCCGGGCACTCGATCCAGTCGCCGCCGGCCGCCAGTGCCGGTTTTGGCTCCTGCGCTCGGGGTGGGGCGGGGCGATGCAGACGGGCGAACCAGCGCACCTGCTCCAGGCTTTCCAGGTGCATGGCGTGGTGCTGCGCGAGAAAACCGGTCAGGTAGTCCCGCTCGAGCAGGGGATGGCGACGCACCGCCGGATGGTTGTGCAACAAGTCCAGGTGGTGTTGCTGGCTGGCCTGGCCCCATTCCAGCAGGGATTGGCGCGTCGGGAGTCTTCCGCCGCGGCGCCACTTCGGGCTCTGTTCCGGGAAGTAGAGATCGTGCCAGTCGCGCCGATCTGGCGGTGGTTCACCCAGGATGCGTTCGTGTAGCCATACCGCCTCGATGAAATGGCAATGGGCGTAGTGCCACCCGATGGGACTCAGGTCCGGGTGATACTGATTGCGCCATTCGTTCCCCGGTGTCGACTCCAGTGCCGTGTTCAGGCGGTCGTGCTGGGTCGCCAGGCAGTCCAGGAGGTCGGATGGGTGCGGGCTTGCACTCGGCTGCGGATGGGCGGCATTCATATCCGGTGGAGCGTGTTACAGCGCCAGGAGTTCCGGCGGTTCGTCGGGATCGAGGATTAGAAGATGGCCGGGTGGGACCGGGCGCCAGCGTTCGCGGTCGGTAAGGGGCTCGGAGGCCACGACCACGCTGTCGTCGGGGAACGTCTCGTCATCGGTGGTGTAGTAGAGGCTGGGACAGGGCGCATTGACCGCATGGCGGCTGGCGATGATGCGGCGGCCGTCGGACAGGATCACGTTCAGCAGGGCGGTGTCGGCACCCAGCCAGGTCTCCACGGTGGAGAACGCCTCGCCGAGGGCGCCCTCCAGCGTCGCGTTGTCGTCATCGGCCAGGTATTGGCGGACCAGGGCGAAGAGGTATTCGGAATCGGTGGTTCCCTCGATGCTCGATTCGACCTCCTGGCTGAGGATGTTCTGGATCTGGCGCCGGATGTCGGGACGGAAGCGGCTGATCAGGCCGTTGTGGCTGTACAGCAGGCCGTCGCGGGCGAATGGCTGGGCGTTGACGGTGTCGCCGCCGAAGCCGGGGGTTGCACTGCGGATGGCCGCAATCCACAGGGGCTGGGTCATGTCGCTGGCCAGATCCACCAGGTTGGGATCCTGCCAGAGCGGATCGGCGCGCCGGTAGTGGCGCGCAATGCCCCCCTCGCCAAACCACCCGAAGCCGAAGCCGTCGGCGTTGACGCGGGCATACACCAGCTCCTGCGGGGCCATGGCTTGCTCGATCAGGTTGTGTGGCGGATCCAGGATCAGGCTGCGCAGCGTGATCGGAGGACCCAGATAGGCGAGGTGTCGGCACATGGCTAGGGTCAGTTGGGGCGTCCGGGGTTTCGTGCTAGCGTGCCGCAAACCACCCCGATACGGAAGCCCGGATGTCCGCCGAACCCAGTGCTGTCTCTATTTCCCCTCGTTACAGCCGCCAGGTGGTGGAGGAACGCGACGCCCACGCCGACTTGCTGGCCGATTTCCGCGCGGGGATGCTTGAGCCGCCCCGGTCCCTGCCGCCGAAGTATTTCTACGATGCGCGCGGATCGCAGCTGTTCGATGCGATCTGCGATACCCCGGAGTATTACCCCACGCGCCTGGAGGCCGACCTGCTGGAGCGGCATGCCGAAGCGATCCTGGAGGCGTCCGGGGCGCGCACGCTGTTTGAACTCGGCAGCGGGACGTCGCGCAAGACCGAGTACCTGCTGGCGGCGCTGGAAGCCCGCGTCTCCGCGCCCCATTACGTCGCGAACGATGTCTGTGGCGAGATCCTCGACGAGGCCGGCGCGCGACTCCTGCAGCGCTTCGATCAGATGCGGGTGGACAGCCTGTGCGGGGACTATGCGGCGGCGCTGACCCATCTGGCCGATGTTTCCGGTGCGCAAGCCGACGGTCCGCGCCTGTTTGCCTTTCTCGGCAGCAGTCTGGGGAATTTCGAGGACGCCGAGGCGGCTGCACTGCTGCGACGAATCCGCGACACCATGAACCCCGAAGACCGGCTGCTGCTGGGGCTGGACCGGGTCAAGCCGCGCCCGGTCCTGGAGGCGGCCTACAACGATGCGGCGGGGGTAACCGCGGCATTCAACCTGAACCTGCTGTCGGTGTTGAATACCGAGTTGGGGGCGGACTTCGATCCGGAGGGTTTCGAGCATCGCGCTCCGTTCGTCGAAGACCTCTCGCGGATCGAGATGCACCTGGTGTCGCGGCGACAGCAGACGGTGCGCGTGTCGGAGCCGGAGGCGGTTCTGGAGATCGCCGAAGGCGAGGTGATCCGGACCGAGATCTCGCGCAAGTTCAGCCGCGAGGCCATCGACCGTCTGCTGATGGCGGCCGGGCTCGAACATGCGGCACAGTGGTCCGCGCCCGAGGAGTGGTACTCCCTGTTTCTGCTGCGGCCGGGGGCGGACTGAGCGGGATGCGCGCACCGCGGCTGGTGCTGGTGCGGCACGCCCAGGCCGGAAACCCCGGCGACTGGGACGGGGCGGATCGTGACCGGCCGCTGACCGACAAGGGCCAGGTGAGTGCGGTACGCATGGCGCAGGCGCTCGGGGATCTGCTGCCGGGATCGGTCGAGCTCCTTTGCAGCCCCTATCTGCGGGCCCGCCAGACGGCGATCCCCCTGTCCCAGGCGCTGGATGTCCCGGTGCGGCAGAAGAAATGGCTGGCGCCCGGACAACCCACGGGGCTGGAGGTCGAGGCCCTGGCCCGCAATCTCCCGGCGGATGGCGGCCTGGTGATCGTGGGACACGAGCCGGACCTGTCGCTGCTCGTAAGCTGTCTGCTGGGCACGACGGGCGGGCGGAGTCTGGTTCATATGGGCAAGGGCGATGCCTGCGGATTGACGGGCGCGCTGCCGGGCCCCATGCAGCTCGCCTGGCACCTGCCTCGACGTATCCTCGAACGGCTGGCCGGCGGTGAGGCGGATTGAACATGCACACGGAGAACGATGCCGAGACGGTTGCGGCCGTTGATCTGGGTTCCAACAGCTTTCACATGATCGTGGCACGGCGCCAGGACGGCGAGGTCCTGAAGGTCGACCGCATCAAGGAGACGGTGCGTCTTGCCAGCGGTCTGGATCCCGATGGACAGCTGGATCCGGAGGTGGGGCAGCGTGCCCTGGCTTGTCTGGATCGCTTCGGCCAGCGACTGCGGCAGCTGCCGCGCGGCTGCGTGCGCGTGGTCGGCACCAACACCTTGCGCCAGATGGACGACAGCCGCGCCTTCCTGCGCGCGGCGGAAGAGGCCCTGGGGCATCCGGTGGAGATCATTGCCGGACGCGAGGAAGCGCGGCTGATCTACCTGGGTGTGGCGCATGCGCTGGCGGACGATAGCGGCCGCCGGCTGGTGATGGATATCGGTGGCGGCAGTACCGAATTCATTATTGGAGAGCGCTTCGAGCCGGTCCTGGCCGAGAGCCTGGAGATGGGCTGCGTGACGTTCACCCAGCGCTTCTTCGCCGATGGCAAACTGACGCGCAAGGCCTTCGCAGCCGCGCAACTGCAGGCGCAGCGGGAGCTGCAACCGATCGCGAGTGCCTACCGCGCGGCCGGCTGGGAGCAGGCGCTGGGGGCGTCGGGTACGATCCTGGCGCTGGACCGCATGGTGCATGAGGGGGAATTGGACGAGGCGCCGGGTGTAAGCCGCGAGAACCTGGAGCGGCTCCGCGATGCGCTGATCGAGCAGGGGGCCATCAAGCGGCTGAAATGGCCTGGTCTGGCCGAGGACCGGGCGCCCGTGATTGCCGGTGGCCTTGCGGTGCTTCTGGGTGCCTTCGAGGCGTTGGGGATCGAACGGCTGCACCCCTCGGACGGGGCCCTGCGCGAGGGCGTGATTCACGACCTTCTGGGACGTTTTCGGCACGAGGACGTGCGTGGCAGCACCATTCACCATCTGCGCCGGCGGTTCGCGGTCGATGCGTCCCAGGCGGAGCGGGTGCAGGCGACGGTGGCGCGCCTGGTGACCGCCGTTCGCGCCGCCTGGGAGCTCGGCGAGGACGACGCGGAACGCCTGGATTGGGCGGCCGAACTGCACGAGATCGGCCTGGCACTGGCCCACAGCAAATACCACAAACATGGGGAGTACATCCTCACCTGGGCCGACCTGCCGGGTTTCTCGCAGCCCGAACAGGCCGAGCTGGCGTGGCTGGTGCGCCTGCACCGGGGCGGGCTGAAGCCCAAGCTGTTGTCCGGGGTGCGAGAGGATCGCGCGCGGCCGCTGCTGTTCATGGCGGCCCTGCTGCGTCTGGCCGTGTTGCTGCATCGTTCGCGCGCGCCGGATCCGGTGCCGCTGGAGCGCATCGAGGCGACGCAGGAGGGTCTGACGCTGACCTTCGCGCCCGACTGGCTGGATACCCACCCGCTAACGCGCGCCGATCTGGATGCGGAACGCGAGGACTGGGCGCGCCACAAGCTGGAACTGGAGTTCGAGTGAGCCCCTATTCCGAACCGGACACAAGGAACGCAGGATGCTGACATTGTGGTCTGGATCTAAGTACTCGCGGTGCCGCTGTGGGTCGGCATCTGGTGGTCGGCGACCGGGTTTCGGTTGATGCGACACAACCGGTTGCTGGCACTGCCCTTCCTGCTCAGCCTGGTCTATGTGATCGGGAATGCGCTGCTGGTGGCGGTGTTCGGCGGGCTCAGCGAAGCCACCTACGAGGAGGGTCGGTACGTGTTCATCACCGACCGGGCCATGATTGCGGTTCAGGCGACGGCGAGTGTGCTGATCGTGGCGACCATCGTCTACGGCTTGAGCATCCGCAGGGTCCCGGTGCATTTCATTCGCTTCATGGTGTACGCATTCGTGGCGCTGCTGGGGGTGATGGCGCCGATCCTGTGGATTCCGGCGCAGGAGGCGGAATTCTTCTTTGTGCTCCGCCATGTGCAGTCGATCGGCCTGAATTTCGGGCTGTTCCTCTGCGTGGCCGGGATCGTGGTCCTGCTGCAGGACCTGCTGCGGCACGGCGACGCCGAGGTCAGCTTGCTGGGCGGGATGCACGATGTCTCGCGTTCCGGCACCGCTTCAGCGGACCGGGACCACGACAAATCCTGACCTGACTAGCCATGACGTTCAGCCAGCCGCCGGGTCGCAGGATGGGATGAGCGCAGCGAATCCCATCAAGGGATTGGCACGACGCCGGAAATGGTGCGTTTCGCTGCGCTCAACGGCACCCTACCGCGGCGGAAGGGAGCCAACGCCTGGGAGAACGTTCCCTGCAATTGGCTGAAGCTCGTTGCTAATGAGGGATTCTGAAGTCGGCGAGACAGAGGGTCGCTCAGCCCGTGGTGGCACCCGACAGTTGGGCGGTCAGGGATTCCTGGGCGGAATAGGGGATCTCGCCCGCGGTTGGCCGGATGCGTTGGTAGCTGCCGTCGGGCTGCAGTGCCCAGGCGGTGGAGCTGTCCTGCAGGTAGTTGAACAGGGATTCCTCGGCGACGCGGTCGCGCAGGTCCGGGTCGCGTACGGGGAAGGCCACCTCGACGCGGCGGAAGAAGTTGCGCGGCATCCAGTCGGCGCTGGACAGGAACACCTCGGGGTCGCCGCCGTTCTCGAAATAGAACACGCGGGAGTGTTCCAGGAACCGGCCCAGGACCGAGCGCACCTCGATGGTTTCCGAGATGCCGGGCACCCCGGGGCGCAGGCTGCAGATGCCGCGCACGACCAGCTGGATGGGGACGCCCGCCTGCGAAGCCTTGTAGAGGGCCTGGATGATCTTCGCCTCGTTGAGCGAGTTCATGCGCGCGACGATGCGGGCGGGCTTCCCGGCCTGGTGGTTGTCGATCTCGCGCTGGATCTTCTCGAGCATCGCGGCATGCAGGCGGAACGGCGCCTGGAGCAGCTGGCGCAGCCGGGTCACCTTGCCCAGGCCGGTGAGCTGGAGGAACACGCGGTGGACGTCCTCGGTAAGCACCGGATCGGCCGTCAGCAGGCCGAAGTCGGTATAGGCCTTGGCGGTGCCGGAGTGATAGTTCCCGGTGCCCAGGTGGGCGTAGCGGGTGATGCGGTCGCCATCGCGGCGCACGACCAGCGCCAGCTTGGCGTGGGTCTTGTAGCCGACCACGCCGTAGGTGACGTGGACCCCGGCGTCCTGCATGCGGTTGGCCAGTTCGATGTTGTCGGCCTCGTCGAAGCGCGCCCGCAGCTCGATCACGACGGTGACCTCCTTGCCGGCCTGCGCCGCCTCGATCAGGATCTCGACCAGCGGCGAGCGGGTGCCGGTGCGGTAGAGCGTCTGCTTGATGGCCAGCACCCGCGGATCCGCCGCCGCCTGGCGCAGGAAGTCGACCACCGGCATGAACGACTGGTAGGGGTGATGCAGCAGCAGCTCCTGGTCGCGGATGCAGGCAAAGATGCCGCTGCCGCTCGTGTCACTGCGGGGCAGGGCCGGGACCAGCGGGGGAAACTTGAGGTCCGGGCGGTCCACCAGTTCGTGCACGGCCATCAGACGGTTCAGGTTGACCAGTCCGGTGACCTGGTAGAGGTCGTCCGGCTCCAGGTGGAATTGCTGCAGCAGGAACTCCGCGACCTCCTGCGGGCAGTTGTCCGCGACCTCGAGGCGCACGCCGGCACCGTAGTTGCGCTGGGGCAGCTCGCCCTCCAGGGCGTTCAGGAGGTCGTCGATCTCCTCCTCCTGCACGAACAGGTCCGAGTTGCGGGTCAGCCGGAACTGGTAGCAGCCGGTGACCTTCATGCCCTGGAACAGCTCGTCCACGTGCGCATGCAGGATGGACGACAGCAGCACGAAGTCGTTGTCGCCGCTGGCGACCTCCCGCGGCAGCCGTACCAGGCGCGGCAGGGAACGCGGGGCCTGGACCACGGCGCGGCCGGATTCCCGCCCGAAGGCATCCTTGCCCTTGAGGGTGACGATGAAGTTCAGGCTCTTGTTGAGGATGCGCGGGAACGGATGGGCCGGGTCCAGGCCGATCGGGCTGAGGACTGGCTGGAGTTGTTCGCGGAAGTACTCCCGCACCCAGTCCCGCTGGGCCGCGTCCCAGTGGGTGCGCCGAACGAAGTGGATCCCCTCCGCTGCGAGTGCCGGGATCAGTTCGTCGTTCAGGGTGCTGTACTGCTGTTCCACCAGGTCGTGGGCGCGCGGCGCGATCTGGCGCAGCTGTTCAGCGGCCGAGAGGCCATCCGGGCCCGGGGCCTGCACGTTCAGTTCGACCTGCTGGCGCAGCGAGCCCACGCGGACCTCGAAGAATTCGTCCAGGTTGGTGGAGGAAATGCTGAGGTAGCGCAGGCGTTCCAGGAGCGGGAAGGCCGGGTCCTGGGCGATGGCGAGTACCCGGCGGTTGAATTCCAGCAGGGACAGTTCGCGGTTGAGGAACAGGTCGGTTTGGGTCACGTCGGCATCCGGCATGCACGACTCGCGGCAGAAGTGGGACCGAGAGTCTATGACGGCATTATGTCAGTTCCGTGAACCGGGGTCGGTTGGGACGGCCCGGAACGGTCCTGGAAGTCCCCGGGCGGCGTACCTGAACTGCGCTGTCTCGGCGCTGGTGGCTATACTTGAATGCTTGATCATGCAGCGCGAAACGCGCTGCCGTAAGGAGAAGTCCGTTGGCCGAATTTACCCTGACACTGCACGCGCGCGACGAGGCACAGCCGGAGCTGCACAAGGTCTCGGTGGTCGCCGAAGGCGAGCTGCCCGAATACGGTCAGGTCTGGGTCTGGGACATCCTCTACGCCCGGCAGTTGTTCGCCCTGGGCGAGGTGCAGGCGGCCCAGGACCTCAAGGAGACCCTGGAGCTGTGGGCAGTGAACATGTCCAGCAAGGTGTTTCAGCCCCACGGCCATATCCTGTCCAAGGGCTACCTGGACCTGTCCGAGAACCTGCAGCTCGTGACTGGGGACGATATCCCCGCCGCGGCCGAAGGCGATCGCCAGGTGGTGGTCTCGGTCGATGGCCAGGCCGGGCAGCTGCCGGATGTCGTGGTGTCGCCGGAGAGCCTGACGGCCGAAGAACGCCAGGACCTCGTGCTGGGGCTCGGGCAGTACTTCAACTTCGAAAATCCGATGTTCGCGCGCGAGCTGCCGATCCACGTGCTGGCCATGCGCAAGTACTACGCGGACATCAACTTGCCGCATACGCAGATCGCCCTCGACGAGGCCCCGTTCTTCGCCATCCAGAAGGCGATGGAGTACTTCCAGGCCGCCAACCAGGGCACCGTGCAGTAGGCACCGCCGCCGCTGCGCCGGGTCCGGGCTGCGTGCTACGGTCGCGATCATGAGGACCGTCTATTCTGCCGCCGACCCGGTGATGGCCGGGTTCATCGAGACCCTGCTGCAGGAGGCCGGCATCCCGGCCTACGTGAACCAGGCCGGGCTTTACGGTGCCGTCGGGGAAGTCCCGCCGACCGAGACCTGGGCCCGCATTATGGTGGTGCACGAGGAACAGGCCGAGGAGGCGCGCGCCATCATCCTGGAATACCTGGAGGGCGAGCCCGAACACGACGGCCGCGACTGGAAGTGTCCGCGCTGCGGCGAGGTGATCGAGCCGCAGTTCACCCAGTGCTGGAACTGCGGCCGGGACAAGCCCAAGGCCTGAGGGTCGTCAGTCGGGCCGCCCGTTGCCGCCATACTGGGCGCGGATGCGCTGGATGTAGTTCTGCGTCTCGCGAAACGGGGGCACGCCGCCATGCCGTTCCACCGCGCCGGGGCCGGCATTGTAGGCGGCCAGGGCGAGATCCAGATCCCCCTCGAAGCGATCGAGCATGGCGGCCAGGTAGCGCGTGCCGCCATCGATATTCTGGGCGGGATCAAAGCGGTCGGTCACCCCGAGATCGGCGGCTGTAGCGGGCATCAGCTGCATCAAGCCGTGCGCGCCCACCCGGGATACCGCCTGCGGATCGAAGCAGGACTCCACGTGAATCACCGACTGCACCAGCGCCGGGTCCACGCCCTGGCGGTGGGCGGCGTTGTGGATGAGGTCCGCGAAGTCGCCACCGCCGGTGGCCAGGGCATTGCGGGCGCGGGCGCCGCAACGCGCGCGGGCGGTCGGTCGGCCGTAGGTAGCGATCAGCTCCATGCCGCTATTCTGCTGACGCTGGTTGGTGATCAGGCGCTCTCCACCCGGGCCCTGGAACACGAAGATCTGACTGGGTGACCAGTTTCCACCGCCGGGTGTCGAGGTGACCGTGCCGGCGCCGCCGGGCGAACGGATGGTCTCGTAGGGAACGCCCTGCGGGCGCTCGTCGGTCAGGACCCGGGCCCCGGAGGCATCGCGAAAGGAGTAGAGCTCGGCCGCGCTGGTGCCGGCCAGAGCCAGCCCCGCCACCAGTATCAGCAGGCGCAGCACCGTCCGACCGGAATGCTTACCATGGTGCCTTGTATGCAAGCCCTGTTCCCCCTGGCCCGGATGCGAGCCGAGTACTGATCCCGATGACCGAGACCGCGTTCACAGTTTGCATTATGGCGCCGGAGAGCGCACGCCTGAAAGCGCGTGTCGAACGCCTGGTCGACGGGGCGGGTGTGACGGCGCCGGCGGTCGAGGTGCTGGAGTCGGTGGACTCGACCAACCGCTATCTGCTGGAGACCCGCCCCGAGGCGGGCGATCTGCCACGCGCCTGCGTGGCGCAGGCCCAGACAGCGGGTCGCGGGCGGCGCGGTCGCGTCTGGCATTCGCCTCCGGGGGCGAGCCTGGCGCTGTCGCTGGCATGGCCCATCATGCAGGGGCGGGTGCCGCCCGCCTATCCGGTCGGGGTTGGCGTTGGGGTCATCCGTGCGCTGGAAGCGCTGGGTCTGGAAGGTGTGCGACTCAAGTGGCCCAATGACCTGATGGTCGATGCCGCCAAGCTGGGCGGCATCCTGGTGGAGCAGCGCGCGGCGAGTGGTGGCCAGCCAGGCTGGCTGGTGGTGGGGATTGGTCTCAACCGGCAAGGCGCCGGTGGCCTGGAGCTGGACCGCGCGGTGACCGATCTCGCGACCCAGCTCCCCGGCCCGGTTCCAGAGCTCCTGGAGCTTGCAGCCCGGGTGATCGCGGAGCAATGTCGCCTGCATCCGCTGTTGATGGGCGAAGGGCTTGTGCCGCTGGAGCGTGAGCTGGTACGGCTGGACTGCCTGCGCGGCCGGCCGGTCGAAATCCTGGATGACGGCGCCCGCGGACAGGCGCATGGAATCGATCCGGCGAGCGGCTGCCTGGTTGTGCAGTTCGACGACGGTGCGATCCGGCACCTGCATTCGGGCGAGGTCTCGGTACGGAGTTGCGAACATGGCTGACATTGCCCTGGTGGATATCGGCAGTACCCGTGTGAAGTGGCAGGTGCGCAACGCGGAGGGCGAAGTGCTGGGGTCCGGGGCGAATCGCGACCCGGCCGGTTGTGTCCGTGGCCTGGCCTCGATGGCGCGCGAGGCCCCGCTCACGGCCGTCTGGTTGTCGCGGGTCGGGCCCGGCGAGCGCGAGGAGGCGTTCTCGGCCGAACTGGCGTCCGCCGGGATCGACGCGCCGGTACACGCGGTGACGGTGCCGGCGAACGGCCCGCATGGCCTGCGGATCGACTATGCGGCGGGGCAGCTGGGCGTCGATCGCTACTGCGCGCTGGTCGCGGCGCGGGCCCGCTGCGATGCGCCGATGATCCTGGTCGATGCTGGCACCGCCGTCACCGTGGATGTACTGGAGGCGGACGGTCGCCATGCGGGAGGCTATCTGTTGCCGGGGCGCCAGCTCGGCTGGGAGGCGCTGCAGACGCGTCTGACAGATCGCATTGCGCCGCGCGAGGCCACGCAGTGGCCGGATGACCTGGAGACCGCGCCGGGCCTGAACAGCACCGAGGCCCTGGAGCGCGGATGGAGCCTGGGGCTGGCCGGCGCGCTGGATGGCTTGATCGCGCGCTCGCGGACCGCAGAGCGGGCGGGCGCGGCCTGCTGGCTGACGGGGGGGGATGCCTACTGGCTGGCGCCGGTGTTGCGTGCAGAGTCCACGATCTTCCCGAACCTGGTGCTGGACGGCCTCTGGGAGCTGTCGCGCTGGGAGGGCGCCGAATGCGCTGGCTGATCCTGTTTCTCGCGTTGGTGAACCTGGGGTATTTCACCTGGGCCTGGCACGACGGCCGCCTCAACCCCGATCCCTACGCGGACGTGCCCCCGCTGGAGCGCAATGGTGGCGAGGTGGAGCTGCTGGATGCGTGGCTGGAGGCGCCTGCTGGTGACCCGGACCCGGGTGATTCGGTGTGGCGTGAACGACTTCGGAGCGAGGTCCCGTAGTGGCTCTCTAACGCTCCCGCTGTGCAGCGCGCTCGGCACGGCGCCGGTCGCGGTGGCGTTGCCAGGCGGCCGACAGGCGGCGGGAGGCCCAGTAGCCGGCAATGGCGGTTGGCGTGGCGATCAGCAGGCTGCCCATCAGGGTATAGGTGATCTCGTCCCCGATGCCCTGCAGATACCAGGCGTCGGGGTCGTGCGAGATCAGGGGGACATGATAGAACACGGCCTCGCCGAGTTCGTGGAAGCCCCAATACAGCGGCGCGGCGGTGAAGGGGTTGCTGACGAACGAGGCCACGAACGCCGTGGGAAAATTGCCCGCCAGTGCAATGCAGAGAATGATCATCAAGACGGTCTGGAAGCCGACCGTGGGGGTCAGGCCAATAAACAGCCCGATCGCGACCCCGCGGGCCAGCGCCTCCGGGCCGCTCTTCATGCTCCCGGCGGCATGCAGCCCGGAATGCAGGCGCGGATGACGGGCCAGCCAGTTGTGGGCGCGCCAGCGCAAGGCCCGCCAACGGATGCTGGCCCGTCTCAGCATGGCCGCGAGTGCCTCAGGCCGCTCCCCACCGGGCCGCGGTCTCGGGGGTCCAGCCGACGGTGATCGCGTCGTCCTGTTCGATGACGGGCCGCTTGATGAGCGCCGGGTGTTCGAGCATCAGCGCGATGGCGCGTTCCGCATCCAGTCCCTCGCGCTGATCGTCCGGGAGTTGGCGCCAGGTCGTCCCGCGCCGGTTGACCAGGGTCTCCCAGCCGACGGCATCGACCCAGCCGCGCAGCCGATCCGCCTCCAGCCCGTCCTTGCGAACGTCCACGAAACGATAGCCCACGCCGGCCGCATCCAGCGACCGACGGGCCTTGCGGACGGTATCGCAGTTGGCGATGCCGTAGAGCGCGATCTCAGACATCGCGCAGCAGGGCGTTCAGGCCCACCTTGGCCTTGGTCTTCTCGTCCACGCGCTTCACGATCACGGCGCAGTACAGGGAGTACTTGCCGTCCTTCGACGGAAGGTTGCCGGAGACGACCACGGAGCCAGCCGGCACGCGGCCGTAGAGGATCTCGTCGTTCTCGCGGTCGTAGATGCGGGTGGACTGGCCCAGGTACACGCCCATGGAGATGACCGCGCCTTCCTCGACGATCACGCCCTCGACCACCTCGGAGCGCGCGCCGATGAAGCAGTTGTCCTCGATGATGGTCGGGGCGGCCTGCAGCGGCTCCAGCACGCCGCCGATACCCACGCCGCCGGAGAGGTGCACGTTCTTGCCGATCTGGGCGCAGGAGCCGACCGTGGCCCAGGTGTCTACCATCGTGCCTTCATCGACATAGGCGCCGATGTTCACGTAGGACGGCATCAGCACGGTGTTGGGGGCAATGAAGCTCCCGCGGCGGGCGGTGGCCGGGGGCACGACGCGCACGCCCGCCTCGCGGAAGTCGCGGCTGGAGGTATCCGCGTACTTGGACGGGACCTTGTCGTAGTAGTTGGTGAAGCCGCCCTTGATGAACTCGTTCTCGGAGATGCGGAACGACAGCAGCACGGCCTTCTTGAGCCATTCGTTCACCACCCAGTCGCCGTCCTTCTTCTCGGCGACGCGGGCACGGCCGGTGTCCAGCATATCCAGCGCCTCGTTCACAGCGTCGCGGACGTTGGTTTCCACGTTGCGCGGGTTGATGTCGGCGCGGCGTTCAAAGGCGGCTTCGATGGTGCTCTGGATATCGGACATTAGGTATTCCCTTTAAGGCAATGAAAAATAAATTGATGAGTGGCGTTAACGATACAGCGCGGTGATCCGCTCGGCCGCCTCGATGCAGGCGGCGGGCGCGGCGACCAGCGCCATGCGCACGTGTCCGGCCCCGGGATTGTGCCCCGTCTCCGGGTCGGTCCGGGAGAGGTAGCGCCCCGGCAGGACCGTGACCCCCGCCTCGCCGTAGAGGCGTCGAGCAAAGCCCTCGTCGTCACCATCCGGCACGCGCGGCCACAGGTAGAAGCCGGCGGCGGGTGCTCGCACGTCGATCACCGATTCCAGGATCGGGACCACTGCAGCGAATTTCTCGGCATAGAGGGCACGATTCTCGGCCACGTGGGCCTCGTCTGACCAGGCGGCGCGGCTGACGGCCTGGGTCGGCGGCGGCAGGGTGCAGCCATGGTAGGTCCGGTACAGCGCGAAGCGGTCGAGCAGGGCCGCATCGCCGGCCACGAAACCGGACCGCAGCCCCGGCAGGTTGGAGCGCTTGGACAGGCTGTGGAAGACGATGCAGCGCTCGAAGGCGGTATTGCCTATTCGCGCGGCAGCGCCCAGCAGGCCGGCCGGCGGCTCGCCATCGGGGGGGTAGATCTCGGAGTAGCATTCGTCCGCCGCGATGATGAAGTCGTGGCGCTCGGCCAGGCGGATCAGATCCTGCATCGCGGCCTCGGACATGCAGGCCCCGGCGGGGTTGCCCGGGTTGCAGATGTAGACCAGCTGCACGTCCTCCCAGGTGGCCCGGTCGACCGCCGAGAAGTCGGGCAGATAGCCGTTCTCCGGCGCCAGGTCGTAGAAGGCCGGCGCGGCCCCGGCGAGCAGCGCCGCGCCCTCGTAGATCTGGTAGAACGGATTCGGCATCAGCACGCGGGCGCCGGGCTTCTCCGCCACGACCGCCTGGGCAATCGCGAACAGGGCCTCGCGGGTTCCGCTGACCGGAAGCACCTGCCGTTCCGCGTCCACATTGCCGAGATCAAACCGCCGTTGCAGCCACGCCGCGATGGACTCGCGCAGGGCCGGTTCGCCGCGTGTGGTCGGGTAGTGGTTGAAGCCCTGGAGGGAGGCCCGCAGGACGGGTTCGACGAAATCGGGCAGTGCGTGACGCGGCTCGCCAATCGACAGTGCGATGGGCTCCCGGTCCGCAGGCGGTTGCAGGTCCGCGAACAGCCGGCGCAGGCGTTCGAACGGATAGGGCTGTAGCCGGTCCAGGCGCGGGTTCATGGCGGCTCGGGCGTCGTGGTCGGAGTTGAACGGAAGACTGCGCAGTATACCGGGCCTCGATGCCCCGCGGGAAAACCCCGACAGACCGGCGGCGACCGGGTGGCCCGGCGCAGACCCTGCAGGCTGAGCGGGGAGGCATCGGGCGGTTCTTGAGAAAAAGGTGCGCGCCCGCGGCAACGGCGCCTGGGTCCTGTGACTTGACAACGATACAAGGATCGTTGAAATATCGGCCTATGGATAAGGTCACCGCCACCCACATGTTCGAGTCGCTGGCCTCCGGCATTCGCCTGGATATCGTGCGCCTGCTGGTGCGTTATGGCCACGCTGGGCGGGTCGCCGGCGAGATCGCCGAAACCCTGGAACTGCCGCGCACGAACCTCTCGTTTCACCTCAAGACCCTGACGCAGGCGGGTCTGCTGACCGTCACGCAGGAAGGGCGCTACCAGCGCTATCGGGTGAATCTCGACGCGATGCAGGACCTGGTCGCCTACCTGACCGAAAACTGCTGTGCGGCCGACTCCGACAGCTGCGCGTTGCCTGCGGCCCTGGATTGTGCAGGGGATACGGAAGCCACAGCGGCTCTGCCAGTGCCGGGCCGGCACGTCCGATAGACCACGCGCCCGGGTGGGGACCGCAACAACCGAGCCGGACCGGGTTCACCCGGGATGGCCCGTGGGACCCCGGGCCGATCCGCGAAATGTAGGGAATCAAGGAGTCTGATCCATGAAGCGCATGCACCTGCACGTTTCCGTGCCGGAACTGGAACCGGCGATCCGCTTTTACTCGCAGCTGTTCGCGGCCCAGCCGAGCGTGGTCAAGGGCGACTACGCGAAATGGATGCTGGAGGACCCGCGGGTGAATTTCGCGGTGTCGGCCCGCGGTGCGCCGGTGGGCCTGAACCACCTCGGCATCCAGGCCGAAGAGGCGGCCGAGCTCGAGGAGCTGGGCCAGCGTCTGGACGCCATCGACGCGGACGTGCGCGAGGAGATGGGCACGCATTGCTGCTACGCGCAATCCGACAAGTACTGGACCACCGATCCGGCCGGGATCGCGTGGGAGAGTTATCACACGCTCGGGAGCATCCCGATGTTCGGCGCACAGGATGAAGGGACCGGTGACTGCTGTGTACCGGAAGGGACATCAAGCGTCTCGTGCGGGCCAGCTAGTGACAATGAAGCCAAGGGTTGTTGCTGACGCGTTACCTGGGCAGATACGGAGGAAGCAATGACCGACCGGAACGCCTCCGTCGAGGAGATCTCGACGAAGGAAGGCATGGGCATCTTCGAGCGCTACCTGAGCGTGTGGGTGGCGCTGTGCATCGTGGCGGGCGTCGCCCTGGGGCAGTTCCTGCCGGTGGTGCCGGAGACCCTGTCGCAGTGGGAGTACGCCCAGGTCTCCATCCCGGTGGCCATCCTGATCTGGGCGATGATCTACCCGATGATGGTGCAGATCGACTTCTCCGCGATCCTCGGCGTGCGCCGGGAGCCGAAGGGCCTGGCCATCACCACCTCGGTGAACTGGCTGATCAAGCCGTTCACCATGTTCGCGATCGCCTGGTTCTTCTTCATGGTGGTGTATGCCGCCTGGATCCCGGAAGACCTCGGGCGTGAATACCTGGCCGGGGCGATCCTGCTGGGCGCGGCGCCGTGTACCGCGATGGTGTTCGTCTGGAGCTACCTGACCCGCGGCGACGCCGCCTACACGCTGGTACAGGTGGCGGTGAACGACATCATCATGCTGTTCGCCTTTGCCCCCATCGTGGTGCTCCTGCTGGGTGTGTCGAACATCCACGTGCCCTGGGACACGGTCGCGCTGTCGGTGCTGCTGTACATCGTCATTCCGTTCGTCGCCGGCTACCTGACGCGCATCTGGCTGATCCGCAAGAAGGGCATCGAGTGGTTCGACAACGTGTTCATGAAGCGTCTGGGCCCGGTCACGCCGATCGGCCTGCTGGTGACGCTGGTCCTGCTGTTCGCCTTCCAGGGCGAGCGCATCCTGGAGAACCCGGGGCATATCGTGCTGATCGCGATTCCGCTGATCATCCAGACCTTCCTGGTGTTCTACATCGCCTATTACTGGGCCAAGGCGTGGCGCGTGCGGCATGCGGTGGCCGCGCCCGGCGCGATGATCGGCGCGAGCAACTTCTTCGAGCTGGCGGTGGCCGCGGCGATCGCGATGTTCGGCCTGCAGTCGGGTGCGGCGTTGGTGACCGTGGTGGGTGTGCTGGTCGAGGTGCCGCTGATGCTGGCGCTGGTGCGCATCGCCAATCGCACCCGCCACTGGTTCCCGGCGGACACCGAGGGGAAACCGGCATGACCACGGTTACCCTGACCGATGCGGCACGCGACTGGCTGGCCGGGCAGGGCGGCGAGGTGACGCTGCGGTTGTCTACGCGCCACGGCTGCTGTGGCGGCCAGGCCGCGGTGCCGGTGGCCGAACCGGGCGCACCGCGTAATGCGGACGGTTATACCGTCCGGGAGATTGATGGCGTCCGGGTCTTCGTCGCCGATGATCTCGGTGCGGGTCCCTATCGTATTGATGGGGAGGGCCTGTTTCGCTGGCGCCGGCTGGTGGTGGAAGGCGAAATGGGCCAAAGCCAAAACTAAAGGCTGGAGAGCGCGATGTTCGAACATATTCTGGTTGCAGTGGACTTCTCGCCCGCCTCGGCCCGTCTGGAGGGCCAGCTAGAACGCCTGCGAGCGCTGGGCTGCCGCAGGCTGACCCTGG
The DNA here is from genome assembly GCF_001999325.1 of Thioalkalivibrio versutus. GTDB lineage: Bacteria > Pseudomonadota > Gammaproteobacteria > Ectothiorhodospirales > Ectothiorhodospiraceae > Thioalkalivibrio > Thioalkalivibrio versutus. The sequence goes on from NZ_MVAR01000003.1 coordinate 98,645, forward strand.
TCCACGTGCTGGTTGGGGGGTACACCCAGGCCCCCGAGCTGGGGCATGGCCCGTATTACGAAGAGCGCCTGGAGGAAATGGCCACCCGGCTTCGGGGGCGAGGTTTCGAGATCGATACGGCCGTCTGCGCGGGCGCCGTGGCCTCCGAACTGGAGCGCGTGGCCCGAGAGCGTGGTGCCGGCGTGATCCTGGCCGGCAGCCATGGTCACAGCTCGCTGCGCGACATCTTGCTCGGTAGCACGGTGCTGGATCTGGCGCGCCGCGCCCGGCGCCCGCTGCTGCTGGCACCCACCGGCGGCGATGTGGCACTGGCCGAGGCCCCGGTGAGTCGCCCTTTGCTGGCGACGGATGGCTCGAAGGCCGCAGCGGCTGCCGAGGAGGTCTTCTTGCAGGTCTTGCCTCAGTGTCGGCGCGGGGTGGTGGTGGCGGTCGGGCGTTGGGGCGATGATCCCGAACGCGTCGAGGAGCGCCGGACCATCGAGGCCCACGTCGAGGGGCTGGCGCAGCGGGCCGGTGAGCGCCCCTTCGACACCGTGCTCGTCGGCCAGGGCAAGCCCTCGGTCGTGATCGGTCGGGTGGCCGAGGAAAAGGCCGCGGATCTCGTGGTCATCGGCAAGCGCGGTCGCAACCCGGTCACGGACCTGCTGCTGGGCAGCACGGCCGAGGCGGTATGCCGCCAGGCCCGGCGCCTGACGCTGCTGGTGCCATCATCCTGAGAGGCCAAGTTCTGGAGTTCGATGTGTTTTGTTAATGCCGGCGTGGGCGGGTGTACCAGAACCAGCTGAGGCGGCGTGAGCGCAGGCTCCAGGGGAACAGCAACACCTGCGTCACCACGAGGATGTGGCGGCCTGGATGGAACCAGTCCGCCTTGCGGCCGGAGGTCAGTACGGGCGTTTCCAGGATCTCGACGCGCTGGCCGTGCGCGCGGCCCCAGCGTCTCAGCGCGCGGGACAGGAACACCTCTTCCCCCGCGTACACGGCCTCGCTGAAGCCGCCCACCGCCGCGAAGGCCTCGCGGGTGCAGAAGACGTAGCAGCCAGCCGCCAGAACCAGGCGCGCGGAGAGGGTGTTCCACGCGGTGGCACCCCAGCGATAGATCCAGTGGCTGAGGTGGTCGAAGGTCACCCGTGCGCCACCCCCACAGACCTCGCCGCTGTCCAGCGCGTCCAGTGTTGCCTGCAACAGGGCGCGGTCGGGCCAGGTGTCGGCATCGACGAACAGGAGGTAATCGCCGCAGGCTGCGGCCGCGCCGGCATTGCGGGCGCGGCTGATGCGGCGCTCGGGTTCGAACACGACGCGGCATCCCGCGGCCTGGGCAATCTGTGGCGTGCGGTCGGTCGAGGCGTTGTCGACCACGATGATCTCGCTGTTCCGGTCAATGCCGGACAACGCTTCCTGCACCGCCGCCAGGGTGCGCGGCAGCCATTCGGCCTCGTTCCAGGCCGGGATGATGATCGACAGGGCCGGTCTGCGGGACACGCGGTTCAGTAGGTCGGCATGTGGGGGTCGACATCGCGCGCCCAGGCATCGACGCCGCCGGTCAGGTTGATCACGTGCTGGAACCCGGCCCGGTCCAGAAATCCGCAGACCTGCTGGCTGCGCACCCCGTGGTGGCAGATCACCACGATCTCGTCCTCGGCGTTCAGATCCTGATAGGCCGTCGGGATCTGGCCCATCGGGAGCAGTTGCGAGCCCCCGATGTGGCAGTGCTCGTATTCCCAGGGCTCGCGTACGTCCAGGAGCAGCGGCGGGTTCTCCGCCTGGGCGAGGTAGTCCTGTAGTTCTCGGGGAGACATCTGGCGCATGGGTCGATCCGTGCCTGAGTAAGCCCGTCACGCTAGGGTGCGGCGGGCCGGGGTGCAAGAAACACGATCCTTACCGCGTCGAGAGGGATCGACCGGCATGCAGCCGCGGAGGGAGACATGGATTCATGGGTACGGCGGGTCGAGGCGCTCGGGATCGCATCGCCTGGTTTGCGGCAGGAGGGCTGGCTGGAGGTTGCCGCGGTTCTTGTATGACTGCGGCGATGGGGAGGCATGCGAGAGCATGCGAATGGCGTCCGGACCCGCGACGTTCGTGGTGGATGGGCCTGGCCCCAGGCGCTTCATCCATTGCGATCCAGGGGGCTGTCAGCGAGACACGGCCAGGAGGCTCCCCGGCTGCAGATCAGGCGACGTTGACAGCAGACGATGGTATTCCGCCCGGACCGCCGTATAGCATTCACAGGCACACGCCTCCAGACCGGGCCGGTCGAGCACGGTGATGTGCCCGCGGTGATACTCGATCAGGCCCGCTTTTTGCAGTTTTCCGGCGGCGCAGGTGATGCCTTCCCGGCGCACGCCCAGGATATGCGCGATCAGTTCCTGGGTCATTTCGAGGGTGTTCGCGTGCAGACGGTCGAGATTCAGCAGCAGCCAGCGGGCGAGTTGCTGGTCCAGGGTGTGGTGGCGGTTGCATACCGCCGTTTGTGCCATCTGGGTCAGCAGCGCCTGGGTATAGCGCAACAGCAATTGCTGCATGTGCCCGCCGTGGGTGAACTCGTCTTTCAGGACCTGGGCCTTCAGCCGGAACCCGTGTCCGGCGCTGTGCACGACAGCGCGGCTGGATGTGCTTTCGCCGCCCATGAACAAGGAGACCCCGATCATGCCCTCGTATCCAACCACGGCGACTTCGGTTGTTGCGCCATCCTGCATCACGTTGAGGAGGGACACGATGGCCGTGGTGGGGAAGTAGGCGTAGCGCATCGGGTGTCCGGGCTCGGCGAGGACTTCCCCCAACGGCATGGGTACCGCCTCCATGTGCGGGGAAAGATGCGCGTAGTCATCGAGCGGAAGTCCTGCGAGCAACTCGTTCGCGCGAAGTCTATCGGAGTACGGCATCCTGGCCCCCCTGCCCGAAGGTTGAATCAGTACATAAGCCCCCCCCGGTGGCCGCAAGCGCGACGGTGCCCCATCGCTGCTGGCTGAAGTGTTCATGGAGATCGTTACAAAGCCATGTTGCTTTAATAGACTTCCGGATGCTGGGCGTCAACGCTCTATTCACGTAAGCGTGAACTCGACAGGATTCTTTCGGGGGGCGTCCACCCGCATACGTGTCGCCCCGGGCCACGCGGAGCCGAGCCTGGATGGCGGGCAGATCGAGTAACACCCGGGTGCTACAGAGGTTTGGACGTTCCACGTTCAATGTGCGTGTCCAATTGGCGTGACCAGGGCGTCTGCACGAACTTGCGGAGGTGAACAGACGACAAGGCTCGCGGGGGGCGGAGCGGAAGCTGCCATGGTGCAGCAGGCGCAATGTGCGGGATCGAACATACGGTGAACGCGCCTGGCCCCAGTATAGGTTGGAAGTGTACGGCTTTCGGACCCGTTCCTAGTGTCGAAACCGAAAGCCTGGTGTTAGAAACCGGTTCGCCGGCGGTGGGTTGTGAACCCGGTCGCTGGAGTCGAGCCAAGTACGGAGCCCCAGCATGGAGCCACAAGCAGCGGTTGTCGAACCCGCCGATGATCCCCGAGCGTTACAGCGCGCACTGTCCGCATATCGTACGCCGCTTCTCGCGCGCAGCGTGTTTGAACTGGTCGTTACTGTGATCCCGTTCGGCCTTTTCTGGTTTCTGACTTGGGCCAGCGTGAGCGCCGGCTACTGGGTCGGCCTGGTGCTGGCCATTCCCGCTGCCGGGTTTCTCGTGAGGCTGTTCATGATCCAGCATGACTGCGGGCACGGGTCATTCTTCCCGTCCCGGCGTGCGAACGACTGGGTGGGGCGGGCGCTGGGCATCTTCACGCTCACGCCCTACGACTTCTGGCGCCACACGCACGCCCTCCATCACGCACACTCCGGCAATCTGGATCGCGCGGACGAGGGGAGCATCGAAACCCTGAGTGTGCGTGAATACCAGGCGCTGTCTCCCTGGCAACGCCTGCGTTACCGGCTGTACCGGCACCCGCTGATCCTGTTCGGGCTGGGTCCGGTGTACCTTTTCATGTTGAGCAACCGCCTACCCGTCGGGTTCCTGCGCGCGGGATGGATGCCCTGGCTGAGCACCATGGGTACTAATGTGGGCATTGCGCTGGTCGTCGTTGCGATGATGTGGCTGGTGGGTGCGGGCACCTTTCTCCTGGTGCACCTGCCGATCGCGGTTCTGGCGGGCGCGATCGGCGTCTGGCTGTTCTATGTCCAGCACCAGTTCGAGAATACGCGATGGGCGCACGACGAGGCGTGGAGCTTCCAGGAAACGGCGCTCTACGGAAGTTCTTATTACGAGCTACCTGCGGTGCTGCGCTGGATGACCGCGAATATCGGGGTACACCACGTCCATCATCTCGCCAGCCGCATTCCCTTCTACCGATTGCCCGAGGTGCTGGAAGACCATCCGCAGCTTCGCAAGATCAGCCGTGTCACGCTGAAGCAAAGCCTCCATTGCGCCCGGCTCGCCCTGTGGGACGAGGAACGGCAGCGTCTGGTCCCCTTCGAGCACGCAAGCACGGAGACGCCTCCGGTACGCGCGTAGGCATGCAGAGCGGGGTCTCCGGCAGGGCGCTCGACGGCTGCGTCGCGCACGGGGAGCGGACGTGCGAATGGATCAGGGTCTCCCTGGCGCGCAACCGGCCATGCCGGACAGAGTGCCCGGGCTGCACCCTGTCCGGCGGATGGGGCCTGTGATCGCTCCCTGAATGGCCGGCGGGCTGTGCGGTACAGCCCGGCAAAGCCGCAGGCGGACCCTCCGCCGCGACGATGCGAGGCCTATCGGAGTCCGAAGAAGCCCAGTATGAACAGGACGATAACGATGGCGCCGACGATGTAGATGATCTGGTTCATGAGCTTTTCCTTGGTTTGGACGGGTTCGGCGACAGGCTGTCCGAACCCGGTGATTCGCCTTTAAGCGTATGCGTGGCCGGATGGCCCGTCGGTGCGGCACCGCACAGGGAGTTTCGGGGCTCATTCGAGCTGCCAGTGCACCGCATTGGCGCCTGTGGCGCACAGACGCCCGCATGGCCGCATGCCGATCGGAGGGCGGGCGGGGCCGCGTCCCGCGGCCGGGTTTTGTTCGGCAGCAGACAGACGCAGGGCTTGGGGCCCGTGTAGCTTGGAGCTGGCGAAACGCCGAGAACGTGGGCGGTCGCTCGAGCACGCCGGAGACCGCCTCCGGGACGCGGGTCGGGTCCCGTAAGTGAATGACGGATGGGCCGGGCGGCCATCCCGGACGTGACTCCTTTTTATCGACAACCGTTAATGGGAGAACAAGCATGAACAAGGACCAGATCAAGGGCCGCGTCGAAGAGGCGAAGGGCCAGGCAAAGCAGACGGCCGGAAAGGTCGTTGGCAACAAGGAACTGGAAGTGAAAGGGCGCGCTCAGAAGGCGGGTGGAAAGCTCCAGGCGGGATATGGCGACCTGAAGAAGGACATCAAGGATTCCACCTGACCCGGACTTTCCGCGAGTGACACCGGTCACCGGCTGCGATCGCGGTGCGTCCGCCGGGAAGCAGAGCGGCCCGGCACCGGGCTATTATGCGCGCACCAGGGGCGGTGACCTCGGGATGGATTTGACTGGAGGACCGATGCGGAAGCTGAGCCCGGAGTTCGAGAGACAGTTGCAATTGCGCCATGAGGCCGAGTCCCGGCTTAAAGAGGGTTCGGCTCCGCCTACCGGTGGCTGGACGGTGGGCCCGGATTCGCTGACGCTCCTTTACCGCCTGGCAAGCGACCCCGATACCGCCGCGGATGCGCTCAGGCTGCTGAGTGAACTGCAGACCCACCAGGTCGAGCTGGATCTGCAGAATTTCCAGCTGAGAACTGACCAGGAGGAGCTGGACCAGGCCCTGGCTCGTTATCGAAGTCTCTATGAGTTTGCACCGGTGGGGTACCTGGTTGTCGGGCTCGATGGAAGAATCCGCGAAGGCAATCGCGCCGGAGCGGAGCTGCTCGGTACGGCACCGGATGGACTCGAGGGCGAGCCCCTGGCGTCGTGGTTCGCGCAGGGCAGCCAGTCGGCGATCCAGGGCGTGGTTGATGCGTGCCGGGAAGGCGCCGGGGGCGTCTGCTGTTCGGTTGAATCCAGCAGCCGAGGGGGTGATGGCGCAGAACTTTTGCGAATGACCGCGAGCCTGGGCCCGGGGGGCGAGGACGTATTGCTGATCGTCTCGAGGTGCGAATCATCGCCGCGATGAGTCTGCCCGGGAGGCGCTGAGTATGGGTAACCGTTCCCCTGTCGATGCTCCGGAGGCGGTGCGCATTATTGGTATCGGGGCATCGGCCGGCGGTCTGGTCGCGCTGGAGGAGTTCCTGCACCGCATACCGCCGGACAGCGGCATCGCTTGTGTCGTGGTGCAGCATCTTGATCCCACCCAGAAGGGGCTGCTGCCCGAACTGCTGCAACGGGTCACCGCCATGCCGGTGCGTGCGGCCGAACAGGGCATGCGCGTCGAGCCCGGTCACGTGTATGTGATTCCGCCGAACACGGAACTCACCGTGGTCGGCACGACGCTGCACCTGGGCGCACCCGCAGAGCCACGGGGCATGCGCTTGCCAGTCAATATCCTGTTTTCGTCGCTGGCCGGTGGGCAAGGCGAACGCGCCATCGGTGTCGTGCTCTCCGGTATGGGCTCGGACGGAACGGCGGGCCTGGAGGCGATCAAGGCCGTGGGCGGCCTGACGGCGGTGCAAGACCCCGAATCGGCGCAGTTCGACTCGATGCCCCGAAGCGCGATCAATGCGGGGTGTGCCGATATCGTGGCGACGCCGAGCGAGCTGCCGGAACGGATCCTGGCCGTCGTGCGCGAGGCGAGCGCCGTTTCGGGCGAGGCGCTACCCTCGGACATCTCCACGCCTCTGGAACGGATCGTTGCCGCGTTGCAGCAGCGGATTCGCCATGACTTTTCGCTGTACAAGCCCAGCACGCTGCAGCGCCGGACGGAACGGCGCATGGCCATCCATGGCATCGCCTCGCTGGAGGAGTACGCAGCGTTCCTTGAACACAACGCGCAGGAAGCCGAACTGCTGTTCAAGGAACTGCTGATCGGCGTGACCAGTTTCTTCCGTGATCCCGCCGCCTGGGAGTATCTGGCGGATACGGTGCTGCCCGAGCTTCTGGAGCGCCAGAAGGGGACAGAGAAGCTTCGCGCCTGGGTGATTGGCTGTTCGACCGGCGAGGAGGCCTATTCGCTGGCCATGGTGTTCACCGAGGTCATGGAGCGATCGCCGCAGCCGCCTGCCGTCACGCTGCAGATCTTCGCGTCGGATTTGAGCCCGGACGGCATTGCGACCGCGCGCCGGGGCCGGTACCCACTCGCGATCGCGGACGATGTGTCGCCCGAACGGCTGGCGCGTTTCTTTACCGCCCATGAACACCACTATCAGGTCATACCGGGCATTCGGGACATGGTGCTGTTTTCCCAGCATGACGTGATCCTCGATCCGCCATTCACCAAGCTCGACCTGATTGCCTGCCGCAACCTGCTGATCTATTTTGGGCCGGTGTTGCAACGCAAGCTGCTGCCCCTGTTCCACTACAGTCTGCGCCCGGGTGGCGTACTGTTTCTGGGGACTTCCGAGACCGTCGGGCAATTCAACCATCTGTTCACGCCGATCGAGTCGCGGCTGCGGTTCTATCAGCGCCAGGATCACACCTACATGGGTGGGCGTGATTTCCTGCCTCATGCCTTCCCGCCCCTGTCCGGCCCGAGCAAGGAGCGTCCCGTGTCCCCATCCGAGGTTTCCTCCCAACCCACCGATGCGCTGCAGGCGGCGGCCGATCAGGTCCTGCTGCAGGTGTACGCGCCGGCCGCGGTCGTGCTCAATGCCGACGGGGATATCGTCTACGTCAGCGGCCATACCGGAAAGTACCTCGAGCCGGCCGCCGGCAAGGCCAACTGGAATATCTTCGCCATGGCGCGCGAAGGCCTGGGTGGACCTCTGGCCGGGGCGTTGAAAAAGGCCGCGAAGGCCGACCGCCCCGTGCACTTGCATAGCCTGGAGGTGCCCACGCACGCCGGAGTGCAGCGCGTCGATGTCACCGTGCACGCCTTTCATGACGCATCCCCCTTGCGGGGCATGACCATGATCGTATTCCGTGATCTGGCCCCGAGCACGGCCGGGCAGGGTGGGCGCAGGAACAAGGGCAAGGGGGCAATGCCGGCCGCGCATGCCGCCGAGCTGCAGCAATACCGCGCCGAGATCGAGGCCTTGCGCGAGGAGGCGCGCACGGCCCGGGAAGACTCGCAGGCTGCGACCGAGGAGCTGCAATCCGCCAACGAGGAACTGCAATCGTCCAACGAGGAGCTCAACAGCTCGAAGGAAGAGATGCAGTCCATGAACGAGGAACTGCAGACGATCAATGCCGAGCTGCAGGCCAAGCTGGACGATCTCGCGCTCGCGCAGAGCGACATGCAGAACGTGCTCAACAGCATCGATATCGCCATCCTGTTCCTGGATCAGAATCTGGATGTCCGGCGTTATACCGATCAGGCGGCCCGGGTCTTCCGACTCCGGGAGAGCGATGTCGGCCGGCCGCTGAGCGATCTGACCACCAGCCTGGAATACCCGGAACTGCATGACGATGCCCGCGATACCCTGCGCACCCTGGCCGTCTCGGAGAAACAGATCACGACCGACGACGGGCGCTGGTTCACGGTCCGCATCATGCCCTATCGGCGGGTGGACAACGTGATCGACGGGGTGGTGATCACCATGGTCGATATCACCGAGACCAAGAGGCTGGAAGCCGGGTTGCGGGACTAGGGAGACGCTGATCTATCGCACGCCCGCGTTGGTGCCCCCTGTTGGCCGAGACAACGCGCGTCGTGTAGCGGGTAGTGGTTCTACCCGCAAGCGGCGCAACGCAGGATCGGGGAACAGGGGGCGCCAACCCCACGAGCTATTGAGCGCAGGGGCTCGGCCGCCCGTTGTTGACAAAAACGGGCGTGGGAACGGCGTTGCGGTTCCCTTGTGCAGAATGACTGCACGGCAGTCACCGCGCCTTGTTCGCACGCAAAAGCGACTCGAGCGCGAACGTGTACATTAATCAGTGTTTCCCTAGGGCAAACCGATGACGGCCCGCCCCAATGGGCGGGCCGTCATGGAGCATGGACGAGTGGCGGCGCGTCACCGCGATCGCGGCCTCGGCAGGGTGGCCGAGCGTGCGTAGCGGGGTCCGACCGCTATTTGAGCTGCATGTCGTTTTCGACCGACCGTACGCCCTCGACGCCACGTGCGATCTCGACGGCCTTGTTGATGTCCTCCTGGGAACTGACGAAGCCGCTCAACTGCACGCGGCCCTCGTAGGTCTCGACGCTGACTTCGAAGCCGCTCAGGGATGGCTCGTTGAACAATGCCGCCTTCACCTTGGTGGTGATCACGCTGTCGTCGACGTACTCGCCGACAGTCTGTCGTTCATTCGATGCAGCGCAACCCGCGAGGAGCAGGGCCAGCAAAAGGGTCAGGAAGATCGGGGGTAAATATCGCAACTGTCTCATTTCTTGTTCTCCAGATGGGTATGGACCAAGTCACCGTGGACGGTGTCGGTCAGGTGCTGCCTTGGCTTCGGGGTGTCGGTGGCGGCATGTCCGTCGGCAGGAACGATGGGGACTAGATCCGGCCGGTGAGTAGCAGGATGAGAAGGATGATCAGCACCACGCCGATTACCCCGCCCGGGGCATAGCCCCAGTTCCGGCTGTGCGGCCACGTCGGGATCACGCCGATCAACAGCAGGACAAGGACGATGAGCAGAATGGTTCCCAGTGTCATGGCGTTTCCCTCAGTGTTGTGGGCCGTTTTGTGGCCGGGTCTTCTTGACCAGCACCTGTGAGAAAGTCTGGCGCGTGCCCGATGGGCTGTCTGTACGATCCCGCACACATCGCGGGTCTTTCCCGAAGCGAGAAAGGCCAGGCAGTAAGGCGGGGCCGGCGAGCAGGCGTGCGGGCTTGAGTTCACCCGGCGCGTGGGCCACCCAACCCGTGTGGACCAAGGGGCGGGTAGGCCTCGCCTGGGCCGGTGGGCGATCGGAGGGGCCGTGCACGGAAGGTGATTTTGTTCGGCGGCGAACAGAGTCGTCCCCGGGGGGATGGCATTCTTGTTCGGTAGCGTTTCCCTAAGTCGGGTCAGCCCGGGTAGCGGGCTGTCGGTTTTCTACTCGGGGGAGCCTGGACGAGACGGGCCGTCCGCGCTGTGGAACTCGCATTCAGTCCGGAGACAGGAGAGATCATGACCGCCAACGAACTCGGAAACGCCGCCGGTGACGCCCTCGACCGCAAGGGTACCTGCGCAGAAGCGGGCGATGGCACTACCTTCTCCAGGAGTGCCCTTGCCAGAATCTGGAGCGGGCAGGAACGGCTGCGACAGAAAATGCGGAGCAGAACCTCGACGAGCGCTGCTCACCGCAACGGCTAAGGGCGCGGCCCTGCCTTGCGCAATAGCCGCTGAAAATCATCCAGTGGCAGTGGCGCGCTGAACAGGAAACCCTGGAAGGCATCGCAGTCCTGATCGGCGAGGAGACGGCGCTGTGCCTCGGTTTCCACGCCTTCGGCAACGGTCGCGAGCCCCAGGCTCTTGGCCAGGGCGAGGATGGCCGAAACCAGGGTGGCGTCATTCCCCGGTTGACCCATGTTGGCCACCAGCGATCGGTCGATCTTGATTTCCTGCAGCCTCAGCCGTGTAAGGCGAGACAGGGACGACCACCCCCGTCCGAAGTCATCCACCGACAAGCGAACGCCGAGGTCCATAAGCTGGCACGACCGTGCGATGGTCGCTTCACTGCTGTCGAGGGTCGCGCCCTCGGTCAGCTCCAGGGTCAGCTTTTCCGGATTGGCGCCAGTGGACTCCAGTGCCTGGCGGACCTGATCGATGAAATCGGCCTGCTGGAACTCCAGCGCACTGATATTGACCGCCAGGGTGAGTTCGCGGGTAGTGGGATCCTGCGCCCAGGCGGCGAGCTGGGCGCAGGCGATCTCCAGCACCCAGCGTCCGATGGGCAGGATCAGACCCGTCTGCGCGGCCATCCCGAGGAAGGCGCCAGGCGCCATCAATCCGTGTTTCGGGTGTCGCCAGCGGAGCAGCGACTCGGCCCCCACCACGCGCCGTGTTCCATCGAACCGGGGTTGGTAGTGCAGTTCGAGCTGTCCCTTGCTTAGCGCCTGGCCCAGTGCGTCCTCCAGGATGCCCCGGGCATCCAGCACTGCCTGCATGGACGGGTCAAAGAAGATTACCCGGTTACGTCCGGCCGATTTCGCCCGGTACAGGGCCAGATCGGCATGCTGGAGCAATTCTTCTTCGGCTTCGCCCGGACCGAACAGGCGCACGCCGATACTGGTCGTGCAGTGGAACGCGAAGTCGCCGAGATTGACGGGCTCGGCAATGCTTTGACGCAGTTTCTCGCCAATGCTCTGGGCGAGCAGGGCGGCGCTGTCCCGCGTCGGCCCCAGGCCATCCAGGATGACCACGAATTCGTCTCCGCCCATGCGCGCCACGGTATCGCCTTCGCGCAGCCCGGCACGCAGGCGCTGTCCCAACTCGGCGAGGAGCCGATCGCCGGCGTCGTGACCCCGGGTATCATTGAGCACCTTGAAATCGTCGAGGTCGAGAAACACGATCGCGCCGTAGAGGCCCTTGCGCTCGGATGCCGCCAGCGTCTGGGCCAGGCGGTCCAGTAGGAGCCGACGGTTGGGAAGGCCGGTCAGCGCATCGAAATAGGCCAGCCGGTGGATCTCTGCCGCGGCCTCGGCGCGCTCAGTGATGTCGAAGAACGCGATGCGCATGGTGGTCCCGGTGTGGGAGCGGTCCAGCACGCCGCATTGTAGTTGGGCCGGGAACTGTGAGCCCTCCGCGTTCTGGAGTAGAAGTTCGTGCTCCTGGGGTGCGTCGAGGCGGCCCGCCCACACGGCCGCGGCCCGTTCCTGCCACCGCTCCCGGTCGCAGGAAGCGATGAACTGGTCGAAGGAATGTTCAAGCAACTGTGCCTGGGTGAGGCCCAGGAGCCGGGTGGCGAGCTGATTGGCGTCGGTCAACCGGCCATCGGGCGCAAGGATGACATAGGCCACCGGGGCGGATTCGAAGAGATCGACATAGCGGTTACGCGATTCCTCCAGTTCATGCTGGGCCTGACGCAGGGTCTCGTTCTGCATCTCCAGTTCGATCTGGTTAACCCGGAGTTCGTGCACGAGTGCCTGGGTCGATTCGGGGGGCTCCCGGGAAGCGACCCTTGCGAGGCGGGCCTCCGCCGCGCGCCGCAATGCGTTCTTGGTCTGGTACTCATCCCTCATCTGGTACTCAAGCCTCATGGTATCGTCCCTGTCGCATTCGGGGTTCGGCACGCCTCGTGGCCGTCTGCGTGTACCACCAGGTGTAAAGATTCATCACAAACGATTCGACCGGACGCATGCAGATGGCAGGGCGGCGCGGTGTCCGCGCGGGGTCGAACGCTCATGCCCAACCCTGGCACCGACCCTCCAGGGGGTCTGTGCGCTAGCGAACACGCGGCCGGTTCAATGGGCGGTGCCATCCCTCCGGGCCGATGGGCCGGGCCGTGTGGGCCATGCGGCATCGGTGGCTGGCGATCACGCCTTTGTAACGAGATGGAGTTCGACATGATGCTCCTGGTGGTCGTCCACCAATGGGATGCGTGAATCCGGGCACTCGACACCGTCCACCGTCATGCGGGTCACCTGACCTTCGGGTTCCCCGGTCGGCCGGATGGTGATGTGGTAGACCGTCTCGCGGTAGCGGTAGTGGATGCGGTAGGCGTCCCAGTCCGCAGGGATGCGGGGCGTGATGCGCAGATGGTCGGCCTCCAGGTGCAGGCCCAGCAGGGTCTCGACCGTCAGCCGGTACATCCAGCCGGCCGCCCCGGTGTACCAGGTCCAGCCGCCGCGGCCGGTGTGCGGTGGGGCGCCGTAGATATCCGCGCACATCACGTAGGGCTCGACCCGGTAGCGTTCGATCGCCTCCGGGGTGCTGCCCTGGTGGATGGGATTGAGCATGGCGAAGAACTCCCAGGCGCGTTCCGTGTCGCCCATCCTGGCGAATGCCATCGTGGTCCAGATCGCGGCATGGGTGTACTGGCCGCCGTTCTCGCGCACACCGGGGATGTAGCCCTTGATGTACCCCGGTTCCAGGTCGGAGTGGTCGAAGGGCGGGTCGAGCAGCTGGATGATCCGCGCGTCGCGTCGCACCAGGCGCGTGTCCACCGCCGCCATTGCCTGGCGGGCGCGCAGCGGGTCGCCACCCCCGGAGAGGATCGCCCAGCTCTGGCTGATCGAATCGATCTGGCACTCCTCGTTGCTGGACGAACCCAGCGGAGTCCCATTGTCGAACCAGGCGCGCCGGTACCAGGCACCGTCCCAGGCTTCGGCTTCGATGTTGTCGCGAAGCGCTTCGGCCTGCGCGGTGCACAACTCGGCAAAGTCCGCGTCGCCGTGGTTGCGCGCGAGGTCGGCGAATTGCTCGAGATTCTCGAACAGGAACCACGCGAGCCATACGCTCTCGCCCTTGCCCTCGTTGCCGACCAGGTTCATGCCGTCGTTCCAGTCGCCGCAACCCATCAGCGGCAGGTGGTGCTCGCCGAAACGCAGCCCGTGCCGAAGGGCGCGCACGCAGTGTTCATAGAGGCTGGCCGATTCGGACGAGGTCTGCGGCTGGTCGTAATAGGCCTCCTCGTCCGCATGGAGTTCGCGGCCCTCCAGGAACGCGATGGACTCGTCGAGCACGCCGGTGTCCCCGGTGGCTGCCACGTAGCGACAGGCGGCATAGGGCAGCCACAGGTAGTCGTCGGAGAACCGGGTGCGCACGCCCTGGCCGTTGGGCGGGTGCCACCAGTGCTGCACGTCGCCCTGCGGGAACTGGCGTCCGGCACAGCGAAGCAGCTGTTCGCGGGCCAGCCAGGGCGTGGCATGGACGAGCGCCATGGTGTCCTGCAACTGATCCCGGAACCCGTAGGCACCGCCGGACTGGTAATAGCCGCTGCGGCCCCACAGCCGGCACGATATCGTCTGATACACCAGCCAGCCGTTGGCCAGCACGTTCAGGGCGGGGTCGGGGGTGTCCACATGCACCGCGCCCAGCGTGTGATTCCAGAACTCCCAGACCGCTTCGAGTGCGTGGCGCGCGCCGGCGCGTCCGCCGAATTGCTGGATGTACTGGCGCGCCTCGTCGGCGTTGGCGGCCGCACCGAAGACGAACACGATCTCTTGTTCCTCTCCTGCAGCCAGTTCGATCCGGGTCTGGAGCGCGGCGCACGGGTCGAGGCCGGGCCCGGTCTTGCCGGACAGCCGCTTACGGCGCATCGCCTCCGGGCTGGCCAGCGAGCGGTTGCGGCCAATGAATTCGTTGCGACTCCCGCTGATCCAGCGCTCGCGTCCGCCAACATGGGCAAACACCACCCGGTTGGCGCATTCGCGGCCGTAGGCATTGCGGGCCAGCAGCGCCCCGGTTTGCGCATCGACTTCGGTGACGATGTGCATCATGTTCGCGTGCCGCCACTCGCCGAGCACCAGTTCCCAGTACCCGGTCAGCGACAGGCTGCGTGGCCGCTGCGATGTGTTGCTCAGTTTGACCCGCACGATCTTCACCGGAGCGTCCATGGCGACGTAGGTATGCAGCTCCGAGGCGATCTCCGATTCGGTGTGCTCGAACACGCTGTAGCCAAACCCGTGCCGGCATACGTAGCCGGATTGGCCGCGGGCTGGCAGCGGCGTGGGTGACCAGAACATCCCGGTCTCCTCGTCGCGGATATAGAAGGCCTCGCCGCTGGCGTCGGAGAGCGGATCGTTGTGCCAGGTGGTGAGGCGGAACTCGTGCGCGTTCTCGACCCAGGTGTAGGCACTGCCGCTCTCGCTGACGACCGTGCCAATGTGGGGGCTGGCGATGACGTTGACCCACGGCGCCGGGGTCGTCTGGCCGGGCTCCAGGGTGACCACGTATTCATGCCCGTCGGGGGTGAAGCCGCCCATCCCGTTGCTGAATACCCGCTCGCGTGACGCCAGCGGATGAACCGCTTCGGGGGTGGCAGGCTTGGCGGGTTCCAGCAGATCGGAGGCACGCGTTGCGGTCACTCGCCGGTCCACCGATCGGCCCGGCTTCGAGCGGCGCCGATCCACCGATCGTCCCTTGTTCGAGACCCGCCGATCCAGCGACTTGGCCGACAGCCTCCGGTCCATCTCTTCGCTCAGGGTCTTGGCCGTGTCGCTGAAGACGATCCGCGCCACCGTCTGCAGCAGGACCCGTTCGTCCTCGGTCAGTTCTTCGGCACGCCGCACGAAGACCCCGCCGGGGTGGTCGACGACCTGCGCCTCGGGTCCGGCGTGGATCAGCCCCATGATTTGATCCTGGAGCAGGGCGCGGTAGCCGGAGAAGTCCTCGTTCACGATCACCAGGTCGGCGGCCAGGCCCTTCAGACGCCAGTAGGTGTGGGCCTGCAGGATCTGTCTGACCAGGCCGATGCGATCCAGGTTGCGGATGTGCAACAGGACAATGGGCAGGTCCCCCGAGATGCCGAAGCGCCACAGCCCGGACTGGCCCAGCCGGTTGCGCGCGATGGTGGCGGGCTCGGTGCGGCGCAGGGCGTTGCCGTACACGACGGAACTGGCCAGGCGACCGAAGAGCTGGGCATCGACTTCGGTGGCATTGATGTGGCGCAGCACCTCCTGGCTCTGGAACCAGGCCATCTCGAATGCCCGCTCGACAAAGTAGCGGTCGCAATACTTTTCCAGCAGGGCCAGTGCGGTCTCGCGGGTGTCCACGGCCCCGGAGATGATCTGCACGCTGGCCGACTCGTCGGGCGCCAGGGTCAGGGTGCGGCGGATCGCGACCACGGGATCGAGCACCGGCCCATCCGTATTGGAAAGGGTCGCCTCGCTGTCCGGCTTGTCGAGCACCAGCGGGTTGGCGGCGCTGCGCCCGCGGCCGATGAAGCGGGCACGGTCGGTCTCGTAGGAGGGTTCGTCGGTTGTCGCACCCGGGGCCGCCATCAGGTGGAACATCCAGGGCACTTGTTCGCCCGGCGTGCGTGGGCGCCGCGTGCAGAGGATCGCCTGGCGCTCCGGCAGGATCTCGGTCTGCACGAACAGATTGCTGAACGAGCGGTGCGCGAGGTCGTTGTTCAACGGCGCCAGCACCACCTCCGCGTAGCTGGTCACCTCGATGTGGCGGGTACTGGACGACTGGTTGGTGAGGGTGACGCGGCGGATCTCGACATCGTCCTCGGGCGAGACACAGATCTCGGTGTGGGCCTCGATCGCGTGGTCGCGGCGGCGGTATTCCGCCCGCCCCTGGACGAAGATCGCCTCGTAGTGGTCGGCGGGGCGCAGGGTGGGCTGGTGGGCTGTCGACCAGTAGGTGCCGCTGTCGCGGTCGCGCAGGTAGATGAACGTGCCCCAGCCATCGGTGGTGGCATCCTCGCGCCAGCGGGTGACGGCGAGGTCGCGCCAGCGGCTGGCGCTGCCGCCGGCATGTGTCGCCACGACGTGGTAACGACCGTTCGACAGCAGATGAACCTCGGGCATCGGCGTGTCCGGGTCGGTGAACATGCGCATGATCGAACCGGTGTCCGCGCCGGAGGGTCGAGCGGCGGCACTGACCTCCGCGGCGTGCGGGTGCACGGTGGCGCCCTTCTTCGGCACCCGTTCCTGGAGCAGCAATTCGGTCGCCCGCACCAGCGGATCGGACATGAAACGGCGCTGCATTGGCTGATCGAGCAGGACATGGGCAAAGGCGAGCAGGCTCATGCCCTGGTGATGCGCCATGAAGGAGCGCACAACGGCATGCGGATTGCCGTGCGGCACCCGGGTCGCCGTATAGTCGATCGCCTCGTAGAATCCGTAGGCGCCGAGGAATCCCTGATCCGCCAGGTTCTGGAGGTTACGGCAGGCGTCCTGCGGTGCCACGGTCAGGGCCAGGGCGCTGGCGTAGGGTGCGATCACCAGGTCATCGCCCAGCCCCCGCTTCAGGCCGAGGCCGGGCACGCCGAAGGCGCGGTACTGGTACACCTGATGGAGATCCGTGGCGCTGTAACAGGACTCGGATATACCCCAGGGCACTGCCCGTTGACGGCCGTATTCGATCTGGCGTGCCACGGCCGCCTTGCCGGTCTGGTCCAGCAGGGTATTGGCGTAGCTCGGCATGATGAGCTGCGGCATCAGGTACTCGAACATGGAGCCGCTCCACGAGATCAGGCTGATGTCGCCTCCATGGCGAGTCAGCAGGCGGCCGAGCGTGAACCAGTGTTTCTGCGGCACCTGTCCCTGCGCGATGAGCAGGAAACTGGCCAGGCGGGCTTCCGATGCCAGCAGGTCGTAGCACGATGGGTCACGCCGCCGTTCGGTGACGTCATAGCCGATGGCCAGCAGGTCGCGCGGCGCGTCGTAGAGAAACTCGAAATCCATGGTCGCCAGTGCGCTGCAACGCCCGATCAGGTCATCGATGCGGTCGATCTGCGCCCGGGCCCCGCCATCTCCAGTATCCGCTCGGGCCAGTTCCGCCAGCGTCGGGAGGCCGTTGTCCGGCCACGTGGCGGGAACCAGCCGCGCGAACTCTTCCTGGAGGGCCTTGGCCTGGCGCTGGAATGCCTGCGTCCAGGCCTCCAGTTCAGGGTCGATTTCGGTACCTGGCGACGGCTCCTCGAGGAGCATGCCTCCGAGTCGGTGAAGCTCGCCGAGTGCACGGGTGGCGGCCTCCAGGGTCTGCGGGGGGGCGTTCAGCATCAGGGTGCGCAGGGTCTCCTGCAGCCGGCTGACGGTTTTCGTCAACTCGGGCGCGGAAGCAGGGGGCAAGTGTTCGGCGAGCACCTCCAGGGTGTCCTGTAGGCCCTGCCACGCGTTCGCGGTCAGTATCGGTTGGTGCTTCAGTTCCTCCAGGCCGGCTTGCAGGGTCAGCAGGCTGCCGGCCAGGTTACCGCTGTCCACCGACGATACGTATTGCGGCTGGAGGGGTTGCAGCGTGCGGGTGTCGTACCAGTTGTAGAAATGCCCGCGATAGCGTTCCAGCTGCTCCATCGAGCCCAGGGTGTTGCCGATGCGTTCCAGGCATTCCCCGGTCGTGAGATAGCCGAAATCGACCGCCGCCAGATCGGCCAGTAGCGCCATGCCCATGTTGGTCGGCGAGGTCCGCGTGGCGATGGCCGAGGCGGGGGATTCCTGAAAATTGTCGGGTGGGAGCCAGTGATCTTCGGGGCCGACGAAGTCCAGGAAGTAGCGCCAGGTACGTCGGGCCACGGCCCGCAGGAAGGCCCGCTGATCGGCGCTCAGGTCCGGAGTGGAAACGCTCAGCGGCCGGCTGATCCACCAGCCGATCACCGGCGAGACCAGCCACAGCAGCAGGATCGGGGCGGCGGCAAGCCAGACCGCCGCCGGGCTGCCGGTCAGGGCCAGTAGCACGCCCAGCACGACGGCAAGGCCGGGTGCGCTCGCCATCTCCCGGAAAAAACCGGCCGGCGTCTGGCGGGCGTTGCGGCGCGCGTACGATGGCAGGTACCACAGCAGCAGACCGCTGCGCGTGTACAGCATGCGGATGCCCGAGTGCAGGATCGCACCCACGCTGATCCGCGCGTCGTAGGGCAGGAAGGCCAGGGTCAGCAGGGCAAGCAGCAGCGGCCGGCCGGTCGACCGTCCGGTCAGGTTCAAGTGTGGCGCCCAGTCGCGTCCGGTGGGCTTGTCGATCAGCTCGATGATGCTGGACAGCAGGGTGGGCAGGAGCACCACGGCCACGACCAGCAGGGTCCACAGCCACGCCGGTCCCAGCAGCCAGCCCCCTGCAAGCAGGAGCACCAGCGCGGGCGCGACCAGGCTGCGCCGCAGGTTGTCGAACAGTTTCCAGCGCGACAGGGCCGAGAGGGGGTTCGGCTGGCGCGGTCCCATGGATCCGTCCGGGCCGGGCGGCCCCGGTACCCGCGGGCGCAGCCAGCCTGCCAGTTGCCAGTCGCCCCGTATCCAGCGGTGGCGCCGACTGGCCTCGATGGCAACACTGGCCGGGTGTTCCTCGATCAGTTCGATATCGGTCACCAGGGCCGACCGCGCATACCCGCTTTCGAGCAGGTCGTGACTGAGGATCAGGTTCTCCGGGAAGCGTCCGTCGACGGCCTGGCGGAACGCATCCACGTCGTAGATGCCCTTGCCAATAAACGAGCCTTCGCAGAAGACGTCCTGGTAGACGTCCGACACTTCACGGGTATACGGGTCGAGGCCGGACTCACCGGCAAACAACCGGCTGAAGTGCGACTGCTCGGCGCTGGTCAGGCTGATCATCGCGCGGGGCTGGAGGATCGCATAGCCCTCCACCACGCGACCCTTGTCGGGGTCGTAGACCGGGCGGTTGAGCGGATGCGCCAGATTGCCGATCAGGGCGCGGGCGGCGTCGCGCGGTAGCTGTGTATCGGTATCCAGGGTGATGACGTACTGGATCGAAGCGAGCACGGACGGATCGCCAACAAGATCGGAGAAGGCGGTCAGGGCTTCGCCTCGCAGCCGCGCATTGAACTGCTCCAGCTTGCCGCGCTTGCGCTCATGGCCCATCCATATCTGCTCGAACGGATTCCACACCCGGGGCCGGTGGAACAAGTAAAAGATGCAGGGGCGGTCGTCGCTGTAGGTCTGGTTG
This sequence comes from Thioalkalivibrio versutus, assembly GCF_001999325.1. Lineage (GTDB taxonomy): Bacteria > Pseudomonadota > Gammaproteobacteria > Ectothiorhodospirales > Ectothiorhodospiraceae > Thioalkalivibrio > Thioalkalivibrio versutus. The sequence goes on from NZ_MVAR01000003.1 coordinate 118,218, forward strand.
AGTTGTTCGACTGCACTGCGCGCATGGGCGAGCAGGGCCTCATCCCCGGGCATGGTTTGTTCGGGCGCGTCGCGGAAGTCCGTCAGCAGGGCGAAAAACAGGTTGGGATCGCGATTCCCGAGATAGCGGATCTCCATGGCTTCGAGCAGATCATCGACGTCCTGCGGACTTCCCAGCAGGGTGGGTACGACCACCATGGTGCGGTGGCGGTCGGGAATCCCGTGGGAAAAATCCATGCGCGGCAAGGCCCGTGGTGGCAGAACGCGCGTGTACAGCAGGTTTACCAGGGCGATCGCCAGCGCCGAGGCGGCGATCAAGAGCGGAAGCGCAAGCAGCCAGTTCCACCCGGAACCGGCGCCGAAGAAGCCTCCAAGGGATGCCGCAACGCCTGCGATGAGGAGAGTGAGCAACCCAATGGGCCCCAGATACAGGGGCAGGCTGTGTTCCCGGAACACCCCGCGGATGCGGGATCTCCACGAGGGCCGGTAGCCCACTGCATGCTCCAGGTCCGGACGTCCCCGGTCGACCAGGTAGTAGCCCACATGCACACCGCGGTCGCGGGGGTTCCGGTGTGTGGCTGCCGCTTGCGCCAGACCGATGGCTTCGTGCGCGACGCTCGGTTCGCTGCGGCCGCTGTGGCGCGCCACTTCCTCAATGACGTGGCGATACCGGTCGCGGGTCGCGAAGTCCTGGCCGGCGTAGCTGCCCATCGGATCCTCGCTCAGGATCCGTTCCACCACGCTGAGTGACTCGACATACTGCTTCCAGTCCATCGAGGAGATGAACCGCAGGCTGCCGATGCAGTTGGCGATGGAAATCTGGTTGGCTGCCGCCGTGCGTCCATACGCCTCGGACAACCCGGTAGTGGTGACCCCCTGTTCCTGCAACCGTTGCTCGACCCAGGTCTGCACGAAGGCCATGGACGGCCCCTGCGCCTGGAGCCGGCCGTAGAACTCCTCCACAAACGGCGCCGTCAGCGGCACATCGGCACTGGCAAACTCGGCCAGCAACTGGATCAGCTGCGCGGGTTCGCGTTCGGCGGCCGCGAGCATGCGGTCCGCCCAGGTGATGGCCGCGTCACGTTCCACGCGACGCTGGGCGATGCGCACCCCGACGCGGCGCAGGTTCTCCAGCAAGGCCAGCTGGAGCATGATCGGGAACGCCCACAGCTCACCGAGTTTCAGGGGCTCGACGGTTTGATAGGCGGCGATCATCTCGGTGGCGTTGTCGCGATCGACCCGCCCATCCATGTGCGAGATCAGTCCCAGCGCCAGGTCGTAGATGCGCGGGAATCCCGCCGAGGGGCCATCGGCCAGGTGCGGCAGCTGCCGGCTGTAGCCGTCGGGCAGATGGCGTCGTGCCATCGCGATCTGCTGCTCGATCAGATAGAAGTTGTCGAGCAGCCACGCCTCGTCCGGCACGATTCGCTGGCCCGGTACTTCGGCACGGGTCGCGGTGATGACATCGTAGGCCGCGATCAGGACCCGTTCATTGTCCGCCAGGCGCGGCAGCAGCCGGTCCGGTCCGGGGCGGGGATCGATACGGTGCTGCTCGGCCAGCGTGACCGCATGCCGCTTGAGCTGCTCGACGCTCAGAAGCTCCGAACGCAGCAACTCGGTGTCGCGGTCGTGGCGAAGCGCCTCGCGCGTACGCGAGGAAGATCCGAACGCCTTGATGTCGATGACCTTCTCCTTGTCCGGACGCAGGTGGGTCAGGGCCGGGCTGGCCTACCCCGTCGTAGGCAACGATTTCAGTCTTGCACCTTGGGTCAGCGCCGTATGTTCGCCAGCGCACGGTTGCCTGGCGTTAAACGTGATCCAGCGGGAAGTCGAGGCCGCCAGACTGGGCAGGGGACACGGATGGCGTGAGGGGCTCGGCTGGAGCGGTCGGATCAGGCCTGGACCCGGCACGGAGTCGCCCGCCTCTGCGGGGCAGGGACGGGGAGCCCAGCACGGCTGGTGGTAGGGAGGGTTTCTCGAATAGTGGGTGCGGCAGAGTGCTCTCAGGTGCTGAACGCTATGGCGCTTGGGCAGGAGATGGATTTGATGCATTGGTCAGCGCCGCACTTGGCAAAGAGGAGTAGTGGTTTCGACCGCGCGACCCACATGCCTGACATGGCGCCTTCTTCGTCTGGCCCCGCATCCGATCGGCGACCCGCTGGAGGTGCGGTTTAGCCTGGGGCCTGACCTGCCTGACACTCGCTCTGCTCGACTGGAACTCGCAGCGACAAAAAAGCCCCTTGCAAACGGCCCGCGGAAACGGGGTCGAGCGCAAGCGGAGTACCATCAGCGACTTCAGAGGCCCGCTCGCGCGGCGTGCCCCAAACCAGCGAGTTTCCGAAAATCCGGGGCGGTTCAGAAACCCGGAGCGGTTCATCCACGGGGGTGCTCGTTGGTCCATGCGTATTTGGCTTGAAGGTAGTTGGACGCAATGACGAACATGGAGGCTTCAGAACCGCGGAGCTGGGTCCTGGCCGCGACGGTGTATTCCGGCATGGCGCTCATCCTGGCGACCGAGTGGGTGACGCAGCTCGGCTTTGCGCACGGATTTCTCTACATACCGTTGATTGTGCTGGCCTTCTATGCCGGTGGTGGTCGCTTTCTGGCATTGGTGACTGCATTGGCGGTGGCCGCGATCTGGGTTGGATTCTTGCTGTCACCCTCCGCGCCAGAAGGTTTTTCGATGGGGTACGTGCTGGCGAACCGGCTGGGGGCAACGGCCGCTGTGCTGGCGGTGTTCTTTGTCTTTTACTACCACCAGTCCGTCTTTGCTCAGGAACGCAAGCGGCTGGAATGTCTACGCGATGAGCGCGCGCGCTACGAGCAGATTGCGGACGTGATGCCGATCCAGGTCTGGACCGCAGGACCGGATGGCGAGCTGGACTATGTCGGGGCCCAGTTTGCGCGCTTTTCCGGGGCTTCCAAGGAGGGATTTCTGAGCGCCTGGCGCGACTGTCTCCACCCGGACGATCGCGACCCCACGCTCGAGCAATGGGGCCGGGCTGTGGCGACAGGAGAGCCCTATCTGCGCGAGGTGCGCCTTCGGCGTGCGGATGGCGAGTACATCTGGCATCTGGCCCAGGCGATCCCGGTGAAGTCGGCGTCTGGCGTCGTCCAGCGCTGGCTGGGGTCGGCCATCGAGATCACGGCGTTACGGCAACTGCGCGAGGAGGCCCGGGCGCTGGATCTTCGCCTGCAGGATACCGTCGAGAGCATCACGGACGCGTTCTTCACGGTGGACCGGGAGTATGGGCTGACCTACGCCAACCTCAAGGCGAGGAGCTTGCTCGGGTTGCCGGGTGGTCCGGAAGAGGCCCGTTCCATCTGGGGCAAGGGGCGGTTCTCGCCGAGCGACCCGTTCGGGGTGCAGTTTCGCCGGGCAATGCGGCGGAGGGAGGCGGTCATCTTTCAGGCCCATTTCGAAGCCCGCGGTGTGTGTCTTGATGTGCGGGTTTATCCATTGCCGGATGGCTTGGCCGTATACCTTCTGGATGTGACCGAGGAGCGCAAGCAACAGCAGGAGCTCAAGCTGCTGCGCGCGGCCATTTCGCGCATCAACGACATTGTCCTGATCACGGAAGCCGAGCCGATTGAGTACCCGGGGCCGCGGATCATCTTTGCGAACGAGGCGTTCGAGCGACGTACCGGGTACACGCTCGACGAAGCCATTGGAAATACGCCGCGCATGCTCCAGGGACCGGGGACGCAGCCTGCAGAACTGCGCAGGATTCGGCGCGCCCTGGAGCAGTGGCGTCCGGTGCGGGCCGAGCTCCTGAATTACACCAAGAGCGGCGAGGAGCTGTGGTTGGAGCTGGATATCGTGCCATTGGCCGACGAGACGGGATGGTTTACCCACTGGGTGTCGGTCGAGCGCGATATCACGGCGAAACGGGGGCTGGAGCGCGAGCTGATGAACGCGCAGCGCATGGAGGCGACGGGGCGGCTGACTGGTGGTCTGGCGCATGATTTCAACAATCTGTTGACCGTCATTCTGGGCAACGTCGATCGACTCGCAGAGCATGTGCCCCAAGGGTCGCAACCGGCTCGGCTGCTGCGGGTCATCGAGCAGGCCGCGGAACGCGGCCGGAACCTCACGCAAAGCCTGCTGGCCTTTGCCCGACGCCAGACCTTGTTGCCCGAGAGGCTGGATTTCCAGGATCTCCTCGAAGAGATGCGGCCGATTTTCGAGGCCTCGCTCGGGCAGCGGAGTCGACTGGTCATCCTGACCCCGGATGAAGCAGTCCTGCCGGTGCATATGGATCGAAGTCAGCTGGAGAGTGCCCTGCTGAACCTTGCCTTCAATGCCGCCGATGCGATGCCGGAAGGGGGCGTGCTGGAGATCGGTATGCGCAACGCGGACGGTGACGCTGCTGTGGGTGCGCTCGACGCTGACGCTGACGCAGGCGACGGCGATTTCGTGCTTGTGACGGTCCGGGATACGGGCACCGGAATGTATCCGGACGAGCTGGACCGTATCTTCGAGCCGTTCTTTAGTGGCAAGGCGACGGGGCAGGGCAGCGGCCTGGGTCTGAGTATGGTGTTCGGTTTCCTCCAGCAGTCGGGTGGGTCGATTCACGTCGACTCCGAGCCGGGGTCGGGGACGACCTTTACGTTGTTATTGCCCGCCTCGAGCGAACCGGCCGATTCGTGCGTAGAACCGGTACCGGACGTGTTGGACAAGGGGTGGGGGCAGGTCATCCTGATCGTCGAGGATCACCCCGAGATCCAAGAGCTGGTGGCGGGGATTCTCCGCGAAGCGGGCTTTGAGACGTGCGAAGCTGAGGATGCCGACACGGCGATCGAGATTCTTCGTAGCGATGTCCATCTCGACCTGTTGTTGTGCGATGTGGTGCTGCCTGGCTGTTTGTCGGGAACCGATGTGGTCGCGCAGGCGCGCGAGATGCGACCGCACCTGCCCATCGTCATGGCATCGGGCTACACCGGTGACGAGCCGATGGTGGGCAATCCGTCCGGAAGCTCTGCACCGGTGCTTCGCAAGCCCTATCGCAAGGCACAGCTCCTGACCGCCATGCATCAGGCGCTGCACAAAGGGGGCTGAGCAGTGGGCGAGCCGCAGTCATCGGTGAGCGAGTCCCGCCGCCGCTGGTCCTTGAATGCCGGACGTGCGCCAGCGGCGGTCCGCTCTCCGGTCACGCCATTTCAATGTGACGAGTAGGCTGGATCCAGTTCCGTTTCTTCGCTCTCGGGCACAAGGGTGGGCGAAAGCGGCTTGATCTGGGAATACTGAACATCCATCAGGCTGTCAATCTGGGTATGTTCGAGCGGTTTGCCGAGCAGGGGACCCTGGAGTTCGTCGCAACCCAGCTGCACGAATTCGCCGAGTTGCGTGGGATTCTCGATCCCGGCGCCAATCACCGAGAGTCCCAGGTCATGCGCCATCCGCACGATGGCCTGGATGGAGCGCGGGTCTTGCAGCTTCCCGGAGGTGTAGCACAGGGCCTTGGCATCCAGCTTGATCGTGTCCAGGGGGAGGGTGCGCAAGTGGGTGAGCGGCACATGTTTGCCGTGGAAGCTGTCTACAACACAGCGCATGCCGGACGCTCGCAGATGGCGCAGATGCCGCAGTTGCCGACCTTTCAAGGACATCACGTAGCGTTCGTGGATCTGTAAGCCCAGTTGTGCCAAGGATAGGTTATGGGTCCGCAGCTGCCGCGCCACCTCTCCAAAGAAGGTGTGGTCATGCAGCATGTGAGGGTGCAGGTCCAGATAAACGACGGGCTCGTAACCCTGGGCTTTCCACTCGGCCAGACGTTCCACAACGTCCTCGACTACCCAGCGGGCAAAATGCTGGACCATCCCCGCGTGTTCGATCAGGGGCAGGAAACGGCTGGGCGGGATGAGTCCCCGGATGGGATGGTTCCAGCGGGGCAAGGCCTCGAGCTTGAGGAACTTGCGGCTGCGCAACTCGAGGACCGGCTGATAGACCACCTGGATTTCCTGGTCCTCGATGGCCTTGGCGATCTCGCCCAGCAGTTGCGTGTCGCCGTGCCAAGAAGGGGCGGGTCCACCGGAGTTCAGATCGGACTCGGCCGTCAGCGCATCGCGCGCACGCGCCAGCAGGCGGCTTGCGGCGTCGCTCATGTTGGAGAGCGGGGCGGCCGTATCGCCCATGCCGGGGCTCGCTGCGAGCGGTTCCATGCGTTGGCTGACCGTGCTTGAGACCAGCTCGGTATGAATCTCGAGCCCGTCAATCTGGAGCGGGGTCTCGCGGACCGAGCGCAGTCGCTCGGTCTGCTCGGCGGGGTTCCAGGGTGCATGCGAGCTGTTGACTACGGAGAGCGAGTCCGGGGCCGAATGACTGACGAAGGTGCCCGCGGGCATCACGAGGCGGATTCGCTCCGCCAGAACCTGCATGACTTCATCCATGCGCCGTGTGCCGAAGCGCTGCTGCAACGCCTTGAAATTCGCTACCCGCACCTCCGTGACATTTGCGTACTGGTCGCGGCCGGTTGTGCTGCTCAGCAGAACTTCCACGTGTTTCTGCGCAGAGTCGTAATCGGGTTCGCCATTTTCCGGATTGAGCCCTCGCAGCAGGTTGACGCGGCCCTCGAGGTTACAGACCGCGCAGGAGAGCATACCGACCAGCACCCCGATCACGGTCAGCCACGTGGCGCGGATGCCCCAATCCAGCCAGAGCCAGGCGTGTTCCGGCGCTAGGGTCAGGGCGGAGTAGGGAGCGATCAGCGCGGCCGCAAACAGAGCTGCGAAAAAACCTCCGTAGATGCCAAACGCCAGGGCTGCGAGGATAACGGGGGCAAACAGGAATAGCGTGAAGGTGCCCTGCTGGCTGTCGTCGACGTAGAGAAAGGCCAGACTACTGACGAACACCAGGACCACGAGCGCCGCCGACTCTTTCGGGTTGCGGCGCAGGGCGTGGACGAGGTCGGTCATCCCCGAGAGCGAGGGGTTCCAGTCGCGCATGAGCTGGTCTAATTTCCGT
>NZ_MVAR01000004.1 GCF_001999325.1 Thioalkalivibrio versutus
GGGGGGGGGGGGGGGGGGGGGGGGGGGGGGGGGGGGGGGGGGGGGGGGGGGGGGGGGGGGGGGGGGGGTCGGGCCAGTCCTCGGCGTCAGTCAGGCTGCGTGCGAGGGTCGCGGCGCGGCTTTCCTTGTACGGGACTGCGAGGGATCGGCCTGCGAGGCCGGCAAGCGAATCGATGCCACCCCCGGGCCGCACCAGGAGGACCATCGCCAGCTCTTCCTCGCTGCGTACCAGTAAGCGGTAGGGCCCGTTTTCCGTGAGGAGCGGCACTACCTGCGGTGCCACGAGGATCAAGTCGTAGCGGCCCTCTCGGGTGCGTTCGAGCAGCGTCGGCAGGTCGCGTGCGGACTCTAGCCGTACCGGCTGGCCGAGTTCCGTTCCCAGCCAGTCGCGCAGGGGCGCGTAGCGTGTGAACAGCGCTGGCGGGCTGGCAAATGGCTGAATCCCGAAGGTGAATGGGGCTTGTGCCTGAGCCGGGGTGCTCAGCAACCAGAGCAGGATGGCGAATGCCAGCCAGACGAGCGCCGGCCGCCGCCGGCGCGGGCCGATGGGCTTGCATGACACGTTCGCAGCAGGCGTGACCGTCGCAGGCATGGAGCCACCGTCTATTGGGCTTCACTAGGTAAGACGGGGCAGGCGCGCGATTTCGTCCCGTTCCGGGGCGTCAAAGAATGGACGATTGGGCTTTGGTTGGGCTTGGCCGCCTGGTCCGTGGGTGTCGGGAATCCGTCGTCATCTTGTGGCGCGCCCGGTCCGGTCGTGCCTGAAAGCCCCGTTCCACCGGTCTTTGGTGGGTCTGGCGTTGTTTTTGCTTGCATCCGGGTCTTACGAATCGCACGACCGCGCGGGCGCTACCGGCGCCGCGGGACGGAGGAAGCACATGACCGGAATTTTCGATCGGGTCGCCGAGGCGCTGTTAGCCACGTTACAGGGGCTCAGTCCATTAAGCGTGATTGGCTTGTTCGCGCTGTTGCTGTTTGGGCTGTTCCTGGCGGCGTTGACGGCGACGGCATTGCGCCGCGCCGAGTCCTTGCAGGGAGCGGCGCCCGCGCTGCTGACCACCGTGGGGATTCTCGGCACCTTCCTCGGGGTCGCCATTGGGCTGCTGGATTTTGATGCTGGACGGGTGGAGGCCAGTATCCCGGCCCTGCTGGAGGGGCTCAAGCTGGCCTTTGTGACCAGTATCGTGGGCATCTTGCTGGCGGCGGTGTTGCGTATGGTTCAGGTGATGGTACCCGCCCCGGTGGCATCCCCCGAACCGTCTGCGGAGGGTGCGTCGGATGCACCATTGGATAATGCGCACCTGGCGGCACAACAACGGGATGCCTCGCTCGCCGTAGTGGAGGCCGTGCGGGCCCTCCACCAGCGCCTGGATGCCCGGCTGGAGCAACAGCACCGCGAACTGACCGGCGCGCTCGATGGCATGGCCGAGCGCATCACCGAGATGAGCAGCGGGCACCTGGTAGAGGCCCTGGAGCGGGTGATCCACGATTTCAACGATCGCCTGGGTGAACAGTTTGGCGAGAACTTCCGGCGTCTGGATGACTCGGTCGCTCGCCTGGTGGAGTGGCAGGATCAGTATCGCGAGCAGATGGACACCCTGCATCGGGCCTTCGACCAGGCCCGTGCCGGGGTCGAACAGACCGAGCAGACCCTGGAGCGCATGACCGGGCAGGCCTTGCAGATCACCCGGCACGTTGAGGATCAGGAATCGACGCTCTCCAGTCTGCGGCGCGAGACGGTGGAACTGGAGGCCCTGCTGGGGAGCATCGCGGCCCTGCGGGATCGTGCCACCGAGGCCTTCCCGGCGATGGACGCACGGCTGGAGGCGATGCTCGAGAGTATCGAGAATGCCGTCCAGGCAGGGCTCGCGGCGGAGACGCGCTGGGGTGGGGAACGTTCCGCCGCCATCGCCTCCGCGGGCGGGCGTAACTGATGTTTTCCTGGTTGGCGCGACGCCGTCGGCGACAAGGTGTGGCCGCGGGAAACGAGGCCGACCAGGGTTCGCACTGGCTGGCGGTGGCGGACCTGATGGCCGCGCTGATGATGATCTTCCTGTTCCTCGCGCTGCTGCACATGGTTCAGGTGGAGCGCGAGAGCGCGGTGCATACCGAGGTTCGCAACGAGGCGGCCGCCTTGCGCGCGGCGATTTATTCGGTTCTGGAGGAGGAGTTTCGCGAGGATTTGCCGCGCTGGAATGCGGAACTGGACCGCGACAGCCTGACCTTGCGCTTTCGCGAGCCGGAGGTCCTGTTCGAGCGCAGTTCGGCACGCATCCGGCCCCGCTTCGAGGCGATTCTCGAGGACTTCATGCCGCGCTACGCGGAACAGTTGCGTCCGTTCGCCGAGGTCATTCGGGAGGTGCGGATCGAGGGCCACACCTCCAGCGAGTGGGCCGGCAGCGACGATGCGCTGGAGGCCTATTTCGGAAACATGGATCTTAGCCAGCGCCGCACGCGCGCGGTGCTGGAATATGCCTATCAGCTGGAGCCCTTGCAGGACGCGGACTGGTTCCGCTCGCGGGTCGCGGCCGTGGGGTTGTCCTCTTCGCGCCGGGTGCTGGACGAGCGCGGCGAGGAGGATCGTCGGGCATCCCGCCGAGTCGAGTTCAGTGTCCTGACCGATTTCGAGGCGCGCCTGCTGGGCGCGGGGACGGCGTCGGACGAGGCAGGGCCTCGACCTCTGGAGGCGCGCGTCCGCTGACCCGGTTGCCGTCAGATGGCGCCGAGCAGGGCCTTGCGCAGGCGGGCCTGATCCTCGTCGTCGAGCGCCGCGTGGTCGGGGCGGCTGAGGAGGAAACTGTCCTCGACCTGTTCCCCGGCCGTGGCGATGCGTGCAGTCCGCACGTCGATTCCCTGCTCGGCAAGGACATGCCCGATGGTCGACAGCAGGCCGGGTCGGTCCAAAGCGCGCAGCCGCATGCGCGTTGCCTGGCCGCCCGCAGCGGGTTCGAATTCGATCTGCGTATCCACGTCGAAGTGCTTGAGGCGGCGTGGAAGCTGGCGTGAGGCCGGGTTGGGGATGGTCCCTTCGCGTTCGAGTTCACGTTCGAGGCTCTGGCGGATCTCTTCGGAGCGATAACCGGCATCCACCGTCTGGCCCCCGCCGCTTTCGAGAACCAGAAAGGTATCCAGCGTGCGGCCGGCTGCGGTCGTGATGATCCGTGCGTCCACGATGTCCAGTCCCAACTGGGTCAGGGCGCTGGTGATGCGCGCGAAGATCCGGGGATGGTCGCTGGCGTAGACGAAGATCTCCGTGCTCCCGCGCGAGGTCTTCGGGCGCACCAGGATCAGGGGGAGGGCGTCCGGGGGGAGTGGCAGCAGGGCCCGGGCGTGCCAGGCGATCTCGTCGGCGGAATGGCGCAGGAAGTATTCGTCGTCCAGTTCGTCCCACAACTTCCGGGCCTGATCGGTATCGAAGCCTTGTTGTTCGATTAACGCGAGTGCCTCGGTGCGGGTTTGCCGGATCTGTTCGTCCATGTCCGGCGGGGTATCCAGACCCCGGTCCAGGACATTGCGGGTGGCGTGATAAAGGGTTTGGAGCAGGGAATCCTTCCAGCTGTTCCACAGCTCCGGATTGGTTCCGCGGATATCGGCAATGGTCAGCAGATAGAGAAAGTCCAGGCGTTCGCGGGTGACCACCTCGCGGGCGAAACCCATGACGACCTCGGGGTCGGAGATGTCCTTGCGCTGGGCCGTCAGCGACATCAGCAGGTGGGAACGCACCAGCCAGGCGACCAGGCCGGCATCCGCGTCCGACAGGCCGTGATGCTGGCAGAAATGCAGGGCATCGTGGGCCCCCAGCTCGGAATGATCACCCCCGCGGCCCTTGGCGATGTCGTGAAACAGGGCGGCCAGCACCAGACGTTCGGGGCGCACCAGTCCGGAGTAGATCTGGTGCGCCAGTGGCTGTTCGTGCGCGAACTCGGGCAGCGCCAGGCGGCGCGCGTTGCGCACCACGTTCAGGGTGTGCTCGTCCACGGTGTAGGCGTGGAACAGGTCGTACTGCATGCGTCCGATGATGCGCCCGAAGGCCGGCAGGTAATTGCCCAGCACGCCGTAGCGGTTCATGCGGCGCAGCTGGCTGGTGATCCCGCGCGGGGCGCGCAGGATGTCCATGAAGAGCTCGCGGCACACCGGATTGCGGCGGAAGTGCCCATCGATCAGGTGGCGGTGGGCCCGGATCAGGCGGATGGTGGAGGCGCGGATGCCCTGGATCTCCGGGTGTTCCTGGAGTAGGCGGAAGACCTCCAGCAGCGCCGGCGGATAGATCATGAAGACCTGATCGTGCGCCGCCTCGAGGTAGCCGCCCCGGACCTGGAAACGCTGGTGGATGCGTATGGGGTCCTGCAGGGCTTCCGGATCGTCGAGGATGGCCTCGTTGAAGTGCTGCAGCAGCAATTCGTTCAGCCGCTCGAGATCGTTGATGGTGCGGAAGTAGCGCTGCATGAACTGCTCGACCGCCCGGTTGTGGTTCTGGTCGACAAAGCCGAAGGTGTTGGCCAGCTGGCGCTGCAGATCGAAAAGCAGGCGGTCCTCGCGGCGGCCAGCGAGCATGTGCAGGGCAAAGCGTACCCGCCAGAGGAAGTTCTGGCCCTCCATCATCTCGCGGAACTCACCCTCGCGCAGGAAGCCCAGTGATACCAGCTCCTCGATGCGCTCGGCGCCGTAATGACGCTTGGTGACCCAGCCGATCATCTGGATGTCGCGCAGGCCGCCGGGGCCTTCCTTGACGTTCGGCTCGAGGCGGTAGGCGGTCTCGCCAAAGCGTCGATGGCGGGCTTGTTGTTCGGCCAGCTTGGCGGCATAGAAACTGCGCGAGTCCCAGATGCGGTCGGGCTCGATGGCGCCACGGAAGTCGTTGAACAGGCTGAGATGGCCGGCCAGGTAGCGGGCCTCGATCAGGTTGGTCGCGACGGTGATGTCGTCGCGCGCCTCGCGGGTGCAGTCGTCGATACTGCGCACGCTGTGCCCGACCTCGATGCCGATGTCCCAGAGGAACGTGACGAAGTCGCTGATCCGGTCGAAGAGGGCGGGGTCATGTTCGCCCTCGAGGATGATCTGGATGTCGATATCGGAGGCCGGGTGCAGTTCGCCGCGGCCATAGCCACCGACCGCGATCAGGCATAGCTGGTCGTCATCCGCGAGGCCCTTCTGAGCCCAGATCAGCTTGAGAAGCTCGTCGATGCGCCGGGCGTGGCCATGGATCAGCTCGGCGATCGGCATGCCGTCGCGAAAGCCCTGGTATTGCTGTTCCAGGATGGCGCGGCGCCGGTCCCGAAACAGCGCAATATTCCCCGGGTTGCGGCTCAGCCGCTGGTAGTCCTCGCCCCAGCCGGGGGTGAAGGCCGGAGTATCGAGTTCGCCGGGGGTGCTGCCCGCAGGATTCATTGGGGCTCCGTGGAGTGGGCGGTTCGAATCGGCGGGGAACAGGCGTGATGGCGTTCGATCAGGCCGCGATCTCCTGCGGTGGGGTTTCGTCCTTGCGCAGGGTCAGGATCTCGTATCCGTCGGCGGTGACCAGTAGTGTGTGTTCCCACTGCGCCGACGGACTGTGATCCTTGGTCACGGCGGTCCAGCCATCCGCCAGGATGCGGGTGTGGCGGCGGCCGGCATTGATCATCGGCTCGATGGTAAAGCACATGCCTTCTCTCAGGGTCATGCCGGTGCCAGGCTTGCCATAGTGCAGGACCTGCGGATCCTCGTGGAAGCCGCGCCCGATCCCGTGGCCGCAGAACTCGCGCACCACGGAGCAGCGTTGTGCCTCGGCGTACACCTGAATCGCGTGGCCGATATCGCCCAGCGTTGCGCCCGGGCGAACCTGCTGGATGCCGAGGTACATGCTGGTACGTGCCACGTCGATCACCCGCTGGGCCTGGATACCGGCCTTGCCGATCACGAACATGCGGCTGGTGTCGCCGTGGAAGCCGTCCTTGATCACGGTGATATCGATATTGAGGATATCGCCGTTCTTCAGCTTGCGATCCCCCGGGATGCCGTGGCAGACCTGATGGTTCACCGAGGTACAGATCGACCTTGGGAAGCCGCGATAGTTGAGTGGGGCCGGGATCGCGTCCTGGGTGTTCACGATGTAGTCGTGACAGATCCGGTCCAGTTCCCCGGTCGTCACGCCGGCTTGCACGTGGGGCTCGATCATCTCGAGGACTTCGGCGGCCAGGCGGCCGGCGACGCGCATGTGTTCGATCTCTTCGGGGGTCTTGATGGAAACGGACATGGGGGCTCCCGCCGCGGCGCCCGGAGGGGCTCGGCGTTTGGTTCGGGTAAGTGTCCTATGCTATAAAGCGCGCGCCTCGCTGGCAATTCGGCGGGGCCGGAAGCCGCCTTTTGCGGGGCGACTCCCGAAACCTTAATCCACACACGCATCGGCACGATCTGTCGGGTGCCCGCCCTCGAAGAAGATTCGGTTCGGGTTTCAGATCGGGATGCGTGGAGGCTCAACCCGTTACAGGAGAAAACTCATGTCCCTCGTGACTATGCGACAGATGCTGGAGGCCGGTGTGCACTTCGGCCACCAGACGCGTTACTGGCATCCCAAGATGGCCCCGTACATCTTCGGGGAACGCAACAAGATTCATATCATCAACCTCGAGAAGTCCCTGCCGATGTTCAACGATGCGTTGAACTTCCTCGGCAAGATCGCTGCCGATGGTGGCCAGATCATGTTCGTCGGCACCAAGCGCTCGGCCCGCGACGTGGTGGCCGAAGAGGCAAACCGTTGCGGCATGCCGCACGTGAGCCACCGCTGGCTGGGCGGCATGCTGACCAACTTCAACACCGTCAAGCAGTCGATCAAGCGCCTGAAGGACCTCGAGACGATGGACGCCGATGGCAGCTTCCAGGTCCTGAACAAGCGCGAGGCCCTGAGCCGTCGCCGCGAAAAGGACAAGCTGGATCGCAGCCTGGGCGGTATCAAGGACATGAACCGCATGCCCGATGCGATGTTCGTGATTGACGTCGGCTACGAGAAGATTGCGGTGGCCGAGGCGAAGAAGCGCGGCATTCCGGTCGTCGCCGTGGTGGATTCCAACCATTCCCCGGAAGGCGTGGATTACGTGATCCCGGGCAACGATGACGCGATGCGTGCGATTCAGCTCTATGTGGCTGCGATCGCCGATACCATCATCGAGGCCAAGGGTGCGGTGACCACGGGTGGCATGGGCGAAGCAGAAGCCGCCGAGCCGGCCGCTGCAACGACTGACGCCCCCGACACCGCGTCGCCCGCCAACCCCGCTTGATAACAGGAGCCGGTCGCCACGCTGGCGGCCGACTCGAGCATGATTCAGGAGCAAGCAACGATGCAGATTACTGCTGCACAAGTAAAAGAACTGCGCGAGCGCACCGGCGCCGGCATGATGGAATGCAAGAAGGCCCTGACCGAAACCGGCGGCGATCTGGAAGCGGCGGTCGAGGCAATGCGCAAGTCCGGCATGGCCAAGGCCGACAAGAAGGCGGATCGTGTCGCGGCCGAAGGTCGCGTCGAGATTGCCAGCGACGGTTCGCGCGCGGTGATCGTCGAGATCAACTGCGAGACGGACTTCGTCGGCAATGACGACAACTTCCGTGCCTTCACCAGCGCCTGCGCCAATGTGGCGCTGAACACCGCCGCCGATTCGGTGGAAGGCCTGATGACCGAGACCGTCGATGGTCAGACCCTGGAAGAGCAGCGTACTCAGCTGATCGCCAAGGTCGGCGAGAACGTCCAGGTCCGCCGTTTCGAACGCATGACCGCGGAAGGTGCGCTGGGTTTCTATCAGCATGGTGCCCGGATTGGCGTGCTGGTTGGCCTGAACGGTGGTGACGAGCAGCTGGCCAAGGATATCGCGATGCATATCGCGGCGAGCCATCCGGTGTGCATCGACGAGAGTCAGGTGCCGACCGAGATGCTCGACAAGGAACGTGCGATCTTCAAGGCCCAGGCCGAGGAATCGGGCAAGCCGGAGAACATCATCGAGAAGATGATCGAGGGGCGTATCCGCAAGTATCTGGGCGAGATCACCCTGGTGGGCCAGCCGTTCGTGAAGGATCCCGATCAGACGGTCGCACAGCTGCTGGAAAGCAAGGGGGCTTCGGTCTCCGGCTTCATCCGCTTCGAGGTGGGCGAGGGGATCGAGAAGAAGACCGAGAACTTTGCCGAAGAGGTAATGGCTCAGGCGCGCGGCGCCTGATCCAGCAGGACTCCGGGGCGGCCGCTTGATGCGGCCGCTTCCGGATAAAAGGGCCAGAAAAAACTGGCAAGCGAGAACAACCGAGCCCGAGATAAGGAACCCCATGAGTCAGGACAGCCAGCCCGCGTTCCGGCGCATCCTTCTGAAGTTGAGTGGGGAGGCCCTGATGGGTCAGCAATCCTATGGGGTTGACCCGGATGTCCTGGCGCAGGTGGCCGAAGAGGTCTCGGAGCTCTCCCGCATGGGGGTCGAGGTCGGCATCGTGATCGGTGGCGGCAACATCTTCCGTGGTGCGGGGCTGGCACAAGGCGGCATGGACCGGGTGACCGGCGACCACATGGGCATGCTGGCAACGGTGATCAATGCGTTGGCGCTGCAGGATGCGATCGAGCGCGCCGGGCGTTTTTCGCGGGTGATGTCGGCGATCCGCATCAACCAGGTGTGCGAGGACTACATCCGCCGGCGTGCGGTACGGCACCTGGAAAAGGGGCGCATCGTGGTGTTTGCGGCCGGAACCGGCAATCCGTTCTTCACCACGGATTCCGCGGCGAGCCTGCGGGCGATCGAGATCAACGCCGACATCATGATCAAGGCGACCAAGGTCGACGGGGTCTACGATGCCGATCCGATGACCACCAAGGATGCCCGACGCTACGAGCGGCTGACCTTCGACGATGCGCTGGAACAGCGTCTGGGCGTAATGGATACCACGGCCCTGGTGATGTGCCGAGACAATGGCCTGCCGATCCGTGTAATGAACATGTTTGCCAAGGGCGACCTGCAGCGGCTCGTGATGGGCGAGGCGGTCGGCACCTTGGTCGAGGGAGCCCGTAATGAGTGACGCCACCCTGAAAGATGCGCGCGAACGCATGGACAAGAGCCTGGAAGCGTTGCGCAACGAGCTATCGAAGATTCGAACCGGCCGTGCGCACCCCACGCTGCTCGAACATGTGCATGTGGAGTACTACGGCATGGATGTGCCGATCAACCAGGTCGCGAACATCAATGCCGAGGACGCACGCACGCTCTCCGTGGTCCCGTACGAGAAGGACATGGTCGGCAAGATCGAGAAGGCCATCATGACTTCGGATCTGGGACTCAATCCGGCGAGCATGGGGACGACGATCCGTGTGCCGCTGCCGGCGCTGACCGAAGAGCGTCGGCGTGACCTGGTCAAGGTCGTCCGGGCCGAAGCCGAGCACGCGCGGGTGGCCGTGCGCAATATCCGGCGGGATGCCAACAACGCCTTCAAGCAGCTGGTCAAGGACAAGGAGATGTCCGAAGACGACGAGCACAAGGCGCAGGAGCTGATCCAGAAGCTGACCGACGACCACATCGCCAAGGTCGACGCGATGCTTGCGGACAAGGAAGCCGAGTTGATGGAAGTCTGACCGGCGCAGGCGATGCCGGTTACTACTTCACCCAGCGAGGCGCTCCCTGCGCACGTGGCCATCGTCATGGACGGCAACGGGCGTTGGGCCGAGGCCCGAGGTCTGAGTCGTTCCGAAGGCCACCGGGCGGGGCTGGAGGCGACGCGGCATGCCGTGCGGTTTTTCGCCGAACAAGGCGTGGGCACCCTGACGCTGTTCGCCTTTAGCAGCGAGAATTGGGGCCGCCCGCGCGAAGAGGTCGAGGCACTGTTCGATCTGTTTGTGTCCGCCATCGAGGCGGAACTCCCGGAACTGATCGAGCGCGGGATCGCGCTCACCTTTATTGGCGATCGCGCAAGCTTCCCGTCGGATCTGCAGACGCGGATGGCGGAAGCCGAGCAGGCCTCTGCCGCCAACGAGGGTATGCGGGTTGTCGTGGCACTGGGATACGGTGGCCGCTGGGACATCCTGCAGGCGGCCCGCCGCTGGGTGGCCGCCGGCGACGAAGGGGCGAATCCCGAGACTTCTTTCGCCGGCTATTTGAGCACGGCCGGGATGCCCGACGTCGATCTGTTGATCCGCACCGGCGGCGAACGCCGCATCAGCAATTTCCTCCTGTGGCAGGCGGCGTATGCCGAGTTGCTCTTCGTCGAGACGTTCTGGCCGGACATCACAGCCGATGATCTGCGACAGGGGCTGGCGTGGTATGCGAGTCGCCAGCGGCGTTTCGGCTGCGTGACCGGAGCCGCCGAGGCAAGTGCGCGGGAGGTGCCGAGTGCTTAAACAACGGATTCTGACGGCCGCGGCGCTGGGTTTGCCGGCGCTGGCTCTGGTGGCCTGGGGCCCGAACTGGGCGGTGCTGGCGCTGGTCGCGCTGGTCCTCGGGTTGGCGACCTGGGAGTGGGGCGGACTGGCCGGGCTCGAAAACCCGTTGGCACGCGGTGCGCTGGTGGCGGCCGTGGTGGTTCCCGTGGTTGCGCTTGGTCTGGCGCCGGTTGCGGGGTTGCACTACCTGATCCTGGGTCTGGTGTTGCTGTGGTGGCTGGTGATCCTGTTGCTGTTGCCGTTTTATCGCGAACGCGAGAAGGCCGCACCGGCATCCAGTCGGACCCTCTTTGCGGTGGCCGCGATCATGACGTTGGTGCCGGCGGGAATGGGCCTGGTTTGGCTGCATGCCCTGGCGCCTTTGCTGGTGGTCTATCTGGTGGTGCTGGTTGGCCTGGCCGACACCGGGGCGTATTTCGCCGGGAAGGCGTTCGGGCGCAACCCGTTGGCGCCGCATATCAGTCCGGGGAAGACCCGCGAGGGCTTGCTTGGCGGGCTACTGACGGTGCTGGCCTTCGCGATCGTGGTGGCGGCCGTTTGGGGCCTCGAGCCGATGGACGCGATGGTATTCCTGCTGCTGTCGGTGCTGATCGGGCTGGTCTCGGTCGTGGGGGACCTGTTCGAGAGCATCCTGAAGCGACAGGCTGGCGAGAAGGACAGTGGTTCCTTGCTGCCGGGCCACGGGGGTATTCTGGACCGGTTCGACAGCATGGTCGCGGCGGCTCCGGTTTTCCTGGCCGGGTTGTTGTGGCTGGCGCTGATTCCGGCCCCGCCGGTGGCGGCATAGCGCGAACGGACGCAGGTACCCATGAAGACGACGCAGATCACCATTCTCGGATCAACCGGCAGCATCGGGTTGAGTACGCTCGATGTCGTGGCGCGTCAGCCGGAACGGTTCCGCGTGTATGCCCTGACGGCGCATTGCAATGTGGAGCGCATGCGCGCGCAGNNCTGCGCGCGGCTTTGGCGGCGGTCGGCTCGCGTACCGAGGTGCGGGCGGGTGCGGAGGCCCTGGCGGAGGTCGCCCGGGAGCCCCGGGTCGACGCGGTGATGGCGGCGATCGTGGGCGCAGCCGGGCTGTTGCCGACGCTGGCCGCGGCCGAGGCGGGCAAACGGGTGCTGCTCGCCAACAAGGAGGCGCTGGTCATGTCCGGGGCCTTGCTGATGGATGCCGTGCGCCGCTCCGGTGCCTGTCTGTTGCCGATCGATTCCGAGCACAACGCGATCTTTCAGTGCCTTCCCACTGGCTACGTCTGTGCCGAGTCGGTGACACCGCACGGGGCACGCCGGATCTGGCTCACCGCATCGGGGGGGCCGTTTCGCGACCGTCCGCTGGACAGCTTTGCCGGGATTACGCCGGACGAAGCCTGCGCCCACCCCAACTGGGATATGGGGCGCAAGATCTCGGTGGACTCGGCGACGATGATGAACAAGGGGCTCGAGGTGATCGAGGCCTGCTGGCTGTTTGCCGTGGCGCCCGCGACGATTCAGGTGGTACTTCACCCGCAGAGCATCGTGCATTCGATGGTGGCCTACGATGACGGGTCGGTGCTCGCGCAACTCGGCAACCCCGACATGCGCACACCGATCGCCCATGCGCTGGCCTGGCCCGAGCGTATGGAGTCGGGCGTTGAACCGCTGGATCTGCTCACTATGGGCAAGCTGGAGTTCTCCGAGCCGGAAGCCGCGCGTTTCCCGGCGCTCGGTCTCGCCTATGCCGCACTGGAGCGTGGAGGGACGGCCACCGCGGTTCTCAACGCGGCCAATGAAGTGGCGGTGGATGCCTTCCTGGGAGAGCGTCTGGCCTTCAGCGAGATCCCGGCGGTGATCGCCACGACCCTGGAGGCGATCGAGGCGGAGGCGGCCGATTCGCTTGAGCGCGTCCTGGGTGCGGACCGGCGAGCTCGCGAGGTCGCGAGCGAGTATGTCGCGAACGCACGACCCGTCCTGTCATGACGTTCCTGACGAGCCTGCTGGCGTTTGCGGTAGCCATTGGCGTACTGGTGACCGTGCACGAATATGGGCACTACCTCGCCGCCCGTCTGGTGGGGGTGAAGGTGCTGCGCTTCTCGGTGGGTTTCGGCCGGCCGATTTTCAAGCGCTACTTCGGGCGGGACCGGACGGAATTCGTGATTGCCGCATTGCCGCTGGGTGGCTACGTGAAGATGCTCGACGAGCGCGAGGGTCCGGTGGCGGAGGAGGAGGTCACGCGGGCTTTCAACCAGAAAGGTCTTGGGGCCCGTACGTTCGTGGTGTCGGCCGGTCCGGCGGCGAATTTCCTGCTGGCGATCCTGGTATACGCCGTGATGTTCATGGTGGGCGTGGGCGGGATCAAGCCCATTCTGGGCGAGGTGGCGCCGGATACGCCGGCCGCCGAGGCGGGCCTCGAGCGGGGGCAGGAGATCCTGCGGGTGGGCGATCGTGAAGTGGCGGACTGGGAGCAGGCCAACCTGCGACTGCTGGACCATGCGGTTCGCGGCGAGGTGGTCACCCTGCTGCTGCGGGGCACGGACGGTCGAGAGATCGAGCGGGAGGTGGACCTGCGGGATCGTCAGGCGTTGCTGGCAGAGGGGCAGTTCCTCGACAAGCTGGGATTGCAGCCCTATCGGCCGATGCTGGAACCGCGGATCGGTACCGTCGAGGGTGGGAGCCCGGCGGCGGCGGCCGGACTGGAGGTCGGGGATCGCGTGCTGGCGGTGGACGGCGAGCCGGTCGCGGACTGGAATCGCTGGGTCGAGGTGGTGCGTGCGCATCCAGAAGCCGATCTGCGGGTCACCGTGGAGCGCGACGGGCGCACCCTCGAACTACGGATGACGCCGGAGGCGACGGATCACGAGGGGGTGGCCATTGGCCGTATCGGCGCGGGCGTGGATACGGATCAACCGGCGGCACGGGACATGGCCGTACTGGTGCGCCAGGGTCCGGGATCGGCATTTGTCTCGGGGGCGGAGCGGACGTGGGATGTGACCGTCCTGACACTGGGCATCCTCTGGCGAATGATCACCGGGGATGCGTCGGTTAAAAATATCAGCGGACCGGTTACCATAGCCGAGTTTGCGGGGGTCTCGGCATTGATCGGGATTTCGGCGTTCCTGGGATTTCTCGGGCTGGTGAGCGTGTCGCTCGGGATCATCAATCTGCTGCCGATCCCGATGCTGGATGGCGGCCATTTGCTGTATTACGCCGCCGAGGCGGTGAAGGGCAGCCCGGTGTCGGAGCGCACCCAGATAATCGGTCAGCAGGTGGGTCTGCTGGCGATCGCGGGGCTGATGGTACTGGCCCTGTACAATGATTTGACACGACTGTTCGGTTAGGCGAGGGCACTCTGGAGCGGCATCCCGGGTGCCTCGATCAGCCCACCGAACGGCCTATTTTTTGGCGGAGAGCATGGCGCGAAACAGCTTGAGAGGAATGGCCCTGGTCGGTTTGCTGGGCCTGGCGGGGACGGCCTGGGGCCAGGCCTACGAGATCGAGGATATCGAGATCGAGGGGCTGGAACGGATCACCGCCGGTACCGCGCTCAGTTATCTGCCCGTGCAGGTTGGGGATACCTTCGACGACAATCGCAGTCCGGAGGTGATCCGCGAGCTGTTCCAGACCGGCTTCTTCGACGATGTGGAGATTGCCCGGCGCGGGGATGTCCTGGTTGTGATCGTCTCTGAACGCCCTGCGATCAACGAGATCAATTTTTCCGGTAACCGGGATATCCCCGACGAGGGCTTGCGCGAGGCGCTGGATTCGGCCGGCCTGCGTTCCGGGCGGGTATTCAACCGCACGATGCTGGACCGCATCGAGAGCGAGCTGCGCCAGCAGTATTTCGCGCGCGGACGCTACAACGTGCAGGTCGATGTGGAGATCGTGGAACTGCCGCGTAACCGCGTGGACATCGAGATCGACATTACCGAAGGGCCGGTGGCCAAAATCCGCCAGGTCAATGTGGTGGGTAACGAGAGCTACTCGGGTCGTGAACTGACCCGGCGTTTCGAGTCCGGCGTGCCACGCTGGTGGGCCTTTTTCAGCCGGCGGGACAATTACTCGCGCGAGAAGCTGTCCGGGGATCTGGAACAGCTCCGTTCGCATTATCTGGATCAGGGTTTCCTGGAGTTCGATATCGACTCCACTCAGGTGACGCTGACGCCGGATCGGCGGGATCTGTTCATCACGATTAACGTCGACGAGGGCGATCGCTATACGGTGACCGGTGTGGATCTCGCCGGGGAGTTCGTGATCCCGCGGGAGGAGCTGGAGAGCCTGATTGACGTGGACATCGATGCGCCGTTTTCGCGCAGCCAGGTGACCGAATCCGCCGAACGGATCAGCGAGCGCCTGACTCGGGAGGGTTTCGCATTCGCCAACGTGAACCCGGTGCCCGACGTGGACGAGGACAACCGCGAAGTGGCGATCACGTTCTTCGTCGACCCGGGCCCGCGCGTCTATGTTCGGAACATCCGGATCACCGGCAATCAGAACACCGAGGAACGGGTGTATCGCCGCGAGATGCGGCAGATGGAGAGTGCCTGGTACAACGGGGCATTGGTCGAACGTTCCCGGGTGCGTGTCCAGCGGCTGCCGTTCGTCCAGAGCGTGAACGTGGAGACCGAGCGGGTCGCCGGCACCGATGACGAAGTGGACCTGAATATCACCGTGACCGAGCAGCAGTCCGGGGCCTTGTCGCTGGGCGCCGGGTTCTCGCAGAACCAGGGGCTGCTGCTGACCGCGAGCCTGACACAGGACAACTTCCTTGGGACCGGCAATCGCTTCTCCACCGAGGTGAGTACCAGCAAGGTCAACCAGCTGTTCCGCATGAGCGTCACCAATCCGCACTTCACCCCCTCCGGTGCGAGTCGCGGGTTCTCCGTGTTTTATCGCAAGATCGACGCCGAGGAGGCCAACATCTCGCGGTATTCATCCAACCGCTTTGGCTTCGACGTGACCTACGGAATTCCGCTGTCGGAGTTCGACCGGATTCAGGTGCGACCGGGTTTCGAGAACATCGAAATCGAGACGGTCGAACGGTCCGACACTCGTATCGGAACCCCGGACGAGATCATCGACGAGCTGGACGAATTTGGCGATTCCGCGAACCTCTACAAGCTCGAGACCAGCTATGTCCACGATACGCGGGACAGCACGACCTTCGCCTCGGAAGGCCGTCGCCATCGGGTCGGCCTGGAAGTCACGGTGCCGGGCAGTGACCGCGAGTTCTACAAGCTCACCTATTCGGGCCAGGAGATCTTCCGGCTGTCCGAACGGTACTCCTTCAGCCTCTCCGCCGGACTCGCGTATGCGGATGGCTACGGAGGGGATGACGTTCCGTTCTACGAACGGCTGTTTGCCGGGGGCATTCGCTCGGTCCGCGGCTACGAGGACAACCAGCTGGGCGATCTGCGACCGATCCGCGATGGTCAGGTGGCGACGCGCGATTCCAATGATGATCCCTACGGTGGGCGGTTCCGGACTACGCTGTCCGCGGAATTGTTCTTCCCGATGCCGTTTGCGGCCGACAACGATGCAGTCCGCATGAGTACCTTTGTGGACGCGGGGAATGTGTTCCATGATGTGTCGGACTTTGATACCAGCGAGTTGCGGGCATCGGCGGGTGTGGCGGTGACCTGGTTCTCGCCGGTGGGGCCGTTGAGCTTCAGCGTGGCCGAGCCGTTCAACGATCAGCCGGGTGACGAGCTGCAGCGCTTCCAGTTCCTGCTGGGGGCCAGTTTCTGAGGATGATCGATGCAAGCGCATCGGGAGGCGTCATGAGATCCGGGATGGCCTGGTTCGCGGCGGTGATTCTCGTCGTCAGCGGATGGCTGGTGGTACCCGCTGTCGCCGGGGCGCAGAACGTCGCATTCGTGACGATGAACCGGATTCTCGAGGATTCGCCGCAGGCCGAAGAGGCCATGCGCGAACTGGAGCGCGAGTTCTCGCCGCGCGATTCGGAGCTGGTGGCGGAGCGTGAGGAGCTGCAGCGGCTGCGTGACCGGCTGGAACGTGACGGGGACCTGATGAACCCATCGGAACGGGCGGACCTGGAGCGGGAGTTCTCGCAACGTTCGCGCGAATTCCGGCGGGCGCAGGAGAGCTTCAGCGAAGACCTGAACGTACGCCGCAACGAGGAGCTGGCCAAACTGCAGCGACGGATCAACGATGCCATCGTCGATCTCGCCCGGGAACGCGACATCGATCTGATCCTGACCGAGCGCAACGTGCTGTATGCCAGCGACCGGATCGACATCACGGACGACATCCTTGCCACAATGCAGCGAGACTGACGGCGGGTATTCGGCCCGCGAGCTGGCCGAGGCGCTGGGCGGGCAGCTCACGGGAGATGGCCAACGCCGCTTCAGCGGGTTGAGCCCGCTGGCCACCGCGGGCCCCTGCGATCTGAGTTTTGTGACGGACGCCGGGCGTCATGCCGAGGCCCTGGCGGCGAGTGCCGCGGGTGTGGTCCTGGTGCCGGAGGCCGCGGGCCTGCAAGCGACGTCTTCCCGAACCCTGATCCACCTGGATGATGTCTATCTGGGCTATGCGCGAGCGAGTCAGTGCCTGGGCAGGCCGCGTCGGGCACGGCCTGCGGGTGTCCATCCGGGTGCGTTTGTCGATCCCGAGTCGTCGGTTTCTCCCGACGCATTCGTGGGACCTGGGGCGGTGATCGGGGCAGGGGCTTCGGTGGGGCGCCAGAGCGTCGTGGAGGCGCACTGCGTGGTGGGCGAGGGGGTGATGGTGGGGGCCGATACCTTCCTGCACCCCCGGGTGACCCTGCTTGAAGGGGTCGAGGTGGGGGATCGCTGCATCCTGCACAGTGGTTGCGTGATCGGGGCCGATGGCTTCGGATTCGCCCCCGCGGGCGACCAGGGTTGGGAGAAGATCGAACAGCTGGGCCATGTCGTGATCGGTTCCGATGTGGAAATCGGAGCGAACACGACCATCGATCGCGGGGCGTTGCGCGCAACGCGGATCGGGAGGGGTGTAAAGATCGACAACCTAGTTCATGTTGCCCATAACGTCGAGATTGGCGACCATACAGCCATTGCCGGCTGTGTGGGGATCGCGGGCAGTGCCCGGATCGGCGCGCATTGTGCAATCGGGGGCGGCGCCGGGATCCTGGGTCACCTGTCCATTGTGGATCACGTCACCATTCACGCGATGACCCTGGTCACGCGCTCCATTACGCGGCCGGGTCACTACGCCTCTGGAGTCCCGCATCAAGAGGCCCGGTTGTGGAATCGCATGCTGGCCCGACTGCGCCGTCTGGCGCGTTAGGCGATCGAGGGGCGATCGATCGGCCCTGGTAGTAACTGGCCTTGCCGCGTGTGGGGAGGCCGAGTCGAACGTCGTATTGCACGTCCCGCGCAGCGGTCCGGATGCGGCACAACAAGATCAAGAGAAAGGACACCGGCGTGGATGACTTTAATGTCCAGGAGATCATGCGCTACCTGCCGCATCGTTACCCGTTCCTGATGGTGGATCGGGTGCTGGAGTGGGAGGCGGGCAGCTATCTGACGGGGATCAAGAACGTCAGCATCAACGAACCGTATTTCCAGGGGCACTTCCCGATCAAGCCGGTGATGCCCGGGGTTCTGATCCTCGAGGCCCTGGCACAGGCCACCGGCCTGCTTGCGTTCAAGACCGAAGAGGCGCGTAACGAGAACCAGGACAAGCAGCAGTTGTACCTGTTTGTCGGGATCGACGAGGCGCGCTTCCGGCGCCAGGTGGTACCCGGGGATCAACTCCACCTGCGGGTGGATCTGAAGCGTACGGTGCGGGGCATCTGGCGCTTCGACGCGGTCGCGAAGGTGGGCGACGACGTGTGCGCGACGGCGCAGCTCATGTGTTCCGGTCAGGAAATCCCGGCGTGATCGATCCGCGCGCGGACGTCCACCCCAGCGCCGAGATCGACAGCTCGGTGACGATCGGGCCGTTCTCGGTCATCGGTGCCAATGTGAAGATCGGCGCGGATACCTGGGTGGGCCCGCATGTGGTGATCAACGGACCGACCGAGATCGGGCGGGAAAACCGAATCTTTCAGTTCTCCTCGATCGGGGAGGAGCCTCAGGACACCAGCTATCGGGGTGAACCCACGCGGCTGATCATCGGCGATCGCAACGTGATTCGGGAGTCGGTAACGCTGCACCGCGGAACCGAGAAGGGGCTGGGTGAGACGGTCATCGGGCACGATAACCTGATCATGGCGTATGTCCACATCGCGCACGACTGCACCATCGGGAACGGCATCATCTTCTCCAATGCCACTTCGCTTGCCGGGCACGTGGAGATCCAGGATCACGCAACGCTGGGTGGTTTCACCCTGGTGCATCAGTTCTGTCGCGTGGGTACCTACGCCTTCACCAGCATGGGTGCGGCGCTGAACCGTGACCTCCCGCCGTATTGCCTGGCGAGCGGCAACTATGCGCGGCTGATCGGGATCAACAAGGTTGGCCTCAAGCGCAACGGTTTCTCCAATGACGCCATCCAGGCGCTCCACCGGGTATTCATCCAGGGAATGCGTGGACGCGCCGGACGCGAGAGTCATCTGGACGCCATGTTCGAGGAGACCGAGGTGCCCGAGGTGCGCAACCTGATCGCATTCGTGCGCGGCAGTCGCCGCGGTATCCTGCGCGGCGGTCGTCCGCACTGACGCAGTCGCCGCTGGGCAGGACCCTGCGTGCTGCCCAAGCGTTTGCTGCCCAAACGAACCGTCGCCCTTAAATCGACTTCTCGTTGTCGCTTAGTTGGCCGTGGTGCAGGAGCTCTTGCGCCATTTCGGCCACGCGGCGGTCGGCTCCACCATTGCCCAGGCGAACGCGCACCTGCGCCAGGCGATCACGCATCGCTTCCAGGGCCTCGGGCCGGTCGATGAGATCCGCGGCATCGCGCGCCAGACGTTCGGCGGTGGCATCGTGTTGCAGGTACTCGGGCACCAGGCGCTCGCCGCCCACGATATTGACCAGGGCGATATTCTCGACCCGTACGAGCCGCGAGAAGACCGCGTGGCTCAGGGCCCCCATGCGGTAGAAGACCAGCATGGGGGCCCTGAGCAGACCGGCCTCCAGGGTTGCGGTGCCGGACGCAATCAGCAGCAGGTCGGCCCCGGCCATCAGGGAATGGGTTCCTGCGTCCCCGCCCACGAAATGCAGGGGCAGGCCGTCAGACGCGGCTAGGGCCCCCAAGTGTTCGGTGGTGACTCCCGGCGCCATGGAGGCCACGAACTGGATGTCCGGGTGCGATACGTGGAGGCGGCGGGCGGTGTCCACGAGCATGGGCCAGTGGCGCTTCAGTTCGCCGTTGCGGCTGCCGGGGAGAAGACCGACCAGGCGCGTATTGGCCGCGAGGCCAAGCTGTTCGCGAATCGGCTGTTTGGGCGGCTGCACCCGGTCCACAAGCGGGTTTCCGACATAGCGTACTGGCACCCCGGCCTTCTCGTAGACGTCGGTCTCGAAGGGAAAAAGTACCGCCATCGCGTCCACGCTGCGCTGGATGCGCTTGATCCGGCCCGAACGCCACGCCCACAGTTGCGGGCTGACATAGAACAGCACGCGGATACCGAGGCGGCGGGCGTGGGCAGCCAGGCGCAGGTTGAACTCCACGTAGTCCACCAGGACCAGCAGGTCCGGGCGGTGGGTCTCCAAATGCTGGCACATGCGCCGGAACAGGCGGCGCAGGCGCGGGTAGTTGACCAGCACATCGACCAGGCCCACCACGGCCAGTTCGGAGACGTCGATCAGGGTGTCGACCCCGGTGGCGCGCATCTGCGTCCCGCCCATGCCCGTGTAGCGGAGACCGGGCTCCAGTGCCGAGAGTTCGTGGACCAGCCCCGCCCCGAGTGCGTCACCGGAGCTCTCGCCGGCGCAGATCACGACATGCTGCGTCATGACCGGTTGAGGCCCCCTGTGTAAGCGATGTGGCGTGGCGTCACGCGAGGGCGGCGCGGATCTTCCCGCAGATCATGTCGATGGTCGCATCCTCGAGTTCCGGGAACACCGGCAGGGACAGACAGCGCGCGGCGACGTCTTCGGTGACGGGCAGCGATTCCGGCCGGTTCGGGAGATCGGCGAAGGCCTTTTGCTGATGCAGGGGTACCGGGTAGTAGATCGCGCAGGCCACGTCCGCAGCCTTGAGGGCCTCCATGATCGCGTCGCGATGATCGGTCAGCAGCGTGTACTGGTGGTAGACGTGGACCCCGATGCCGTCCTCGAACGGCACTTCGACCGGCAGCCCGGCCAGGCCATCGCGATAACGTGCCGCCACCCGGCGGCGTTCGGCGTTGTAGGTGTCGATATGCGGCAGCTTCACCCGCAGGATCGCCGCCTGCATCTCGTCCAGGCGGCTGTTGTAGCCGATCTCGTCGTGGTAGTAGCGCACGCTGGAACCGTGGTTGCGCAATCGGCGCAAGGTATCGGCGGCAGACGGGCAGTTGGTGGTCACCAGACCCCCGTCGCCGAAGGCCCCGAGGTTCTTGCTGGGGAAGAACGAAAAACAGCCGAAGGCGGTGGCCGCGCCGGTCTGTACGCCATCGACCGTCGCGCCGAAGGACTGTGCGCAATCCTCGACGATCAACACCTTGTGTTTCTCGGCGATGGCCTGCAGGCGCGGCATGTCGGCCGGCTGGCCGAACAGGTGGACCGGCAGGATCGCGCGGGTGCGCTCGGTGATGGCCGCCTTGACCTGGTCCGGGTCGATGTTGAAGGTCCGTGGGTCGATGTCTACGAATACCGGGTCGGCCCCGACATAACGGATGGCTTCGGCGGTGGCAATGAAGGTAAACGGGGTGGTGATGACCTCGTCGCCCGGGCCGATGCCGGCTGCGGCCAGCGCCAGATGCAGGGCATCCGTGCCGGAGGCACAGGTGATCGCGTGTTCCACGCCCAGGTACTCGGCGAGCTCCTGCTCCAGGGTCTGCACGTTGGGGCCGAGGATAAAGCGCGCACCGGCCAGCACCTCCTGTAGCGCGGCATCGATTTCGGGGCGCAGGGTCTGGTACTGGCGCTGCAGGTCGACCATCGGGATCACGGCTTGACTCCTGTGGGGTTCGCGTCGAGGTGGCTGTGCGGGCCGTCGGCCCGGCTCATGATGTTCAGGTTCTCGTAGACCAGGTCGGTGATGCGGCTGGCCGTCTCCAGGGCGCGCTGGCCGTCGCGGCCACTGACCACGACCGGTCCCTGACCGCGCACGGCGGCCACGAAGGCCTGGATCTCGGCCAGCAGGGCGTCGGCCTCGTCGAAGACACTCTCCGTGCGGTGAATCGCAGGGGCTCCCGTCTCCGGATCGGGTTCGCCAATGTGGTTCAGTGACAGGATGCGGTTCTGGAAGTCCACCGAGGCGTAGGCATGTGACTGGAAGATGCGCATGCGGCGCTCGGACTTGGTGCTGATGCGACTGGATGTCACGTTGGCTACGCAGCCGTCCGCGAATTCCAGTCGGGCATTGGCGATGTCGATGTCGCCGGTCAGCACGCGGGCGCCGGAGGCGCGAATGTCGGTCAGCGGGGCATCCACCAGCGACAGGATGATGTCGATGTCGTGGATCATCAGATCGAGCACGACCGACACGTCGGTGGCGCGCGGCTTGTAGGGCGCCAGGCGGTGCGACTCGATAAACCGCGGGTGCAACGGGGTCTCGGTCAGTCGGCGTAGCGCGGCATTGAAGCGTTCCAGGTGCCCGACCTGGAGGACGACGCCCTGTTGCTCGGCGATCTGGTTCAGCGTCTCGGCCTGCTCCAGGGTGGCCGTAATCGGCTTCTCGACCAGGACATGACAACCGGCCTCGAGGAAGTCCCGGGCGATGTCGAAGTGCAGGGTGGTCGGCGCGGCGATGGAGACCGCATCGACCTGACCGATCAGGGCGCGATGGTCGGTCTCCGCGCGGCAGCCGTGCTCCGCCGCGACGCGGCTGGCGGTTTCGGAATCGGCATCGACCACGGCAACCAGTTCGGTGTCCGGCAGCGCGGCGTATTTGGCGGCATGCCATTTGCCAAGATGGCCCACGCCGATAGCGGCGCAGCGTAACGGAGATTGGGACATGAGTAGGCTCGGATCCGGAGGGGGTGTGCTAGGATTTTCGGCGCTATTGTAACGGATCCCCGGCGCGGCGCATGTTCGCGTTTGGGCGATTGCCCGCAGTTCACCGTGGTGGAGACTCCATGTCCGATTTAGAGGCAGCGCAGCGCTACGTCGCCGGCGTGGACGAAGTGGGGCGCGGGCCGCTGGCCGGGCCGGTCGTGGCGGCCGCCGTCATCCTGCCGGAAGGCTACACCTGCCCCGGCTTGACCGACTCCAAGAAGCTCAGCGCGAAACGCCGCGAGACGCTGGACGTGCAGATCCGTGCCGACGCGCTGGCATGGTCGCTGGGCCGGGCCGAGGCGGCGGAGATCGATGAACTGAACATCCATCATGCGACGCTGCTCGCCATGCAGCGGGCGGCGGCCGGGCTCGCCATCGCGCCGGCACATCTGCTGGTGGACGGGCGCTTCACACCGCAGGGTCCCTGGACTGCCGAGGCGATCGCCGGCGGGGATGGCTCGGTGGCTGCGATCAGCGCCGCCTCCATCGTCGCGAAGGTGGCGCGCGACGGCTGGTTGCGCGATCTGCATCACGACTACCCCGATTACGGCTTCGATCGCCATTCCGGCTACCCCACGGTGGCGCATCGCGAGGCCCTGGAACGGTTGGGGCCGTGCCCGCAACACCGCCGTAGTTTCGGCCCGGTAGCGCGTGCGCTGGCGGCCCGTGAACAGGAGATGGGGGCATGAGCGAAGGCCATCCCGGTTTCGTACACCTGCGGGTGCATTCGGAGTATTCCCTGATCGACGGGCTGGTCCGCCTCAAGCCACTGGTGAACGCGGTGGTCGAGGGCGGGATGCCGGCCGTCGCGGTAACCGATCACTGCAACCTGTTCGGGCTGGTAAAGTTCTACCGTGCCGCGATCGCAAAGGGTGTGCAGCCCATCATCGGTGCGGACGTTCTGGTGCGCGATGCCCGCGCCGACGGCAGCCTGGCGCGCATGACCCTGCTGGCGCAGAACGATCCGGGTTACCGCAATCTGACCCGGCTGATCTCGCGCGCCTGGCAGGAAGGCCAGGAAAAGGGCATTCCGCGGGTGGACTGCGCCTGGCTGGATGCGGCCGCCGAGGGCCTGATCGCATTGTCTGGCGGGATCGACGGGTTATTCGTGAACGGTTCGGGGGCTGCGCGCGCGCTGTTGGCCGAGGATCTCGAGCCGTGGATGCAGCGCTTCCCGGGTCGCTTCTATCTGGAACTGGTGCGTAGCGACCGCCCGGGCGAAGAGGCCTGGATCGAACAGGCGCTGGCCGCGGCCGAGGCCTTCGATCTGCCGGTGGTGGCCACCAATGATGTTCGCTTCCTGCGGCCCGAGGACTTCGAGGCCCACGAGGCGCGCGTCTGCATCCATGACGGCGTGACCCTGGACGACCCGCGACGCCCGCGCCGTTACTCGGAGGCGCAGTATCTGCGTACACCCGAGGAGATGGCGGAGCGGTTCGCGGATATCCCCGAGGCCCTGGCCAACAGTGTGGCGATCGCGCGGCGCTGTTCGGTGAGCCTGACCCTGGGCGAGTCGGTCCTGCCGGACTTCCCGGTTCCCGAGGGCTATACGGTCGAAGACCACCTGCGCGAGACCTCGGCGCAGGGGTTGGCGGGGCGCCTGGAGCGCTTCTGCTTCGCGCCGGCGGCGGATTACGAGGCGCGCTTGCAGCGCGAGCTGGACGTGATCTGCCAGATGGGTTTCCCCGGGTACTTCCTGATCGTGGCGGACTTCATCCAGTGGGCCAAGGACAATGGCATCCCCGTGGGCCCGGGTCGTGGCTCCGGTGCGGGTTCTCTGGTGGCCTATGCGCTGGGCATTACCGACCTGGATCCATTGCGTTACGATCTTCTGTTCGAGCGTTTTCTCAACCCTGAACGTGTCTCCATGCCCGACTTCGATGTCGACTTCTGCATGGAGCGACGCGACGACGTGATCGACTACGTCGCCGAGCGCTACGGGCGCGACAAGGTCTCGCAGATCATCACCCACGGCACCATGGCCGCCAAGGCGGTGGTGCGCGACGTCGGGCGTGTGCTGGGCCATGGCTACGGTTTCGTCGACCGCATTGCCAAGCTGATCCCGTTTGAGCTGGGCATGACCCTGCAAAAGGCCCTGACCGAGAGCGCGGACCTCAAGACGCAGTACGACGAAGACGAGGAGGTGCGCGCGATCATCGATCTCGCGCAGAAACTCGAGGGCCTCACCCGGAACGCGGGCAAGCATGCCGGCGGGGTGGTGATTGCGCCGTCCGCACTGACGGATTTCTCCCCGCTGTACTGCGAGGACGACGGCGGCTCGCTGGTGACCCACTTCGACAAGGATGACGTCGAGGCGGTCGGCCTGGTGAAGTTCGACTTCCTCGGTCTGCGCACGCTCACCATCATCGACTGGGCGGTGGACAACATCCGCAAGATGGATGCCGCGGTACAGGTCGATCTCGACGCCATCCCGCTGGATGATCCCGAGACCTTCCGGCTGCTGAAGGACTATCAGACCACCGCCGTGTTCCAGCTGGAATCCGGTGGCATGAAGGACCTGATCCGCCGCCTGCAGCCGGACAGCTTCGAGGAGATCATCGCGCTGGTGGCGCTCTACCGCCCGGGCCCGCTGCAGTCGGGCATGGTGGACGACTTCATCGACCGCAAGCATGGTCGTGCCCAGGTGGAATATCCGCATCCGGATCTGGAACCCATTCTCCAGCCCACCTACGGCGTGATCCTGTATCAGGAGCAGGTGATGCAGATCGCCCAGGTGCTGGGCAATTACACCCTGGGTGGTGCGGATCTGTTGCGCCGCGCGATGGGCAAGAAGAAGCCCGAGGAGATGGCCAAGCAACGCGAGATCTTCCTCGAGGGTGCACTGGGGCGCGGTGTGGATGAAGGGGTTGCGACCTACATCTTCGACCTGATGGAGAAATTCGCGGGCTACGGCTTCAACAAGTCGCACTCCGCGGCCTATGCCCTGGTTGCCTACCAGACCGCCTGGCTCAAGGCGCATTATCCGGCGCCGTTCATGGCGGCGGTGCTGTCCGCGGACATGGACAACACCGACAAGGTGGTGGGGCTGATCGAGGAATGCCGCAATATGGGCCTGGAGGTCCTGCCGCCGGACGTCAATCAGTCGGACTACCGCTTTACCTGCCACGACGCGCAGACCGTGGTCTACGGCCTGGGCGCGATCAAGGGCGTTGGGGAGTCGGCCATCGACACCCTGCTCAAGGCGCGCGGCGAGGGCGGTGAATTCCACGGGCTGGTGGACCTGTGCCAGCGGGTGGATCTCGGCAAGCTGAACAAGCGTGTGCTGGAGACGCTGGTGCGCGCCGGCGCGATGGATCGGATCGGCGCCAACCGTGCGACGCTGCTGAACGACATCCCGATGGCGGTCGCGGCAGCCGAACAGAGCGAGCGCAATGCCAATCTGGGTGTGGTGGACCTGTTCGGGGATCCGGCTGCGGCCGTGATCCCGGATAGTGCGACCCTGGCCGAGATGGAGGACGACGATCGTCTGCGCGGCGAGAAGGACACCCTGGGGCTTTATCTGACCGGCCACCCGGTGGAGCGCTACCGCGCCGAGATGCTGCGCCTGACCGGCACCACGCTGCAGGCGCTGGAGGCCAAGCTGGAGGATCGCCCGGACGAGCCCCAGGGCCAGAAATGGCGGGGCAAGCAGGAAACCGTGCGCATCGCCGGTCTGATCGTCGGGGTGCGAGTGCGCAACACGCAGAGCGGGCGCATGGGCATCGTCACCCTGGACGACCGCAGCGGGCGGGCCGAGGTAGTGTTGTTCAACGACGACTTCACTACCTACAAGGACCGCCTGGAGCCGGATGCCCTGCTGGTCGCGGAGGGTACGGTCACGCTTGACGACTATGCCGGCGGGATCCGTATGCGGGCCCGTACCGTGTACAGCCTGGACGAAGCGCGGGTCCAGTGGGCCCGCGCGCTGCACCTGTGCCTGGAAGGGGTGGTTCCCGAGCAGGTGGCCCATTTGCGCGGGCTGATGGAGCCGCATCGTGAGGGGCCTTGCCGCGTGCACCTGTGCTATCGCCGTGACGGGCTGGAGGCGGATATCAGCCTGCCGGAGGGATGGACCATCCGCCCGGACGAGCGGCTGTTGCGCGGCATTCAGCAGTCGTTGGGTCCGGGTTGCGAGGCCGAGGTGCTCTACGGCCGGTAGGTGGAGCAAGGCATCACCGGTCCGGGAGCGGGGATCGCCGCAATTGGTTACAATTCGCGTCCTTCGTCGGTATCCACAACCAAGTCTTCGGGACCCTGCATGAATCCGGACTTTCTCGACTTCGAACAGCCCATTGCCGAACTGGAAGCGAAGATCCGCGATCTGCGCTATGTCGGCGACGATGCCGAGGTCAACATCCAGGAAGAGATCCAGCGCCTGGAAGGCAAGTGCCGGTCGTTGACCGAGAGCATCTTCGCCAAGCTGACCCCGTGGCAGGTCTCGCAGATGTCGCGGCATCCGCGGCGACCCTACACCCTTGATTACATTCCCGACTTGTTCGACGAGTTCGAGGAACTGCATGGCGACCGGGCGTTTGGCGACGACCCGGCGATCGTGGGCGGCGTGGCGCGCCTGGACGGACGGCCGGTGATGCTGATCGGGCACCAGAAGGGACGCCAGACCCGCGACAAGGTCTACCGCAACTTTGGCATGCCGCGTCCGGAGGGCTACCGCAAGGCCCTGCGCTTGATGGAGATGGCCGAGCGCTTTCGCATGCCCGTGCTCACCTTCATCGACACGCCGGGTGCCTACCCGGGGGTCGGGGCGGAAGAACGTGGCCAGAGCGAGGCCATCGCGCGCAACCTGCGAGTGATGGCGCGCCTCGACACGCCGATCATCGCCACGGTGATCGGCGAAGGCGGCTCCGGTGGGGCCCTCGCGATCGGGGTGGGCGACGCCACCCTGATGTTGCAGTACTCGACCTACTCGGTGATTTCGCCGGAGGGCTGTGCCTCCATCCTCTGGAAGAGCGCCGAAAAGGCCTCGGAGGCCGCGGAGGCCCTGGGCATCACATCGGAACGGCTGCGCGAGCTGGGGCTGGTGGACCGCATCGTGCCGGAACCCCTGGGCGGTGCCCACCGCGACCCCGACACCATGTCCTCCAGTCTGCGCGCCGCGCTTCTGGAAACCCTGGACGGCCTGGAAGGGCTGGACCCGGGCAAGCGCCTGGAGCGGCGCTATCGCCGGCTGATGGATTACGGTGCCTTCCAGGAAGCCGCTTCCTGATCCCGGTGCCGGGGCGCTCGATCCTGTAGCCGCGGCGCTGCGGGACTTCCTCCAGGCGCATCCCGGCTATCGCCAGGTGCGCATCGCCTTCAGCGGCGGTCTCGACTCGACCGTGCTGCTCCACGCCGCGGTGCGCCTGGGTATCCCCAACCTCGAGGCCATGCACGTGGATCATCGCCTGCGTCCGGACTCCGGCGAGCAGGTCGAGCACTGCCGCGCCTTTGCACAGGCACTGAACTGCCCGTTCCGGCTCCGTACCCTCGGCTCACTCGACACCCGTGGCTCCGGCGTGGAGGCCGCGGCGCGCGAGGCACGCTATGCGATGCTGCGCGAAGGGCTGGACGCTACGGGCATCATCCTGGCCGCGCAGCATGCGGACGATCAGGCAGAAACGTTCCTGCTGGCCGCCCTGCGCGGCAGCGGGCCCGAAGGGCTGCAGGCGATGCGGCCGCTGCGCCGCGAGGGCGAGACCTGGCTGGGGCGACCCTTGCTGGGCCTGCCCCGCGAGGCACTGGCCGCGTTGGCGGAGCAGGAGGGCCTCGACTGGTATGACGATCCCAGCAATCAAGATCCCCGATTCGACCGCAATTTCCTGCGCCAGTCGGTGCTGCCCTTGTTGCGGGAGCGATTTGATGGCGCGGCCGGGCTGGCGCGCGCTGCTGCCTGGCAGCAGGAGGCGGTCGGCCAGCTCCGTCAGCATTTCGGCGAGCTTCTGGAAGAAGTGCGGGATCGGCTGACCGGCAGCCTGGACCTTCAGGGTTTGCGCGGGCTCGACGCGGATAACCAGCGTGGCCTGCTACGGTACTGGCTGCGCGAGCAGGGCCTTCGGCCGCCCGGCCACGACCGCCTGGGTGAATTCCTGCGCCAGGTCCTCGTGGACAACCCCGAGGCCTCCCCCGCCGTGGAATGGGATGGCGGATGGATGCGGCGTTATCGCGATCAGCTGCACGCCGGGCCGAAGGAGGAGGCTGCGGGTCCGCCGCCCGAACAGCCCTGGCCGGCCGGTCAGCCGGAACTGATTCTGGCAGACGGGCGCCGCCTGACCCGGGAGATGCTGCCGCGGCTCGGCGTTGACCGCGAGGCCGCCCTCACCGTTAGCTATCGAAGCGGGGGCGAGGTGGTCGCCACCCCCGCCGGGCGCCGATCCCTGAAAAAGCTGATGCAGGAGCGCGGGATCGCCCCCTGGGAACGCAACCGGGTTCCGCTTTTGTGTCAGCTGGATGGAGCGATTGTGGCGGTGCTCTGGCCCGGGTTGGTTCACGCTGGGAGTTGACGCGCCTGTCCAAATCGGACAATTCTTGGGTCGTATTCAGGGGTGCGGGTGAGCGGTACGTGACAGGTTTCGCGGCACAATGCGGACGACGTACGGGCATGGGGGTGCTGGCGGCCGGGATGTTGCTGGCCGCGCCTCTGGCCGCGGACTCGCTGATGCTCACGACCGAGAGCTACCCCCCGTTCAATTTCGAGACGGAAACCGGCGAGCTGGACGGGATCTCCATCCGGGTGATGGATGCCCTGCTGGATGTCGCCCAGGTGGACGCCGAGATCCGCCTGCTGCCGTGGAGTCGGGCCTACGCCGAGGCTCAGTCGGACCCTGGTACCTGCGTCTTTTCCACCACGCGCACCTCCGAACGTGAAGACCTGTTCACCTGGGTCGGTCCTCTCGTGGAAAACCAGTGGCATGCGTTCGTGCTGGAGGGGTCCGATGTGGACGCGCAGTCTCTGGAGGATCTGGAACGCTACCGCGTCGGGGGCTATCGAGACGATGCCGTGGCGCTCTTCGTTGAGGGCCGGGGCATCCCCGTGGATACCGCACCGAATGACCGGCTGAATGCGCGCAAGCTTGCGGCCAACCGGATCGATGTATGGGTCAGCGGTGAACATCTGGCCCCGTGGTATGCCCGTCAGGAGGGGATCGGTGAACTCCGGTCCCTGTTCGCCTTCAACGATACCGTGATGTCCCTGGCCTGCCACCCGGAAACCGCGCGAGCCCCGCTGGATCGCATGCAGGAGGAACTGGATGCGATGCGTGCGGACGGGCGCTATGCGGCCATCGTGGAGGATGTCCTGGACAGCAATGGAGAGCGCAATGACTGACGCAGCCGAGGCCCGGACGGAATCGTCGGCCCTGATCGCCGAGGAGGTGCTGGGCTTTCAGCGCAACATGACGCGGCGCGGGATCATCTTTTCGTTCACTGGCTACATTTCCGAGGGCATCCTGAAGGCCCTGGGGGATGCACTGCGGCAGAAAATCCGACTGGAGTCCACCGATACGAAGACCGTGAACCGCGTCTTTTCGGTATTCGTGGAACAGGTGCAGAACGTGATTCGCTATTCGGCGGAGCGTATCGAGCACGACGCGGAGCCCCCCGTCGAGCTGAGCTCCGGGATGATTACCGTCGGGTCGGAAAACGGCCGCTTCTTCGTCATTTGCGGCAACGTGATCGGGCGCAAGGATGCCGACACCCTGGCCGTGCGCCTGCGTGAGCTCGCGGGCATGGACAGCGATGAGTTGCGCCGCTTTTACAAGGAAAAGCTGCGGGAACCACCGGACGAAGGCAGCAAGGGCGGCAGCATCGGCCTGATCGAGATCGCACGCCGGGCAAGCGAGCCAATCCAGTTCGACTTTCAGCATCTCTCCGATGCGCAATCCTATTTTGTCCTGAAGGCCTATATCTGATGGCAGTCGTCGAGACCATTGAACACAAGGCAACCGACCGCACCCCGGCCGTCGTTTTCGATTTCGCGGCGGGGCAGTACCGGCTGTCCGGCGAGTCGTATCCGGAAGATGCCGCGAACTTCTACGGCCCGCTGACTCAGGGGTTGCGGCAGGCGATCGAGGACCGGGCCAGCGACGAGGTGGAGTTCACCGTGGAAATGATCTACTTCAACAGTTCGACTGCGAAGGCATTGATGAACATGTTCCAGATCCTGGAAGAGGGCGCCGAGTCGGGTCTGAAGGTGCGGATCAACTGGTGTTACCACGATGACGACGAGACCATGGAGGAGTTCGGCGAGGACTTCTCCGAGGATTTCGAACACGCTGACTATCGAATGTGTCCGCTGACATGAAGGCCCCCTCCCGAGAGGACCCGATGAATCCTGCTACCCGGCCACGGGAGGGCCAGGAAATGGAGAGGCTCGCGGACTTCTCCCTGTTCGAGCAGGAAAAGTCCGTCATGCAGCGCTCCGAGCAGATGCTCGAGGCGCTGGATGCGGTAGGCGATGGCGTGAAGGTGCTCGCCAAGGCCTATTCCGAGAGCTATCGGGCGCAGCGTCGCATGATGCGCATGAGCGACCGCATGCAGGCGGATCTGCAGGAGGCCAACCGCCAGTTGCGCGAGCAGGCGGAGCACCTGGCACAGCTCAACAATGCATTGTCCGACGAGGTGCGCGAGCGCGAGCGCCTGACGGCCGAGCTGGAGCGCCTGGCGCTGGAGGATGCCCTGACCGGCCTGTTCTCGCGTCGCCGGGTGATTGACTGCGTGGAGGGCATGGCGGATAGCGTCGGTGAGGAATCGCGTTCGCTCACCGTGATGATGCTGGATCTCGACGACTTCAAGGCGTTGAACGACACCCACGGCCATGCCGCCGGCGATTTCGCCCTCGAGAGCTTTGCCGACATCCTGCGGGGCGAGCTGGGGGCGGAACAGTACGCTGGGCGCATGGGTGGGGAAGAATTCCTGGTAGTGGCGGCGGATCTGGATTCCGAAGCGGCAGTCGCGCTGGCCGAGCGCATTCGCTCGTCGGTGGAGAATGCATCGCTGCACTGGAAGGACGAACCGCTCGCGCTGGCGGTTTCCATTGGTCTGGTTATCACCACGAACCCGTGGCCGGACGCGGGCGAGCTGGTGGCTCTGGCCGATGACCTGCTCTATCGGGCCAAGAACGAGGGACGCAACCGTGTCATCGTGCAAATGCACGGCGAACGCGGGTGATGGCGGGCGGCACCCGCCGGAATCGTAGCCTTGTCGCCAAGCTGGCCGTCGCCACGCTGCTGGCGGCGCTGGCGCTGAGCCTTCTCAGCAGCGCCTATGTCATTGCCTCAGACTGGCATGCCTTCCGGGCCGAGACCGGGGAACAGATCGACCGTCTGCAACGCCTGGTAGAACCACCCGCCGCCGAGGCGGCCTTCCAGTTGAGCGCCGCCCAGGCCGATTCCCTGGTCCAGGGCCTGCTGGTATTCGATAAGATCCGGCGG
Organism: Thioalkalivibrio versutus; assembly: GCF_001999325.1. Classification (GTDB taxonomy): domain Bacteria; phylum Pseudomonadota; class Gammaproteobacteria; order Ectothiorhodospirales; family Ectothiorhodospiraceae; genus Thioalkalivibrio; species Thioalkalivibrio versutus. Next base: position 31,860 of record NZ_MVAR01000004.1, read on the forward strand.
GTCGAGATCCTCGACGACTTTGGCAACACCCTTGCGGAGGATGCCCAGGAACGCACCCAGACCGGTGGCGAATGGGCGCACTGGCTCTTCGGTGATCTGCAAACCCATGAGCGTGAGCTGCGCCACCCTGGTACCCGCGGAAATATCCAGGGCGTGGGCGTCCTGCGCGTGGAACTGGACCCCGGCGTGCTGGGGCGGGCCTTCGTCAACCGGCTGCAGACCGGGGTCGTTACCAGTGTGACCCAGGCGGTGATCGTCTCTCTGGTGGTGGTTGTACTGTTCTATCTGCTGATGCTCCGTCCGATGTTGAAGATTTCGCGTGCGGTGGCGGACACCGATCCGGAGCAGCCCGCGCACTGGCCGATGCCGCGCCTGGGCCATCACGAAAACGACGAGCTGGGGGCGCTGGGGCGTTCGCTGGATCGTTTGCTGCGGGCCTTTCAGGCGGGGCTGGACGCGCGCGACGGGGCCCGGGGCGAGCTCAAGGCCCTGAATGCGGACCTCGAGCGGCGCGTCGAGGACCGCACCCGGCAGTTGGAGGCCGAGAAATCCGAGACGGAACGGGCACTGGCTAAGGTGGACGAGGCCAACCGTGAGCTTGAACGCAGTAATCGCCTGGTGGTGGAGAGCATCCGCTATGCTCGCCGCATCCAGACCGCCATGCTGCCGGACAAGCATTCCCTCGATGGTCACATGGACGAGGTGCAGATCTACTGGGAGCCTCTGCACCTGGTGGGTGGCGACTACTTCTGGGTCGAGGCCATCGACGGACACAGCATCCTGGTGGTGGCGGACTGCACCGGCCACGGTGTACCGGGTGCATTCATTACCCTGGTGGTGGCCTCGGCGCTGGATCGCATCCTGCACGAACACCGCTTGCTGGAGCCCTCGGCCATCCTGCGCGAGATGGACCGACTGGTACGCTCGCGGTTGCGTCAGGATGGCTATGACTCCGACTCGGACGACGGGCTGGAGGCCGCGGTCTGCGTGTATCGTCCGGAGGACCGCAAGCTGGCCTTTGCCGGGGTCGGGCTGCCGTTGCTGATCGACCGCGGCGGCGAGGTCGAGGAGATCCGGGGCGTACGCGGCGGCCTTGGCTACCGCAGCCTGGAACCGGCCCAGCCCGTTGACCACGAGGTCGACGTGGAGCCGGGCACCGAATTCTTCCTGATCACCGATGGCGTGCACGATCATGTCGGCGGAGAGCCGCCGCGATTGTTTGGTCGGCGGCGGTTGCGCCAGGTGCTGACGGACAAGAGTGGCCGCGATCTGTCGGCCAAGATCGATGCCGTGGTCCGGGTGCTGGAAGATTATCGCGACGGCGAGCCGCGGCGTGACGATATGACCCTGGTGGCCTTCCGGCCGTTGTCATCCCGGGCTGGAAACGAGGCACTGCCCCCACCTTCCGATTGAGCGGGGGCGGGTGCTCTGGTACTCTCTCAGGGGTTTTCCGCCTGCCCCGGATTGCGTGTGCGAACCGGGGCAGGGTGCTTGTCAGCTCCCAGCCAGGTTTCCCGCATGACGCGTTTTGTTTTCATTACCGGAGGCGTGGTCTCGTCTCTGGGCAAAGGTATTGCATCCGCCTCGCTGGGGGCGATCCTGGAGGCGCGTGGCCTCAAGGTGACGCTGCTCAAGCTGGACCCGTACATCAACGTGGATCCCGGCACCATGAGCCCGTTTCAGCATGGCGAGGTGTTCGTCACCGATGACGGCGCCGAAACGGACCTGGATCTCGGGCACTACGAGCGCTTCGTGCGCATTCGCACCTCGCGCCGCAACAATTTCACCGCCGGGCAGATCTACGAGAACGTGATCCGCAAGGAGCGTCGCGGGGATTATCTCGGCGGCACGGTGCAGGTCATCCCGCACATCACCGACGAGATCAAGCGCTCGATCCACGAGGGGGCCGGCGACGCCGACATCGCCCTGATCGAGATCGGCGGCACGGTCGGTGACATCGAATCCCTGCCGTTTCTCGAGGCGATCCGTCAGATGGGCGTGGAGCTGGGGCACGACAACGCCCTGTTCATGCATCTGACGCTGGTGCCCTATATCGAGGCGGCCGGCGAGATCAAGACCAAACCGACCCAGCACTCGGTCAAGGAACTGCGCTCCATCGGTATCCAGCCGGATATCCTGCTGTGCCGCTCCACCCAGGCGATCCCCGAGGGTGAACGGCGCAAGATCGCGCTGTTCACCAACGTCGAGGAGAAGGCGGTCATCTCTGCAGTGGACGTGGACAACATCTACAAGATCCCGCTGTGGCTGCATTCGCAGAAGCTCGACGAGATCGTGCTGCGCAAACTCCATATCGAGGTCCCGCAAGCCGACCTTTCGGACTGGAAGCACGTGGTCAATGCCATGGAGTTCCCGGAGTCCGAGGTGACGGTCGGCATGATCGGCAAGTACGTCGATCTGACCGAGTCGTACAAGTCGGTGAACGAAGCCCTGACCCACGCGGGCATCCAGGCGGGTACCCGGGTCCGGATTCGCTATCTCGATTCGGAAAAGCTGGAAGGGGCCGAGAACGAGGCCGTTCGCGAACTCGAGGGCCTGGATGCCATCCTCGTTCCGGGTGGCTTCGGTGAACGCGGCGTGGAGGGCAAGATTGCCGCGGTGCGCTACGCCCGCGAGAACGATGTGCCCTATCTTGGAATCTGCCTGGGTATGCAGGTGGCGGTCATCGAGTTTGCGCGGGATGTGGTGGGGCTGGAAGGTGCGCACAGTACCGAGTTCGCCCCCGACACGCCGCATCCCGTCATCGCGCTGATTACCGAGTGGCAGGACAAGGAAGGCCGCATCGAGCGGCGCGATGCCGACAGTGACCTTGGTGGCACCATGCGTCTCGGCGCCCAGAGCGCGCGCCTGACCCCGGGGTCACGCATTGCCGAGGCCTATGGTCGCGAAGTGGTGGGAGAACGCCATCGTCATCGCTTCGAATTCAACAACGCCTATCGTGAACGCCTGGAGGCCGCAGGTCTTCGACTCTCCGGGGTCTCGGAATCCGGCGAACTGGTAGAGGCTGTGGAGCTGGCCGACCATCCGTGGTTTGTGGGCTGCCAGTTCCATCCGGAATTTACCTCGACGCCAAGGGATGGCCACCCGCTGTTCACCGCGTTTGTGTGTGCCGCCCGGGATTACCAGGATGCCCGCGAACCGGAAACCACCACGGCGCTGACGGAATAGGCGCCCGTTCGCTTTTTTGTGGCCGCACCCGGAGGGTGGCGGCCACCAGACAGGACAGAGCATGCAGCTTTGCGGTTTTGAAGTCGGCCTTGATCGGCCCTTTTTTCTGATTGCCGGCCCCTGCGTCATCGAATCCGAGGCCATGGCCCTGGAGACGGCTGGCGCGCTGAAGACGATGGCGGACGATCTCGGCATTCCGTTCATCTACAAGTCCTCGTTCGACAAGGCCAACCGGTCGTCGACGAAGAGCTTCCGCGGGCTGGGCATGGAAGAGGGCCTGCGCATCCTGGACAAAGTGAAGTCGGAGATCGGCGTGCCGATCCTGACGGATGTCCACGAGGACACTGCGCTGGACGAAGTCGCCAGTGTTGTTGATGTGCTGCAGACCCCGGCCTTCCTTTGTCGGCAGACCAACTTCATCCAGAACGTTGCGCGTCAGGGCCGGCCGGTGAATATCAAGAAGGGCCAGTTCCTCGCACCCTGGGACATGGGCAATGTCGTGGACAAGGCCCGCGAGGTCGGTAACGATCAGATCATGGTTTGCGAGCGCGGGGTCTCGTTTGGCTACAACACGCTGATCTCCGATATGCGTGGCCTGGCCCAGATGCGTCAGACCGGCTGCCCCGTGGTCTTCGACGCGACCCACTCGGTGCAGCAACCGGGCGGGCAGGGCGCCTGCTCCGGCGGGCAGCGCGAATTCGTGCCGGTGCTGGCACGGGCGGCGGTGGCCGCTGGCGTATCCGGCCTGTTCATGGAAACCCATCCGGATCCCGAGAAGGCCCTGTCCGACGGCCCCAACGCCTGGCCGCTGCCGAAGATGGCCGAGCTGTTGCAGACGCTCAAGGCGCTGGACGCCGCCGCCAAGGCGCAGCCGTTTGCGGAAGCGGAGTACGGTCTCGGGTAACGACCGAAAGAATCGATAAAACGTCCCGGACGGGCCCGTCCGGGCGGGTATTTTCAAGGAGAGAGCATGTCCAAGATTGCGGAGATTCACGCCCGCGAGATCATCGATTCTCGGGGCAACCCGACGGTCGAGGCCGATGTTGTCCTGGATTCCGGCGCCATGGGGCGAGCGGCGGTGCCCTCCGGTGCCTCCACAGGGGCCCGCGAGGCCCTGGAACTGCGCGACGACGAAAAGCGTTACGGCGGCAAGGGCGTGCTGAAGGCCGTCAGCCACGTGAACGGCGAGATCCGCGACGCACTGCGTGGGATGGAGCTGGATCAGACCGCGGTCGATCGCCGCATGCTGGAACTGGACGGGACCGACAACAAGGCACGCCTGGGCGCCAATGCCCTGCTGGCCGTGTCCATGGCCACTTCGCATGCCCTGGCCGCGGATCGCGAACAGCCACTGTTCGAGACCCTGGGCGGCGACGACGCCACGCTGCTGCCGGTACCGATGATGAACATCATCAACGGCGGCGCCCACGCCGATAACAGCGTGGACATGCAGGAGTTCATGATCCTGCCAGTGGGGGCGGACTCGGTACGCGAGGCCGTGCGCTACGGCGCCGAGGTCTTCCACGCGCTGAAAAAGGTGCTGTCCAAGCGCGGGCTGGCGACGGCGGTGGGCGACGAGGGCGGTTTTGCGCCCGACCTGCCGTCCAACTCCGCCGCGATCGAGGTGATCCTGGAAGCGGTTCACAACGCCGGCTTCAAGGCGGGCGAGGACATCTGGATCGGCCTCGACTGCGCCAGCTCCGAATTCTACCGGGATGGGCGCTATCACCTCGATTCCGAAGGCAAGGCCTTCTCTGCCGACGAGTTCTCCGAGTATCTCGCCCACTGGGTGGACCAGTACCCGATCCTGACCATCGAGGACGGGATGGCCGAAGATGACTGGGACGGCTGGAAGACGCTGACCGAGCGCCTGGGCAATCGCGTGCAGCTGGTGGGTGACGACCTGTTCGTGACCAATACCCAGATCCTGCAGGAAGGCATCGACAAGGGCGTTGCGAATTCCATCCTGATCAAGCTCAACCAGATCGGCACGGTCACCGAGACGCTGGAAGCCATCGAGATGGCGCGCAAGGCCAATTACACTGCAGTGATCTCGCATCGCTCGGGCGAGACCGAAGACGTGACCATCGCGGACCTGGCCGTGGCCACGCGCGCCGGCCAGATCAAGACCGGTTCGTTGTCGCGTTCCGATCGGGTCGCCAAGTACAACCAGCTGATCCGTATCGAGGAACACCTGGGTTCGCGGGCGACCTATCCGGGCATGTCGGCGTTCACCTTCGGGCGCTGATCGAGACCCGGGACGGCCTTGGTCACCACGCAGTCCTCAGCCTGCGGCGCGGTTCCTGTCCCCGGTCGTCAGGGGCTCGTAGAATGCCGGGCATGCCGGCCACTTGCGAAAGCCCTCGTCTCCACGTTGTCGCGTCTGTCGCGCTGCGCGGGCGAGGGCTTTCTCTGTTCAACCATACGGAGTGCGGGTGATGCGCGGCCTGTTGATCGGTCTGGCCCTCGTGCTGCTGGCCCTGCAATGGCCCCTGTGGCTGGGCGAGGGGAGTTGGCGCGATGTTCGCGATCTGCGCGATCAGGTTGCGCAACAGCAAGCCGCAAATGCCGAGCTGGAACAACGCAACCAGGCTCTGGAGGCCGAGGTGCGCGATTTGCGCGGCGGTACCGCGGCGGTCGAGGAGCGAGCGCGTCGCGATCTGGGGATGATCCGCGAGGACGAGATCTTCTTCTTCGTGGTGGGCGAGGACGAGCCAGCGAGACTGAAGGTCGAGCCGCTACCGGGCCCGGCCGGAGAGACCGATCCGGGCCCGGATTCGCAAGTCCCGGAGGATGCCGAGCCGGCCACCGACACCCTGCCACCCGAGGACCCCTTTGATGGCTGACGCGGAACACGTGCCGACTCGGGAGCCAGCGTACTGGGCGTTGATCCCGGCGGCTGGCATCGGTCGACGCATGGGATCCAACCGTCCGAAGCAGTACCTGACACTCGGATCGCACACGATCCTGTCCCACACCCTGTCGATCTTTCTCGAACACCCGCGGATTCGCGGGGTGGTTCTGGTACTCGGTCCGGACGTCGACCCGGATGCCCTGGACCTGCCGCTGGCCGGCGGGCGGCTGTTCCGTGCGGCCGGAGGGGCGGAGCGCGCGGATTCGGTCCAGAACGGGCTCGACTTCCTTGCCGAACGGGCGCACGAGGACGACTGGGTACTGGTGCATGACGCGGCACGACCCTGTCTGCCGCTAGCGGATGTGGACCGGCTGCTGCACGAGTTGCGTGACGATCCGGTGGGTGGGCTGCTCGCCAGTCCCAGCACCGATACCATCAAGTGGAGCGATGGTGCCGGGAAGGTCGAACGGACGCTGGATCGCGAACGGGTCTGGCGGGCCCTGACCCCGCAGATGTTCCGGCTGGGCATGCTCCGCACGGCCAACGCGCAGGCGCGTGCCGAGGGGCATCCGGTGACGGACGAGGCCAGCGCCATCGAGTTCCTGGGCCAGGCACCCCGGCTGATCGAGGGCTCCCCGATGAACATCAAGATCACCCGCAGCGAAGACCTTGAGCTTGCTCGCCTGTATCTGATGCAGCAGGGACGCCTGGAAGGCGGGTTTCGCGCATGAGCGGCTTGCGGATTGGCCAGGGCTTCGACGTACACGCCTTCGGCGAAGGCGACCACTTGGTACTCGGTGGCGTGCGCATCCCGTTCGAGCGTGGATTCGTGGCCCATTCGGATGGGGACGTGCTGATCCACGCGGTGTGTGACGCCCTGCTGGGCGCCGCGGCGCTGGGGGATATTGGCCTGCACTTTCCGGATACCGATCCGGCGTTTCGAGGGGCGGACAGCCGCGTCCTGCTAAGGGAGACGCTCGAACGAGTGGCCGGGGCCGGCTGGCGCCCGGTTAACATCGACACCACGGTGATCGCGCAGGCGCCCAAGCTTGCACCGCATGTCCGCGCGATGCGCGAAAACCTGGCAGCCGATACCGCACTGAATATCGCCGATGTCAGCGTGAAGGCGACCACCACCGAGCACCTCGGCTTCACCGGGCGCAAGGAAGGGGTGGCGGCCCAGGCTATTGTGTTGCTCGAACCGGCCTCGGGGGTGATGCGGGTATGACTTCGGCGAAGCGGGTAGAACCCGGCATCCTGCGTTTGCATCATGCAAGCCTGGTGATTGCGGACACGCGGGTGGCGGCGGCCTTTTACGGGGAGCAGCTCGGCCTGGTGCCACTGGAACGCCCGGATCTCGACTTTCCCGGTCTGTGGTATGACCTGGGGAGCGGACAGGCTCTGCATCTGTTGCAGGTGCCGAACCCCGATCCGACCGAGCGCGGCGTGCGCTGCGGTCAGGACCGTCATCTGGCGTTGCGCGTCCGTGGCCTGGAGGCGCTGGCAGCGCGTCTGGAAGGGGCGGGGATTGCCGTGGAGCGCAGTCGTTCCGGGCGCCCGGCCGCATTCGTGCGCGATCCCGACGGCAACGCCATCGAGCTGATCGAGGAAGGCGGCTGAGGCCGGACCCGGGGGCCGGTCACGACCCAGCGCCCCTGCACCCGTTGCGGGGCCATCCTTCGCCACGGAACGAATCGTGGGATCACCGGATCCACTCCCAAGCCTAGCTGGGTGGCCCGCGACGCCATCCATAGCGACCTTGGCTCCCAAAGCCCCTTCACCGCAGCCGTAGCGAACCGAAGAGCCGGGGTCTTCTGCGTGGGTGCGAGACAGCGGGTCGGGGCTCGTTCCACGCAGTGAGATCCCGGATAACCGCTGCGCGGTTTCCGGGATGACGGAGAGGGGGATTCGCGCGAGGAACTTACGGGATGATGGGCTGGCTCGAGCTCAGTCCATGCTGGCCGGTTCGGCGGCGAGCTGGCCGGACTGGTAGTCGCTGATGGCCTGTTCGATCTCGTCGGAGGTGTTCATCACGAACGGGCCATAGTGGGCGATCGGTTCGCCCAGCGGCCGCCCCTTGAACAGCAGTACCCGGGCATCCTGCTTCGCGATCAGGTGGACCTGGGTGTGGCCGTGCCAGACGCCCAGTTGGCCCGTGCCGAGGCCGGTCAGCTCGCCGTCGAACACGTAGGCCAGCACGCGATCTTCCAGTTGCACCGCAAGCGACAGGCGATAGCCGGCCGGTAGCGTGAGATCGGCCATGGCGGCGCCTTCGCCGATCTGCGGAAGCGCGCCTTCGGTGTCCCCGGCGCTGGTCTGCCAGGAGCCGGCAATGGCCTTGAAGCGCAGCGAATCGTCGTCTTCCGGCAGGTGGCGCATCGCGTCGGCGCGCACGTCGCGGTAACGCGGCGGGTCCATCTTGCGCGCGGCGGGCAGATTTACCCAAAGCTGGAAGCCGTGCAGGCCGTCGGCATCCAGCAGCGGCATCTCGGAGTGGATCACACCGCGGCCGGCGCTCATCCACTGGGCCTCGCCGGCCTCGACGCGGCCCTGATTGCCCATGGAGTCCTCGTGAGTCAGGCCGCCGTGGACCAGGTAGGTCAGCGTCTCGAAACCGCGGTGCGGGTGCGAGGGGAAGCCGCCGATGTAGTCCTCGCGCGCGCTGGCCTTCAGTTCGTCCAGCATCAGGAAGGGATCCAGCCCGCCACTAAAATCATGGATGCGCCGAATCTTCACCCCGGCCCCGTCCTGGGTGGGATGAGAGGTCTTCACGCTGTCCGGCGGTGTCGGGTTCATGGCGTTCTCCTTCGCAACAGATCTGCACCATACCGACCATGAAACGAAAAGAAAATTGCATCGTTTCCCTTCATGGAGCCTTCTGTCAGGGCACGGGGAGCTCCCAGGAATCGACAAACGCCTCGAGGCTCTCGACGAAGTCCGGGTCGTGCTCCTGGCGATTGATGGTCAGGTGCAGGATGACGGCGTGCGCGGCGGGCGGATGACCCGTGGTCAACGTCCAGGCGAGGCCATTCGGGCATTCCGGCAGGGAAAAGCGAACGCCACCGTTGATGACTTCCCGATGGACGCGAAACTCGCCCCACAGGCAGTACACGACGCCGGCATCAGGGCCCTCGTCGGCGATCAGCGTATCGATCGCGGCACTGGTGTCGGGTAATGCGGACACGGTGAGGCTTCGCTGCAGGTTTTCGGCATCCAGGTCGGAATGCAGGGTGCGGAAGAATTCCATGGGGACTACTCGTTGCGGGGCAGGAAGACGGGCAGGCCGTCCACCTCACCCACGCTCAGGCGTTGGTTGTACAGGCGTTCCAGTGCGCTGGGCACCAGCATGGTGGCCGTGGGCCCCCAGCATGCCTGTCCGTCAGGAAACAGCAGTAGCAAGTGATCGCAGTAGCGCGCCGCGAGGTTGACGTCGTGCAGGACCAACACCGCGCCTCGGTTTTCCTGCCCGACGATGGCCTGCACGCGGTTGAGCACGGCCACCTGATGATGCAGGTCCAGCTGGCTGGTGGGCTCGTCCAGCAGGAGCAGGCTGGGGTCCTGCGTCAGCACGGTTGCGATCGCCAGGCGCTGGCGTTCCCCGCCGGACAAGGTGTCCACCATGCGGTCCTCGAGGTCGGCGAGATCCATCGCCGCGAGCGCCGCCCGGGCGCGGGCGTAGTCCTCGGAAGACTCGATATCCCAGGGCCGCAGATACGGGTGGCGTCCGATCAGGGCCGTCTCCAGCACCGTGGCGGGAAAGCCGTCGTGGTGGGTCTGGAAGACCAGGCCCAGGCGACGGGCCAGTTCTGCGCGGGCGAGGGTCGCAATGGATTGTCCCTTGACCTTGATGGTTCCGGCACGCGCGGCCCGCAGGCCGGCGAGGGTCTGCAGGAGGGTGCTCTTGCCGGCCCCATTCGGGCCCAGGATGCCCCAGCACTGGCCCGGATCCACCGTCAGGTCCAGCGGCGAACCGGGCGGCCGCTCGGGCACGTCGATGACGAGGTCATGCGTCGCGAGCAGGGTCTTGGGCCCCGGTTCCTGGTGGACGCTGCGTGCGCCCAGGCCCGGCGTGTCGTGTGGCTGGGTCGCCGCGGGGGCTGGGGGAGGCGTACGCGGCATCAGCGGCTCCGGTAGAGCAGGAACAGGAACACCGGGACACCCAGCATCGCGGTGATGACGCCCACCGGCAATTGTTCCGGGGCAATGATCGTCCGGGCCAGGGTGTCGGCCAGGGTGAGGAGGATGCCCCCGCCCAGGGCCGAGGCCGGCAGGATCACGCGCTGGTCGTTGCCAAAGATCAGACGCAGCATGTGCGGCACGATCAGCCCGACAAAGCCGACGGCGCCGACCTGGGTGACCGCAGTCGCGGTGATCAGGGCCGCCACGACGTAGATCGTCCATTCCACCGGGCGCACGGCCACTCCGAGGGCCGCGGCCTGCATCGGCCCGCGCGCCAGGACGTTCAGGGTGCGCCCAAATGGCAGGGCGAGCAGGGCGACGACCACGAGTACGCCCCAGGCCGGGTAGGGGTTGCGGGCATGGGAGACGTCGCCCATCAGCCAGTACAGCATGCCCGGGAGCTCCGCGGTGGGGCTGACCGCGAGGATGAAGCTGATCATCGCGCCCCAGCCGGCGGCCACCACGACACCGGTCAGCAGCAGGCGGGTCGGGGTCCAGCTGCCCGTGCCGTGGGCCAGGCCGAACACCAGAATGGTGGACAGCAGGGCGCCCACGAAGGCCGCGGCCGAGACCGAGAACATGGACAGCCCCGCGAGCATCGCCAGCAAGGCGCCCACCGAGGCGCCGCCGGAGAGCCCCAGCACGTAGGGATCGGCCAGTGGATTGCGTAGCAGGACCTGCATCAGCGCTCCGGCCAGGCCTAGCAACCCGCCGGCGGCGAACGCGGCCAGCGCGCGCGGCAGGCGCAGATCCAGTACCAAGGTGCTGTGCAGTCGCGAGGCCTCGCCGAAGAAGACACTCAGCAGGTCAGGGAACGGAATCTGCACGCTGCCGTAGGCCAGTGCCACCAGAACGGAGAGCACAGACGCGGGCAACAGCACGCCCAGGGCCAGGAGGAACGAACGGGTCAAGCGGTAGCCCTCCGCTCCAGGCGGGCGAAGCGGTAGGTTGCCGGAACGGCGGGAGCGCTGCCTTCAGCGTACGTACAACGCTCCTTCATTGGTGTCCCGCGATATCCTTTCCGAGAGACTGACAGGCGGACCGTCATGGTCATGGGGCGGGACGGCGTGCGCGGGCGCGTTCGAGCTCTTCGCACATCAGGGCAGTGCCTTCGGCGATGCGTCCGGTATGGCGTTGCAGCAGCGAGGGCGGGATAAAGAACAGATTGTCGCGCTGGACCGCGGTCATATCTTCCCATTGGCCCCAGGCGACCACCCAGTCGGGGCGGTCCTCGCCCATGCCGCCGCCGATGATGACCTCGGGGTCGGCATCCAGTACGGCTTCGCGGCCAATGCGTGGCACCAGGCGGTCGAGATTGCCGAACACGTTCACGCCGCCACAGACGGCGATGGCCGCCGCGATCAGGTGGTCGTCATTGACCGTCATCAACGGTTGCTCCCACACCTGATAGAACACGCGAATCGGGTCCCGGTCGCCGTACGTGGCGCGCAGCGCGTCCATTCGGCCCAGGAAGTCCTCTGCCGCAGCCTCGCCCTGGTCATGCGTGCCGGCCAGCGTGGCCATGCGCCGCATGCTCGAGGCCACACCCTCGAAGCTGCGTGGTTCCGATACGTACACCGGCAGTCCCAGTTCGCGCAGGCGTTCGACCTGGGAGGCGGAGTTGCCGCTCTTCCACGCGATCACCAGATCGGGGTCCCTTTCCAGTACCCGTTCCAGGTCAATCCGGCTGTAACCGCCAATCCGCGGGATGGCCTCCGCCTCGGGCGGATAATCGCTGTACTGCGTTGCGCCCACGATGCGGTCCCCCGCACCCACGGCAAACAGCACCTCGGTGATGTGCGGCGCCAGGCTGACGATGCGCTCGGCAGGCTGCTCCAGATGGACCTCGCGGTCATCGTCGTCGGTGACCGTGATTGAGTCCGCCATTGCGATCAGCGGGGTTGAGAGCACGCCCAGGAGGCAAGCGAGCAGTGGAGTTCGGGAAGTCCAAAATTGCATTGTTTACAGTCGCATTGGATTGGTTGTTCAAGCGCCTTCGAGCCGGCTGGGGAGCCGCCACCTGGCGCTGGACTAGCGGGGCATCATAGCAGCAAGCCTGGGGCGCCTCGGAGCGTCAATTGGTCGGCAGTGGGCTTGCCGCGTATGATTGGCGGCTTGCTACCAGGTGCCCGGGCGACTGATCGCGCGGGTTAAACGGGAAGTCGGTGCAGGCGCGGGATCCTCCGCAGCCCCATTCCGACGCTGCCCCCGCAACGGTAAGCGAGTGGGTTCGAGGGGTGCTTCCGCAGGCCGCTCGGACCTCGACAAGTCGAAAGCCACTGGGCCGAACGCGGCCCGGGAAGGCGACTTGCCGCCCCGGGTTGCCGGGGCCTCGCGAGCCCGGAGACCGGCCTGGACGATGTTTCTGCGACCGCGCGGTGGGCGAGGGTCGGTAGGTGCGGGCCCCTGTGGCCACACCCCGATCCCTCTGCATCCGCGTCGTGTCCCCCTGACGGTAAGCCGATGCAGTCCGAGTTGCCCGCCAATGAGAACCCTTCCTGCCCGGGCGCTGATGCCGGGGGTTCGGGATTTGCCCAAGATGAGCTTGCGGCCGTCTATCGCGTGATCGCGGAACGCCGGGATATGCGCCATTTTCGGCCGGACCCGGTCGATCCAGCGGTGTTGCGGCGGCTGCTCGAGGCGGCGCATCGCGCGCCGAGCGTGGGCTATATGCAGCCCTGGCGCTTCCTGCGCATTACCGACCCGGCGGTGCGCGAGGCGCTCCACGCCCACGCGGCGGATGAACAGGCGCGCACCGCCGAGGCCTGTGGCGAGCGCGCGGCCGACGTGCATCGCTTGAAGCTGGAGGGCATCCGCGAGGCGGGCGAGTTGCTGGTCGTGGCCCTGACCGATGGCCGCGAGCGCTACGTGCTGGGCCGGCGGACGCTCCCCGAGATGGACCTCTGTTCGGCCGCGTGTGCGATCCAGAACCTGTGGCTGGCCGCCCGCGCCGAGGGCCTGGGCATGGGCTGGGTTTCCCTGTTCGATCCGGACTGGCTGGCCAATCGGCTGGACATGCCCGAAGGCGGGTACCCGATCGCCGTGCTGTGCCTGGGGCATGTGGAGCGCTTCTATGACCGGCCGATGCTGGAGACCGCGGGCTGGGACAGCCGGCGCCCACTGGAAGACTTGGTGTACCAGGATCGCTGGGGTGCGCCGTGCGAGCTGGCCTTGCCCACGGTTGTGCGGGAATCCGCTGCGCGTCCGGATGGGCCATCCGGGGGTGGCGACACATGAGTACCTTTCTGATCTTGATCGGCGCCCTGATCCTGGACCGACTGTTTGGTGACCCACGGCGGTTCCATCCGCTCGCCGGATTCGGCCAGCTCGCGGCCTGGGCCGAATCCCGCTGGCATGCGCCCAGTCGTGTACGCGGAGCGCTCCTTCTCGCGGCGCTGGTCCTGCCCTGGGTGGTGCTGGCCGCACTGGGCACCTCGTTGGCCTGGGGCTGGCTTCTGACGCTGGCGATCCTGACGCTGGCGATTGGCTGGCGCAGCCTGGACGAGCATGCGGAGGTGGTGGCCGAGGCCCTGGAAAAGGATGACCTGTCTGGGGCGCGCACCGGTGTCGGCATGCTGGTCAGTCGCGACACGGCGGCCCTGGACGCGCGCGGGGTGAGTGGCGCGACCATCGAGTCGGTGCTGGAGAACGGCAACGACGCGCTGTTCGCCACGATCTTCTGGTTCCTGGTGGCGGGCGCGCCGGGCGTGGTGGCTTATCGCCTGGTGAACACGCTGGACGCGATGTGGGGCTATCGCAATGACCGGTTTCGCTCGTTTGGCTGGGCCGCCGCGCGCCTGGACGATGCCATGAACCTGATCCCGGCCCGCCTGACGGCGCTGGGCTATGCCCTGGCCGGGCGCGGCCGGGACGCGCTGCAGTGCTGGCGCGAGCAGGCCGCGGGCTGGAAGAGCCCGAATGCGGGGCCGGTGATGGCCGCAGGGGCGGGTGCGCTGGGCGTGGTCCTGGGCGGAGCGGCGCCCTATGGCGGGCAGCGCGAGTGGCGACCCCGTCTGGGGATGGGCCGCATGCCGGACGCGGCGGGCATTCGCCAGGCGGTTGAGCTGCTGGATCGTGCGCTGGCCATCTGGATGGCCTTCATTGTGGCTGGAGTGATTGTCGTTGTCCTGTTCTGAGGCCCAATCGATGCAGACGCCGGAGCCGCAGGCGCTGATCCAGGTGCACGGGGGTGGGATCCGTCAGGCGGCCGCGCGCTACCGGATCCCCGAGGCCGACTGGCTGGATCTTTCCACGGGCATCAACCCGCATGGCTACCCCGCGGGCGAGCTGCCGCCAGGGGCCTGGGCGCGCCTGCCGGAACCGGACGACGGACTGGAGGCCGCGGCCGCCACCTATTACGGGACCGGGGCGCTGTTGCCGGTGCCCGGTTCCCAGGCCGCGATACAGCTGCTGCCCGCGCTACGGGAAGGTCCTTCGCGCGTGGGCATCCTCGAGCCCAGCTACAACGAGCACGCCCGGGCCTGGCACGGGGCCGGGCACGACGTCGTCCCGCTGGATGGGGATTCGATCGAGGCCGCATTGCCCGGCCTGGACGTGCTGCTGCTGGTCAACCCCAATAACCCGACCGGACAGCGGTTCCACCGGGCGGACCTGCTGGCGTGGCACGCGGCCCTGGCCGCCCGCGGCGGCTGGCTGATCGTGGACGAGGCGTTCATGGACGTGACACCGGAGGCGAGCCTGGCGACGGACGCGCCGCGCGACGGGCTGGTGGTGCTGCGCTCGCTGGGCAAGTTCTTTGGCCTGGCCGGGGCGCGTGTGGGATTTGTCATCGCGGAGGGTTCGCTGCGCACGCGGCTGGCCGCCCGGATGGGGCCGTGGGGTCTTGCCGGACCGTCCCGCTGGATCGCCACCCAGGCGCTGTCGGACCGGGCCTGGCAGGCCGGGACGCGCGGCATGCTCCAGGCACGTGGCCAGCGCCTGGCGGACTTGCTGCGCGACCAGGGGCTGGAACCCGCCGGCGGCACCGCGTTGTTTCAGTGGTGCCGCGTGGACGATCCCGCGGGCTGGCAAGATCACCTGGGCCGGCAGGGCATCCTCGTGCGGCGGTTTGATGAGCCGGGCAGCCTTCGTTTTGGCCTGCCGGGGCCGGAACACGAATGGAAGCGCCTGGAACAGGCACTGGGGGCGTCCTGATGGGTACGACGCTGATGGTGCAGGGCACAACCTCGGATGCCGGCAAGAGCGTGCTGGTCGCGGGGCTGGCGCGCGTGCTGCACCGGCGCGGGCTGTCGGTGGTGCCGTTCAAGCCGCAGAACATGGCGCTGAACAGCGCGGTCACGGCCGACGGTGGCGAGATCGGGCGCGCCCAGGCCCTGCAGGCTGCGGCCTGCGGCCTGGAGCCGCACACGGACATGAACCCGGTACTGCTCAAGCCCAGCTCGGATCAGGGGGCGCAGGTCATCATCCACGGCCGGCCGGCGGCGGAACTGGATGCCCGCGCCTATCACGACTACAAGCCAGTGGCGCGCGAGGCGGTGCTGGCATCGCATGGCCGCCTGACCGCACAGTACGACCACGTCCTCGTCGAGGGCGCGGGATCGCCAGCCGAGATCAACCTGCGTGCCGGCGACATTGCCAACATGGGCTTTGCCGAGGCGGTGGACTGTCCGGTGATCCTGGTCGCGGATATAGACCGGGGCGGGGTGTTCGCGCATCTGGTGGGCACGCTGGCGCTTCTGAGCGAGACGGAGCGCGCCCGGGTGCAGGGCTTCGTGATCAACCGCTTTCGCGGCGATATCGGCCTGCTGCAACCCGGGCTGGACTGGCTGGAACAGGAAACCGGAAAGCCGGTGCTCGGCGTGATCCCGTACCTGCACGGGCTTTATCTGGATGCCGAGGACGCCCTTCCGCGCGAGGCGATGCCGGAAAAGTCCGCGGACGCCCTTCCGCGCGAGGCGATGCCGGAAAAGTCCGCGGACGCGCTGAAGGTGGCCGTGCCGGCATTGCCGCGCATCTCCAACCACACCGATTTCGACCCCCTACGCCTGCATCCGGCAGTGGACCTGCGCTTTGTCGGTCCAGGCGAAGCCCTGCAACCGGCGGATCTGGTCATCCTGCCGGGCTCGAAGTCCGTGCGCGCCGATCTCGCCTGGTTGCGCGAACAGGGCTGGGAGGCCGCGCTTCAGCGGCATGTGCGCTATGGCGGCAAGGTGCTGGGGATTTGCGGCGGATTCCAGATGCTGGGCCACGCCGTGCACGATCCCGATGGCGTCGAAGGCCAGTCGGGTTCCACGCCGGGGCTGGGCTGGCTGGATATCGAGACCCGGCTCGCACCCGAGAAGCACCTGGAGCGGGTTCGCGGAGATCGCGTACTGGACCGAGAAGCCGGCGTAGAAGGTTACGAGATCCATGCGGGCGTGACAACCGGGCCGGGCCTGGAGCGGCCGCTGCTGCAGCTGGAACACGGCCCGGATGGCGCGCGCAGCGAGGATGACACGGTGGCCGGAACTTATGTCCACGGCGTGTTCGATACATCGGACGCCGGCGAGGCCTTGCTGCAATGGGCGGGAATGCGTAGCGGGATGGAGAAAGGGGAAGACCTGGCAACGGCGCGGGAGCGCGGCCTGGAGCGCCTGGCCGATTCTCTGGAAGAACACCTGGATATGAATTGCATACTGACCCTTCTGCAAGCCGAACCGAAGGAGCCAGTCGCATGAAGACCCTGGTACTGGGTGGCGTGCGCTCGGGCAAGAGCCGGCTGGCAGAACAACTGGCGGCGGCCAGCGGCCTGCCCGTGACCTACGTGGCGACGGCGCGCGCGGACGATGCCGAAATGGCACGCCGGATCGAACGCCACCGCGCCGACCGGCCCGGAGACTGGGGCCTCGTCGAGGCGGGCACGGGCCTGGCCCGGGCGCTGGAGCAGACCGCGGGACCCGAGCAGTGCCTGCTGGTGGACTGCCTGACCCTGTGGCTGACCCAGCTCCTGTGCACCGATGACGAGGGCCGGATCGAGCGCGAGCGCGAGGCCCTGATTGAGACGGTTCCCCGCCTGCCAGGCACTCTCGTGTTCGTTTCCAACGAAACCGGCATGGGGATCACGCCCATGGACGCACTGTCCCGTCGCTTCGCCGACGAGGCCGGCTGGCTCCACCAGCGCTTGGCCCCGGCAATGGACCGCGTCGTCCTCACCGTCGCCGGCCTCCCGCACGTCCTGAAGGGACACCCGCTGTGACAAACCGGCCAACATGCATTTCGCCCTCCAGGCCCATAGACAAGCACGCCGGCAGGCCGGCACCACCGCAGCATCCCGCCCCCAACCGTCACCCCTGCCACCTAACCCTCGTCATCCCGGAAACTGCGCAGCAGTTATCCGGGATCTCCATCGTTGGCGGATGTCGGGGGGGTATCCCTGGCGCGTGGAGATCCCGGCTCTCCGCTTCGCTGCGGCCGGGATGACGGGAAGTAGCCGGCCGGGATGGCGACGAGCCATGGGTCGGGATGAAGGAAAGTGGCAAAGCACGCACGAGAGACCAATGAGGATCAACAAGTGACCGAAGACTGTGACTGGCTGCAGGTGCCGCCGGCGACCCTGGACGCCGCCGCGCGCCAGGCCGCCGCCGAACGGCAGGCCCAGCTGACCAAGCCGCCCGGGTCGCTCGGGCAACTGGAGGCGATCGCCGAACGCCTGGCCGGGATGCAGGGCCAGGAAAAGCCCAGCCTGGAGAACGTCCACATCGCGGTGTTTGCCGGCGATCATGGCGTGGTGGCCGAGGGGATCTCGCGCTTTCCGCAAGCGGTTACCGCACAGATGGTTGCGAACTTCGCGACGGGCGGGGCGGCAATCTCGGTGCTGGCGCGGTACCTGGGCGCCTCTATCGAGGTGATCAACCTGGGCACGGTCGCGGAGCCGCCCGCCGTCAGCGGTGTGCAGCAACTGAACCTCGGCCCCGGCACCGCGAACCTCGCACGCGAGCCGGCCATGACGCCAGCGCAGCTGGAACGCGCCCTGAACGTCGGCCGCCAGTGCGCGGAGCGGGCGCGTCGGGGTGGGGCGCAGCTATTCGTTGGCGGCGAGATGGGGATTGGCAACACGACCGCCGCTGCTGCGCTGGCGTGTTCCTTACTGGATCTTCCGCCCGTCGAGCTGGCCGGCCCCGGCACAGGGCTGGACGCGAATGGGGTGCGGCACAAGGCCGAGGTAATCGAACAGGCCCTGCAAACCCACGGCGAGGTGCGGGGCGACGCGCTGGGCAGCTTGCGCTGCTTGGGCGGCTTCGAGATCGCGGGGCTGGCCGGGGCGTATATCGCGGCCGCGCAGATCGGCCTGCCGGTGCTGGTGGACGGCTTCATCAGCACCTCGGCGGCGCTGGTGGCCGAGCGCCTGTGCCCGGGTACGGCGGACTGGTTCTTCTACGCACATACCTCGGCGGAGCCGGGTCACCAGCGCCTGTTGGCGGCGCTGGAGGCCGAGCCGCTGCTCGATCTCGGCATGCGCCTGGGCGAGGGGAGCGGGGCGGCCACGGCGGTGCCCCTGTTGCGCCTGGCCTGCGAGCTGCACTCCGGCATGGCCACCTTCGCCGAGGCCGGCGTCAGCGGAGAGGAGGCGTGAGCGTCGGCTCGGCCCGAATCGGCCTGCTGCGCCACGGCGAGACCACCGGCCAGGGGTTCTGCGGCCGGGGCAGCGATGTCCCGCTGACCGAGGCCGGCTGGGGCGCAATGCGCGACGCTTTGGCGCGAGATACCGCCTGGGATCGCATCGTCTGCTCGCCGCTGACGCGTTGCCGCGCTCCAGCACAGGTGTTTGCCGAGGAGGCGGGGGTACCGCTCGCCGTCGACGACCGCCTGGCCGAACTCGACTTCGGCGACTGGGAAGGCCGCACGGCGGCGGCGCTGATGGAGACGGACGCCGATGCACTAGGCCGTTTCTGGCAGGATCCGCTGAATCATCAGCCGCCCAACGGCGAGTCGCTCCAGGCTTTTCGCGAGCGCGTTGTCGCCGGCTGGAACGACCTGGCGCCCAACGAAGGCGACCGGGTGCTCGTGATCGCCCACGGCGGCGTCATCCGCCTGATCCGTGCCCTGCACGAGGGCTGGCCGCTGGAGAAGCTGCTCGGAATCGACGTCCCGCTCGCCTCCCTGCATATTGTCGAGCCATGGCAGCCCTATCGATGAATCTCCTGCCCTTGGTGGGCCAAGGCCGCTCCCACAACTATGTCGAGGACCTTCGGTGGCCTAGCCCCCTGCGGGAGCGGCCCTGGCCGCGAATACCTCCCGCCAAAGTCCGACCGGGCACCCAAATGAGCGTCGCGCTAAAACCCTTCTGGCTGGCCCTCCAGTTCCTCACCCGCCTGCCAACCCCCGCGCTCGACCCGCAACCGGCCGACCTGGGGCGTTCGGTGCTGGCTTATCCGCTGGTCGGCCTGATCCTGGGCCTGGTCGTGGTACTGGTCGGTATCGCGCTGGCGGCCATACCCGGCGCGCCGCCGCTACTGGTCGCGGCGCTGGTGCTCGCGTTATGGGTCGCCCTGACCGGCGCGCTGCACCTGGACGGGCTGGCGGACACGATGGATGCCTGGGTCGGTAGCCATCAGGACCCGGAGCGCGCCCAGGCCATCATGAAGGACCCGACCAGCGGCCCGATGGCGGTGGCAGCGCTGATCCTGGTGCTGCTGATCAAGTTCGCAGCCCTGGTAACCGTGGTGGAGACGGGTGCCTGGATCGCGTTGCTGGTCGCCATCGTGCTGGGGCGCGCGGCGCTCACCGGGCTGTTTCTGCTGGTGCCCTACGTGCGGGAGCAGGGCCTGGGCGCCGAGATGGCCGCACACCTGCCGCGCAGCCCCGCCCAGATGGTGCTGGTGGCCACCGGCGTGTTGATCCTGCTAGTGGCGCTGGTCACCGGCGTTTGGGGCCTGATCCTGGGCCTGGCCGTTGCGCTGGCGTTGGTATTCGCCATCGCCGCCTTCCTGCGCCGCTGGCTCGGCGGCTTCACCGGCGATACCGCCGGCGCCGCCCTGGAACTGGTGGAAATGATGGCGATTACCGTCATGGCGCTAGTGCTCGCCCTGCATTAGGAGCTGCCGCTCAATGAGGCGAGGTGTTCCCCATCGCCTTGTCCAGCAGCGCCAGACCTTCTTGCTCCCGACCCTGACCACGCTGGGCGCGCACCCGGAAACGGGTCTCGGCATCGTGCTCCGCAATCATCAGCGTGGCCATCTCGTCCACAAGGCGGTTCACGCTGGTCCCACGCTCGCGGGCCAACGCCTTCAGCCGTTCGTACTTGTCGTCCGGAAAACGAATCGTCAATCGAGCCAATGCAGCGTCTCCGCGCTCAGGACCAGATGATGCATGCCTGAAGCTAGCAAAAGCTGTCATCGAATGGTCACGTAATTGCCACATACTTCGGCGATGAACGTTCCCGCGAAACTCAATCCGGCCCGCATGACCCTGCGCGCGCTCGTAAACCCGCTTGGGGCGGTGCGCGATGCGCGATCAATCAAACCGGCCCCGCCGTGGTGGCAGACGTTCCTGGGGCTGGCGTTGCCGGTGCTGCTGGTGAGCGTGGTCGCGAGCCAATGGCTTTACCAGGTGATCCCGACCGGCCTGCCGCCCGAGGCCATGCCGGGCGCTTGGGGCTTTGGCGTCTACAGCGTGATGGCGATGAGCATCGGGGTGCTGGGGATGGCCTGGTCCGCGCACTACCTAACCGAGCTGTTCCAGGGCTACTCGCACCCGGACCGTGCGATGCTCGCCGTCACGATCGGGCTGTTGCCCGCCTGGGTCGGCAAGGTGGTCGCCGCGTTCCCCTGGCCCTGGGGCAACGGCACGGCGTTGTTGCTGATCCTGTATTCCCTCTGGCTGCTCTACTGGGCCCTGCGCGAGATCATCGGCCTGCGCCGCGGCAACCGCATCGGCCTGTTCGTGGCCACCATCTTCTGCGGCGCCTTCATTACCCTGATCTTCGGCTGGCTCCTGATGGACCTGATCCCCGGCGCCACGCCCGAGCACCGTATAGGGACCACCTGGCTGATCTGAAACGGCTCCGTCCGCGTTTGGTGACGTACAATCGGGGGCCACGAAAAACGGGACGTGTTTTATGGCAGTGGAGCCCAAGATCGTTAGGGAGTTACGGGCGGCCAAGCCGCACAAGCGCGCGCAAATCCTCAAGCGGCAGCATCGGCGGAACGTGGCGTTTCTGGAAAAGAAGTTTCCCGAACTGGCCCAATACGTTTCCCGCGTTGGGATCGGCCGCTTTCAGGTGGAGCCGGACGCGGCGCTAGTGGCGGTGACTGACAAGACGGCGGGTACGTTGCTGCATCCGCCGGGAAAGCTGGCGGAGTTTGCGAGCCAGTTGGGTGAGGTCAACCATGGCGGCTGGTGGGAATACCAACTTACCAGCACCCGGATATCGGCAACAATCGAGACGCAACATCAGCGGATCGTGCAGGACTGGGTGGACCAGCTGGAGGGGCTGGTTCCGGAAATTTCGGAGACGGGCGCGCAGACACGCTTTGCACTACCAGCGTCGGACAAGGCTCGGGTGTTCTCCCCGCTCGTGTTCTTTCTTGGCCTAAACACCGGCCTGCACATTGAGTATTACCTGACGCGGGCTCGGGTACAGGATCTGGTGCTGCTGGAACCCGATCCGGAACGGTTCGCGCTGTCCTGCCTGTTCCTCGACTACGCCGCGCTGCACGAACGCCTGGGCCACCTGTACCTGTTCGTGGGCGAGGCCGATAAGGACCGGGTGCTGGGGACTGTTTCGGGGGCCTTCCCGGTGTCTAGCCAGGGATGGGTGCGAATGCTTCGGGGCTACGACGCTCCGGAATTCACCTTGTTTGCCGATCGCGCACGTCTGCACTTCCGCAAAAACACCTATCTCCCGATGGACCGTCAGTTACGCGGCATGGATTCCGCCGTCCGGAATCTGCAGGATGGACGGGCGATCTGGAGCGATGACCGCCAGGGCCTTGGCGAGGTGCCGGTGGCGGTGATCGGGGCAGGGCCATCGCTGGACGATGCAATCGAATGGCTCAAGCGGTATCGCGACCGGATGGTGATCATTTGCGCGGTATCCGCGGTTTCGGCATTGCGTGCTGCGGGTATTCGTCCGGACTTTCAGTGTGGCCTGGACTATGAATATTCGGATGCCTCGCTTGAACGAATGGCTCTGGATCCTGATGTCCCATTAATTGCGTCGATCAACGCAGCGCCGGATCTACTCATTCGCTTCAACAAGCCGCTGCTTTTCGCCGATTCGGCGACACCGAATGTCGCATCGTTTCCTTGTTCGTGGCAGCACACTGGCCCGACCTCCGGGAACCTGGCGCTTGCAGCGGCACTGCGTTTCCGTGCGGCGGAAGTTTATCTCGTGGGGCTGGACCTGGCCTTTCCGCAGGAGGACCGCAGCCATGCTTCGGGAACTCACCACCACTTCCGAGCTTCTGGTGAAGATACTGGGGCACCTTTGGTGAAGACCAACCATCCGGCATCCGAGCGCACTTGGGTGAGCACGCCGTATCTGAACAACGCGCGACAATCGGCAGAACGGGCAATTGTCGGCTGCGACATCCCGGTACGGAATCTCTCGCACGGGGCCCTGATCGAGGGGGCAATACCGGACTATCCGGAAAAAATCGAGCCGCCACCCGTGACCGGGGTGGCCGAACGCTTGGCTGAGATCCATGCAGCGTTCGGTAGCGATGTGCCCCCTCGGCCGTTCGCCACCTGCCCGCGCGAATTGCTCGTTCGGTTGTGCGAGCCGTTGCAGGAATTTCCGGACACGCTCGACTGGACCCGCTTCGTGGGGGCCCTGGACCGGTACTGGTGGGAGGTCTCGGGTCCGATTGTGCGGAGGGATCCGGAAGACCGTCGCCTCGAGGTGTTTGCCAGTCTCATGGGGCACGTCCTGTTGCGCTGGTATCAACTGATGCTGCGCGCGCCGGGTGCAGCGCAGGCCGACCTGTACCGGGAGGGACGGGCGCGTCTGCTTGAACTGGCGGCTTCGCTCGAATGGCCGGAGATTGCGGAACAGTACATGCGCGAGCATTGCGACCCAGGGTCGGCAGAAGCGAAACCGGACAATCGGTGAAAAAATTCTAGTGCAGGACTAAAGGAAGCGTGCGGACGGTCGTTAAAGGCCCTGAGAGCGGACGAGTACCGCCGAAAGAGCCGCCCGAAGGGTGGCGTCAGCATAGCTCAGGAGAATGACCATGTCCCAGGTAATTAACACCAACATCTTGTCGCTGAATGCCCAGCGCAATCTGAATAACTCCCAGGGTGCCCTGCAGACGTCGCTGGAGCGGCTGTCGACGGGTTTGCGGATCAACAGTGCGAAGGATGACGCGGCGGGGCTGGCGATCTCCGAGCGCTTTACCACCCAGATTCGCGGTCTGAATCAGGCGGTTCGCAATGCGAACGACGGGATCTCTTTCTCCCAGACGGCCGAGGGTGCCCTGGGGACGATCGGCGATGCGTTGCAGCGCGCGCGCGAGCTGTCGGTGCAGGCAGCGAACGATTCGAACTCCCCGTCCGACCGTCAGGCGCTGAACGACGAGGTGCAGCAGTTGATTGCGGAAGTCGGTCGTGTGGCCAACGAGACCGAATTCAATGGTCAGCGGGTGCTGGACGGCAGTTTGGATGACCTGTTTTTCCAGGTGGGTGCGAACCAGGGCCAGATGATCGCAGTGAGTGGCGTGAACGCCCTCTCGTCCGAACTGGGGGCTGCCGAGCAGATGTCCTCGGGCTCGCTTACTCAAACGCAGATTAACGACGGCATTCAATTTGCTGCTACTGGGGGCGATATCACCATCAACGTAGCCAGTGCCGGGTCGGCGCAAATCACGGTCAATCTCGAGGGAGTGACTTCCCTTGAGGATGCGGTGCGCGAGATCAACAGCGCAATCCAGACCGCAGGTTCCGATGACCAGGAGGTCTCCGGCGCGCGCTTGACCGCGGCCCTCCGGGTGGATAATGACGGCAACACCGGGATCGTGATCAACGGGGCGTTCGACGCCGAGTTCAATGTATCCGGTGGTGCCATCGAGGATTCAGACGGTGCCGCGTTAAGTCCCGCGGTGGATTTGTTTGGCACGGCTGCTGAGAGTACGCAGGTGAACCTGACGGAGGTGGGTGTTAGCACCCGCGAAGAGGCCTTCCAGACGATCTCCACGATGGACGGGGCGCTGACCCAGATCAGCAGCCTGCGGGCCGAGCTGGGTGCGGTGCAGGTGCGGTTCGAGAACACCATCGCCAACCTGGAGATTTCGTCGGAGAACCTGTCGGCGGCGCGTTCGCGGATTCAGGACGCGGATTTTGCGGCCGAGACGGCGGAACTGACGCGGGCGCAGATCCTGCAGCAGGCGGGTACCTCGGTGCTTTCTCAGGCCAACGCCGTTCCGCAGAACGTGCTGGCCCTGCTGCAGTAAGCTCGATCACTCGGGCTTCTGTGGTTGAAGGTGGATGGCGAGGTTGCCATCCACCTCTTCTGAAGAGGACAGCGATATGAGTGATGGAATCGGCAGTATCACATCACCGCTGGTTGCAGTGAGCCCGCGCGGGGGCGAGGGGGCGAAGGCGCCCGGTCCCGGCGCGGGTCTTGTTCGTGGCGAGGGACGGCCCGAGGCCGTAGTTCGTTCGGACAGTAGTTCGGAATCAACGGCTCCTGGTGCCACCGGACCGGCGATCGAGGCCATGGACATGGCCGAGGTGAATCAGGTGGTCGAGTCGATCAATTCCTACCTGCAATCCACCAAGCGGGCGCTGGAGTTTAGCGTGGACGACAGCAGCGGCCGCACGGTGATTACGGTGATGGACGGAGAACGCGAACAGGTGATCCGCCAGATTCCTCCGGAGGCCGTACTGGCCCTGGTGGAACAGTTCCAGACCGAGCAGGAGCTCGGCGGTACGGGGCTGGCGGACAAGGCCTGAGGGCTCTATCGAGACTGCACCTCAACGCGGTATGTTTCATTGAGCCGGATCCGGTAGCGGGTTCGGCTTTTTTCGTTGTGCCAACGCGAGCTAACCCCAGCGCCACTTCCGCCACGCTGGAGCCTCATTTTTTCGCGTAGCCGCGCTGCGGTTGTCCCATCCGCAGCGAAGCGGAGAGCCGGGATCTCCCGCTGCTGGAAATGCCCATGCGAAAGGGGCACCTGTTACGTTGGAGATCCGCATTCCTGCAGCGCAGTTTTCGGGAGGACGGGCTGCGGGATGGCGGTGTTCGGAAGGATTTCCGGATTGGTGCCAGGTGTTGGAGATGGCTTTGCTGCGCGTGCAAGGTCGGGGGGCAGCCTGGGCCGCGGAGGGCCGGGACTGAAGGGCGGTTTTGAGCGGTATTTTCTGTGGTGGACTCAAGATTTCGGCTAGTCTGCCGTAAAGGGATATATCGCACGTGCAAACGGTTCGAGACGTCGAACGCCGAGGAGCAAAGTCATCATGGCCATTAGTTCACTGGGGATCGGCTCCGGTCTGGATCTGAACCAAATCGTCAACGATCTGGTGAATGCGGAACGAGTACCCAAAGAGACTCGTTTTAACCAGCGGGAACAGCGGCTTGAAGCGCAGATCTCTGCCTACGGGAACTTGACGAGTGCCATTGATCAGGCCAAGGGAGCGCTCTCGCAGCTTTCCGAGTTCGAGTTGTCGCAGAACGCGTCGGTCTCCAATCGCGATGTGGCCCGGGTTACCGCGGATGGCACGGCCGCGAACGGGGATTTCTCGCTGGAGGTAACCAAGCTTGCGCAAGCGCAAGCCCTAGCCTCAGCCCCAGGTGAATTCGCGGATGCGGACGCTGAGGTGGGGGCTGGGCAGCTCGCGATCCAAGTGGGCGATGGCGATGCATTCACGGTCAACGTGCAGGAAGGCGACACGCTGCGCGACGTGCGTAATGCGATCAACGACGCGGAGGGTGGCGTCACGGCCTCAATCGTGAATGATGGGGATGGTGCGCGCCTGGTGCTGACGGCGAACACGACCGGTGAGGCCAATACCATTAACGTCACTGCGACTGAGGATCCCGTGGGTAGCGGGTTGGCTCGTCTGGATGGGGCCAACCTGGTGCAGACCCGGGCTGCACAGGATGCCGAGGCGGTGATCAACGGCCTGACGGTAACCAGCACGACGAATACCCTAGAGGACACGGTCGAGGGACTGTCGATCGAGCTTCGGGGCACTTCCGACTCCCCGGTGACGGTCTCGGTCAGCGAGGATCAGGGTGCGTTGCAGCGTGCGCTCGAGGGCTTTGTCGAGGCCTACAATGGCTTGATCGGGCAGACAAGCAACCTGACGGCCTACAACGCCGAGGAGCAGCAGGCCTCGGTGCTAACCGGTGACAGCACGGTGCGCGGCATCCGGAGCCGGTTGGGGAACGCCCTGGTGGAGCCGGCGCAAATCCCGGATGTGAATGCGCGTACCCTCGCATCGCTGGGGGTGGTGTCGAACCGCGACGGTACGCTCGGTTTCGACAGTGACCGGTTCAACCAGGCACTGGAGAACGACGGTTTCGACAACGTCACAGCGGTGGTCCGGGAGATCGGCGAGCGCATGGAGGGGGTGGCCAGCAGCTTCACCGGCCCCGATGGTCTGATTGGCGTGCGCACCGAAGGCCTGCAGAACGATCTGGAGCGGCTTAGTCAGCAGCGCGTGGATCTGAATGTGCGCCTGGAGCAATTGGAGTCGCGGCTGGTACGCCAGTTCGGACGCATGGACAGCACTGTTGCACAGTTGCAGGGGACCAGTGATTTTCTCATGGGGCAGCTGGCGAACATGCCGCTGGCCCAGAACAATTCTCGTCGATAGTCGCCCCGTATTGGGCGAACGGATAACGGAGACCAAGCATGTACGGACCGGGCATGAATCGAGCGGTGAACCAGTACCGGCAGTCGGGCGCACTGGCCGAGGCCCAGGTGGCGGACCCGTACCGCCTGATCCAGATGCTCTTTGAAGGGGCGCTGGAGCGGATCGCCGTGGCCAAGGGTGCGGTGCAGCAGGGTAACGTGGGCCTGAAGGGCGAAAAGATCGGTAAGGCGATCGACATCGTCGAGTCCCTGCGGGCGCTACTGGACCACGACAAGAATCCCGAACTCGCGGGGCGGCTGGATGCACTGTACGAATACATGTCTCGCCGCCTGCTGGAGGCGAACGCGAAAAACGATCCGGCGGCACTGGACGAGGTTACAGGGCTGCTGCGCCAAATCAAGGCTGGGTGGGACGAGATCCCGTCCGAACAGCGCGCCGCCCGTGCAGGCTGAAATTCCTTGATCGTCTGTCCCGCCAAGCCCCGAGTCGCCTGATGGTGATGAACGACATCGATATTCAGGAGACGGCGGCCACCTCATTGGAAGACTCTGTGGAGGCGATTCATGCCTACATGGTGCGCGCTGTTGCCCAGGAAGACTGGGAAGGACTGCAGGAGCTGGACCGGCAGGCGAGGGCCGTCGTCGAGCGAGCTTTCGGAGGCGAGCCAGTGCCTCTACGTGATGATTCTGGGGCGGCTCTGCGCGCGGCCTTCGAAGACCTCGTCCGGTTCTACGAGACATCTATAAGGGACCTGTCGCAGCGCCGCGGCGAGGTCGCGCAGCAGATCCGCGAACTGAAGTCCGGCCGCAAGGGTACTAGCGCCTACGAGACCACCCGCCGGCATTCCATGCGCACCGGTCCGCTTAATTCGGGCGGCTGACGATCCCCGTACCCGGTCGGCGATTTCGCTTCCACCAGAACCCGAATGCTCCGACTTCGCCTTCCGCGAAGCTGCATTGCGGATATCCGGGATTTACACGTTGTGGCTCGCCCAAGCGTTTAGATCGAGCCAGCGCCGGAGATCTCGGCTCTGCGCTGGGGGCGGGATTGGGGTGGGCCCCGATCGTTGGATCACTGACGGCCTATGAGAAGTAAAAATCCCGGGCCTGTCGGTCGAGTTTTATGTTTCCGGCCTGCAGGTCCAGTGGACGTTATCCGAGGTTTGTCGGTCAAGGGCTGTGTGGGGCCGCTGGTGGTTGTAGAACGGCAGGTACTCCTCCAGGCCCTTGCTCCAGTTCAAAGGGACTCTCATAGCCCCGTAGGTAGATGTCCTCGTACTTCACGGTGCACCACAGGCGCTCGACAAAGACGTTGTCCAGGGCGCTCCCTTGGCCATCCATGCTAATGAGAACGCCGGCGCGCTTGAGTCGCTCGGTCCACTCGGTGCTGGTGAACTGGGCCCCCTGGCCGGTATTGAAGATGACCGGCGTGCCGTGGTCCAGAGCCATCTCCACGCCTCCATGCAGAACCGGGTGTCCAGAGTGTTGGAGAGCGACCAAGACACCACGTGGCGGTTGAACCAGTCCATTACCGCCATCAGGTACATGAAGCCGCGTGGCATCGGGATGTAGGTGATGTCGGCGCACCAGACCAAGTGGCTGTGCGTCAGACTTAGCCGCCGGAGCAGGTGCGGGTAGGCCAGGTTCTCCGGCTGCGGCCGACTCGTGTGCGGACCCGGAACCGTCACCTGGGGACCCATCAGCGCCATGAGACGCTGGATCCGCTTGCGATTGACTCGGTAGCCTTCGCGCTGCAGCCAGTGGGTCGTCTGGCGCGAGCCGAAGAACGGCGTCTGCAGGTACTGGTCGTCGATCCGGCGCATCTGTGCCAGGTTCTCCGGCGATTCGCCGGCTGGCATGTAGTAGTATCGGGAACGCCCTATCAGTCAACGTAGTTGTCACCTGATCCAAGCTCAGAGGTGATGACGTATAAAGCAGTATTCCGAGGAGCGCAAGGAGGCAGTGCTGCGCAAGCTCGCGCCTCCGATGAACCTGACGGTGCCCGAGGTGGCGGAGGCCGAAGGGATCTCCACGGCGAGTTTGTACGATTGGCGTAAACAGGCTCGCGAGCGAGGTGAGGTTTTGCCATCACGAGGATCGGCTCCGGAGCAGTGGCGCAGCAAGGACAAGTTCCGGGTGGTCCTGGAGACCGCGCCGATGATCTGCAACTTGTACTCGGTGATAAAACGGCGGGGTGTCCGCCGCTCTTGTTTCGGGTCCGGGCTCACCTGAGACGCGGGTAGCTCACTCGGTGCCTTCGGCATCAGTCGGCTCCTGCTGTCGCGACCCTGAAATCTACATTAACCCATACAGGGCCTGTATGGATTCAGGTTGACACACAGGGCAGGCCGGCCGTAATGGCCCCAGTGCCCTTCCAAAAAAGCTTCGGCGGGGCACGGAGCCGGATGCCGGCCAATTGATCAGTGTCTCCCTAAGTCTCGAGGCCCGACGGTTATAGCTCAGCGACACTCTCGCTTGCCTAGTCTTGTTCTAGGTATGTCTGCCAGCGCCATACGTCTTCGCACATTCGTTCCAGCCCATGTTCCGCACGCCAGTCTAGAAGGCGCTCGGCCAGACCGGAGTCGGCATAGCAGGTGGCGACGTCGCCGGGACGACGGTCGCTGATGGTGTAGGGAATAGGCCGCCCGCTGGCCGCCTCGAAAGCGCGGATGACCTCCAGGACTGAGTAGCCCCGGCCCGTTCCCAGGTTCGCCGTCAGCTCCTCACCGTGGGGCTTCTTGCGTAGATAATCCAAGGCGGCGACGTGGGCGCGGGCGAGGTCAACCACATGGATATAGTCGCGGACCCCGGTTCCGTCGGTGGTCGGGTAATCCTCGCCAAAGACGCACACCGACTCTCGCCGGCCTGCGGCGGTTGCCGCAACGATGGGCATGAGGTTATTGGGCACCCCCAAAGGGTCCTCGCCGATAAGACCGCTGGGGTGGGCGCCTACCGGGTTGAAGTAACGAAGCAGTCCCACCTTCCAGCCCGGATCGGCCACGCGTAGGTCGCGCAGGATCTCCTCGATGAAGAACTTGGAGCGACCATAGGGGCTAGTGGGGCGCTTGAGTGGTGCTGTCTCTGGGATGGGGAGCTCATCCGGTTCGCCGTAGACAGTCGCAGAGGAGGAGAAGATCAAGGTCTCCACAGCAAATTCCGCCATGATCTCAGCGAGCACCAAAATGGAGCAGATGTTGGCGTCGAAGTAGGTTAGCGGCTGGGCTACCGATTCCCCCATCGCCTTGAGGCCGGCGAAGTGGATTACCGCCTCAATGCCGTGGGCGGCAAAGACGGCGCGCAGCCCATCGCGGCTACGCAGGTCCAGTTCGATGATCGGCAGTGGGCGGCCGGTGACCCGCTCCACTCGTTCGGCTACCTCATGATGCGAATTGCTGAAGTTATCCACTGCCACCACATCGTGGCCACCCTCGAGGAGTTCCACACAGGTGTGGGAGCCAATATAGCCGGTACCACCGGTGACGAGAATAGTCATGCAAACCCCAGCACGCTGAAAGCGCTACATCCCTTGTTCCACCTTCCAGCAATTGGTGTACGCGTGCAGGCTAACAATTCCACCTTTCGAGCCTCCGGCAATTCGAACAGTTACCTAACACACTAAACCGAAAAACCGACACTCAATTCCGGATGATCTAAATCAAATGCATCCCAGTATGGAACACCTGACACGACAGACTCTCCTATTTCCCCTGAGAGGAACGCATAATCTTCGGGAGTATCAAGAGCCAACCGTAACCAGCTATCATCTCTACTTTGTGTCAGTGAAAGGACGCGCATAGGGTCAACATGGCGATACAAATGGCTGGTCACGTGCTCATTCTCTTCTTCTGTCGAAAAGCTCGCCTGCGTTTTGTAGAATTCTGCTTCGATCCACTCCACTGACACACCATACGGGAAACAGCGAGTAATGATGTTGCTTATCATTTGGACGTTCTCTGTGTGGGCCATCGCCTGCCTTGCTAATTCAGGTTCAAAAAAAGGTGAGTCACCGTTAACTCGCAAAAAAAATCTCGCGCCCGTTTCCTCTATTGCCTGAAGACTACGTGAGACCAAGTTAGTCGGATGCCCCCTTACTACTGGAACTCCCTGCCGAGTACAATGCGCAGCCAAAACATCATCAACTTCTCTTTGACTAGTCAGAAGCACAAATTCATCGGCCCCCACTCGGGAGGCGCGTTCCAATACGATATCGATTACCTTTCTGCCGCTAAGCGTCATCATAGGTTTTCCAGGCAGCCTCGATGAATCACTCCGTGCATAGACAAAAACAAACCGACTCATGGCCCAAACCACCTCAACTCTTCATCAACCCGCATTTACATGTTTTTCGCGTCCATCTCATTTTTCCAATAGGCAGAAGCATCCCGCCAATTTGATTCCACAACCATGGCTTGACCCCCCTCGCCTAGTGCA
This sequence comes from Thioalkalivibrio versutus, assembly GCF_001999325.1. Lineage (GTDB taxonomy): Bacteria > Pseudomonadota > Gammaproteobacteria > Ectothiorhodospirales > Ectothiorhodospiraceae > Thioalkalivibrio > Thioalkalivibrio versutus. Next base: position 63,264 of record NZ_MVAR01000004.1, read on the forward strand.
GCATATTGTGGCACATCCTGCGCCAGAGCTTTGCCGACCAATAAAGATACATCTTTTCCAGAGAACGAAGAACTCGGCCTCACAAAGAGCAAATCTTCCTTGGTCAAGATGTGCCCGGCTGGTAGATCCTTCGCAGCATAAATCCCACGGCGAGCGCGTATCTTAGATACCAGCTCCTCGGACGATGATTGATTGGCTGGTTTTTCCAAACTGATCATTGAATCCGCGAGTGTGCGAACGTAGTTCATAAGCTCGGCACTTTCCATAGCGTGGGCATGATCAAAGCCAGGTTGATTACGGTCCACTGTAAAATGCTTCTCGAAGAAAGTCGCACCTTGAACCAAGGCCATAACGGCCGATTCTGTACCCTCAGTATGATCCGAATACCCAACACAGAGGTCAAAAGAATGGCGCAAAAGCGACACTCTTTGAGTATTCGCCTCATTCAAAGGACATGGATAACTCGAGACGCAATGCATTAGTTGCAAGTCCGTCTCTGGATACGATTCCCTAACGAAAGCTACCATTCCATCAATTTCCGATAGACTCGCCATGCCCGTGGAAACGATCACTCGCTGAAAACATTGGCATGCTTTTCCGATTAGATTGTGATTGGTAAGATCAGTAGATGCAATTTTTACGTAAGGGGATCCCAGCCGGTATAAAAGCTGGACCCCACGCTCACAAAATACCGAAGCGGAAACAGGTATACCTTTCCCATGCGCATACTCCCATATACTAGACCATTCAGTTTCTGTTAACTCTTCTTTTTTACGCTGATCAAATACAGGGTTACGCACCTTCCGCTCACCATCGAAAAATTCTGGCAGGTACAATCCATCCGCGAAAATAAACTGAAATTTTACTGACGAAGCCCCGGATTCGACCGCTACATCAACAAGTTGTCTGGCTCTCTCCGGATCGCCATTATGATTGCTTCCAGCCTCCGCAATAACCTCGGGTCTCTGCGCCACCACTACATGCCTCTTACGATTTGTATAATATGTTTAGCCAACTTATCAGAACGCTCCACCCCATGTAGAGATAACGCTGACTCATGCATCCTCTGAGCGACATACCTATCCGACAATATCCGGATTAACTTACGTGATTCAAAGGGAGAACGCGAGATGTTCCGGAGCGCGCCTCCGTCCATCAACGCATGATTCTTGTAGCTTAGCGCCGGCGTTGTGAGTGAAAGAGCGGGTATTCCCTGCGCTACGGCTTCGGATAACATGACACCGTCCCCACCGACAAATATATTGATATGCTGAAAATATCTCCAGGGTTCTCGGTCCGGAGTTTGATGAGATACAGTCACCCCATGGTAACTGCTCTTCGCCGGTGTGCGCCGATCGATCAGCCTGATCTCAGAAACAAGAGGCGCACGCGCTATGGCGTCGATTATTTGTTCAAGATCTAGGTCATCATCGCCCCCGGATAGGCAAACACCGACCCGTAAAGTTTTATAGTCTTGGCCAGAAATCTGCAAGCCATACGCCGTAGCGAATGAATAATCGGGGTCAACAACAACCTTTGTTTCCGGCAGGTTATTTGCATCAAGCCATTCAGGGTTATTCCTAACTAGTATGTGACTAGCCAATTCTGGGTGGTTAAAAACCGGAGATATCAAGACGCGCATCTCATACTGTTGGATCTGCTTCGCCAGGTCCGAATCTACTTCCACAGCATCAATTACTAACACCGAAGGTAATTCAGGAAGTGTTTCAACCGGCGAGAGCCCTCGGAATCGGGCTTCTTGATACCCTAACCGATCAGCGTCGAGGTGAAGAACTGTTTCAACTCCGAGTAAACTAAGGGTTTTTATCACCGAGCTCGTGCGCGCTAAATGGCCCATCCCAACCCTAGAGCCTGCTTGCACGTGGAATGCAACGACGGGCGGTTGTTCGGCACAGCCCATCAATCGAGGTGAACTCCATTTTTCATAAAGGTATCCATTAGGGACTTGAATTCCTGAAGCTTCGCAAACTGAATATCGCTTTTGGACTTCCAGTCGTCTTGTAGTGGTGCGTGATCCAATGAAGAGTAACCCCCTCTATCGATCCATGTCTTCATTTCTGGAATGAACTCGTTATCGAGTTCCACAACGTTGAGACTTGCCGTTGTCATGCCGAGATCGTCAATCAATGACTGGGAACGTTCGTCGTATATGATATTAATGGTAGGCGTTCCAAAGGAAACGGCGGGGAGCGTAGCATGAAGACGATAACTTACAACCAAGTCTGCAGATTGGAGCAATGAAAGGTACTGATAGACATCGTTGGTATATATCGAATCCACATTCATTGAATAACGAAAGGAAGTTGCAAAGTCCAGATCTCGGCTGTCGTTACACAGGAGTCTTATCCGGCTGTGACCACTCGCCCTTAGGTGGTCTATAGCTGATTCGAGATGGCTTTGTATGCGGCTTTGAAACCGGTAAGGAAGATTCATTAGCTCAGGGGTCCGAACAGATATCAGAACCCCAACATTCTCGTTTTCAGGGAGCGCCGGTAACAGGTGGGTATAGCGCGCCATGTTGATTGTTGGACACCAGGCGATCTTATCGCGGTCATCGAAATGTCTCAGGTAGCGATGTGTCGCACTATCGCGCGACAGGGACATGTTAGCTCGCGTCAATAGCGTTTTTATCTTTTGGTCAGGAATTACGTCCGAACGGTCCGATAGAACTCCATTCCGGTCGTAGATCCGTCCACGCGAATTAGAAAATAGCAACAACGGTGGCTGTAAGGCCGCTAATGCACGAGAATCTACAGCGATCTCGTCGTTTTCGTACAGGTTTCCACCGCCTACTATGACCCCATCCGCGTAGCGATTGAGTTCGTGTACCGTTTCTGGAGTAAGGCCTGCTTTTGCTGTGCTTTCATGTTTGCTCGTCGCAGGATAATCTATCACTGACACCAAACGCCCGAAAGTGTCATGCAGCATTTGCCGCAATGCGAAATGGATAGCGTGATTTCCAACATTGTGACCCAAAGGGCGGATATTTGCGATTGTATACATTAATGTTTAGCCTTTTCCGTAGAACAAAGGGAGCGACGGCATTACCGCTTCTAAATCCGGAACCGGTCAACCCGTTTTGAACACCTCACGTGGAGGATGACGTGTTGTCGACCGGTGCCCTGGCGGCGCTCAGGGTTGGGAAGTTCACGCCCAACGACTCACCGGTGTCAGCGGCTTCGGGCGTTACCGGGGAGATGGTCACCCACTCGGGTGGTCGTGGGGCGACAGGGGCACCCTGGACGAAGCGCTCGGGGTGACGGCGGTATTGGGTGTCTAGCACCTGCTGGCGCTGTTCATGGACGAGCTCGAGGCGTCCGGTGAAAACCTGCTCCGGGGGGTAGCCGCCGATACCGCTGTGGTGATGTTGGAAGTTGTACCAGTCGAAGTACGCCTCGTACCACTGACGGGCGTGGGACGCGTTTTCGAACTGGCCCGGATAGTCCGGCGGGTACTTCAACGTCTTGAACTGGCCCTCGTTGAAGGCATTTTCGTTGCTGGTGCGCGGGCGGCTGTGGTTGCAGACGATGCCCAGCTCATGTAATAGATCGAGATAGCCATGGGCGGTCATGGGGGCTCCCCGGTCCTGGTGCAGGGTGAGCGAACCGTGGACGATGGCGTAGCGGGCGGCACCCTCGGTCATCAGTTGCTGAGCCAGGGTGCTGTTCTCCTTGCGTGAGACCATCCAGGCGAGCACGTAGGGGCTGTACAGGTCCAAGACCACGCAGAGAGACAGGTAGGGTCCCTGGCCCGCGGTCGGGAGCTTCGAGATGTCCCAGGTCCAGACTTGATTGGGGGCCGTGGCCAGCAGGCGGGGGATGGCGTGGTGCTGAGCCGTCCGCTGGTGGCGATGCTCCCGGGCGGCCCTGTCCTCGGCCAAAATGCGGTGGAGCGTGCGGACGGAGCCGATGTACTCACCCTGCTCCAGCAGGTCACAGTAGATCTCATCCGGCGGCTGGTCCTGGTACGCCTCGCTGTACAGCACGTCCCGGGCACGTTGGCGCTTCTTGGCGTTCAGGGCGCGCGGTTGGACGGACTCCGTGCGGGAGCGGTTGGCGATCCGTTGCTCTTCACTTAGGCCCTCTCGCTGTCGCGCGTAGACCGTGCAGCGATTGAGTCCGAGGGCCCGGCAGGCAGCCGTCACGGACAGGCCCTCGGGCCGTTCGGTGACGACCTGGTTCACACAGAGCTCCCATTGTTCACGTGATCGAGCGGTGACAACGTTTTTTTTTGCAGATCGATGCATGCCTTGGCGGTCTGCAGACGCTTGCTCAGCTTGGCATTCTCCTTTTCCAGCTGCTCCGAGGTCGTGCTCGTGGTCGGGTCGGGAGCGGACTTGGCGAGCCCCTCCGGGCCACCGGCGGCCCGTTCGCGGGGCCAACGGTTGAGCTGGCTGCTGTACAGGCTCTCGCGTCGCAGTAGCTGGCCCACATCGCCACGCTGGCACTGGTCGCCCTCGGCGATTATCTGCAACTTGTACTCGGTGGTAAAATGGCGGCGTGTCCGCTGCTCTTGTTTCGGGTCCGGGCTCACCTGAGACTCGGGTAACTCACTCGGTGCCTTCGGCATCAGTCGGCTCCTGCTGTCGCGACCCCGTAATCTACATTAACTGTCAGGTCTCGGCTGGTTATAAACGCGTTTTCGAAAGCAGTCGGGGTGGGTTTGCTGCCACGCCTTGAGGGCTGCTACGGGCGTTCGGTGACCCAGGGCCTTTTGCTGGATGGCGTGGTTGTACAAGTACAAGTACAGGTAATGGTACAGGGCGTCCTGCATCTGCTCGCTGGAGTCCATGTGGTACGTGCGCAGGAGATCGGCAATGCGCCCGTTGAAGCGCTCGACCATCCCGTTCGTCTGGGGCTTTTGGGCGGGGTCAGGCGGTGCTGGATGCCGTGTTCGGCGCGCAGCCGGTCGAATGGGTGACGGCCGGTCGGCTGGCGCTCACCGGTGACCACAAAACGGTCGGTAAACTCCTTGCCGTTGTCGGTCAGCACATGCGTGATGTAGAACGGTGCCCGATCCAGCAGCCGCTTCAGAAAGCCTCGCGCGGCCGCCCCGGACTTGGATGAACGAACCTCGAGGTAGACCCAGCGGGTCGCCCGATCGATGGCCACGAACAGATAGCGACGCGAGGACTCTTCAGCCAGCTTCGGCAGGTACTTCACGTCCACATGCACAAAGCCCGGGACGTACGCCTTGAAGGCCTTGCGGGGTGGCGCCGGCTCCCCCTCGGCCTGCTGCCGCAGCGCCTTCAGGCTGGCTACGCCGTGGCGGCGCAGGCAGCGGTCCAGGGCGGCGCGGCTCAGGTCCGGCTGCACGAACTCGCGGGCCACGACCAGCAAATCATCCAGCGACAGCCACAGCCACTCGCGTACCGCGATGAGGATGGCTTCCTCTCCGGGCGTCAGGGCCGTCTTCATCCGGCGCGGGCGGTGAGAACGGTCCTCGGTGTCTTCCCGGTGGCGCCACTTCATCACCGTATGGCGACTGATGCCCAGGCGGCGTGCCAGGTCCCGGTGACGGACCGACGGCGGTGCTTGCTGGATCTCGCGCCGGGTCCGCGGGGTGGTACGGGCGTTCACGTGAATCGCACTGGACATCGAATCACCTCCGGTGGGGCTCTGCTAACAGGGTAGTCAGCCACTCCCGAGCTCGAAACAGCGGCTCCTTCTCCGACGGTAGGTAATCACCTGAGACCTGATAATTAACCCATACAGGGGCTGTATGCCTTCAGGTTGACAGACAGGGAGGGCGGCGCGGTGGGCGGGCTGGTATCAGGGGATTGGGGGCAGGCGGCGGACGGTTTGGACGCTGCTGAGGGATTGGAGGCGGTCGAAGAGGTGGCTGAGTTCGCCGAGGTCGCTGAATTCGGCTTCCAGTTCCATGCGGACGCTGCGGTCTTCGCGGTTAGTTTCGGTATTCACGCGCAGCAGGTTGATGCCGCATTCGGAGAAGGCGTTGCCGACTTCGCCCAGCAGGCCGGGGCGGTCGTGGGCATCCACCTCCAGGGTGATCGCCTCGCGTTCGGGCTCTTCACCCCAGGAGACAGGGATCAGGCGGCCGCGCTTGTCTTCCGGCATGTGCAGGATGTTCACGCAGTCGCTGCGGTGCACGGAGACGCCGGCGCCGCGGGTAATGAAGCCGATGATCGGGTCACCGATCTGCGGATTGCAGCACTGGGCGCGCGTGGTTAGCAGCCCGCCGACGCCGCGGATTCGGATGTCGTCCGGTTTGGCTTCGCCCTCGTGGCGGCGCGACCGCTGGGGCGCAGGGGTGGTGGCCGCCTGTTCCCCAGTTCCGGCGTCGCGCAGCTGGTGGGAGATGCGTCCGGCGATCTGGGCGGTGGTGACATCCCCCGCGCCCAGGGCAATCAGGAGTTCGTCGAAGGTCTGATACTTCATTGCCTCGGCCAGCGCGCGGCGGTCGAGGTTGTGGCCGCAGCCAAGGCGCTGGCATTCGCGATCGAACAGGTGCTTGCCGGTCGCCAGGTGTTCGTCCTGGTGTTGCTGACGGAACCAGGTGCGGACCTTGGAGCGCGCGCGGGCGGTATTGAGATATCCCAGCGCGGGGCTCAGCCAGTCGCGGCTGGGCCCGCCTTCGCGGGTGGTCAGGATCTCCACACGCTCGCCGGACTTCAGCTTGTAGGTGAGCGGGACGATATGGCCGTCGACCTTGGCGCCGCGGCAGCGGTGGCCGACCTCGGTGTGGACCGCGTAGGCGAAGTCCAGCGGGGTCGCGCCCTGGGACAGGTCCAGCACTTCGCCCTGGGGCGTGAGCACGAACACGCGCTGGTGCAGCGGTTCGCTCTGGATCTCGTCGAGCAGGTTCTGGTCGTTGTTGTCGGTGGCCTCCAGCAGCTGCCGCAGGCTGTTGATGGCGCGGTTGAGCGCCTGATCCTCGCGTCCGCCTTCCTTGTAGCGCCAGTGCGCGGCGACCCCGAGCTCGGCGAAGTCGTCCATCTCGCGGGTGCGGATCTGCACCTCCACGACCTTGCCTTCCGGTCCGACCACGGCGGTGTGCAGGGACTGGTAGCCGTTGTCCTTGGGGTTGGCGATGTAGTCGTCGAACTCGCTGGGCAGGTGGCGCCAGTCGTTGTGGACGATGCCGAGCACGGTGTAGCAGGTGGCCAGCTGGTCGACGATCACGCGGGTGGCGCGCAGATCGTACAGTTCGGACAGCGAGGTGCGCTTGCGCTGCATCTTCTTCCAGATGCTGTAGATGTGCTTCGGCCGGCCGAAGACCCGGGCCTCGATGCCGTCCGCCTGAAGGCGCGTCTTCAGTGTGCGGGCGAACTCTTCGACGTAGGATTCTCTTTCAGTGCGGTTTTCCTCGAGGCCGACGGCGATGTCGCGGTAGGTTTCGGGTTCCAGGATGCGCAGGGCGAGGTCTTCCATCTCCCACTTGAGCTGGCCCACCCCGAGGCGGTTGGCCAGCGGTGCGATGACGTCGAGGGTCTCCTGGGCGAGGATGCGGGCGCCCTCGTCGGGCTCACGGACCAGCTGGCGCAGGTGCTGCACCCGAAACGCCAGCTTGATCAGCACGGCGCGCACGTCGTCCACCATGGCCATCAGCATGCGGCGCAGGCGTTCGGCCTGTTCCGGACGCCCGGCCGGGGCCTCGAAGCGGCGGCGCACCAGCGCGGCGACGTTGGTGGTCAGCCGGGCCACCGCGGCACCGAAGCGCTGCTCGAGCTCGGCCGGCTTGATCAGGTCCGCCAGATACACGGGTACCAGCAAGGTCGCAATCAGCGTCTGCCGATCGACGTTGAGATGGCGCAGGATCTCGGCCACGTCCAGTGGATGCGATTCGAGCCCGGCGGTATCGACGGCCTCCAGTGCTTGATCCAGTGCCTCGGCCAGCTGCAGGCCGGTGGCGTCGTCCAGGGGCTGGCTGCCCGCGAAATGGCGCAGCAACGCGTCGCGGTCGAGCCCCTGCAGATCGGTATTGGTCAGCAGCGAATGGCGCATGGAGGCAATCGTCGAAACAGAGCGAGAGCCCTATTGTACGGGAGCGCAGAAGGTGGCGAGAGGCTTGCGAACGGGGGTGACCGGGATCAGGATCGGGATATGGCCAACTTGTTCAAGATCCTGCTGCTCGTGGGGCTGGGCTATGTCCTGGTAACCGCGCTGATCTTCGTGACTCAGGATCGTCTGATCTATCTGCCGTCGAGCACGGTGACCAGCACGCCGGAGCGCATTGGGCTGGACTACGAGGATGTCGAGCTGGTCACCGAAGATGGGGTTCGGATTCATGGCTGGTTCCTGCCGGGGCCCGGGGGCGACACGCCCGTGTTGCTCTTCCTGCATGGCAATGCCGGAAACATCGGCCACCGGTTGCATTCCCTACGCCAGTTCCACGAGCTGGGACTGGCCGTGCTGATCATCGATTACCGCGGCTACGGGCGGAGTGCGGGGCGCCCGGACGAGGCCGGCACCTATGCGGATGCGCGCGCCGCCTGGCAGTACCTGATCGACGACCGTTCGATTCCGCCGCAGGAGATCGTGCTGTTTGGCCGTTCGCTGGGGGCGGCGGTCGCGGCGGAACTGGCAACGGGCGTGGAGCCGGGGGCGGTGATCCTGGAGTCCGCCTTTACCTCGGCTGCCGATCTGGGGGCGCGCCATTACCCCTGGCTCCCGGTGCGGGCGCTGCTGCGGCACCAATACGACACCCTGGGCCGGGTGGGCGCGATCTCCGCGCCGATCCTGCTGGCTCATAGTGCCGAAGACGAGATCGTGCCATTCGAGCATGCCAAACGCCTGCGGGCCGCCGCTACGAATGCGCGAGTGCTGGAGATGGAGGGTGGCCACAACGACGCCTTCCTGACCACGGGGCACGACTACACGGAGGGCCTGCGGGCATTCCTCCGCGATGCGGGCGTGGCGGTCGACGGCCCTCAATGACGAACGGACAAAGAGACTGGATGGGGCAGGTCGAGGGGAGAACCCGTGTTTCGATCGTGGGAGATTGGTAGACTCCGCGGCTGTTTTGGCTGGAATGGATCTCCCTGGCGTCCGGAATGAGCGAATCTGCCGCAAAAGCCCCCCTGACGGTTACCTACTGTCGTGATGAGCAGCCGGAATGCGCGTCGGCGCCGGTGGTGATCCGCTTTGGCGGGGCGAGCGGTGTGGAATGCAAGCCCGGGCGTCTGGAGATCCGCGTGGGGCTGGAGCCCGTGGGCGTCGAGTCGGACTGGGCGGAATGCTGGTCGCTGCCGGACGGCGCCGAGGGCGAGACCGGGGTGGAAGGCTCGCTGAGCTACCTTCGCCACAAGGATTGCCTGATCGGTTGCTGGATTCAGCCGCTGGATGCCGCAGGCGACCCGGATCCGCTGACCGAGCGCGCGTACCGCGAGATCCTGGCTGGCTGCCGTTCGCTGGGTTTCGAGCACCTGGTGCGGGTGTGGAACTATCTTCCCGCGATCAATGACCCGGTCGCCGGCCAGGAGCGCTACCGTGGCTTCTGTAGCGGGCGGGCGCGGGTGTTCGAGGCATTGCCGGAGTACGAACAGTTCCTGCCGGCGGCGACGGCGATTGGCACCCATTCCGACGGCTTGCTGATCTATTTCATTGCCACCCGCGAGGCGGCCGCGCGTATCGAGAATCCGCGCCAGGTCAGCGCCTATCGCTACCCGCCTCAGTACGGGCCGCGCAGCCCTTCGTTTGCCCGCGCCAGTCTGTGGCAGTCGGGGCCGGAATCGGCCGAGCTGTTCATCTCGGGCACCGCCAGTATTGTCGGTCATGAAAGCCGGCATGTTGGCGATCTCGAGGCGCAGATCGACGAAAGCCTGCGCAATATCGGTGTCCTGCTGGAACAGGCCGCCACGGATCACCCGGTTCGGGTGGAGAGGCCGCGCGACTTGTCGCTGCTCAAGGTGTACCTGCGCCATGCCGCCGATGCATCGGCCGTAGAACGTCATTTGCGCGCGCGCCTCGGTCACGATGTGCCGTACCTGTTGCTGCACGGGGATATCTGCCGCGAGGAATTGCTGGTGGAGATCGAGGGACTTTATTCGGAGCGTCTGACCGCGACGTTCGCGACACCATGAAGGATTGATGCCGGGCCGGTCAGGCCGCCGACTTGCGGTGGCGCCGGTCCCTTGCCTGGGGAGTACACGCAATGCAGCCAACCACCAAGAAGCCACACCCGGTCCTGAAGGACTACTACGGGGATGAAGCCAGTCGGCGCGCCTACGTCGACGACCTGTTCGATCGGACTGCCCCGTATTACGACCGAATCCTGCGGGTCGGCTTCTTCGGCACCGGGCAGTCGTATCGCCGGTTTGTCCTGAAACAATCCGGTCTCGAGGCCGGCATGGAGGTGCTGGACGTGGCCACCGGCACCGGCCCGGTTGCAGAGGAGATCCGCAAGGTGGTGGGCGATGACCATCTGACCTGCGTGGACCCGAGCCGCGGCATGATGGATGTGGCCCGAACCAAGATGGATGCCACGTTCGTCCAGAGCCTGGGCGAACAGATGCCCTTGCGCAACCAGCAGTACGACCGTCTGTACATGGGGTATGGGCTTCGCCATGTGCGCGACCTGCACGAGTTGTTCAGCGAGTACTTCCGCGTGCTGAAGCCGGGCGGGCGCTGCACCATTCTCGAGGTCTCGCGGCCACGTACGAAGTTCCAGTTTGGCCTGGCGCGTTTCTATTTCCGCGATTTCGTGCCGTTCGTGGGCAAGGTGCTCACCCGCGACCCGGACGGGCAACTGCTGATGCGCTATTTCTGGGACACCATCGATCAGTGCGTCCCCCCGGAGGACATCCTGGAAACCCTGCGATCGGTCGGTTTCGAGGACGTGCAGCGCAATGTGCAGCTCGGCGTCTTCAGCGCCTACATGGCGACGCGCCCGGCCGGGTAGGGTTTTTGGGCCGGTTGAAGGTCAAGGTGGCGCCCGGCAGCAAGCGCAACGCCATTGGTGACTGGATGGGTGACACCCTCAAGCTGCAGGTGCAGGCGCCGCCGGAGAAGGGCCGTGCGAACGAGGCCGTGGTGGCCTTGCTGGCCGCGGAACTGGGGTGTTCGAAGTCGTCCGTGCAGGTGGTGGCCGGCGCGACCTCGCGCAGCAAGACCGTGGTGGTCGAGGGCTGGTCCGAGGCCGAGTTGCACCGCGCGTTATCCTCATGACTCATACACTGTGACGGGGCCCAGTACCGGACGGCCCCCCTGCGAAGGGAACTACGGATGAACCGCCTGACCCTGACTCGACCGGATGACTGGCACCTGCACCTGCGCGATGGCGATGTGCTGGCGACGGTACTGCCGGACACGGCGCGTCGCTTCCGCCGCGCCATCATCATGCCCAACCTGAAACCGCCAGTGACGACGGTGGAGGCCGCCGCCGAGTACCGCGACCGCATCCTGGCGGCGCTGCCGGAGGAAGCGGACTTCGAGCCCCTGATGACGCTGTACCTGACCGAGGGCACGACACCGGGCATGATCGACGCGGCGAAGGCCTCCGGGTTCGTGCACGGGGTCAAGCTCTATCCCGCGGGTGCCACCACCAATGCGGCCAGTGGCGTGACCGATATCCGCCGCTGCTATCCGGTGTTCGAGGCGATGCAGCGGGTGGACCTGCCGTTGCTGATTCACGGCGAGGTGACCGATCCGGACGTGGACATCTTCGATCGCGAGGCGGTGTTTATCGAGCGCCACCTGGAGCCGCTGATCCGCGATTTTCCGGAGTTGCGGGTGGTGCTGGAACACATCACCACCGAGTCGGCCGTGCAGTTCATCCAGGACGGGCCGGCCAATGTCGGCTCCACGATCACGCCCCAGCACCTGCTGTACAACCGCAATGCGCTGTTCGCGGGCGGCATGCGGCCGCATCACTTCTGCCTGCCGATCCTGAAGCGCGAACGCCATCGCAAGGCGCTGCTGGAGGCGGCCACCAGTGGCCACCCGCGCTTCTTTCTGGGGACCGACAGTGCTCCGCATCCACGCCACGCGAAGGAGTCGGCGTGTGGCTGTGCCGGGATCTATTCCGCGCACGCGGCCATCGAGCTGTACGCGGAGGCCTTTGCCGCGGCAGATGCACTGGACCGGCTGGAGGGCTTTGCCAGTCATTTCGGCCCCGATTTCTACAAGCTGCCGCGCAACACCGACACCCTGACGCTGGAGCGCTCCCCGTGGACCGTGCCGGAGGCGGTGCTGTTCGGGCATGATCCCGGGGTGCCGCTGCGCGCGGGCGAGACCGTCGCCTGGCAGCTGGCGTAGTTAATCTGCGGAGCGGCCGGCACGGCGAACGCTGTGACGCGCGGGCGGTCAGCAAGTTAGAGAAACAGGACAAGACGAGGATGGAGACATGACCGAACCCAATGTGCAACGCGGGACTTTGTTGTTCTGGATGGCCATCAGCCTGGGGGTGGCGTTGCTGATCGTGGCGCTTGGGGTCGGGCTGGAGCCGGCCGGCGCGCCGATCCTGCGCGCGCCGCTCAGCTCGCCGGCCGCCGGTGCCCTGGGCTTCGGTCTGCTGATGGTCTGGGCCGCGTATGCCTATGCGCTGTCTGCCGGACGAGCCGCGGGCAGCCAGGAGATGGGGGTGGTGATCCTCAACCTTGGGCTCCCGGTGGCCTTGATCCTGCTGTGGCGGGCCGAACTGAACGCGCTGGCGTTCTTCGTGGCGTTGGGCTGGGCGCTGACCCTGGGTGGCATGGCCGTGCGCCTGTTCCGGCGCGAGGCCCTGGCCGGCGTGATGATGTTGCCGCTGATCGGGGTCAGCCTGACGGCGATCCTGCTGTCGCTGACGCTCTGGGTGCTGCCGGCCGCGACCGGCGGGGCCTGAGGCCGGATTCCTATCCGGCAGCCGGCGCCGCTTGATTGGTGTCCGGCTTCAACGCTGGCGCGCGGCGGGAGTGATCGAAAAAGGCATTGGCATCCATGGGCCGGGCGAACAGGAAGCCTTGAAAGAGCAGGTCACCGTGGGTGGTCAGCCAACGGTACTGGGCCTCGGTCTCGACCCCTTCGGCCACCACCGCCAGACCGAATTGGCGTGCGATGTCGCAGATTGTGCGCACCATGGCCTGGTCGTCCGTGTCGTGGTCGACCTGGCGGACGAAGCTCCGGTCGATCTTGAGTTCGTCGAACGGGAGACGCTTCAGGTAGCTGAGCGAGGAAAAGCCGGTCCCGAAGTCGTCCATGGAGAAGCGCAGGCCCATTTGCCGCAGGGCCTGCATGATGTGGATCACCCGGTCGGTATCCTCCGCCACCACGTGCTCGGTGATCTCGAGCGTGATGCGGTGGGCATGTTCACGGCCCAGATAGCGGGTGATCAGGTCTTGCATGCGGTGGACGAAGTTCAGGTGCACCAGTTGGCGTGGGCTGATGTTGATTGCGAGCTGCTCCAGGGGGAACCCGGCGCGATCCCAGTCGCGCAAGGCCTGGAACGCTCGCGCGATCACCGCGTCGCCCAGTTCGCTGATATAGCCGGTCTGTTCGGCGATGGGGATGAACTCGGCGGGTGATACGGCGCCCAGCTCGGCGCTGTGCCAGCGAATCAGGGTCTCGGCGCTGCGGATCCGCCCAGTGGTATCCACCTGAGGCTGGAACAGGACCTCGATCTCGCGATTGTGCAACGCAAAGTGCAGGCAGCGCTCGATCTGCAGATGCCGCTCCACCGCCCGCGACAACTCGTCGCTGAAGACCACCACGCCGTCGCGCCCGCGGTCCTTCACTTCGTACATGGCGATATCGGCCTCGCGCACGAGCTGATGCGAGTCGACCGGCTGCGCGGGCTCGATCAGGCGGATCCCGATGCTCGCGCTCACGTGCAGGTGATGGTTGCGGATAATGGAGGGCGTCTTGACCACCTGAAGCAGCGAATGCGCCAGGCGGCGGGCGGCGCGCTCGCAGGTCTGACGGTCTTCCTTGCCGGGGGCCACGATGACGAACTCGTCGCCGCCCAGGCGGGCGAGGTGGTGGCCCGGGGGCAGGGCGTTGGCGAAGTCGCGCGTCACGGACTTCAGCAATTCGTCGCCGATGTCGTGCCCCAGCAGGTCGTTGACCGTCTTGAAATGGTCCAGATCGATCAGCAGCAGGTACGAGTGCTGTCCGTGATGCTGCAGGACCTCGAGGCTTTGTTCGAGATGCTCGATGAAGGCGGCGCGATTGTTCAGTCCGGTCAGGGCATCGTGGGAGGCCTGATGGAAGCTGTTGCGGAGCAACCCGAAGCTGCTGTTGGCCGCGTAGAACAGGACCAGGGCAAGGGTGGCCGAGAAGGCCGCCAGGACATAGCTGTACCAGTCCCCGATCAGCAGGAAGTATCCGGCCAGCGGCGCCATCATGGCCGGGATCAGCGGCCGGAAGACCCAGGGGGCCGGATAGAGCAGCGCCGCAACCACCGTGGTGGCGCCGATCTGCGTGAAAATGGCGATGTAGTGGAGATTGTGCGAGTCCAGGCGCACAAAGATCAGAAAGATCGCGGTCCACAACGCCAAGTAGAGATACAGGAAGAGGGTGAGGTGCAGCCGCCAGCGGAGCCGTTGCTCCGGCGACAAGGGTGAGCGGTGATAACGCCAATACAGCTGCAGGCCCCAGAGCGATGCGGCAAGCATCACGCTGTACCAGGCAGCAGCCGCGGTGAAGGCCCCGTGCAGCGCACCCAGCAGGATGTAGCCCAGGCCGGGGACCAGGGACAGCGCCACCAGCACCGGGATCTGGCGCGTCAGATAGGTGTCGAACTGGGGATCGGCGCGTAATGCCTCGCGGGCCGGAACAAGCGCGCGTACGCTGGACGCCGGTGGATTGTCTCGCGGGGTGAGTGCCATCGGGGTCCAGACGGGGACGGTTTGTGGAAGGGCTGGACGTTACGGTAAATCGGGCGGGGGCTCAACAAGCGCGGCCCGGCGCATGAACAACGGACTACGGGATGTTGCTGACCGAATTACAGATCGAGGCCCGGCTGGCCGATGCGGCGCGCCGCGGGGAGTTCGATGACCGCCCGGGGGCGGGTCGACCCCTGGAACTGGATGACGACAGCGCGGTGCCGCAAGAGCTGCGCATGGCCTTCCGGATGATGAAGAACGCCGGCTATGTCCCCGAGGCCGTGCAACTGCGAGGCGAGATCGCCTCCACGGAGGCGCTGCTGCAGGCGGCGGACGACGAGGCGGCGCGCCAGCAGGCGGCCAAGCGCCTGCGCTTGCTGCTCGACCGGCTGAACCGCAGCGATGCGGGTCGGGGCATGCTCTCCGAGTCCGGCTATTTCCGACAGCTGTGCGAGCGCATGGATGGCCCCAGCCAATGAAACCGGTCCATGGACCGACCAAGGGCCGCGGCGCGACCATCGATCCCCATGCCCGCTTCGAGTCGACCCGCCACGAACCCTTCGACGACGGGTGGGTCGGTGATGGCGAGGCACCGGCGCCGCTGCGCACCGAGGTGACGGTCGAGCACCCGCGCAGCGTCCTGTCCTGGAATCAGTCCCCGGATGTGCCATTCGAGCTGTCCCTGAACCCTTATCGTGGCTGCGAGCACGGCTGTGCCTACTGCTTTGCGCGGCCGGCCCATGCCTATGTGGGCCTTTCGCCGGGGCTCGACTTCGAGAGCCGGCTGTTCGCCAAGGTCGGCGCGGCCGACTGCCTGCGGCGCGAACTGGCGCGACCGTCCCACCGGGTGACCCCGTTGGCGCTCGGGATCAACACCGATGCGTACCAGCCGATCGAACGTGAATGGCGGATCACGCGCGAGCTGCTGGAGGTGCTGGCCGAGACCGGGCATCCCGTATCCATTGTGACCAAGTCCGCACTGGTCGAGCGCGACCTGGATTTGCTGGGTCCGATGGCGGAGCGCGGACTGGTGCAGGTGGCGATCTCGGTGACGACCCTGGATCGCGGGCTGTCGCGACATCTGGAGCCGCGCGCGGCGGCCCCGCAACGGCGCTTGCAGACCGTGGAGCGGCTCACGGCGGCGGGTGTCCCCGTCAGCTTGCTGGTGGCGCCGTTGATCCCCGTGCTCACGGACGGGGAGCTGGAGGTCTTGCTGGATGCCGGGGCGGCGGCTGGCGCAGTGGCCGCCGGCTATGTGCTGCTCCGGCTCCCGCGTGAGGTGGCCCCACTGTTCGAGGACTGGTTACGCACCCATCACCCGCTCAAGGCGGAGCACATACTGCAGCGCCTGCGCGAGGCGCATGGGGGCAAGCTCTACGATTCCACGTTCGGTCACCGTATGCGCGGGGCCGGGCCGTATGCGGAGCTGTTGCGGCAGCGCTTCCGGCTGGCGCGGCGCCGGGCGGGGCTGGCCGGACGTCTCGTGGAGCTGGACTGCAACCAGTTTGCCCCGCCCGCGCGGCCGCAGAAGACGCGGTCCGAAGGGCAGCTCGATCTCTTCTGACGCTCGGCGAATGGCGCCATTGTCCTGAGGATGCTTCTCCCGCGGACGGGGTGTTCTGGTTTACAGTGACGCCAACACCACGACAGGGCGGACGATGCCGCAGAATCCAACCATGAGTACCGACGCTGCGGCCTGGTGGGGGCGCCGGGCACTTGCATCGGGGCAACATGGACGCTGGTCCATCGGCCCCCTGGACCTCTGGCTGCTGCACGGCGAGCAGGAATGGCAGATGGTGCTGGAACGCCCGCGCGACCCCGCCGATGCCACACTGGCGATCGATGTTCCCTGCGCCGATGCGTTCCCTGCCGACGCGAACGACCTGCTGCGTTTTGCCGGATCCCCGGCGGATTCGGTACCGGAGCTGCGGGTGGCCCTGGCGGATCGGCCGATGGTCAGCCGGCCGCAAAACCCCTTCTATGTGCCAGCCCGCGGTCAGGTCACGCTTTACCTGAGTTCCCCGGCCTGGGTGCAGCTGCATCTGGGCGAGGCCATGGTGCAGGAGTTTCCGGTCTATACGCCGTCCGATACCTGGTTCGGCCCGAATACCGTGAACGGGGAGCTCTGTTATGCCACCCGCACCCAGGCTCGCCTGGACCTGGCCGACGTGCCCATGCGCCCGCACCGCGTCATCACGCCGCTGACCATCGAGAACAAGGCTTCGGATGCCCTGTTCCTGGAACGCGTGAACCTGCCGGTGCCGCGCCTTCCGGTATTCGCCGACGAGCACCACCGGTTGTGGACCCCGGCAGTGCGCATGGAGCGCGAGGAAGATCGCGACATGGCGGACATGAAGATCGACTCCGGTCCCCCCGGTGTGGCCGGCGGGGCCCAGCGCATCGCCGAACCCCGCCAGGCCGGGGGGCGGCATTTGATGGTCAGGGCGTTCACCGCCCTGTTTCAGTAGGGAGCATCCGGCGCGATGAATGAATGGCTGCAAACCGCTCAGACCTTTGTGACCAGCGAGGCCTTTCTCGCCGCCATCCGCGCCGCGGTCTACCTGCTGGTGGGCCTGCTGCTGGCGCGCCTGCTGTCGCGCGGTCTGGCGCGCGCGCTGGAGGACAAGCTCGACGCGCAGCAGGTCATGCTCACCCGCCGCATCAGCTTTTACTTGATCGTTCTGCTGGTGCTGGCCTCGGCGCTGCGCGAGCTGGGGTTCGATCTCACCGTGCTATTGGGCGCGGCCGGCATCCTGACGGTCGCGCTTGGCTTTGCATCGCAGACCTCGGCCTCGAACCTGATCTCGGGGCTGTTCCTGATTGGCGAACGCCCGTTCTCCGTGGGGGATGTCATCAAGGTCGGGGATGCCACGGGCGAGGTGCTGTCGATCGACCCGCTGTCGGTCAAGCTGCGCACCTTCGACAACCTGATGGTGCGCGTGCCGAACGAGACCCTGGTGAAGACGCAACTGACCAATCTCAGCCGCTTCCCCATCCGCCGCCTGGACATGCAAATCGGGGTGGGCTACCGGACCGATCTCAAGCAGTTGCGCGACGTGCTCATGGGCGTGGCCGAGCGCAATCCAGTCTGTCTGGAGGAGCCCAAGCCGCTGTTTATCTTCCTCGAGTACGGTGATTCCGCGCTGAAGATTCAGCTCTCGGTGTGGGCGCGGCGGGAGAAGTTCCTGGACCTGCGCAATTCCATGCACGAGGGTGTGAAGGCCGCGCTGGACGAGGCGGGGATTGATATCCCGTTCCCGCAGCGCACGCTGGGTAGCCTGGATGGAAGCCCGTTACCCGTGCGCATCGTCGACAACGTGCCGGAGGCCGAGGCGGAAGCGTCCGCGCGCGACTGACCGGCAGGCCGCCGGAGCGGGGTTGGGCCGTCCCTCAATCCAGGCGGAGATCCGCCCAGACCGGGTCGTGATCCGAGGCGCGCCAGGGCCCCGTGGCGGGCGCGCGACCGTCAAAGCCGAGGAAGCCGGGTTCGTCTGCATTGACCGGCCAGGCCGCCCCGTCGTGCACGGCGTCGCGTAAGGCATCGGGACCCAGCAGGTAATCCAGCTGTCCGGCCCGGCCGCGAAAGACATAGGTATGGGCGGACGCTGGATCGTCATGCACCAGGTCCCGCTTGCCGGCCGCGGCCAGCGTTCGCACCGGGTCTTCGGCGGCGTAGGCGTTCAGGTCGCCGAGGATCAGTACGGGAACATTTGCGAATTCATTGCGTTGTTGTTCCCGGATCCATGTCTCCAGACGTTCGGCCTGGGCCGTGCGCCGTTCATTCCAGCAACCCTGGCCGCGGTCAATATCGCCCGCGTCGGGGCAACCGCTCTTCGCCTTGAAGTGCACCACCACGGCCCCGAAACGCTTGCCACTCCCGGGTTGCTGGAACCAGCCGAGCAATGGCGGGCGATGATGCACGGCATCTCGATCGGTGGCGGACCCAACGAGTTGCAATCGGTCCGGACGGTAGAGCAGGGCCACCTTGATCGCGTCGTCGCCCGGCCCCGGGTGGGCGATGGCCGCATAGTCGCCGCGCGGCGGAGGGACGGCATTCAGTCGTTCGACCAGCTGCCGGCGCGCCGCCTTGGCGTTTTCCAGTTCGACCGCGCCCAGCAGGTCGGCGTCCAGCGTTTGCAGCAGGGCATCCAGCTTGGCCGTCTGGCGCTCGCGTTCCGCCCGGTTTTGTGCGCCGCGCTCGCCCAGCGTCACGAAGTCGTTCTCCAGATTGGCGGTGGCGATGCGCAGGTGGTCCATTCCCGGCGTCGACGGCGGTTCGGGGCGCTCGCCGCCGAGCCAGTCCAGCGAGTGGGTGGGATGGATGCGATGGTCGCCGAAGGCGTGGGTCAGTATCCCGGTCAGGCCTTCCAGCGTGCTGCCCACCCGGCGCGTGCCATGATCGTCGCGATAGGGGATCGGGTCGGGGTTCGCGCGATAGCTGCCATCATCCAGGATGATCCGGCGCTTCTCGTCCCGGGCGGTTCCCGCGGCCCCGGTTTGGCCGGGGTGCATGAGCCGCCCCCCGGCCGAGAGCGTCAGGCTGCCATAGCGCGCGAGTTCGTGGTTGGCGGTCACCGCCAGCGTCTGCGCAAAGCGAACACGGAGGTCGGCGTACTCGCCGAGGCGGCTGGCGTCGTCAGGCAGGCGCACCTCCAGCGGCGCCGGCAGTTCGCCGCGCCCGCAACCCTGGATGCGGTCCAGCCGAGCGATCTGCGGGCGTCCGCGGTGGCGGCTAAACACCCCGTGTACTTGCACATGCTCGCCGGTCGAGACCGGAGCGCGACGCGGGGCATACACGAACATACCGGCCGAGTCGGGCCCGGCGCCCTGCTGCAGATAGAACCCGCCGAGTTGATCGGGCCCCATAAACACGCCTGTGACGATGCCCTCCGCGATGACGGCATCCCCCTCGGCGACCGCGCCGGCGCGGAGCTCGGCGAGAGGGGCGACCTCGGCCCCGGGGGAGGGGCAGGTCACCCGGGCATCGACCGGGGAGGCTGCGAATAGCAGAACCACCAGTGCGCCCCCCAGCGTGCGGCGCACGCACGGGGCCGGGTTGGCGTGGCGGCGGGGGTGCGTCAGCCGATCCATGGCCGCATGAGAAGAATCAGGCGCTCTTGCTGGGGTTCAGCAGTTCGTAGAGATAATCCGGCGCCTGGGTGACATCGGCGATGGTGTAACGGTCGAGGACGTCCAGGAAGGCATCGCGCGCATCGTTCAGGACCCCACGCAACTGGCAACCGGGGAGAATCGGGCAGACGGGATTCTCGCAGTCCACCACGTTCAGGTTCGGCTCCATGTCGCGGATGACACTGCCTACGTTGATCTCGTTCGGCTCGCAGGCGAGCGAGATGCCGCCCCCCTTGCCACGCCGGGTGATGATGTAGCCCTTCTGGCCGAGCTGGTGAACGATCTTTACCAAGTGGTTGCGCGGGATCGTGAACTGCTCGGAGATATCGCTCACGGTCACGCGCTGGTCGCGCGGTTGCACGGTGAGGTACATCAGGACCCGAAGGGAGAAATCGGTATAGCGAGTGAGCTGCATAGGGAAGGAATCGTCGGTTCGCGGTTTTGAAGGATATGCATGCGCGCATATGTCTTGGAACCTTAATCGCTCCGGACACCCGTCACAAGTTCGGTCGTTGCCGCTGAGTGAAGGCCGGGGCGTGCTCGGGGTTCAGAAACCGCACAGCCCGGCCGTTACATGCCATTAATAACAAGGCTTCTGAAGCCGAAATACAGGGGAATTCAATGGAGTCGATCAAGGGGTTGGGCCGGCTGTCACTCGCCGGACGGTTCTCGCTGGCCCTGAGCGCGATCGTAGGGGTGTTCTTTCTAATTGCCGCTGCCGCGGTGTTCTGGCACACCGCAACGCTCAAGGGGGGTATGGAGGCGACGTTGACGGGCGTCATGCAGGGCCACGAGACGACCCCGGCACTGGAGGCCGAGGTGGCGCTCGAGATCAATCGTCTGCTGGATCTTGCGGCCTGGCAGGTCAACGCGATGATGCTGGGTGTCGCGATCGGCGTGGTCGTCGTGGTGTATTTCCTGTTCGTGTTGATGATTCGGCGGCGCCTGGCGCAGCTGGCCTCGCAGTTTCGCGGGGTATCGGAGGGGGAGGGCGATCTGAGCCAGCGGATCGATGCCCCGCGCAATGACGGGATTGATCGTTTGGCGCGTCTGTTCAACGCATTTATCGAGCGCTTGCAGGGGATGGTTTCGGAGATGGTGGAACATGCGCGGGAACTGGGGGAGTCCGTCGGCACCCTTCACCGCGTGGCGGAAGAGACCAACCAGGAGGTGCAGCAGCAACAAGCCCGGATCGGCCAGGTTGCTACCGCGATGAACCAGATGACGGCCTCGGCCGAGGAGATCGCGCGCAATGCCCAAACCGCGTCGGAAGCCGCAGATCAGGCCGAGAGCGAGACGCGTACCGGGTCCGATGTGGTGGACGCCTCGGTCCGCACGATGCGCGAACTGGCGAGCGAGATTGGCACCGCAAACGAGCAGGTGGCGCGCCTGCAGTCCGAGTCGGACAGCATCGGTTCGGTGCTTGACGTGATACGCGGCATTGCCGAGCAGACCAATCTGCTGGCGCTCAATGCGGCCATTGAGGCCGCGCGGGCGGGGGAGCAGGGAAGGGGATTCGCTGTCGTAGCGGACGAGGTTCGGACCCTCGCCACGCGTACACAGGACTCCACCACCGAGATCCAGGCCATGATCGAACGCCTGCAGGCCGGGGCCCGGGCGGCGGCCAGCGCGATGGAGCGCAGCCGCGAAAGGGGCGAGGCCGGAGTGGACCAGGCCGCTGGTGCGGGCGACGCCCTGCAGGCGATCCGTTCAGCGGTGGAACGCATCCGTCATCTCAACAACGAGATCTCCGGGGCGGTATCGCAACAGGCGGAGGTCGCGCGCGAGGTGGATGGCACCCTCACGGAGGTTAGCCAGGGGGCCCAGATCACCGCGGGGAATGCCGAAGCCACGGCCAGCGAGACGGACGCCCTAGTGGGGCGGATCGAGCGGCTGCGGGGACTGACCACCCAGTTCCGGGTCTGATCCACGCCTGGCTGGGCGTGCGACCGGGGTCCCGGCGCCTCCCTGGCGTTTTCCGTATACTGCGGCCCGCCTCGGGTTCACGGAGCCGTATCTGCAATGACAGTCTGGGTCGCCGCCCTCCTCGGGATCGTTCAGGGCATCTTTATGTTTCTGCCGGTCAGTTCGACCGCGCACCTGGTCCTGACCCAGCACTGGCTGATCCGTCAGGGCGAACCGCTACCGGCGCCCGAGAGCCCCGAGATGATCCTGTTCGACCTGGTAGTGCACGTGGGCACCCTGGTCTCGATCGTCTTCGTCTTCCGCAAGAGCCTGACCCGGCTGACCGGTGGCATTGCCCGCGAAAGCCTGCAATGGGCATCGGCCCGCGGGTCGGCCGGGCGCGAGATGCTGTTCCTGCGTCTGGCCCTGCTGGTGGTGCTTTCGGTGTTCGCGACTGCGGTGGTCGGGTTCACCCTGAAGGCGGGCTTCGAGCAGGTGTTCGCCCACCCGACACTGATCGCGGGCACGCTTAGCCTGACCGGGGTATTGCTGTGGTGGACGGACCGGCTGCAACGGCGCCCGTTGGGGCTGCGCCAGCTGAGTCCGAAGATTGCCACCATCATCGGCGTGGCCCAGGGCTTTGCACTGATCCCGGGGCTCTCGCGCAGCGGCATGACCATCACCTTCGCCCTGTTCAGCGGGCTCAAGCGGCGCTGGGCGGCGGAGTACAGCTTCTTCCTCGCGATTCCGACCATCCTCGCCGCCACCGCCGTGCAGTCGCTGGACGTGCTCAATGGCGACGGGCTGGGGAACCTGAACTGGACGGCGCTCGCGGTGGGCTTCGTGGTGTCCGCCCTGGTCGGGATCGTCTCGTTGAAGATGGTCCTGTTCTTCCTGTATCGCGCCAACCTCAAGGTCTTCTCGTTCTACCTCTGGGCGCTGGCGCTGCTGGTCCTGTTCGGATTCCTCGACGTGGAGATCATGTACGGAAAATGACAGGATCCCCGGGTGTGGAGTCTCACGAGGGGGGCCCATTTTCCCCGACTCTCCGTGGCGTCCCAATGATCGACGCGAGACCGGAGAGTGACCAAGGCGCTGCGCACCGCGCCTTGTCTCGAAAAAAATGGGGTACCCACGCGGACGGGTGAGTGAATCAGCCGCTCCCTGGATTCCTCTGCTTACTCCGGTCCGCGCAGGACCGCCAGGGGCGCCTGATCCAGCACCCGTCGGGTGCCCAGCCAGCCTGCCAGGGCAATCCCCAGCGTACCGCCACCGATGCCGTAGACGAAGGTCAGTGGGTTCACGCTGTAGTCGAACTCGAAGACCTGCCAGGCGAGCAGGGCGCCGACCGCCGTGGCAATGACGGACGCCAGCAGCCCGGCGAGCAGCCCCAGGGCGCCAAATTCGGCCAGCAACCCGTTGCGGATCTGGTCGCGGCGTGCACCCAGGGTGCGCAGCAGCGCGGCCTCGCGCCGGCGTACATCGCGCGTCGCCTGCACCGCCGCATAGAGCACGGTCAGACCCGCAATCAGCGTGAACAGGAAGACGTACTCCACCGCCCGAGTGGCCTGATCCATGACGTCGCGCACCTGCGCGAGGATCGCGCTGACGTCAATTGCCGATACCGCGGGAAATTCCCGCAACCACTGGTTCTGGGCGGAGCGCTGTGCCTCGGGGACGTGCATGGCCGTGATGAAGGTCCTGGGCTGCTCGTCCAGCAACCCCGGCGGCCCAATGACGAAGAAGTTCACCTGGAAGCTGTCCCAGTTGACCTCGCGGACACTGGTGATCGGGCTGCGAATAGCCTGACCGCCTACACGGAACGTCAGGTGGTCCCCGAGTGCCAGGTTGAAGCGTTCCATCAGCCCGGCCTCGACCGACCATCCGCTATCGGGGTCCTGCCCCTGCTCGCCAAACCAGTCGCCCTCGACGATGGGGTTATGGTCCGGGGGCGACTCGGCGTAGGACAGGTTGAACTCGCGATCCACCAGCCTGCGGTCGCGATCATCGTCGAAATCATCCGGACGCACGCGCTCGTCGTTGATCTCGATCAGTCGGCCGCGGATCATCGGGTCCAGTTGCGGACGCTCGAGACCGGCCGCCTCGACGCGGTTGGCGAAGGCCTGCTCCTGTCCCGGCTGGATGTTGATGAAGAACTGGTTCGGGGCATCCTCGGGGATACTGGCATCCCAGGCCTCCAGCAGGTCTACCCGGACAATGGCAAGCAGCAGCAGTGCCAGGATGCCTACGCTGAAGGCCACGAGCTGCACGGCACTCAGGCCACCCCGACGGGATAGATTGGCCAGGCCGAAGCGCAGCGCCATGCCGCCGCGGTTGCGCAGGGGCCGCAGGGCCAGCACCAGCGCCATCCCGAGTGCGGCCAGCACCGCGATCGCAACGGCCGTGCCTACCAGCACCCAGGCGGCCAGTTGGGGATCGGCGGCCTGCCAGTACAGCAGGCCGCCGAACGCCAGCAGTGCCAGTGCGCCGGACAGCCAGACCGAGGTGGGCGGCAGACCCAGATCGCGCCGGAGGACCCGCAGCGGCGAGACCTGGCCGATCCGCAACAGAGCGGGCAGGGCAAAGCCCACGGCCGTGATCAGCCCCACCCCAAGGCCGGCGATGACCGGGCGTGAACCGGGCGGAGGCAGGTCCCCGGCGAGCCAGTCGCCCAGCAGGGCCGCCAGGACAAACTGGGCCGCGAAGCCGATCGCGAGCCCAACCCCGCTGGCCAGCAGGGCGACCAGCACAACGCGGCCGAAGTAGGTGAGCAGGACCTGGCGTCCGCTGGCTCCCAGCGCGCGCATCACCGCCGCCGGGTCGGCGCGGCGCTGGGCGAAGTGATGGGCCGCGACGGCGATCGCGGCCCCGGCCAGCAGCACCGCCATCNNCAGCAGGTTGCTGCCGCGATCGGGTTCGTGCGTGATGATCGCGGCGACCTCCAGATCGAGGTCCCCGACCTCCACCCGGTCCCCGACCTCCAGTCGCAGGGCCTCGAGCAGCGCCGGCTCCAGCCAGGCCGTACCCGGTTCCGGACCGCGGTCTCGGACCCGCTCGTCCGCCTCGCGGCCAGGACGGATACGCGCCTCGCCTTTCAGTGGCCAGCCCGCCTCGACCGCGCGCAGGGCGGCCAGTCGCGATTCGTCGTCGGCGGTAAAGACGACGCTGGGGAGGGAGGCCGTACGCGCCGTTTCCAGTCCGTAGCTCGCCGCTTCGGCAGGCCAGCCTTCCGGCAGCGGGTTGTCGCTGACGACTGCCAGGTCACCCCCCAGCAGCGCGGTCGCCTGCTGGGCCATGCCCCGATCCACCCGATCGGTGAAGAAGCCCACCGCCGCGACGGCTGCGACGGCGACGACCAGGGCGGCGGCGAGGACGCGCAGCTCGGCCGAGCGCCATTCACGCCAGGTGCCACGCAGCAGGGCGCGTAGATGGCTGCGGTCGGTTCCCCGGGTTGCGATCATTCGAGCACACCATCCTGGATCGAGATAATGCGATCACATTGTCCGGCCAGCTCGGGGTCGTGGGTAACCAGCACCAGGGCCGTTGCCGGCCCATCATTGTCGGAGTGGCGCGCGAGGCTGAACAGCAGCTCGATGATGCGGTGCCCAGTCCGCCCGTCGAGGTTCCCGGTGGGTTCGTCGGCGAACAGCACCGCCGGGTGATCCACAATGGCGCGGGCAATCGCCACGCGTTGTTGCTCGCCACCGGAGAGTTGATGGGGGTAGTGTGCGGAACGTTCGCCCAGACCCACGCGTTCCAGGGCCTGTGAGGCCCAGTGGTTCAGGGTTTCCTGACTCTCTTGCGCATGGGCCGGGTTGAGCTCCAGCGGGAGCAGGGTGTTTTCCATCGCTGTCAGTGCCGGCAGGAGCTGGAAGGACTGGAATACAAACCCGACCCGGCCGGCGCGCAGGGCGGCCCGGCCATCCTCGTCCAGTTCGCTGATGGTTTGCCCGAGCAGCCGAACTTCTCCCGCACTCGGGGCGTCCAGACCTGCAAGCAACCCGAGAAGGGTGGACTTGCCGGAACCCGAGGCGCCGAGAATGGCCACCGTCTCGCCCGCCTGGACCGCCAGTGAGATGCCGCGCAGGATGTCCAGCGGGCCGCTGGGTCCGTTGATCCGCTGCTCGAGGTCCCGGGCCTCCAGTACAAATGACGAGGATGCATCCATGTTGCGTATTCCGTTGGTCGTGATGGGCTTGATCGCGTTGCTATGGAGTCCTGTTGCGGCTGCGAATTCCCTACCGGACGAAAATCGTTCGGCCGAGCCGCTCCGGGTCCTGGTGTTCGGGGACTCGCTGAGTGCCGCGTACGGCATGCCCGATTCCGCCAGCTGGCCGGCCCTGCTGGGCGAACGGCTGGCCGAGCGAGAGAAGGACTGGAAAGTGGTCAACGTATCCATCAGCGGTGATACCACTGCCGGTGGACGGAGTCGCTTGCCCGACGTGCTGGAACGCGCAGCGTTCGAAGTCGTCATCCTGGCCCTGGGCGGCAACGATGGCCTGCGCGGCCTGCCGCCGCAGGCCATGCGCGAAAACCTGGAGGCCATGGTCGATGCGATCGAGGCCGTCGACGCCAACACCCTGTTGCTGGGTATACGCATCCCGCCGAACTACGGCCGCCGCTATACCGAGCGTTTCGAGGCGGTCTTCGCCGATCTTTCCGAGGAGCGGGGGCTGGCATTCGAGCCATTCTTCCTCGAGGACATCCTGCTGGAAGACGGCATGTTGATGGACGACGGCATCCACCCCAGCGAGGCCGCTCAACCCCATCTGCTGGACGCTGTGTGGTCGCGGCTGGAACCCATGGTGGAGGAGGCCGAAGCCCGATCGCGCCCATGCAACGGAGCCGGGTAAACCCTCACTCCGTCAGCAAACCCCGCAGTTCGGCCACGACGGATTCCGGGAGCAGCTGTCGCAGGACCGGGTGCAGGTCGCGTTCAACCTCTGACAGCAACGAGAGGGTGCGAATTTCCGAATGGCGACAGAGGGGGTTGCCGTACTGGTTGGCCTGGATGCTGCGCTCGGCGCCCATGCTCATCAAGGCGACCCCGGGCAAACCCCGAGGCCCCTCGTCCAGGACCTCGACCAGTTCCACCATGCAGCCGTCCACCTCGCCCTGAATGCCGATCAGCGGGGCGAGGAGGTCGATCATGCGGGTGGACTGTTCGGTCGTCAGCATGGCCATCCGCCTACCTTACGACCGATGCGGGCACGGCGCCAGATCGAAAATCGGCATCGGCCTCATGAATGTGGTGTCCCCGGCAGGATTCGAACCTGCGACCTGCCCCTTAGGAGGGGGCTGCTCTATCCAGCTGAGCTACGGAGACCTGGCGCGAGAGTATAAGCGCCGGGCAGGGGCAGCCCCAAACGGTTCAGTCGCCCGGGGCGGATTTCGGGTCGAGCTGGTGATGGGCCCAGGCGGAGAATTCCTCCAGCGTGGCGCGGTCCTCGCCGGGGGTGTCCGGCCCTGCAAGGTTGCGGTAGGTCACTTGCCCGTCGTCGATGCGTAATACGCGCCGCACGGCCCAGTCGGCATCGCTCTCGCCATTGCTGAAACAGTGATCCGGCTGGATCGCGTCCGGCGTGATGGGGTCGGGGTGCTGGTGATGGCGCCGGGCCAATAGGTACAGTCGTGCGAGGTCGTCTTCCGTGAGGTCGAGATACAGGTTCATTTCGCGCATGGCGTATTCGAGGTCGTCCTGGCCCAGTCCTGCTCGCTCCAGGGCAGCCAGGGGACCTTGCTTTGGGGCTTCGGGCGTCGGCGTCAGGCTGGCCGGGTAGCGCCGCCAGGGGAACGGGTAGTTGATGATTACCGCGACAACCAGCATGACCCCCACGCTGGTCAACACGGGATGCAGGAGGAACCAGGGGCCCAGGGCCTGCACCGAGTCACCGCCGAGCACCGCATAGAGCGCGGTGGCGCCGCCGGGGGGATGCAGGCAGCGCAGGTAGTGCATCAGCCAGATTGCGAGCCCGACGGCGACCGCTGCAGCCAGCAACGGGTGGGGCAGAACGTCGCGCACCAGCACCCCCACGATGGCGGCGACGGCATGACCACCGAGCACGTTCCTGGGCTGCGACATCGCCGCGTGGGGTGCAGCGAAGAGCAGCACGGCCGTGGCACCCAGAGACGCGAGGATCAAGCCGTTGATCCCGTTCTCGGTGACCGATGCTGCGACTTCCAGCGAGAGGTAGAGGCCGATCACACCGCCAATCAGGGCAATCAGCTTGTCCTTGTGGTCGGTGGTATCGAGCCAGTCGCCCAACAGGGATCCGCGTCCAGAGCGCAAACCGGCCTCCTCGTAAGTGGAAAACGGAGTATATGTTCTGCGTGCGGCGTCTCCGGGTCAAATGGCATCGCTTTGACACGGACTGGCGGAGGATGTCAGCGGGGCAGGTCAATAACGCGGCCGCACCCGGGAAACGCTAATCGCATGTTTCTCCGGAGATCCAGTTTCCGCTATGCGGCCAGCGAGCGAGCAATCACATCCGGGAAATGCCTGCATGAGCCTGCAGGACCGGCTGGAGGCCTTGCGAAACCGGGGTGGGGTGTCCGAGATAATAGCCCTGTGCGAAGTCGAACTTCAGGGCGCGTACCCGGCTGAGTTGTTCCGCGGTCTCGATCCCTTCCGCCACGGTAGTGTAGCCCACATCGCGGATCATCCGGGCCAGACCCTCGAGGATGTGGTGCTGGTCCGGGATATCCAGGCTACGTATCAGGGTGATATCGAACTTGACGGTGTCCACGGGCATGGAGGCCAGATAGCGGATGGAAGAGTAGCCGCTGCCGAAATCGTCGAGGGCGACGAGAAACCCTTTCCGGCGCAGTCGCTGGAGATTTTCCGTCGCCAGTCCGATCTCGGTGATCAGGGCGGTCTCCGTGACCTCGAGGATGATTGACCGGTCCTGCAGGAAGGGGACGAAGGCCTCCAGCCACTGGGTAACCCCGGCATTCACGATGGTGGGGCCCGACAGGTTGATAGAGATACCGACCTCAGGCGGGATGAGGGAGGCTCGCAGATCGCCGAGGATGCGGGTTAGTACGGCCCGGTCCAGGTCGATCTCCAGGCGGCGCGCCTCGACGACGGGGAAGATATCCGCGGGTCCGATAACCTCGCCCTGGTGTTCGATACGCAGCAGGGCCTCGACATACGAGGGATGGTGCTCGTTGAGCGCAACCACTGGCTGGTAGGCCATTCGGATCCCGGTTCCCCGGGTGATGGCCTCGTACACGGCATTGTTGATCCAGTTCGAATAAAGGCTCTGGGTATCCTTCTCCAGTTCCGGGGTGAACAGCACAACCGGCGAGGATCCCGGGCGCTTGGCCTTGTACATGGCAACGTCGGCCTGCCACTGCAGGGCAAGCATGGCCGGGCCGTTGTTGCCGGGTGCAACGGCCAGGCCGATACTGATCTTGATGGGTTCCC
Organism: Thioalkalivibrio versutus; assembly: GCF_001999325.1. Lineage (GTDB taxonomy): Bacteria > Pseudomonadota > Gammaproteobacteria > Ectothiorhodospirales > Ectothiorhodospiraceae > Thioalkalivibrio > Thioalkalivibrio versutus. The sequence continues at coordinate 92,507 of NZ_MVAR01000004.1, forward strand.
GCACCCCGTGCTGGGTGAAATCGGTGGCCCGGATCCGCTCCTGGCAACGCTCGCCCAGGCGCTGGGCGCCCGATTCGTCGCAGTTGAGGAGAATCGCGGCGAATTCATCGCCGCCGATGCGAAACAGGTGTTCCCCCTCCCGCAAGACCTCGTCGATGCTGCGCGCCACACTCTGCAGGACTGCGTCGCCCGTCTGATGGCCGTAGCTGTCGTTGATGGCCTTGAAGTGATTGATGTCGAACAGGGCAAAGCACACAGGATAGCTGTGGCGGGCGGCCAGTCGCGGAAGGGTGTCCCAGTATTCATCGAAGGCCCGGCGGTTGCGCACGCCGGTCAGGGCATCGTGATGCGCGATGCGCCAGAATTCGCGGTTCTTCTCCTCCAGGCTGGAATGGACGTCCTGGAGCCGTGCCTGGTAGGAATTCAGCGATTCGCGGATCTTTTCCGTCTCCGCGACGGGCAGCAGCCCGCCGACGCGTTCCAGCACAAGGCCCCCGGCGCTTTCGCGCAGCCGGTCGACGTGGCCGGAGATGTCGCGCAGGGGGCGGACGATCAAATAGGCCAACGTTGAGAACAGGACAAGCGTGATCACACCCAGGATGGCCCCGAGATTGACCACCGCGCCCGACAGCAAGTCCTCCACCTGATCGGCCATGGGATTGGGGCGCAGATCGAACTGAGCATGCTGCAGAAGTTCCCTCGCGGGGATGGCGTTCCGCTCGCCGAGGTCGAATCGGATCGATTCGGGATCGACATGGCGGTAGACACGGCCCTCGCGGAGGGCATCCAGGAACCGGCTCTTCAGACCGACGAAGCCGGGTGGGGACTGGGCTGCGTCCGGCGCGGGAATCGGCTCGATGACCATCAGGAAGGGCTCGGTGTCGCCCCGTACCGCCCGTGGAGCGGGTGGCGGGAGCTCGAGTCTCCCGGGCAAGTGGTCGCTGTCCGAACCGGGCAAGGTCATTCCGTGGTGATCATAGATCCCGGCGTCCAGGATCCTGTCGGTCAGGATCCCCGCCTGGTGCATGCGATGATTCTTCCAGTAGGCATAGTAGTGCGGCGTGCCCAGTTGCTGGCGCACTTCCTCCCAGCGGGCGAACCTGGATGCCTGTTCTGCCGCCTGCGTGAGGACGTGCTCGAGCGTGCCGGCAAGCTCCTGGCGGGCGGCCTCGCGGCCACTTTCCTGGATCTCGCCGCGTAGCTGGTCGACCTTGTACCAGGTGTAGAGGCCAAAACTGGCGAGGGTGACCAGGGCGATCGCTGCTAGCAGCAGGGCATAGTGCGTGATTGACGGGGTTCGGCCGAAAATCATTGCGCGCGGTATCCCTGGAGGACGTGCTCGATCTCGTCCAGCAGGTCGAATTCGTGAAACTGATCGAAGAAGTGGTTGGCACCCTCCACGATGCGGACCTCTGCGCCATGCTGTTGCAGGGTCTCGATCCATTCCAGGTCGATCCGGTCATCGGCGCTGCCCGCGATCAGGGTGGAAGACACACCGCACGACTGGAAGGCCCGGTTGGTACGTTGCTTGTCCCAGTCGTAGTAGGACAGGTACGCCGCGGGCGTGGTGACGTACTGGCGACAGAAACCCAGGGCATACTCCGCCAGCCCGGCCTCACCACGGGCAAGGGCAGCGCGGGCACGAGCGGCATGTTCGGGGGATTCGAACGCGGCCTCGCCGTGCCCAAAATAGGTCACGCTAATGAAGATGGCGTGGGCGACGGGGCTGCCCAGGGAGTGCGTAAGATAGTCGAGAAGGTTGATGCTGCCGGCGCTGTGTCCGATGACGACGGGTTCCTGGCCGGTCTTTGCGTGCAGCCAGTCGACCCAGATCGCGATCTCTTCCTGGGTGTGTTCCATGGTGTGGGTATGTACGGCCTCGCATGGCAGGCTCGCCGTGCGCCGATCGATCCCCAGTGTCAGTGTGGGGGTCAGGACCGTGAACCCCGAGTCCGCTAACGCCAAGGCAAGGCGGCGCACGGTGGGGAAGTGACGGGTCTGCAGGAAACCGTGCTGGATCAGGATCGCGGGCATGTCCGGTTCGCCCGCCCAGTACGCCGCTTCAGCCGAATCCCCGGACGACATCTCCAGGATCACGGATGTTTCCTTGGCGGTTGCAACCGTGTTCAGGCTCAGGAGGATCACGGTCGCAACCGCAGCCGCACTTCGCAAGAACCATCTAGACATCCTTGTATCCCCCTGTCCTGACACGCAAACCGCTAGCGAAAATCCCTGATCGCAATGTACCAGCATCCTGCTGCGGCGGCATGCGTTGGCTAATAAACACGCGTGGATCGTACCGCGCTGTCGCGCGCTCGCCGCACCGGCGAAGACCCGCTTTTTCGTCGCGGTCGAGCAACGTTGCCTGAGCCGAGCCTACTGGCCGGGATCCGTGTGTGGCACCGCATCGGTCTCCAGCATGAGTGACACACGACGGTTGGCGGCGCGGCCTTCCGGGCTGGCGTTGTCGGCAACCGGACGAGTGTCGGCCAGCCCGACCGCGCGGAGCTGGGCTGCGTCCAGCTCGCGGGCCACCAGGTAGCGCACGACGCCGCTGGCGCGAATCGAGGATAGCTCCCAGTTCGACGGGAAGCGCTCGGTCGCGATCGGGATGTTGTCGGTATGGCCTTCCACGGTGATGGTGCCCGGGTGGTCTTCCAGGATGGGGAGCAGATCCTGGAGCAGCGACTGGCCATCCGGGCGCAGGTCCGCCTCGGCGGTCCCGAACAGGATGTCGTCGCGGATGCGCAGCTCCATCCGCCCGGGTTGCTCGACGACGTCCACGCCCTCGGGGGTGCGCGCGCGTAATCGGTCGGCCTCGCGGCCCGGGGGCTGTTCGGCGACCACCTCCGGGCCGGAGCGCTCACCGACCGGCGCCTCGTCCAGGGCGGGCCGACCCAGCAGAGAGGAATGGACCAGGGGTTCAATCAGGGCGCTGCGGTCCGGGTGGGCCAGGGCGATCGGGCTGGCCGAGACCGCCCTCGGATCATCGTCACGCGGGTCCATGAAGGTGAGCATGATGACGAACACCACGATAACCAGGGTCAGAACGTCCAGATAGGTGAGGATCCAGGCGTGCTCGTCGTCGCGCTGGCGTTCGCCCGGGTAGGAGCCGAGAAAGGCCTGCTCCGGGCGCGTGGCGGCGTGGGCATCCATCTCTGCCTGCAGCGCGGCGCGTTCGGCGGTGGAGGGGCTGGGTCCGGACATGGATTCAGCGCCGCTCCGTGGATTCGCCGCTGGCGCGTTCGTCCGCCTCGGGTTCTTCCTCGCCATTTGGGGCCGCCTGGCGGATCTCGTCGCTGTGATTCTCCATGAACGAGCGCAGGGTCTCGCGGATGTAGCCCGGCGAGCGCCCCTTGCGCATGAGCATGATGCCCTCCAGCACCATGGTCATCAGCACCACGCGCTCCTCGGTCCGGCGCTCCAGCTTGATGGCGATGGGCCGGAAGACCAGGTTGGCGAGCAGGATGCCGTAGAACGTGGTGATCAGGGCGATGCCCAGGTTCACCGCGATGACGGTGAAATCGTCGTTTTCGGTGGTCAGCAGCAGGTTGATCAGGCCAATGAGCGTGCCGAGCATCCCGAACGCCGGGGCATAGGTGGCCATGGTCCGGAACATCTGCGCATCGGCCTGTTCGCGGGCACGCAGGCGCGCCATGCGCCAGTTCAGCAGGTCGGAGACATCGTCCATCGGCGTGTCGTCGATCACCAGCTGGATGCCGGTGCGCAGGAACGGGTTGCGGATCTGGTCCAGGCGATCCTGGATGCGCCGCAGGTTCTGCGAGAACCAGTAGCGCGAGACCTGCACGATCTCCTCGAGATCCTGGGTGACGTCGTAGCGTTCCTCGCGGATCGCATTGGCGCCGGCGCGAAACACGCGCATCACCTCGTGGAAGGGGTAGCTCATCAGCGTGGCCGCGATGGTGCCGCCTACCACGATGCCGAGGCCCGGCAAGTTCAGGAAGGCGTCGATATTCTGCGAGGAAAACGCGATGACGCTGCCGAACACCAGCAGACTGCCAAGGATGCCGAGGAGGGTGGAGAGATTCATGCGTACTTCCGGAAGGAGACCGGGGTCAGCATAAAACACCGCCATCGTGAGCGTCTGCCTTGTCGTGCTACCCGCATTCCGGCGTACACTCGGCTCGTCGACGATCAAGGAGTGTGGCGGGATGGATATGACTTGGGTGGTACTGGGGATCCTGGTTCTGTTGGTGATCTGGGGGGTGTGGACGTACAACCGCCTGGTGACCTCGCGCAACCGGTACAAGAACGCCTTTGCCCAGATCGACGTGCAGTTGACCCGCCGCTATGACCTGATCCCCAACCTGGTCAAGGTTGCGGAACGCTACATGAGTCATGAGCGCGACACCCTCGAGGCGGTCATCCAGGCCCGTAACAATGCGAAGGAAAGCCTGCAGGAGGTCGGCGGTGATCCAACCAACACCGAGGCCGTGCGCAAGCTCTCGAGCTCGGAACAGGGGTTGTCGGGGGCCTTGGGGCGGTTGTTCGCGCTGTCCGAGAGCTATCCCGACCTGAAGGCCAACGAGAACATGATGCAGCTGTCCGAAGAACTGACCAGTACCGAAAACCGCGTGGCTTATGCCCGTCAGGCCTTCAACGATGCCGTCATGCAGTACAACATCCTGCGCGAGATGTTCCCCAACAGCCTGATTGCCAACAACCTTGGGTTCCGCCCGGGGCAGCTGCTGGAGATCGAGGACCCGCAGAAGCGCGAGCCCGTGCAAGTGAACTTCTCCTGATACCCGGGGCGTCATGAATTTTTTCGAGCAGCAGGACCGGGCGCAGCGCCGGACGCGCTGGTTATTGTTTCTGTTCGGCCTGGCAGTACTCGCCATCGTGTTGGTGATGAATGCCATCGTGCTGGTGGTGTTCGGTCAGGCAGAGCCTGTCGCTGCGGGCGAACCCTGGCTGACACGTGAGTTCCTTGCCAGCAATGTCGCCGTGATGGTCTGGACGACCGTGCTGACGGTTGGCTTGATTGGCCTGGGCAGTCTCTACCGCACGCTCGGTCTGCGCGATGGCGGCGGGGCGGTGGCCCGCGAACTCGGCGGGACGCGGGTGGATGGTGATACCCGTGACCCGCTGCGGCGTCGCCTGATCAATGTGGTGGAGGAGATCGCCATCGCTTCCGGCGTGCCGGTGCCCGAGGTCTACGTGCTCGAACAGGAGGCCGGTATCAACGCCTTTGCCGCGGGTTACTCGCCGGACGACGCGGCCATCGCCGTAACCCGCGGGGCCCTGGAACAACTGGACCGCGATGAGTTGCAGGGCGTGGTGGCGCACGAGTTCGGGCACGTACTCAACGGCGACATGCGCCTGAACATCCGCCTGATGGGCATGCTGTTCGGGATCCTGGTGATGGCCCTGATTGGCCAGCGTGTGCTGCTTGCCATGAGCCTGTCGCGCAATAACCGCAACGCCGGGGGCATCGTCGCCGCGGGCGTGGCACTGATCGTGGTGGGCTATATCGGGCTGTTCTTCGGGCGCTGGATCCGCGCATCCGTTTCGCGCCAGCGGGAATACCTGGCGGATGCCTCGGCGGTGCAGTTCACCCGGCAGCCGGAGGGTATTTCCGGAGCGCTCAAGAAGATCGGCGCCGCCCATACCGAGCTCGGGGCGGACACCGAGGAGGTCGGACACATGCTGTTCGCCTCCGGGGCCGTCAGTCAGATGTTTTCGACCCATCCACCGCTGGTCCAGCGCATCCAGGCGATCGAGCCGGGGTTCAAGCCGGAAGAACTGGAGACCATCCGCGAGCAGATGCAGAAGGATGCCGAGACGCGTCGTGTCGAAAAGGACGCCCAGGCCGAGGCGGAGGAACGCGACCGCGACTCGACGGAACGCCCGGGTGGCCTGCTCCTGAATCCGGAGCGGCTGATGGAAAACATCGGCGATCCGGGGCTTTCGCAGATCCTCGGGGCGGGGTTGCTAGTGGCGGCGATGCCGGGGCCGCTGGAGCGCGCGGCGCATTCCGATGCCTGGGGTGTCGATGTCTTGTTGTACCTGCTGATCAGTAACGATCCGGAAGTACGCGATCACCAGCTCCTGCGGATCGCCGGCACGCGGGGGGCGGAGAGCGAGTCCCACGTCCGCACCCTGCTGGAGGCCGAACCCGAGTTGCGCCCGGACCTGCGCATTCCGCTGCTGGAGATGAGCTTTCCGGTATTGCGCCATCGCCCACGCGAGGAACGCCGGCAGCTGGAAGGCCTCATTGACGAACTGATCCGCGCCGACGGCCGGGTATCGGCGTTCGAATACGCGACCGGCCGTCTGTTGCGGCGCCAGTTGCGCGACTTGGAGCAGCCCGAACGTGCCCGCGCGGGCGGACGCGACCGGCTGGCTCGCCATGCTGCCCACGCGCAGGACACGCTGGCCGTGCTCGCGCATCACGGACACCCGGACGACCCCGACAAGGCCAGGGCAGCCCTGCGCGCGGGCCTTCTGGCCCTGGCGATCGAGGATCCCACCGACGAGGCAATTGCCGCGGCTCTGGAGCGGACTGCCGATGAGGCCGTCTGGGCCGAGGGGCTGGATAGGGCGCTGGAGGCACTGGATGCCCTGCGTCCGGCGGACAAGCAGACCCTGGTCACGGCGATGCTTGCCACGATCACGCATGGCGGCCAGACGGTGGTCGCGGAAGTGGAGCTGTTGCGGGCGATCGCCGCCTCGCTGCACGTGCCGTTACCCGTCGCGGAGATGCCCGCCGCCGACGCGGAATAGTGCGGCCCGCTCCCGCGGGTGCGACGATTGGGGCCGCGCGGTATGATGCGGCCGGTCCGGGGGCGTGGCGGAACTGGTAGACGCATCGGACTTAAAATCCGCTGGGCGCAAGCCCGTGCCGGTTCGATTCCGGCCGTCCCCACCAATAAAAACAACACGTTATGCTAGCATTACCGCTAGCCTTGTTTCTTCGGGGTTTCCGTGTAACCGCTGTGTCACCCAAGCGAACGACTCGGGCCTCATGCCCCTTGCCCGTGACGGCGTAACGATCCACCACCACGGTTCTTCGGCCTTCTTTGTTGTACGCGGAGAAGTCCAGCGCCTATTCTACTACCTCGCACTTGAGAAGCACGCAACCTAAGCAGGTGGCCGGGATCGCGGTCGTCGCATCTTTGTTGCCACGGGAGGCTCTTATGAACTGCGATCAGGCGGCAACGACTGAGATCCTCTGGACAGGCGGATGGGACTCGACGTTCCGCGTGCTGGACCTTTTGGCCCGGTGCGATGGGACGATCCAGCCGCATTACCTGCGGGATCGGGATCGCGCATCGTGGAAGCTCGAGGTTGAAACCATGGAGGCCATTCGCGAGCACGCCAATCGCCGCTTCGGGTCTCGAATTCTGCCCCCGAAGCTTAGCGACCGAACCGATATCGAGGTCCCGGAACAGGTCAAGGCATGGTTCCGTCTCCTGAACCAGCAGTTTCGCCTCGGGTCGCAATACATCTGGTTGTCGCAATACTCTTTGAACGAGACCGATGGTCGGCTTGAACTCTGTGTTCATGTCGATGACAAGGCACACAAGGCGATTAGCTGGGCGCAGAGTCACAGAGATCGTGAAGAAGCCACGGAGATCGTGGAGGCGGTGGATGGCCTACTGTTGTCGACGTTCCACTTTCCAATCTTGGACATGTCCAAAATTGGGATGCAGCGGGCGGCAAGGGATGCCGGCTTCGATGATCTTCTGGACCGAACCTGGTTTTGCAATAAGCCAACCCTCGACGGCCGGCCCTGTGGATTTTGCGGACCCTGCACCTGGACGATCGAGGAAGGCTTGGGTTACCGCATTCCCGGAGACCGCCGTTTTCGCGCCAACCTCTACCAATGGATTGGATGCCACCTGCCTAGCTGGCGTCTCCGTCAGGCATTTCTGCGCACGGTCCGGGGGCAGAATTAGAGAAAACTGGATCGTCCGTAGCCTCGATGGATAGTCGTCAGCGTGCCTGATAACGCCGGGGTAAGTAGGCACAAAAAACCCCAACCCAAAAAACCCCAACTATTGTTTCGCCCGATAGTGCGTGTCCTGATTGGATAATGGCAAAGCGGCCTCGATCCATTCGACCGGATGCAGGCCAGCATCCCCATTGATTGAGTGCCGTGCCCGGTACGCGGATCTCTTGCGGAGGCAGTCAGCCGCTGTCCGCAGGGCATCCGCCGCTTATGCGGATAATTGCTCCACACGGCGCAGCGCCTCCGATACCTGGTCCGGCGCGTGAAACTTTAGGGCGTCGAGGATTGCGGTCAGGACAATTTGCGGGTGCGTAAAGTGGGGGACCTTGCGGCCAATCTCGGCAATGGCTCGTTCCAATTCGACGGCCGCCCCAGGCCCGAGCATGCGCTGAATCAACCGCGTCTCGCCGAAGTCGATACCTTGTTGCTCGTTACGGCCCATGCGGTCCCGCAACCAGGACCACGCCCACTCCGTCTCGCCGCTCATTTCGCCACCCGCAGGCGGCCGGCGCCGGGTTCGGGCTGCGGGATTCCAGCCTCATCGAGCATCCAGCCCTCAATTTTGGTAAGCCACTTGCGCAGAAGATCCAACGGCCGGCGACGATAGTGCTTTTCAGCGATCGCGCTCGGCTTGTGGCCCTGGATCTGCGCGACCACGCCAACCGGACACTCCACCCATTCTGACAGCGTGCCGAAGGATCGCCGCAACCCGTGCAGGGTGATATGGGGCAGGCCGGCCGCGCGCAGGGCCTTGGTGTGCGCCTGGTTCGCCCCACCCATCCGGCCGGTCTTGGAGGTGGGGCTCGAGAAAACCCAATCGTTGCGGCGGGGCAGGGCGTCGAGCAGGGTCGCCAGGTATGGCGTCAGGGGGATTACCTGTGGTGGTCAAGTGATTTC
>NZ_MVAR01000005.1 GCF_001999325.1 Thioalkalivibrio versutus
CAGGGCGTCAAGATGACCGGGCCGGCCCCGGTCAGCGACAGCGCACCCTCCGCTCCAGAGACGTCACCGCCGGTGGCGAAGCCCGGATTCTTCACGCGCATCTGGTCCTCGCTGTTCCCCAACGCGCGTCCGGCAGACGGACCGGAAGATGAACAGGAAGACAGCCGCAAGGGCGGAGGTCGCGGGCGCGCCGGCGAAAGCAACCGCGGCGGCAAGGGCAGCGGCCGCGGGGGCAGTCGGAAAAAGGCCGACAACGGCGGCCGCAATACCGGCGACAAGCGTGACGAGACCGACAAGGGCAAGAAGGGCGCACCCGACAAGACGGATAGTGCCAAGGGCAATGGCACCAAGCCCGATGGTGCCAAGGGCCGTTCCCGTCGTGGCGGCAAGAAAGATGCCGATGCCGCGAAGGGCACGAGCAACGAATCTCCGAAACAAGCCGCCGAAAGCCGGACGCCTGACACCAGGGGACCCGAGAAGTCCGCAGACTCGAAACCGGCCGAGAAGCCGGCCGAGAAACCAGCACGGGACAAGGACGAGGCCGCCACTAGCGAAGCCGCGGACACTCCTGCGGGTAACGGACCGGAGAAGTCGGACGAGGATGACGGCAGCAAGGGTCGCAGCACCCGTTCCCGCCGTTCCCGTCGCGGTGGCCGGCGTCGTGGCGGTCGTGGACGTTCTGGCGAAAACGCCGGCGAAGCCGGCACCGATGGTGCGCAGAACACTGCAAACGAGGGTTCCGCTCCGGAATCCGGCAGTGATACGGCCGCCCCGGATTCGGCCGCCTCGGCCGACACCGGAAAGGCGCACGCTGAGACGCCCAAAGAAGCTCAGAACCCCGAGTCCTCTGCCCCAACCCGGGACGGTGGCGAGAGTACCCCGCCACCGGAAAAGGCCAGCCCCGACGATGGCGTCCCCAAGGACGCCGCGCCCGCCAAGGGGCGTAGCCGCGGTGGTCGCGGCCGCAAGCCGGCCCCGGCCTCCTCAGACACCTCCGCCGGCGAAGGGACTCCGGGCTCCAGCGAGCCGAACACCCCGACGGAAAGCCAGCCGGCCGTTTCCGATTCCCGGGAACCGGCCCCAAAAGCCGAGCCGGCTGCGAAGCAGGACACGGCGGACGCCACAGGCCAAAGCGACAAGGCCCCGGCCAAGCGCCCGGCCCGGGCCAAGAAGTCCGCAGCCGATGCCGGGGATGCCGCGAGCAAGACCGATGCGACCCCGACGGAACCGCCGGACACCGCTCCCAAGCCAAGAACCCGCCGGCCAAAGGCGACCAAGGCGGAGACCACCCCCTCCGATGAAGGGGCCTCTGCTTCAAGGCCGGACGAAGTGAAAGCAGAAAAGCCTGCGGAGGCGAAAGACGACAAACCTGCCGCGCCCAAGCCCACTGCCGAGCCAGCGGAACCGGCCGCCGAAAGTCCGAACCGCAAAGGCGACGACTGACAGGACGAGGTCCCTCGTCCAACCAAAAAGGGCCCGCCTATTGGCGGGCCCTTTTTGGTTCTGGCCTCGGGATTCCGAATGGATGATCTTCCAGAAGGGTCAGACCGACGCCTTTGGCGCGGCTTGCACGCGACCCTGCGCCAGTCGACTCCGGCAGCGACTCCTGCGCCCGGTCCGCCACTCGCCCGGCAGTGCTGTCAGGAGGCCTTCAACGTGTGGCGATCGCGGATATGTTCCAGCAACCCATCCGCTGCCGCTTCCACCAGGTCCATGACGTGCACGAACCCTTCGTCCCCGCCGTAGTACGGGTCCGGGACTTCGTGTTCGCCGAACTGTGGCGCAAAGTCCAGAAACCGCAGCAACTCCGCCCGCGCATCTGCCGGACGGATGCGCTCGGCATTGCGGTAGTTTGCGTCGTCCATGGTCAGGATGTAATCGAACTCCAGGAAATCCTCGGGCTCCAGCCGGCGCGCGCGCAGATGTTCCAGATCGTAGCCGCGCGAGCGCGCCTCCTGGCGGGCCCGGCTATCCGCCTTCGCTCCCACGTGATACCCGGCGGTTCCGGCCGAATCGACCTCGATGGCCTCGCTCAGTCCGTGTTCGCGCACCCGCGCCTCGAACACCCCATGGGCCATCGGCGAGCGACAAATATTGCCCAGGCAAACCATCAGTACACGTATCTTCGACATCGCTCCACAGTCCGAATCGCGAAAGGCATCAGGATAACAAACCGGGCATCCTGGGCGGGCCGTTTCATTCCGCGCCCTCCGGTATGCCATGCTGAGGCTTTGCATCACGAGATCCATTGATGGTCGACCTTGGCGGTCCGCGCATTCCCGGCTGGACACCCCCCGGCAATGTGGCCAGTGGGGCGGGCACCGGAACGCGACAATCCCTCCAGACCGGAACGCGCATCGAGGTTCGTGTCCTGGACGTACTTGCCGATCGCGGGGTGCGGCTGCGTCTCGAACCCTCCCCGGGCCGCAGCGGCGCATCGACCGCGACACGCCCCTCCCCCCCTGCCACGGTGGTCGCCGCCCAGCTGACCGGCGCATTGCCCACGGCCTTGTTGAACCGACCCGGCTCGGGCGCTTCCGGCACCGCCATGCTGGCCGAGATCACCCGCACCGAGCCACGCCTGGAGGTCCGCCTGCTCCCCCTGACCATGGATCGCGCCGCACCCCGCCCCGCCAGTAGCGGCTCAGCGCCCAACCCGGCCCAGCAGTGGCTGGGACAAGAACTGCGTCTACAGCTCCCCGGGGCTCGCTCACTGGGGCCGGCTCTGCATGGCCTGCTGACCCAGCCCTCCGGGACCGGGGCGCCAGCCACGAGCGCCATGCCCGGGGCCCAGGCCGCACCCGCACTGCACCGTATCCTGGAGCTCCTGCCCACGCCGGGCCAACTGGCACAGCCCGAGACCCTGCGCCAGCACGTCCAGCAATCGGGACTCTGGATGGAGGCCATGCTGGGGCATGCCGGACGCGGTCAAGGCCCGATGCATCCATTCGCGGCAGATCTCAAGGCCCAGCTGCTGCGTGCCGCAGACCAGGTTCGCCAAGCGGCGGACGCACGCCCTGCAGCGCAAGCACCCCCCGCCACCGCCTCGGCTCCCCCTGCCCCGGCCGCCCTGTCCGGCCTTCTGGAGGGCCTCCTGAAACGTGTCACGTCGCTCCAGCTCCAGTCGCTGCAGTCCTTCGCAAGTGACGAGCCCGGCAACAGTCGCTGGTTATTCGAACTTCCGCTGCGCAGCGAGCAGGGTATCCACGGTGTTTTCGGCGAGATCCACCGCGAAGGCGGAAGCGACGACGAAGCCGAAGCGCCCTGGTCGATTGTGTTGACGCTGGATATCGGTGACCTCGGCCCGACGCGGATCGCCCTGGCATCGCGCAATGGGGGCGTCAGCGTGCACTTCACCGCACCCGAGGCCGATACTGTCACGCGACTGCGCAGCGAAATGGCTTATCTCCGCGATCGGCTGGGCGAGCGCGACCTGACGGTGACGGGGCTGTCGGTACGTCAGGGCGAGGTCGATACGGACCCGCGCCCCACGAATTCGCATCGCATGCTGGACGAACAGGCCTGAGCCGATGGCACGAAAGGATCATGGGGACCGAACGGCCGACCGCGGCCGATCACCGGCCAAGGCGGTCGCACTGGAATGGGATCGTCGGCAGGCGCCGCGGATCACAGCCAGCGGCTCGGGCCTGACGGCCGAGGCCATCCTGCGCATTGCCGAGGAACACGGAATCCCGCTGCATCAGGACCCGGCCCTGAGCGAGGCGCTGGCGCAGGTCCCCGTCGGCAGCGAGATCCCGGAAGAGCTCTACATCGCAGTCGCGGAGATTCTCGCCTTTGTGTTCCTGCTGGCAGGGATCACACCCGACGACCGGGGCAGTGGGTATCAGGCCCCCTCGCGCCAGTCCAGACCGGACCGCGAAGGGCCGGACCGGGACTCATGAACGCCCGGCGAACCCGGAACCGCCGGCATTCCCGGAGCCGTGCAGGCTGAACAACAAGTCGAGTTCGGTGGAAGTAAGGCCACAACGCCGACGGACCTCTTCACGACCCAGGCCCTGCTGGATCAGAAGAATCGCCTGCTCGTAGGCACCGCTGTCGCCCTCGCGGGCGCGTAGCTCGCTGTGCTGGTCATGCAGGCGCGCCAGGGCACGCTGTACCGAGGCCTGTGCCTGCCCGTGGGTCGCAACCCCTTCAGACAGAGCCTTCATTGCCCCTTGCAGCGCCATTACCGAGGTGGCCTGACGCTGATAATCCTGACGCAGGGCAACCAACTGCCGACGCAACAGAATCACGAGCCCCACGGCAAATCCGGCGACGATGGTCGCCAGCAACGCAATCAACGCGGCGAGCCAGATCAGCATTCCCTCTCCCATTGCCTGCACACTCCTGAAACCCGGGGCCTGCCGATTGTCGCGTGATTCGTGAGGGCGTGACCAGCCATGGCGAAAAAATCGGACACGGACCCGCGCCCGGACCGAGTGGGTGCCGGTCCCCGGGGAGTTCAAGCGTAGTCGTCGATCAGGCCGCGCCGCTGGCGGCGTTCTTCCTTGCGCGGCGGACGCTGCTGGGTTGGACGCACTGCGGGACGAAAGACCGGATCGCGGTCATGGTCGTCGCTCAAACTGCGCCCGGGAACAGTGGTATGGACCGGTCGAACAGTCCGGTCCGGCTGGAGTTCGTCGACCATGGTTCACCTCCCGGCTTGCGCCTCATGGTCCTCGTCTGTTGACTGTAGACCCGACGTGCGCGGCTACAGTTCGCGCAACTGCGCCCACTCGTCGTCCGATAGCAGCCTGTTCAGGTCCACCAGGATGGTGAGGCCCTCCTCGGTGCTGGTCACGCCCTGAATAAAGCGGCTGCTGTCATCGTTACCCACCTCGGGCGCCGGCTCGACCGAATCCGGGGAGATCCGCACGACCTCCGAGACGGAATCCACCAGAATCCCCACGTTCTGGTTGTCTACATCGATGATCACGATGCGCGAGGCCTCATCCGACTCGCGATCATCCAGCCCCATACGCCGCCGGGCGTCGATCACCGTAACGACATTCCCGCGCAGGTTGATGATCCCGAGGATGTAGTCCGGCACACCCGGTACCGGGGCGATCTCGGTAACCTTGAGCACCTCCTGAACCTGCAGAACGTCGATCGCATAGGTTTCCTCCGCCAGACTGAAAGTCACATACGGAGCGGTGTCGGCCTTGGTCATGGCTTCTACGTCTTGTGCGCTGCTCATGTCATCCTCGATATTCCGTGCCGGCGGGGGCCGCCCTGTGGTGTCGTCTTGACCGGGTTATCGGCCGATTACCGCCATGCTTGAATGGCGCCGGCCGGGATCAGTCCCAGCCACCCTCGTCGAGGGTGCGATCCAGCGCCTCCAGGTCCAGCAACGTCGCCATCTTCTCGCGCTCCACGCCGGCCAGCCAGGGCAGGCGCCGGCGGTGGCTGCGCCAGCGCAACGACTCCGGCTGGATCACCCGGGTACCGTGAATCGCGCGACAGGCCAGCGCGAACCGCGAACCCGCGAGGAACACCACCTGCCGGGCCGTATCCGGCTCGTAGTCACGATCTTCCGGTGTCACCACTGCGGCCAGGTCAATCAGCTGCACCCGCCCCTGCTTGGTATCCGCCAATCCAAGGTACCAGACCGAATGATTCGGGGTGGGCCGCACTTCCAGGCTGTCCAGCGGCGCCACCCCGCCCAGCGCATGTAGCGGCGCCAGCAGGGTCAGGTTGCCAGCCTCGATCACGAGGGCCGAAAACGGCTGCTCGGGCCGCGCATACTCGCGCTCCGCTGGATCGGCCGGTGGGGCTGGTGGGGCCGAGGCCACTACCGGCGCCGGGACGACGTCCACCGCATCGGCTTCACGGACCGGGGCTTCCAACTCCACTACGGGCGCAGCTTCTTCTACCGGCGGCCGTGGCTCCAGGATATCCGGTCGCAGAAGCGGGCGAACGGGCTCCGGCTCGTCCAGCAGGCTGCCGAAGTAGTCGTCCAGCGCCTCCGGCTCGGCCTTCAGGGCCAGGTTGTCGACTATGGAACGGTTCATCCGCGTCGCCTCCGTTCATGGGGTTCGGACAGCCGGCCACCGATGGCCTCCAGCAGATCCGAGTAGGCGAGCACACCCCGGGCGTCCGGGATCATGAAACACAGCGGCTGCCCGGCACTGGAGGCATCGCGGAATTTCGTGTCCACCGGGATTACGCCCGGCCAGACGTCGTCGCCGTACAAACGACGCAGTTCCGACAGGGCCTCGTGCGCCGCGCGCGTACGACGGTCGAACAGGGTCGGAATAATCCGGTACGCCAACTCGGACTTGCGCGATTTCTGTACCATTTTCAGCGTATTGATCATTCGTTCCAGCCCCTTCAGGGCGAGGAACTCGGTCTGCACCGGCACCAGCAGTTCGTCACAGGCGGCCAGCGCATTGACCATCAACACACCGAGCATCGGCGGGCAATCCAGCAACACGTAGTCGTACTGCCCCGAGATCTTCTCCAGCGCGTGACGCAGCACCAGCCCCATGCCACTGCGGGTTCCCAGCTGGCGATCCAGCGTCGCCAGCGCGGTACTCGCGGTCAGTAGATCCAGCCCCGGGAACCGGGTCTCGCGGATCAGTCCATTCGGGTCCGGATCCGCACCCTCGGCGCACTGGCTGAAAAGCTCGTACACCCCGCGCGTGGCGGTCTCCGGATCATGGCCGAAATACGCCGTCAGCGATCCGTGCGGGTCCACATCCACCAGCAGCACGCGTTGCTCCGGGCCCGACAGGAGCCCGCCCAGCGTCACCGTGGTGGTGGTCTTGCCCACCCCCCCCTTTTGGTTTGCAACCGCCCAGACCTTCATGGTGTGTCTCCATCCATCGGGAGCGGTGCGGGCGGAAGATCCTCGCGCAGGCGCTCCGGTTCCTGCGCGCCCTCGGCGCGCGGACGCGCCCCGGGCAGTACCACGATGGACACGCGCCGGTTCTCGGCCCGCCCCTCCGCAGTGTCGTTGCTGGCCGTCGGCCGGTGCTCGCCATAGCCTAGGGCGACCAGATTCTCCGGATCGACCCCGACCTCCTCGAACACGCTGACCACTGCGGCCGCCCGTCCGGACGACAGCTCCCAATTCGACGGATAGATCGCGGTCTGGATGGGCACATTGTCCGTGTGTCCCTCCACATGAACGCGGGAGACACGTGGCGCAAGAATCTCGCCAACCTCTTGCAGAAGACCCTCCGCCTGTGGGTTCAGGGTCGCCGCCCCGGACGCAAACAGGAGACGGCTGGTGATCTCGATCTCCAGCCAATAGGCCTCGCGCGTCACGCGCAGGTCGCCATCCTCGATCCATTGCGCCATCGCCTGTTCGATCTCGCGCGCGGTATCCGCCAGTTCGTCCAGGAACGCCTGCATCCCAGCGTCGTCCGGGCCCTCGTCAAGCATCCCGCTCAAGGCCATGTCGATGGGCTGAGGACCATCCTCCACCAGACCTGGCTGGACCTCGATAGGCACCAGGGCACGCAGATCCTGCGGTGTACGTTCCCGGGCCACGGTGGGATCCCCGACCTGAATCGGGTCGGCCTGCATCGGTGCGCGAAAGGCGTCCACTAGCGACTCGGACAGCACCCTGTACTTGCCGTCATCCACCGAGGAGATGGCGTACATCACCACGAAGAACGCCAGCAGCAGTGTGACCAGATCCCCATAGGGGATGGCCCATGCCTCGTGATTCTGATGTTCTTCCGCCCGCTTGCGTCGCGCCATGGTGACCTCACTCGTGGATGAAGCCACTCAGCTTGCTTTCGATGTTCCGCGGGTTTTCACCTTCCGCAATGGCGATAAGACCTTCCATCAGCATTTGCTGGTGTTGCGAGCGGTTCTGAATAATCGACTTCAATTTGTTGGCCACCGGAAGGAACAGCAGGTTGGCCGAGGCAATGCCGTAGATCGTGGCGACAAAGGCCGCCGCGATGCCCGCCCCCAGCTTGCTCGGATCCGCGAGGTTCTGCATCACTGCCATCAGGCCCATCACCGCGCCGACAATCCCCAGGGTCGGGGCATAGATCCCCATGCTCTCGAAGATCTTCGCGCCCTGCAGGTCGAAGTGCTCGCGGTTGTCGAGGTCGGCCTCCATGATCTGGCGAATGGTCTGCGGTTCACTACCGTCCACCAGCAGTTGCAGTCCCTTGCGGGCAAAGCCGTCGGTCTCCTCGTCGGCCAGCGTCTCCAGGCCTAGCAGGCCTTCCTTGCGCGCGACATGCGACCACTCGACGATCTGCTCGACCGTCGCGCGATTGTCGACCTTCGGTGGCTTGAAGGCCCACGGCAGGATGCGCATACCGTGCATGAAGACCGACAGCCGTGCCTGCACCAGGGTCGCCCCCAGGGTCCCCAGCACCACGATCAGGAAGGCCGCGGCATTCCACAGCGCACCCAGGCCACTGCCCTTGGCAATGCTGCCGCCGAGAACCGCCACCAGCCCCAGGGTAATCCCGATGAGGCTCAGGATATCCATGTCAGCAGAACCCCTTCACCAGTGCGGGCCCGATTTCGGGCAGCGGGTACACATGATCGGACAGGCCGGCCTCGGCCACTGCCGCCGGCATCCCGTACACCACGCAGGTCGCCGCATCCTGCGACCACACCTGCGCGCCGGCGCCCTTCAGCGCCCGCGTGCCTTCGCGGCCATCGGCGCCCATGCCGGTGAGGATCACGGCAAGCACCTGCCCGCGCAGCGCCTCCACGGCGGAACCGAAGGCCGCATCCACGCTCGGCTTGTAGATGGTGCCCAGGGGGCTCTCCGCGATTCGCACATGCGTCTGGCTGCCGCGCTCCAGCGTTGTCTGCATCCCGCCCGGGGCCAGCAGCGCCACGCCCGGCTTCAGCACATCACCGTCCTTCGCCTGACGCACCTCGATATTGCACATGGCGTTCAGACGTTCGGCGAAGGCCGGGGTAAAACTGGCGGGCATGTGTTGCACCAGCAGGATCGGCAGCGGGAAATTCGCCGGGAGCGGCTTCAGCACCTCCTGCAGCGCCACTGGACCGCCGGTGGAGGTACCAATCAGTACCGCGCGCAACTGCCGTAACGGCGTCGGCGGCCGGGAACTGGCAACCGCCGGAGCCGGCTTGCGCGCATCGGCCGCGGCCTGACGGTCGGTCTCTTCGCGGCGCGCGGACGGCCGGGCCTCCCGCGCAGGCGTGGTCGTGCCCGGGGCACTGACAGAGCGCGCCCGGCTGCGTGACAACGAGCGCACGCGGCGCCGAAGCAGCATGCGCGCGCTGTCCTCGTCCCCCGCCATGTCGCTGAAGCGCTTGGGAAGGAAGTCCACCGCCCCGGCCTCCAACGCATCCAGGGTCGCCTGGGCTCCCTCGGTCGTGAGACTGGAGAACATCAGGATCGGAAGCGGGCGCTCGGCCATGATCTTGCGCACCGCAGTGATGCCGTCCATCACCGGCATCTCGATATCCATGGTCACGACATCGGGATCGAGGTCCCGGACCTTGGCGATCGCCTGCTCGCCATTCTCGGCCGAACCTACGACCTCAATGCCGGAATCGGAATCCAGGATCTCGGCGATACGCCGACGAAAGAACCCCGAATCGTCAACTACCAGAACCCTGATCGGCATCCTCAGCCCTCGCTCGAGCGCGACGCGCGGCGCGGTCGACCGGACATTTGCAGTTGCCGCATCAGGATGGTCACCAGGTCGGAGACGTCGAGGATCAGGGCGATGCCCCCATCCCCGGTGATCGTCGCTCCCGCCAGGCCCTTCACGCCTTGCAGATTCTGGCCGAGCGGCTTGATGACCACCTCTTCCTGCCCCACGAGATCATCCACCACCAGTCCTACCTTGCGGTCGGCCGTATGGACCACCACTACGTGGGCATCCTTGCGCACCTCGGGCTCGTGCCCAGGCTTCAGCCAGCGCTTGAGGTAATGGACTGGCAGGGCGTGCTTGCGCACCATGATGACTTCCTGATCATCCACGTAATTCGTCTTGGTCAAATCCAGATCCAGGATCTCGGAGACCGAGGCCAGCGGGATCGCAAAACGCCGGCCGTCCAGAATCACCATCAGGGCGGGCAGGATCGCCAGGGTCAGGGGCAGCTTCACCCGCAGCGTGGTCCCTACGCCGATCTCGGAATCGATCTCGATGGTGCCGTTGAGCTGCGAGATCTTGGTCTTGACCACGTCCATGCCAACCCCGCGGCCGGAGACGTCCGAGATCTCGGTCTTGGTGGAGAATCCGGCCATGAAGATGACGTTGAAGGCCTCGCGATCGGTCATGCGTTCGGCCATCGCGGGCTCCATCAGCCCCTTCTCCACCACCTTCCGACGCAGGGCCTGCGGGTCCATGCCACCGCCGTCGTCCTTGATCAGCAGTGCGATGTGATCACCCTCCTGGGCCGCGCCGAGCACGACCGTACCCTTGCGCGACTTGCCCGCCGCCTCGCGCACATCGGGCGTCTCGATGCCATGGTCCACAGCATTCCGCACCAGATGCACCAGCGGATCGGACAGGGCCTCGACCAGATTCTTGTCGAGGTCGGTTTCCTCGCCGAAGATCTCCAGCTCGATCTCCTTGCCCAGATTCCGCGACAGATCGCGGATCACTCGAGGGAAGCGATTGAAGACCTTCTTCACCGGCTGCATGCGGGTCTTCATCACCGAGGTCTGCAGGTCGGAGGTCACCAGTGCCAGCGAACTGATCGCCTTGCCCAGTTCGTCGTCGACATGCTGCGAACGCAGCATGCTCAGCCGGTTTCGTACCAGAACCAGCTCGCCCACCAGGTTCATGATCTCGTCCAGGCGCTCGGTATCCACACGCACGGAGGTCTCGCCCTGCGGAGCCGAGCGCCCACCGGCCTCGGCCCCGCCGGCGCGGGCACTACCGCCGCCCTGCCCACCGGCAGCCGCCGGTTCCGGCGTTACCGCTTTTTCCGGCTCGGGCGCCACGGCCGCGGGCTCGGTCGGCAGTGGATCCGCAGGGGCGTCCGCAGCCGGTTCGGGCGATGCCGGACCTCCGCCCTTGGCCTGCAACTCGTCCAGCAAATTCTCGAACTCGTCGTCGCTGATCAGATCACCGCCCGAGTCTTCGCTGGCCCCGGCGTCGCCCGGCACGGCCGCGTCCACGGGTGCCGGGGCCCCGTCACCATGCAACGTATCCAGCAGGGCCTCGAACTCGTCGTCCGTGATCTCCTCCCCACCGCCCACCATGGCGTCGCCGGGGGCCGAGGCCTGTGGCTCGGGGACGGGCTCCGGTTCAGGCGCGGGCGGCGCCCCGGCGGTATCTCCGGCGACATCTTCGTTTTTTGCCATGCGCCGCAGGTCCTCGACCACCGCGGCATCGGCGGGGGTCGGGTCCACTCCGGAACGCAGATCCCCGAACATGACGTTCAGGGAGTCCAGCACGCGGAGCATGGTGTCCACCAGATGGCTATCGGCACGGCGTTCGCCGTTGCGCAGCAGATTGAAGACGTCCTCGGCGTGATGACACACCGTCACCAGCGCATCCAGGCTCAAGAACCCGGCGCCCCCCTTGATGGTGTGGAAGCTTCGAAAGACCGCATTCAACAGATCCCGGTCGTCCGGGTTCTGTTCCAGGTCGATGAGTTGCTCGTTGAGCCCCTCCAGCAGTTCCCCGGCCTCGATCAGGAAGTCCTGAAGGATCTCGTCATTGGGGTCGATGGCCATTCAGTCTCTCCGGTCCCGTGGCGCCAGTCGTATGGGGGGCACTGCTAGAAGCCCAGGCTTGATAGCAGATCGTCCACCTCGTCCTGTCCTTGAACGACATCTGCGCTGGAATCTTGAGTCTTGGGCACACTGGGGCCGTGACCCTTGCGGTCCGCCTCGCGGTCTTCTTCGCCACGATCCAGGGACGCCTCGGCCGCTTCGACCTGCTCCATGCGCCCGCTGGAGAGCCGAATCAGGGTAACGAGGTTCTCTTCGAGGTCAGTCACCAACTGGATCACCCGGCGAATCACCTGGCCGGTAATGTCCTGATAACTTTGTGCCATCAGCACCTCGGAGAGCAGCCGCCGCAACTCCTCGGCGTCCTCGCCCGCCTGCCCGAAGAAGCTGTCCAGCTCACGCGCGAAATCGCGGAATTCGTCCACCGAGAGCTGCCGGTTGCGAAACCGCGTCCATTTGGCGGTCAAGTCGGCCGCCTGCTGGCTGAACGACTCGGCGATCGGCAGGCTCGACTCGATGGCGCCCATCGTGGCGTGCGCGGCCTGCTCGGTCATGGTGACCACGTAGTTCAGGCGTTCCTTCGCATCCGGGATCTCCGCCTGCGTCAGCTCCACCAGACGCGAGTCCCCACGGAAACTCTGCAAGGCCTCGTGAAGGTCGCGCGTCAGCTTGCCCAGTTCATCGAAGAGCTCGCGGTCGTAAGGACGCGCAAGATCCTGCACCAGCGCGCGCGCCGCCGCGTCGTCGCCCGCCTCGAGCGTCTGCACCAGTTGTCGGGCCAGCTCGAGCTGGCCGTCGCGTGGGGGGTGTTCCTGTTCAGTCATGAGGAGCCTCTTGCTGGTACGGCGCCGAAGGAGCCGGGTCACGCCCACCCGCGCAAGCGAGACGGACGTCGTCCGTATTCACCACCGGGCGATCCTTAGCCCTGTGCTTCAATACGTTCGAAGATCTTGTCGATCTTTTCCTTCAGCGTTTCGGCGGTAAACGGCTTGACCACATAACCGTTCACACCCGCCTCCGCGGCCTCCACGATCTGGTCGCGCTTGGCCTCGGCCGTCACCATCAGCACCGGCATCGACTTCAGGTTGGCATCCGCCCGGACGGCCTTCAGCAGGTCGATGCCCGGCATGTTGGGCATGTTCCAGTCGGTAATCAGGAAGTCGAAATCACCATTTTGCAGCATCGGCAGCGCGGTGCTGCCGTCGTCGGCTTCCTGCGTATTATTGAAGCCAAGATCGCGCAAGAGGTTCTTGATAATGCGCCGCATCGTGGAAAAATCGTCCACGATGAGAATTTTCATTCCCTTGTCCACACGTCACTCCGGGATTCGTAAGGTGAGTTTTAGAATAACTGCAAAGCCGCGCCGTCTTCGAGCCACGACCCCATGCGCGCGCGCAGCCGAATGACCGCCTGGCTGCGAATCTGGCTCACGCGCGACTCGGTCACGCCCAGAACAGCCCCGATCTCGCGCAGATTCAGTTCTTCGGTGTAATACAGCGAAAGCACCAGGCGTTCGCGTTCAGGCAGATCCCCAAGGGCCTCGGCCAACTCCTCGCGAAACTCGCCAGCCTCAAGGCTACGCGACGGCGAGACTTCCTGCCCCTCGATCACGCGATCGGCCCCGTCATCCCCGCCACCCAGATCGTCCAGTGCAAACAGATGGGCCCCGGCGTGGTCCTTGAGCATGTCGTAATAGTCATCGATAGGCACGTCCAGCTCGGCCGCCACCTCGCTCCCACGCGCCGCACGCCCCTCGCGGGCCTCGACACTCTGGATCGCGGCGGCAATACGCCGGCTGTTGCGATGCACCGAACGTGGCGTCCAGTCACTGCGACGCAACTCGTCGATCATCGCGCCGCGGATGCGGATTCCGGCGTAGGTGGCAAAGGTCGCCCCCTGCCCGCCCTCGAACTGCCGCGCCGCCTCCAGCAGACCGATCATGCCGGCCTGGATCAGGTCATCGACCTGGACCGAGGCCGGTAGACGGGCCATCAGGTGGTGCGCAATGCGATGCACCAGTTCAACGTGATCGGCAATCAGCTTCTCGTGTCCACCGGTCGCGGTGGACGTCGCCTGGTAGCCGGAAAGGCGATTACGCGTCGTCATCATGCGCTCTGCAGCATTCGTTCCACGAAGAACCCGACGCCCCCGTGGTCACCCCCACCGACTGGCCAGCGATCCACCGTGTGTGCCAGGTCGGCAAACGCCTTGCCAGCCGGACTGCCGGGATACTGCTGAACCACCGGCGCCCTTTTCTGCACGGCCTTGCGCAGATGTTCGTCCATGGGGATATAGCCGGCCAGGTCCAGGACCACCTCCGGCAGGTACTTGCCGCAGACGGTATTGAGTTTCTGCATCAGCCGCTCCGCCCCCTCGCGTCCGCTGACCATGTTCGTGACCATGCGGAAACGCCGCAGGCCGTGGTCACGGTGCAGCACCTTGATCAAGGCATAGGCATCGGTAATCGAAGCCGGCTCGTCGCAGACCACCACCAGGGTCTCCTGTACCGCCCGGCAGAACGAAGTCACCGACTCCTGCAGGCCTGCGGCGGTGTCCACGATCAGGACATCCAGCGGCCTGCGGTAGGCGCTGAAGGCATGGATCAGCCCTGCGTGCTCCGCCGGCGTGAGGTTCGCCATCGCCGCGATACCGGAGGCCGACGGGACCACCTTCACCCCGTCCGGCCCCTGGACCAGGACATCGTCCAGGCTGTCCACCGCGCCGGTCACCAGATCATGCAGGGTGCGCTCCGGGCGCATCCCGAGCAACAGGTCCACGTTGGCCAGGCCCAGATCCGCATCGAACAGCATCACCTCGCGGCCCAACCGGGCCAGGCCGACCGCCAGATTGACCGACACGTTGGTCTTCCCGACCCCGCCCTTGCCCGACGCGACCGCAATGACCTTCAACGGCTTGTT
Source organism: Thioalkalivibrio versutus (assembly GCF_001999325.1). Lineage (GTDB taxonomy): Bacteria > Pseudomonadota > Gammaproteobacteria > Ectothiorhodospirales > Ectothiorhodospiraceae > Thioalkalivibrio > Thioalkalivibrio versutus. The sequence continues at coordinate 14,557 of NZ_MVAR01000005.1, forward strand.
AGTGCGTGGCATAACGCCCCTTTCCAACCGGCTGAATCAGTTCCAGTGTTGCCGGCTCGGTCCCCTGCGCCGGGCGCAGCGGCGCGCGCGAGCGTCGCGGCGGTTCCATTTCGGCCAGCCGTTCGGCAGCCCAGGTCTCACGGGCATTGCCACCCGCCCGCGCGCCCTCCGCGTCGTCGTCCAGCGCCAGGCGGGTCAGATACCCCGTATCAACCCGGTGAAAATCCTCGGCGATGCGCTGGCCATCGCTCACGAACCCAAGTCCCAGGTGCTGATCCAGCAGGACCGACAGGACCTCGCCCAGCTGTTCTGCCTCGTCCAGCTTGGTCAGCACCAGCGCCGAGGGATCCGCCTTGCGAAACGCCTCCAGCACCCGCCGCAAGGTACTGCCCTGGGTCGTGGCCGACACAACCAACCAGCTCTCGGCACGGATATCCGGCGGCAGATGCGCGAACAGCGACTCCTCCTCCACCGCGCGCGGCGCCTGCCCGGCGGTATCCACCAGGATCAGGTGGCCATCGTCCACGCGCCGCGCCAGATCGCGCAGTTCGCGCGCATTCTGCAGCACGCGCACCGAGATCCCCGCCATCTGCGCAAAGGCTTGCAGCTGCCGTGTGGCACCGATGCGCTGGCTGTCCAGGGTCACCAGCGTAACCGAATCCGGTCCCATCCGACGGATCTGGCGCAACGCGATCCGTGCCAGCGTGGTGGTCTTGCCGACACCGGTCGGCCCCACCATCGCCAGCAGCCCGCCCTCGTCCAGGATCGCCGGGCGATGCGTGGCAATCGCACCCGAAAGCCGCGCGCGGAGACGCTCCCAAGCCTGCTCGGGGGAGCTGTCATCGAGGATGCTGCCCGCCAGGCTGCGGGCCAGCGATTCACTGAAGCCGCGGTCGATCAGGCGGACCTTGCATTCTGCCGCCAGCGGATGACGGGCCGCCCAGCGAGCCTCGTCACTCTCCGCATACTGACGCGTCATCAGGCTGCGCAGGTCACGCAACTCCTGGCGCATCGCAGTGAGTTCGGGATCGGCCGGCCAGGAAGGCGCCGCCGAATTCGGGGCGCGGTCGGCGGTGCGCGCCTCGCGGGCCGGGTTTGCAGCCTCCGGCTCGCGAACCGGCTCCGAGGACTCGCCATCCTCCAGGGCGGCGACCACCTCCAGCCAGCCATCCACCCGGCGACTGGAGAGGATCACGGCATCCTCTCCCTGTTGTTCGCGCACCTGACGCATGGCGTCGCGCATGTCCCGGGCCCGATATCGTCTGACATTCATGCTTTGATCTCCTGCGCCGCTCACGCGGCGGAACCCCTATGTCTCATGCGGACTGCTTCTGCGTTTCTTCCTGACCGACCGTGGCCACTACCCGAATCCGCCGGTTGTCGGGGATCTCGGTAAACGCCAGGACGGTCAGGCTGCGAACCGCGCCGCGCAACCAGCCGGCAATCCAGGAACGGATCTCCGGTGCCACCACCAGGATCGCCGCTTGGCCGGCCGTCTCCTGGCGCCGCGCCGCATCCGCAACCGAACGCTGCAGCCGTTCCGCCAGCCCGGGCTCCAGTCCAACCGTGCCACCCGAGCTGCCCTGGAGGGACTTATGCAAGAGCTGTTCCAGCGACGGGTCCAGGGCGATCAGTGGCAGCTCATCCTCCGGTCCTACAAGGTCCTGGACGATGGAGCGCGCCAGCGCGACGCGCACCGCTGCGGTCAAAGTGCCGGGATCCTGACTCTTCACCCCGTCGTCTGCCAGGGTTTCGGCGATCGTGCGCAGGTCGCGGATCGAGACCTGCTCGGCCAGCAGGTTCTGCAACACCTTCAGCACGATCGAAAGCGACAGGGTCTTGGGCACGAGGTTCTCCACCAGCTTCGGCGAATGCCGCGCCAGCTGATCCAGCAGGTGCTGTGCCTCCTCGTGCCCGATCAGGCGGTGGGCGTTCTCGCGGAACACCTGCGACAGATGCGTCGCAATCACCGTGGAGCAGTCGACCACGGTATAGCCGGCACCCTGGGCCTGGTCGCGATCCGACGGGTCGATCCACAGGGCATCCAGGTTGAAGGTCGGGTCCTTGGTCGGGGTACCCGGGACGGTGCCGAAGACCTCGCCCGGATTGATCGCCAGTTCGCGATCGGGAAACACCTCGGCCTCCGCCACAGTGACGCCCAGCAGGCTGATCCGGTAGGCGTTCGGGCTCAATTCCAGGTTGTCGCGGATATGCACCGGCTGCAGCAGGAAGCCGAGCTCCTGCGACAGCTTGCGGCGCACGCCCTTGATCCGTCCCATCAGCTGGCCGTCCTGGGTGCGGTCCACCAAGGGGATCAGGCGGTAGCCGACCTCGAGGGAGACCAGGTCCACCGGCGGGACATCTTCCCAGGTCAGGTCGCGATCCTCCGAACGAGCCCCGCCCTCGTCTTCCTGCGGGATGCGCTCCACTTCCACCTCGGCCTCGCGGCTCCGGCGCTTGAGCAGGTAGGCCCAGCCAAAGATCAACGCCGCCAGCCCCAGGAACACGGCGTTCGGCATGCCCGGCACGACGCCCAGCGCGCCGATCACGCCACCGGCGACGTACAGGACCCGCGGGTTGGAGAACATCTGCCCGTACACCTGCTGGCCCATGTCCTGGCTGCTGGTCACGCGGGTCACGATGATCGCGGTGGCGGAGGACAGCACCAGCGACGGGATCTGGGCAACGATGCCGTCGCCGATGGTCAGCAACACGTAGTTGGTCGCGGCATCGCCGATCGACATGCCGTGCTGCACCGCACCGATGGTGAGCCCGCCGATGATGTTTACGAACAGGATCAGGATCCCCGCGATGGCATCGCCGCGGACGAACTTGGAGGCACCGTCCATGGAGCCGTAGAAGTCCGCCTCGCTGGCAATCTCCTCGCGGCGCTTGCGCGCCTCTTCCTGAGTCAGGATGCCGGCGTTCAGGTCGGCGTCGATCGCCATCTGCTTGCCGGGCATGGAATCCAGGGTAAAGCGGGCGCTGACCTCGGACACACGCCCGGCCCCCTTGGTCACCACCACGAAGTTGATGATGATCAGGATCGCGAACACCACCAGCCCCACGGTGTAGTTGCCGCCGACCACGAAGTCGCCGAAGGCCTGGATGACCTTGCCGGCGGCATCCGTGCCGGTGTGGCCTTCCAGCAGGATCACGCGGGTGGAGGCGATGTTCAGCGCCAGGCGCAGCAGCGTAGCGACCAGCAACACGGTCGGGAAGACCGCGAATTCCAGCGGCCGCGGGGTGTACACCGCAACCATGATCACCACCAGCGACAGCGCGATATTGAAGGTGAACAGCACGTCCAGCGCCAGCGGCGGCAGCGGCAGCACCATCATCGAGAGCATCGCGATCAGCAGGATCGGCGCCCCCAGCCCCCACTTGCCCACGTTACCCAGACGGTCAAAGAAGGCCATTAGCGATCCCTCCGCGGGCCGCGTTGCTTGTCAGGATCGAGATAGTCCTCGGGCACTGGAAGGTCATCCGGCATCTGCGCGTCGGCATCGGCCCGCTTGAGCTGGTAGACGTACGCCAGGATGCGGGCCACGGCCACGAACAGACCGTTGGGCACTTCCTGGTTCAGATCGGTGGTGAAATAGATGGCGCGGGCCACGCGCGGGGCCTCGACACGGATGATCGCGTGTTCGTCCCCGACTGCGCGGATCGAGGCGGCCACCTCGTCGACGCCCTTGGCCACCACCTTCGGTGCCGCCATGCGCGAGGCCTCGTAGACGATAGCCACGGCGTAGTGGGTCGGGTTGGTGATGATCACGTCGGCCTTGGGGACCTCCTCCATCATTCGCCGCTGCGCCATCTCCTGCTGCAACTGACGGATCTTCTGCTTGACCTCCGGCTTGCCGTCGGTCTCCTTGTACTCGTCCTTGACCTCCTGCCGGGTCATGCGCAACTGCTTCTGGTGATTCCACATCTGGAACGGCGCATCAATGGCGGCGACCACGATCAGGGCCGCCGAGACCGCGATGAAGGTTCCCAGAACCAGCTGGGCGGCATGGATGATGCCCTGATGAACAGGCTCGTAACCGAGCATCAGCAGCCGGTCGGAGAAGGTGGCCAGCACGGCGACCGCGACACTGCTGATCAGTACGAACTTGGCGAAGGTCTTGCCGAACTCCATCAGCCCCTGCCAGGAGAAGATTCGCTTGAGGCCCTTCCCGGGATTCAGCTTGGAGACCTTGGGCGCGGCGGCCTTCCAGGAAAAATTGGCGCCGCCGATCACGATCGGCGCGAGTACCGCGGCGACGATCAGTACGCCGAACAACGGGAACAGGGTCCGCAGGGTACGGAAGATCTCATCGGCCAGATAAGGCAATAACAGCGACGAGTCGTAGGCCATTTCGCGTTCGAAATCCAGGCGACTGCTCATCTGTTCAGTAAGTTGCGCCCCCATGTTCGGGCCGTACATCAGCAGGAAGCTCCCGCCCGCCATCAGCACCAGAAAGGTGCTCAGCTCGCGCGAGCGCGGGACCTGCCCCTTCTCCTTCGCCTCGCGCAGGCGTTTCGGAGTGGGCTCTTCGCTTTTTTCCTGTCCGCTCTCGTTCTCGGCCATCTCAGAAGCCCATCCGGGTCTGCATCAGGTTGAAGCCCTCGAGCATCAGCTCGCCGAAGCGTTCGGGCAGGCCCGGCAGGATCAACATCATCAGTACGAACCCGATCAGGATCATCATCGGGAAACCCACCGCGAAGATGTTGAGTTGCGGGGACGCGCGGGTGATGACCCCCATGGAGATATTCACCAACAGGAGCGAGGCAACCGCCGGCAACGCCACCAGCACCGCGCCCACAAACATCGTGGAGCCGAAGCCCACCAGGGCGTAGAAGGCCTCGGCGTTCAGACCGGTCGGGGCGATCGGCATGGTCTCGAAGCTGGTCAGCATCAGCTCCAGGGCGATCAGATGGCCGTTCATCGCCAGGAACAGGAGGGTCGAGAAGATCACAAAGATGGTGGAGACCACCGGGACCTGCACGCCCTGGGCCGGATCCATGATCGAGGCAAAACCCAGGCCCATGCCCAGTGCGACCACCTCGCCCGCCTGAGTCACGGCCGAGAACACCATCTGCAGAATGAACCCCATGAACACGCCGATCGCGACCTGGTGCAGGGTGACCAGCACGCCCTCCAGGCTGAGCGGATCGATATCCGGCAGGACCGGCCCCTGCATGGCCACGAAGATCGCCAGCAACAGCGCCAGCCCCATGCGCACCCGCGCATTGACCGTATCCGCACCGAAGATCGGCATGGCGACGAGCATGGCGCCAATGCGGGCGAACGGCCACAGGACCGCCCCCACCCACAGCACCAGCTGTTCCGCCGCCAGGGCCATATGCCTACCCCACCATCCCCGGCGCACCCTCGTAGAGGCGCTCGGTGTAGTCGATCAACAACGCCAGCATCCAGTGCCCGCTGATCAGCAGCGCCGCGAACATCGCCAGCAGCTTGGGGATGAACGACAGGGTCATTTCCTGTATCTGGGTCGCTGCCTGCAGCATCCCGATGGTCAGACCCACGGCCAGCGCCGTCAGCAGCGGCGGCGCGGCCAGCAGGACCACCACGGTCAGCGTCTCGCGACCGATGTCCACAACGAGTTCGGGTGTCATCGCGCTCTCCTACACGAAGAAACTGGTGGCAAGGGTGTTCATCATCAGCGCCCAGCCGTCCACCAGAACGAACAGCATCACCTTGAACGGCAGCGAGATAATCAGCGGGGAGAGCATCACCATCCCCATCGACATCAGGACCGAGGCCACCACCAGGTCGATGATCAGGAACGGGATCAGGATCAGGAAGCCAATCTGGAATGCGGTCTTCAGCTCGCTGGTAATGAACGCTGGCACCAGCAGGTTCAACGGGATGTCATCCGCCTCCTCGAATCCGTCGATCCCGTTGATCTCGGCAAACATCGCGATATCGCTTTCGCGGGTATGCATCAACATGAACTCGCGCAACGGCTGCACCCCCGCCTCGATCACCTCCTCCGTCCCGATCTCCTCGTTCACGTAGGGCACAAACGCGGTCTCGTAGATCTCGTCGAGCACCGGGGCCATCACGAACAGGGTCAGGAAAAAGGCCAAACCGATCAGGATCTGATTCGAGGGCGTCTGGGTCGTGCCCAGGCCCTGGCGCAGGATCGCCAACACCACAATGATCCGGGTGAAGGACGTCATCATGATCAGGATCGACGGCAGCAGGGTGAGCAGCGTCATCAACAGGATGATCTGCAGCGTGACCGAGTAGGTCTCGCCCCCGTCTCCGTTGGTGGTCACGGTCAGGGCCTCGATACCCTGCGCCACTTGGGCCCCGGCGAGGCCCGGCAGGAGCAGCAGGCCCAGTGCCAGCGCGAACCGCAGGAACAGCGCCATCACAACTGCCCCCGCTCGCTGCTACCGGGCGGAGCCCGGCGGGTCACGGCGCGCTTGAGCGCACTGGAGAAGTCCGGGGTCTCGCCTACCGGCGCCACCACCGGCTCGCGCATCGTGTGCAGGGTGCGCATGCCGGAAGGCGCCACGCCCACCAGCACCTGTTCATCGCCCACCTGCACCAGCACCAGACGCTCGCGCGTGCCCACCGAGCGTGCCGCGACGATCTCGATCACCTGCGAGCCGCGGTTCAGTCCGCCCTGGGTCCGGCGCAGGATCCAGCCCAGCACCACAATGGCACCGATCACCAGTACCAGACCGCCGATTAGCTGGGTCAGATAGGCAGCGGCCCCGCCACTGCCACCCTCCGCAAGGGCAGTCAAAGGCCAGAGGGTCCCCGTGACGGCCGCCAGGACGAGGGCCGAACTACGCGTATTACGTGGATTCATGGCTATTTGAGCTTGCGGATGCGCTCACTGGGGCTGATCACATCGGTCAGCCGGATACCGAACTTCTCGTTGACCACCACGACCTCGCCGTGCGCGATCAGCGTGCCGTTCACCAGCACGTCCAGCGGCTCCCCGGCCAGACGGTCCAGCTCCACCACCGAGCCCTGGTTCAGCTGCAGCAGGTTGCGGATCGGGATGCGCGTGCGACCGATCTCCATGGCGATGGTCACTGGAACGTCCAGCACCATCTCCAGGTTCATCTCCTCGCCGTCGCCCTGCACCACCCCCGACAGTTGTTCAGGCTGCAGGGCCTCCGCGGCCGAATCCGGCTTGTGCTTGCGTTCCTTCTTCTCGGTCTTCGGCGCCGCTTGCGCGGACGCGGCACCCCCACCGCCTTGTGCTTCGTTCAGCAGGGCGTCCGGGTCGGCGGCCTCTTCGTCATCCTTCTGCTCGGCCAGGGCGGACTGTTCCGCCAGAGCGGCCCCCCATTCGTCGGCCAGCGCCTGGTCGTCGCTACCGCCTTCGGTCTCGGCCATGGTTTCAGCGCCCGCGGTATCTTCATCCGCGGTCGGGGTGTCCTGTTTGGGATCGTCGGTGTCAGCCATGCTGCGCCCTCTATCGTTTGATGATGCGTTCCGAAACCTGGATCGCATTCATGCCATTGGATACGCCGAACTTCCCGCGGAACATCGGGATGTCTTCGACCTGCAAGGTGATCTTCTCGGGGAGGTCCACCGGGATGATGTCGCCCGGCTGGATATCCAGTAGCTCGCGCACGGTGACCTCGGTCTCCGCCAGCATGGAGCTGATCTCGACCTCGGCGGTCTGGATCTCCTCCTGCAGCGCGTGCATCCAGCGCTGGTCGACGTCGGAGCGATCCGACTGGATGCCGGTATCCAGCTGCTCGCGGATCGGCTCGATCATCGAGTACGGCAGGGTCACGTGCAGGTTGCCGCCGCCCCCGTCGAGCTCGATGTGGAACTCGCTGATGACCACGATCTCGGTCGGCGAGACGATGTTCGCGAACTGCGGGTTGACCTCGGAGTTCAGGAACTCGAACTTCAGCTCCATCACCGGCTGCCAGGCCTTCTGCATATCCTCGAAGGCCCCTTCCAGCACGCCGTGGACGACCTTCATCTCCATCGGGGTGAAGTCTCGCCCCTCGATGCGGGTGTAGTAGCGCCCGTCGCCACCGAAAAAGTTGTCGACCAGGATGAACACCAGCTTGGGGTCGAACACGAACAAGCCGGTGCCATGCAGCGGATGCGCCCGCACCAGATTCAGGCTGGTGGGGACAAACAGCGAGTGCATGTACTCGGAGAACTTGGTGATACGGGTGCCGACCACCGAGATCTCGGCCGAGCGACGCAGTACATTGAACAGACGGACCCGGAGCTGACGCGCAAAGCGCTCGTTGATCATCTCCAGCGTGGGCATGCGCCCACGGACGATGCGATCCTGCGTGGCAAAGTTGAATTCCCGCGCCTGACCGTCACTCGGATACGGGTCTTCGGTCTCGACGTCGCCCTCGTCCACACCATGCAGGAGGGCATCGATCTCGTCCTGGCTGAGGATATCCGTCTGCGCCATAACGGGGCTCCTACTGCATCACCAGTTCGTTGAACAACACGGCCTCGACCGCGTCCGGCGCATCCCGCGAGCGCAGAATCTCGCGGATTGCTTCCTTCAGCTCCTCCGCCAGCGCATCCTTGCCATCACGCGTATTGAGATCCTCGTAACGCTGTTCCGCCAGGATGCCCAGGATGTCGTTGCGGATCGCCGGCATATGCCGCTCGAACGCCTCGATCACCGGCGCCTCGTGCGTCACCAGGCTCACCTCGGCACGCAGATACCGGATGCGGCCCGGCGCTTCGATGTTGACAGTCATCGGCTCCAGGCTGGTGTAGAAGCGCTCGGGGGGGCCCTCCTCCACCTGTTCGGCAGCCTCGTCGCCCGCAACCAGGAAGAACCAGGCCGCAGCGGCCCCGCCGCCCACCAGCAGGATCACAATCAGCAGCAGCACAAGCAGCTTGCCCATGCCGCCCTTCTTCGGGGTGCCGCCTTCTTCGTCGTCCAGATTGACTTCCTTCTTCGCCATGTCGCACCCGCTATCCGGTAAACCGAGGATTTGCTCTCGGAAAAGACCTTAGCAAGGCAGATGCCAGCATTGTCTTTCTATCGCTTTATCCGATAGTTAGCGACCAATACTGGAGGAGGCTGAAGGACACTTCGGGGGAAGGAACGGGCGATAACGTCAAGAATCGGCCGCCCGCCGCGCGGGAAAGACGGATTCTTGGCGGCACTCACGGAAAATCGCTACGACAGCGAAAGGGGCCCGATGGGGCAGGTCACGGACACCGCCCGCCGCCCATCGGATATCGCAAGACCGAGCCCGCGCCGGGCTCGAATCAGGCAAACAAATCCAGGCGCCGATTCAGCATCGAGAGCGTGCTGCCCTCATTCTCGTTGTCTTCGGCCTCGGCCAGCTCCGAAGCGGCCCCGGCGGCTGCCTGGCGCTCATCCTGCTCGGCCTCCTCCTCGGCCGCCTGGTCGGAGACGGTCGCGTCCTCGAGCATCAGCCCGCTCTCGGCGAGGCTGTCGCGCAAGCGCGGCATGGCCGCCTCCAGCACCTCGCGGGTCACCGGATTGGCGCTGATGAACTGGATGCTTGTGCGGTCACCCTCGACCAGCACCCGAATATCCAGACTGCCCAGCTGCGGGGGATGCAGCTTGAGCTCGGTGCGCCCACCCTGTGCCTGGGCGAGCATGCGCACCTGATCGGCCAGCTCGCGGGCCCCATTGGGCTGCTGCAGGAGCCGGGTCAGGTCCAGTCGCGGCAGCGCACGCGCGGCCTCCGCCCCCTCGGCCTGCCCACCGGCGAGAGCCGGCAGGACGCCCCCCAGGGGGTCGGTACGCCCGCGGCGCGACTCGTCGTCCCCGCCCTGGGTCATCCACTGGGCGAGGACATCGAGCACGCCGTCCCGCGACAGCCCGCCCTGCGCGCCCAGCAGTTCGGGCTTCAATGCGGCCAGGCCGTCGCGCCCGCCCGCCGCCTGGCTGGCCTCGACAAACAGGCGCATGACGGCTGCAGGCAGGGGCTTGACCGGCAACGCCTGGCCCTCGGCACCCCCGCGGCCGGAGGCGCCCGCCTCCCCACGGGCCGCGTCCATACGCCCCGGTTCCTGCACTGCCGCCATCAGGCTGGCGACCGGCAAGCCCTTGCCCCCCGCCTCGTCGCCCGCGGCGAAACCCTGCCCGTCGAGTAGATCCTGCAGCCGCGCCAGCATGGCTTCCAGATCGAGCCCTTCCAGCTCGTCTCCAGGCACCCCCAGGTTCGCCAGCAAGGCCTCCATCTGCGGCTCCAGAACCGCGAGGAACCCCTCGCCGTCCTTCCCTTTCAGCCCCTTCAGGCCGTCCAGGTCCTGCAGCGATGCCTCGCCGCCCAGCAATTGCAGCAGCGGCAGCATGCCCTGACCGGTGTTCTGTGTCGCGATCATCTCCGAATCCTCGGTGTGCCGGGTGGATCCCCGGGCCCTTGCCCTAATCGATAGTCACGGTCCATTCAAGAACCTTGCCAACGCGACGCTTCCTCGCGCGCATGAGCCTGCCGCGTGGCCCACATATCCTGTTCGGTTTGCTGGCGCCGGGCGCCGTGTTGCGCCGTCTCGGCCTTCCTGCATTGCAGCAGCTTTTCCAGCGACAGGCTGTTGCGGTGGCGCTCCAGCCACTCCTGGCGCGCGGTCTCCACCTGCGACTCCGCCGCCTGAATGCGCAGGTCCTGTTGCTCCAGCGCCGAGCGCAACTGGTCGCGCATGCCCGCCAACCACTTGAGGGCGTTGGCGTCATCCGGAAGGGTCGCCTGCAGATACTCGCGCTGATAGGTTTCCAGGCGCTCGCGCTGACCGGCAATGCCATCCAGTTGCTGCAGACGTTCACCCAGCTGGCGGGTGGCCTCGCTCTCCTCGATCCGGCGCAGGCGCAACAGTCGTTCCAGGCGCTTCGGGTTCATGCCGCCCCGCCAACCAGCGCCAGCAGGTCATCCCGCGCCCGGTCAAAACCGACGGCCTCTTCGCGACCCTGCGCCAGATACGCCTCCAGGCGCTCGTGCATCGCCACTGCCTCGTCCAGATGCGGGTCGGCACCCTTGCGATAGGCCCCGACCGCGATCAGATCGCGGTTCTGCATATAGGTGGCGGAGAGGCCGCGGAAGCGTCGCGCTGCCCGCTCGTGTTCCGGCGAGATCAGCGACGACATCACGCGCGAGACCGATGCACCGACGTCGATCGCCGGGTAGCGCCCGGTCTCTGCCACCTCGCGCGACAGCACGACATGGCCGTCCAGGATCGCGCGCGCGGCGTCCACGATCGGATCGTTCTGGTCATCGCCCTCGGCGAGCACGGTATAGAAGGCGGTAATCGAGCCGCCCCCTACGTCGCCGTTGCCGGCGCGCTCCACCAGTTGCGGCAGGCGCGCAAATACCGATGCCGCATACCCCTTGGAGGCCGGCGGCTCGCCGATCGCCATCGCGATCTCGCGGGCGCCCTGGGCAAAGCGGGTCAGGGAATCCATCAACAACAGCACGTGCAGGCCCTGGTCCCGGAAATGCTCCGCAACCGCAGTGGCCACCCAGGCCCCGTGCTGGCGCAACAGCGGCGACTGGTCCGCCGGCACGGCGACCACCACCGTGCGCGTGCGCGATTCCTCGTCGAGGATCTCGTGGATGAACTCGTTCACTTCCCGACCGCGCTCGCCGATCAGCCCGACCACGATCACGTCCGCCGTCGTGTTGCGCGTCATCATCCCCAGCAGCACACTCTTGCCGACCCCGGATCCGGCGAACAGACCGAGGCGCTGACCACGACCCACCGACAGCAGACCATTGATTGCCCGGATCCCCACATCCAGCGGCTCGCGGACCGGTGCGCGTTGCAGCGGGTTGATCGGCCGCCCGGCCAACAGCCCAAAATCATGGGTGCGGATCGGGCCTTTTCCGTCCAGCGGCTGCCCGTTGGCATCGATCACGCGGCCCAGCAGCCCCTCCCCGACCGGAATCTGACGCTGGTTATCCAGCGGCTCGATGCGCGCGCCGGGCGTCAGGCCCGCCGCGATTTCCTCAGGCATCAGGAACGTGCGTTCATTCTGGAAACCGACGACCTCGGCCGGCACCGTGTCTCCGTTCTCGCCGTGGATCAGCGCGCGCCCCCCAATGGGCAAGCGCAGGCCTTCCGCCTCCAGCGTCAGGCCGGTCAGGCGCGACAGGTGACCCTCCGACTGCGGCGGATTGACCCGCTCGACCCGCCCGCGCGACTGCTGCAGACGATCCAGCAAGCCACTACTCAGCCGTTCCCGGCCCTTGCGGCGGACCTCGTCGATCGGGGTACTCATGAATCCTCCGGGGCCGCGCTGTCCACGGAATTGGCGGACTGGTGATCTTCCTCGTCGGGTGCGCCGTCCATCTCCGGATAGTCGCCATCCCAGAGGGCTTCCACCGCGTGTTGCAGACGCCGCTCGAGACTTGCGTCGACACTTGCCGCGCCCGATTCGAGGCGACAGCCGCCGCGCGCAAGTCCCGCGTCCGGGACCCAGGTGATGCGCGCATCCGCCCGCTCACCATAGGCCTCCACCAGCGCCTGGTCCTCCGGGTTCAAGTGCACCCGAACCTCCTGGTTGCGCCCGGGAAGCTGGGCCAATGCCCCCTCCAGGACCGTCCGGATCTGCTCCGGTCGCGTCTCCAGCTCGCTCTGGACGACCTTGCGTGCAAGCGCCGTCACCAGCGCCAGCAACTCCGGCTCCAGGGCATCGGCGGCATCCGCCAGCGGGTCGGCAAGCCCGCCGGCCACGGATTCCAGCACGGCGACCGTCTCCCGCAGTTTCTTGTCCTCACGCGCCCGGGTGGCCTTCTCGGCTTCTTTCTTGCCCAGTTCATGCCCCTCGGCATAACCGCCCTCGAACCCGTTCTTGCGGGCCTCGTCCTCGATCGCCTCGATCTCGGCGGCCGTGGGCAGGCGACGCGGGGGGTGGACCCCATTGTCGCCAATCTCCGGCGGCTCCCACCGCGATGCCGCCGCGTCGGTGTAAAGCCTGGCCGCCGGGGCGTCGGTCACAACATCGCCTCGCTACCACCGCCACCCAGCACGATATCGCCGTTCTCCGCGAGCCGGCGGGCCACGGACAGGATCTCCTTCTGTGCGGCCTCGACCTCGCTGACCCGGACCGGCCCCTTGGCCTCGAGGTCTTCGCGCAGCATCTCGGCCGCGCGCTTGGACATGTTGCGGAAGATCTTGTCCTTCATGTCGTCGTCGGCACCCTTCATGGCGAGCACCAGCGATTCCGTCTGGATCTCGCGCATCAGCGTCTGGATACCGCGGTCCTCGATCTCCACCAGGTTCTCGAACACGAACATCTCTTCCTCGATCCGCGAACCCAGATCGGAATCGGACTCCTTGATCGTATCCATGATCTCCGCCTCCCGTGAGCCCTCCATCAAGTTCATGATGTTGGCCGCCGAACGCACGCCACCCAGCATCGACGTCTTGCTCGCGGCATTGCCGGAAAGCTGACGGTCGAGGATCTCGTCCAGCTCCTGCAGGGCCTGGGGCTGAACGCCATCCATGGTCGCAATGCGCATCACGATGTCGGACTGCACCCGCGCGGGCAGGTACTGCAGGGTGTCCGAGGCCTGGTCGGAGTCGAGGTGGGAAAGAACAATCGCCACGATCTGCGGGTGCTCGTTGCGCAGCATGTCGGCGATCGCCCGTGGATCCAGCCACTTGAGGGCCTCGATTCCCTTGGAATTGCGTCCCAGCAGAATGCGGTCAATCAGGCCCGAGGCCTTGTCACCCAGCGCGCTCTCCATGACGCTGCGCACGTACTCGTCGGCACCCACGCCCAGCGCCGTCTGCTCCTGCACGTGGGTGGAGAATTCATGCAGCGCGGCATTCACGTCACTGCGCGAAATGCGGTCCATGGAGGCCATCGCGGTGCCAATCTTCTGCACCTCCTTGGGCCCCATGTGGCGCATGACCTCGGCGGCGGCGTCCTCGCCGAGGCTCATCATGAACACGGCGGCGCGCTCGGCACCTTCCTGTTTGGCGTTCTTGTCAGCGGCCATCGTCACCCAACCACGTCTTCATCACCTGTGCCACGCGCTTGGGGTCCTCGCGGACCATCTCGCGCACCGCCTCCAGATCCATCTCCTGCTGGTCCGGACCCTTGGGGCCGGTCAGCGCGGCCACGGCCGAACCCTCGCCCTGGCCCATCCCCATGCCCATCTCGCTGCCCGCTGACTCGTCGGTCAGCGCTTCGCGATCTTCCTCGCGCCGCGGCGGCGGCGCCGGCCGCTTCATCAGATGCTTCATCGCCGGACGCACCACCGTCAACAGGATAATCAGAGCCAGCAGCAATGCCGCCACGATCTTGACCACCTCGAGGAACCAGGGTTGTTCCCAGAACGCGATTTCGTCCGCCGCCACCGCCTCGATGGGCGCCTCGAACGGGGCGGTCACTACATTGATCGTATCCCCCCGTTCGGCATTGAATCCAACCGCCTCGCGCACCAGCGCTTCGATGCGTTGCAGTTCCTCCGCATCCCTCGCCACCTGCACGGTCTCGCCGTCCTCGTTGACCTCCTGGCGGAAGTCCACCACCACCGCCGTGGACACGCGTTGCACGCCCCCCGGCATCTCGCGGATATGGTTGATGCGGCGATCCACCTCGTAGTTGCGGGTGATATTGGTGCTGCGGCTGCCCGGGAGCGCCGCGGGCGGGCCCTCACCCTCCTCGCCTTCCTCGCCGACCACCCCACCGGCGGGCGGCTGGTTAGTCAGCGCCCCGGGGACACCCCCGATACCGCCCTCGGGTCCCGTGCGCTCGTCCTCGCGGGTCTGTTCGGACCGCAGGGCAATCGTCTCGGGATCGTACAGTTCCTCGGTGCGCTCGACGCTCGAGAAGTCGATGTCCGCGTTCACCTGCACCCGTACCTTGTCGCGCCCGACGATCGGAATCAGCAGGTCACGGATACGGTCGGTATAGCGGGTCTCCACGTCGCGGGTGAAACTCAGGCGGTCGCCACTACCACCCATGCCCGTCTCGCCGCCATCCTGGGTCAGGAGCGTCCCACTTTGGTCCACCACAGTGACCCGATCAGGATCCAGATCAGAGGTGCTGGACGCGACCAGGTGCACGATCGCACCGACCTGCGACTCGCTCAGGGACCGCCCACCGCGCAGGTGCACGACCACCGACGCGCTGGCCGGGCGCCGATCACGCACGAACACCGACTGCTCACCCTCGGCAATGTGCACACGCGCGCGGTCCACCGCATTCAGCGATGCCACAGTACGCGCCAGTTCGCCCTCCATCGCCCGATGGTGGCGCGCCCCCTCGATCATCCGGCTCGTACCCAGGCCGGTATCCTCCTGCAGCAGCTCGAAGCCCATGTCGCCGGAACGTGGCAGGCCTTCGCCGGCCAGCTGCAGCCGCGCACCAGCCACCTCGCCCTGGGGCACCTTCACCTGCCCCGTCGTGGAATCGACCTGATACTGGATACCGGCCTGCGAAAGGACTTGCACGACCTCCGCCGCATCCTCCGCATCCATGCGCGGAAACAACGGTACGTAGGTCGGGCGCAGCGCCCAGTACAGCAGCGCCACGATCACCACAATGGCACCCGCCAGCATGCCGATCAGGGCAAGCTGGCGGCCCGCAGGCATCCCGTTAAACTCCTTGATCCCGCCGGTCACCACCGCGGGCAGGGATTGTGCATTTTCGGCCATCGTCCGTTCTCTCCCTCAGCCCGATCGGCCGATCAGACCTGCATCCGCATGATTTCCTGATACGCCGTCAGCAGACGGTTGCGCACCTGGTTGGTCGCCTCGAAGGCGATGCTCGACTTGCTCATCGCGGTCATCACCTGCGGCAGGCTCACGTTGTCATCGCCCAGCTCGAAGCGCGTCTGCAGATCGGTCGCCTGCTGCTGCACCTGATTGACACCCCGTAGCGACTCCGTCAGCACGTTCTGGAAGTCCGTGCCGCCGACGCGCTGGGGTTCGCGCGCCTGCTGGGCCGCATTCGTGTTTTCCACGCCGTTGGCTTGCGTCAGTTGACGCATCTGCTGCAGGACGTTCTGGATCTGCATCTCGCTCATGCTCACTACCCCCGGGGCGTCTTGTTACGCCGGCCGACCGACCACGACGGGCCCGTCGTATTTTCGTGTTCGACAGAAACTCTCAAGCAATCCATATGCCAGGCGACCACACATTAGCCCGACGCGGGCACCGCAAAGCCGTGCTCGCGCAGACGCGCAATCTTGTAACGCAATGTTCTGGGGCTGATTCCCAGCCGGTCGGCGGCCTCCTTGCGCCGCCCGCCGGACTCGCGCAGGACGTTCATGATCACCCGGCTCTCCTGCGTCTGCAGGGTCTGCTCCAGCATCGGTGTCGGGTTCTCGTCATCCGGCTTCGATTGCGCCCCGGTGGTCACCTCGCCGGCCCCGGTACTCCAGGGATTCACCATGTCCGCATCCAGCCAAACCGACTCTGCACTCACCTGCGGATCCGCGTTGTCATGCAATGTGACCGCGCGTTCCATCACGTTCGCCAGTTCGCGCACGTTGCCCGGCCAGTCGTGTTCGCGCAGCCGTCGTTGTGCGCCGTCATCCAGGGTCTGGAGCTGGCCGTCACTCAGGCGTCGGAGCAAGGCCTCGGCCAAGGGCACAATATCTTCTGCACGCTCGCGCAGTGGCGGGATGCACAGGGGAAAGACGTTCAGTCGGTAGTACAGGTCTTCGCGCAAATGCCCTTCGGCCACGGCCGCGCGCAAATCGCGATTGGAGGTTGCGATCACGCGCACGTCCACGCGCTGTGGCCGCCGCCCGCCCAGGGGCTCGACCTCGCGCTCCTGCAGCGCACGCAGCAGCTTTGCCTGCAAATGCACCGGGATCTCCGTCACTTCGTCCAACAGCAATGTGCCGCCGTCGGCCCGCACAAACTTGCCCGGTCGTGCCTCGACCGCGCCGGTAAAGGCGCCCTTGGCATGCCCGAAGAGCATCGCCTCGAGCATCGCCTCGGGCAGTGCGGCGCAGTTGATCGCTTCGAATGGTCCCCGTCGCCGCGGCGAGCGCGCGTGCAACTGCCGCGCCAGAACCTCCTTGCCCACCCCCGACTCACCGGTAACGAACACGGTTGCCGTGCTGCCGGCAATGCGCGTAACGAAGCGATCGATGCCGCGCATCACGGGACTGCGTGTCACCAACGCAGGGACCTCGAGCGACGGCTCCGGTCGCACCCGCGGACGCAGCCACCCGGCCAGCTCGTCCGCCATAAGCGGGAGCGCGAAGTGCGCCTCCAGCCCATGTCGCATCGCGGCCAGTTCCTGATCCTGGCTCGCGTCGCGGCTGACTGCCGCCAGCGCTGCCGTGGCATGGCTCAGGGCATCCCGGGACAGGTCCGCAGGCTGCGCCAGCAGAATGACCGCCGGGGCGGATACCTCCAGGGATTGCACCAACTCGCCGGCAGTACACGTCTGCAGACGCACCCGCGGGATCGTGGCCAGCACCTGGACCACGGCCTCTCGCAGTTCGGGTTCGGCATCCACCAGCAGGATCGTGGCTCGCGACATGAAGGTCTTCCCGTATCGATTCGGGAAAGATCTAGCAAACATCGCGCCATCAAGGCAGGCGATTGGTTTATAGAGGGTTTTTCTGGATCGGCCCGGGATCCGTCAAGCCTATGACGCGGGGGTTGCCCATCTCGGCTCCATCGAGTGACGGGATTCCGTCCACTTGAGCACACCGATTTCCGGGCGCATTCACGCCCGCATTCGCGTCTTCTCAGGCCTTGCCCAGGCCGAACTTGCGCATGCGCTCAACCAGGGTGGTCCGCCGCATGCCCAGACGCCGCGCGGCGCGCGCCACCACGTGCCCGGTTTCATCCAGGGCACGGGTGATCATGTCGCGCTCGAGGTCGTTGAGGAAGCTGCGCAGATCGACGCCCTCCGGTGGCAGACCACCGGCCAGCAGGTTGGCGCCCGCAGCGGAACCGCCTTCGAAACCATTCGGCGTAGTCGGCGGCAGGGTCAGATCCTCGATTCCGTCCGGACGCACCCGCGGTGGCAGCTGCGCCAGGTCCACCGGTAGATCCGGATAGATGATCGCAAGCTGCTCCAGGAGGTTAGCCAGCTCGCGGATATTCCCCGGCCACGCCAGTTGCCCCAGGTGGGCAACCACCGCAGGGGTCAGGTGGGCGGGGGCCATGCCCTGGTCGCGCAGCCGGTCTTCCAGAGCGGCGATCAGCAGCGGCATATCGCTGGTGCGTTCGCGCAGGGGTGGCAGCTCGATCGGGAATACACTCAAGCGGAAGAAAAGATCCTGCCGGAAGCTGCCATCCGCCACCGCATCATCCAGATTCCGGTGGGTGGCCGCGATGATTCGCGCGCGGGCCGGGATCGACTTGTTGGAGCCGACCCGCTCGAACACCCGCTCCTGCAGTACGCGTAGCAGTTTCACCTGCATCGGCAACGGCATGTCGCCGATCTCGTCGAGAAACAGCGTGCCATCCTCGGCCAGTTCAAACCGGCCGGCGCGCGCGGTGAAGGCGCCGGTAAACGCGCCCTTCTCGTGGCCGAACAGCTCGCTTTCCAACAGATCCGCCGGGATGGCGCCACAGTTGACTGCCACGAACGGCTTGTCCGCGCGGTCGGAGGCGTTGTGGATCGCGCGGGCCACGACCTCCTTGCCGGATCCGGTCTCGCCCAGGATCAGCGCCGTGGCATCGGTCCGCGCCACTTGCCCGACCAGGCGCTTGACCGCCTGCATGGTCGGATGCGACCCGACCAGCCCGGGGATATCGTCGTACCCCGGCTCGCGACCGAAGCGCAGCCACTGAAGGACCTGAGAAACCCGGCCAATCGAGAGCGGATGCTCGACGATGCAATCCACCCCGTTGGCCTGCACCTGGCCACCGTCAGTCGGTTGCACGACAACCGGTGCCAGATTCCCGCGCGGCTCCTGCAGGCGCGCGGAGAGTTCGGCGGCAGGTCCGCAAAGCCACACGGCTGCGGCGGGCGTGCCGTCCATCAGATCAGTGGGGTTGGAGTGGGTCTCGGCCTCGCAACCAAGGCAGTTCAGGATCGCCCGTGTTGCGTCCGCGGCTCCCGCATCGCCGCTGAGTGCAATGCGCATGGCCTGTTGTTGTTCCCCCGGATCCCGCATCTGTGCCCCGATTGCCGCGATCGGATGCGCCCACCCGAGAAAAGTCCGGGCCGGCATCCAATGGTGTGATCGAGTTCGCAGTATCGAGCTTATTTGTGATTGCCGTCAACTTTCTGGCGTTTCCCGGCGACCTCGCGGCGATGCAACCGAAAGATCCAGCGACCGATCGCCTCTTCCAGGGGACCTTCAATCCCTGTCCAGCGAGTCATCTGCAGGCCTCCACGGGTTGTCGGAGTCTCGACACCCAGAACGCAGGGCTGGGGCAACAGGCGACTGAGATAGACCTCCACGCGGTCACAATCCTCCGGCAGCGTGCCCGCTGGCAGCACAATCCCGTGGCCACTGAGCGTCGCCTCCACCGGATCCGGGCGCTCGGGGTGGAGTGACTCCGCGACCAGATGCAACAACAGATCCAGCTTGTGTTCCAGACGCTGCACCTCGGGCGAGGACTCGTCCTCGTGCGGCATCGCTCCGCGCGGGTGCGCGTCGTCGAACAGGTCCAGGCTCTCGATCAGGCGCTGCGCCAGCACAGGATCGGTGGCGGACCGGACCGACGGACCAATCATCAGCGCGGTCGTCACACGCAGGTCATCTCCGAGAAACTCGTCCTGACTGGCGTCATCCATGTGCGCTCCCGCCTCCCTCGTCGCCGGAACAAATGTTTCCGTTATAGACCATGGCGGGCTTCAGCCGACGAACACCCGGGCATTGCGGAACAGCCGCAACCACGGGCCCTCCTCGCCCCAGTCCGCCGGGTGCCAGCTGTGCTGCACGCTGCGGAACACGCGTTCCGGATGCGGCATCATGATCAGCGCGCGCCCATCCTCACTCGCGAAGCCGGTGGCCCCGCCGGCAGAGCCATTCGGATTGGCCGGATAAACCGTCGCCGGGGTGTCATCGGCCTCCACGTAGCGCAGGGTGGCCTGATCATGGACCGGCACACCATTAGCGTAACGGGTGCGTCCCTCGCCATGCGAGACCACGACCGGCAGCACCGAGCCGGCCATTCCGTCGAGCAGCACGGCCGGGCCCGGCTCGATGCGCACCTGCGACAGGCGCGCTTCGAACTGCTCGGAACGGTTGCGCACAAAGCGCGGCCAGTGATCGGCTCCCGGGATCAGCGGCGCGAGATGCGAAAGCATCTGACAGCCGTTGCAGACCCCCAGCGTGAAGGTCTCGGGACGCTCGAAGAACCCCTGGAAGGCATCCCGCAGAGCCGGATGATTCAGGATGGTCTGCGCCCAGCCGCCGCCGGCACCCAGCACGTCGCCGTAGGAAAACCCGCCGCAGACGGCCATCCCCTGCATCGAGCGCAGATCCTGGCGCCCATCCAGCAGGTCAGTCATGTGCACGTCCACCGGGGCAAACCCGGCGCGCTCGAACGCCGCCGCCATCTCCAGCTGCCCGTTGACCCCCTGCTCGCGCAGGATCGCAATGCGCGGACGTTCGCCGCGCACGATCATCGGGGCGGCCACATCCTCGGCCGGATCGAAATTCACCCGTGGCTGCAGACCGCCATCGGCCTCCACCCGCGCGAGCTCCTCGTCGGCACACTCCGGATCATCGCGCAGCCGCTGCATCCGCGCCGAGGTCTCCTGCCACTGACGCTGCAGACCGGCACGGTCACCGGTGTACAGATGCCGCCCGTCCTGGCGGATGGCGATCTGCTCATCCTCGCGCAGGCGCGCCACCGGGTGCAGGTGCGCCTCCAGCCCCGCCTCCGCGAAGGCGTCGCGCAGCGCGGACTCGGCACCCGCAGCCATCTGGACCACCGCACCCAGTTCCTCGTTGAACAGCCAGGCCGCTACCGGCTGGCCGCCAGGGATCTCCACATCGAGCCCACAGCGCCCGGCGAAGGCCATCTCCAGCAGGGTCGTGACCAGTCCGCCGTCGGAGCGGTCATGGTAGGCGCGCAACAGGCCGTTGCGGCGCAGGGTGCCGATGGCATCGAAGAAGGCGCGCAGGCGGGCGGCATCCACCACGTCCGGGGCGGTCTCGCCGATATGCCCGTAGCCCTGAGCCAGCGCCGAGCCCCCCATGCGCGCGTGACCCTCGCCCAGATCGATCAGCCACAGCCGATCGTCCGCAGCCGGATCCGGCTGCGGCGTCAGGGTCCGGCGGGCATCCGCGACCCGGGCAAAGCCCGAGACGATCAACGAGACCGGGGCGTGCATGTGCCGCGCCTGCCCGTCCTCGGTCTCCCATACCGTGCGCATGGACAGCGAGTCCTTGCCCACCGGGATCGAAATCCCCAGCGCCGGACACAGGTCCTCGGCAATGGCGCGCACGGTGTCGAACAGGTTGGCGTCCTCGCCCGGTACCCCGGCGGCGGCCATCCAGTTGGCCGAAAGGCGAATCGCATCCGTGCCGCCGATATCGGCCCCGGCCAGGTTGGTCACCACCTCGCCGATCGCCATGCGCCCGGAGGCCGGCGCCGACAGGATCGCGAGCGGCGTGCGCTCGCCCATGGCCATCGCCTCGCCGGTATACCCATCGAAATCCGTCAGCGTGACGGCGCAGTCCGCCACCGGCACCTGCCAGGGACCGACCATCTGGTCGCGCGCGACCAGCCCTCCCACGCTGCGATCCCCGATCGTGATCAGGAAGTGCTTGGCCGCGACCGAAGGCATGTGCAGCACGCGCTCCAGTGCCTCCGCCAACGGACAGGCCTCGGGATCGAAGTCCGTCACCGGCGGCGCCCGGCGGCGGTCCTCGCGGGTCATCAACGGCATCTTGCCCAGCAACATGCCCATGGGCATATCCACCGGCGGCTCGTGGAACAGGTCGTCCTCGACCTTCAGGTGCCCCTCGTCCGTGGCCTCGCCCACCACCGCGAACGGGGCGCGCTCACGCGCCGCCAGGGTACGGAAGGTCTCCAGATGTTCGCGGGCAATTGCCAGCACGTAGCGTTCCTGCGCCTCGTTGCACCACAGCTCCATCGGCGACAGACCCGGCTCGGCCGTCGGCAGGTCGCGCAACTGGATCACCCCACCGCGCCCGGCGTCGTCCAGGATCTCCGGAATGGCGTTGGACAACCCGCCCGCACCCACGTCGTGGATCGACAGGATGGGGTTGCCGGCCCCCAGGGCCGTACAACGGTCGATCACTTCCTGGCAGCGCCGCTCCATCTCGGGGTTGCCGCGCTGCACCGAGGCAAAGTCCAGCTGCTCCGAACTCGCCCCGCTCGCCATGGACGAGGCCGCCCCGCCGCCCAGACCGATCAGCATCGCCGGGCCACCCAGCACGACGATCGGGGTGCCGGCCGGCACATCCTGCTTGTGCACGTGCTCGCCGCGGATCGACCCGACCCCGCCGGCCAGCATGATCGGCTTGTGATAGCCGTACAGGGTCTCGCCACCGGCGGCATCCGGCAGTGCCATCTCCAGGGTACGGAAGTAGCCAGCCAGCGCCGGCCGTCCGAACTCGTTATTAAAGGCAGCCGCGCCGATCGGGCCATCCAGCATGATCTGGCGCGCGCTTTCGATGCGGCCAGGGCGGCCAAAATCCCGCTCCCAGGGCTGTTCGAAGCCGGGAATGCGCAGGTTGGACACGGAGAACCCGGTCAGCCCCGCCTTGGGCTTGGACCCCTGTCCCGTCGCGCCCTCGTCGCGGATCTCGCCACCGGAGCCGGTGGCAGCCCCGGGAAACGGGGAGATCGCGGTCGGATGGTTATGCGTCTCGACCTTCATCAGGATCGCCAGATCCAGCGCCTCGCGACGATACTCGCCGGTAATTGCATCCGGCATCAGGCGCGTCCCTTCATGCCCGGCGATGACCGATGCGTTATCACTATAGGCGGACAGCACGCCCTCGGGATGGCGCGCATGGGTCTGGCGAATCATCCCGAACAGCGTGCGCTCGTCGGCCTCGCCGTCCAGCACCCAGGCGGCATTGAAGATCTTGTGCCGGCAGTGTTCCGAGTTGGCCTGCGCGAACATCATCAGTTCGGCATCGGTCGGCGCGCGCCCCAGCGCGGAGAACCCATCGGCCAGGTAATCGATCTCGTCGGGGGACAGCGCCAGGCCCAGCTCGCCATTCGCGCGCTCCAGCGCCGCGCGGGCATCCTCGCCGAGCTCCACACGCCCCAGCGACCGTGGCGTCTCGTGGTGAAAGAGTTGGGCCGCGGCCGCCGGATCCTCGATCACCGCGTCGGTCATGCGATCATGGAGCAGGTCGGCCAGCGCCTCCAAATCGGCCCTCGCCGCTGCTTCGCCCCCGATCTGCCAGTGGATGCCGCGCTCGATCCGCTCGACCGCGTCCTCCAGCCCGGCATGGTGGGCAATCTCGGTGGCCTTGGACGACCACGGGCTGATCGTGCCAAAGCGCGGGATCACCACCAGTTCGCGCTGCACCGCAAACTGGGGGGCCTCCCAGGCATCGCCCTCGCGCAGCAGGCGCGCCAGCACCGCCTCCTCGTCCGGACTCAGCCGACGGCGAGTCGCCACGAAATAGATGAACCGTGCCGCCAGCGGGCCGGCGCCCGGTACGCTTGCCCGCAGCCCTGCCTCCAGAGCCCGCAGCCGAAACGGCGAGACCGCCGCGCCCCCTTCCACAACCCGCATTACGCTTCCTCGAAACCGGACGTACCGAAAGCCGCGCATTGTACCGGAGGCGCCTGCCGCGCGGGACCGGTACGTGACAGCAATTGCGCTGGTTGGGGAACTCCCAATGCGTTACCCTGTCCATGTAGTACTTGGGGGCGACATGGCTTCGACGCGGGTCGCGAAACCTGAGGTGCATGCCGAGGCTGTAGTGGACCTCGTTAAAACCACTGCAAAAAAATAGTTGCCAACGACGACAACTACGCACTCGCCGCTTAAAAACCGGTAGATGCCGTCCGACTGGAGCCGTGCTTATGCGTCCAGTATCGGGCGTCGACTCTCATAAGATCGTGGTGAAGCGCGCCCGGCGTGGATCCATTAAAACTCAACCGGGATCGCCAGCTACATTCCCTGCCTGTCGGGTAGTCGCTGGTTAAATTAAAAGACAGAATAAGCATGTAGAGCCGAAGGCGGAGGTCCTGCGGACGCGGGTTCGATTCCCGCCGCCTCCACCAATTTAGATCGACCAATCAAGCGCCTACGGGCGCTTTTTTGTTTGCATTCGAGGAGTGCGCATGGCCGTCTACCAGGACACCCTGACCGAGCAAACCCGCGGACGCGGCACCCTGAACATCACCCAGGCGGTCGAGCACATCGTACGCGCCTCCGGCATCACCACCGGCACCTGCCACGTCTTCCAGCACCACACCAGCGCCTCCCTGCTGGTCACCGAGAACGCCGATCCCGACGTCCGCCACGACCTGGAGACCCTGATCGCGCGCATGGCCCCGGACGGCGACCCGGCCTACCGCCATGACATGGAAGGCGACGACGACATGGCCGCCCACGCCCGCGCCATGCTCACGCACAACGACCTGACCCTCCCGGTCGGCCAGGGCCGCCTGATCCTCGGCACCTGGCAGGGCCTCTTCCTCTGGGAGCACCGCTACGCCGCCCACACGCGCAAGCTCACGATTACGGTCCAGGGCGAGTAGAACCCGTATCGGCCCCGCTCCTGAGGAAACACAATCACCGGCTCGGCGTACATCCGCTTCAGAAAGCGCAAAAGCAAGGTTTGACCCAGTGCTCACAAGATGTCCCGGCCCTCCAAGGCCATGTAGCTGACCAAAGTCCTGTTCTTATCAGCTCCACAGATCATCTTGCCGCCCAGAAGCCACCGCCCTTGGTGGGCACCTTTGCAGAGCGCCGAGAACCCCTGGACGAAGGTTCCACCAATCTCTTCTAAGCGACTTCGGGTCGGAGGACTTTGATGCTTGCCCATCCCGATGGTCCTTCCGGATACCCAGATGCGCCTACCGTCGATTGCGGGAGGCTGAAGGCTGTCTTCTGGGCCGATGAAGGCCTACTCATCCGTTTGCGATCTTCATTGCCACTCTCTGATGGGGAGAGACAGCCTCCATTAATTGGGTAAGCCGCTTCACCGAGATCTGATACTGGCCGTTACTCAGTTTCGCTTTTCCCTCGAACTCTCGCCAAACGACTTTCCCCGGTCCGTTGTAGATTTCCGCGAAGCCGCCTTCCCGGTCCAGCTTTAGCACAAGCAGATGCTCCGGACCACTTCGAAGGCCTACGCTTTTGCCCTGAGTCGCCTTGATCTCGATCTCTCGCCCATCCTTAACGGCGTCCACGCCCGGTGAAGATGCCCGGAGGAGATCCAGCCCGTAATGATAGGCCGCGAGACACTCACCCAGACTGCCCACAAGGTGACCATCCGGCGTGAAATGCCTACCCGGAAACATCGCTTCTAGCTCCCCGACAACACGATACAACTCGCCCACCAGTCTCGGCAGATGTTCCTTATCCATGCGCAATGCCTCTCAGCTCTGTCGAAATCAGATACCGGACGTCACGTCGCGGGGAAAAGCAGGGAAACCTGCCAGTCCTCCGCCGGTATTCCGGCAGGGCTGAACAATAACCAGGGTCGGACCACCATAAGTCCCTGACTCCGGGAGTGTTATACCGACACAACCCGCCCAGTGGAGTGGAACGCGTACTCGTCGCGTTGCATGGCTCTCTTCCCTGGAATGGCCATTTGAAGACAGAAATTGCCGCTTTAAGCCCGAATTCAGGGCTCAATTCCGCATATTCTGTCGTGTTCTCCATCGGTTACCGTGGTCCGACCCCGCGTATCGCGGGACGCGAGGGAACCATCACTGGATGCCTCCAAACTTCTTTAGCCGACCAAGACCGATAGCCGCCAAGATGGGGACGAGGGTTGTGCCAATGATTAGCCCATCTTTCTCCTTGAATGAGTGAATAACCCCGACGAGGCGCGGAAGTGACCAATCGTCAGATAGTTCAGCTCCGGGAGGCCAAGCAAATATTCCACCGCCACTAGAACCCTTGAGGCTTGGTGTAGGAAATGTATCCATCGTTTCTGGATGCACAGCCCGCTTCTTGTGGAAATGAATGATGATGGACTGCTCAGGAGAGAGACCAAATTGGTCATACGTTTCCAGGCGGGCTGCAACGCCACGAAACGAAAAGATTTCCGACGAGTATGTTTGATCATTTTTCTTGCCTTTACTGGCCGGATACCCGGACGCCGAGCATACGGTCAGTTCGAGGGCCGACTGAATAATTTCGCCGCGACCTTGGGGCAGAGGTTTGAAATGATATGAAAGTTGCGCTGCGAACTCCGAAGATAGCCTGTAGTAAGCGACGTCCACATTGTCTTCGCGGCGAGAGACCTCCGGCGGCAAGTCGATGTAAGCCATGTATCCGTCGATTGGACTTAATCCTTGTACGGTCGGAACGAGTAATACGCCGTTGCTCAGTTCGTCTGTAACGTGCGCGACGGTGATAAGAAAAGGCTCACCCCAGAACTCGCGGAAGATGGCGGTGCCGATCTGATGCACGCGCTTCGGAATCTCCGTTTCGACAAACACAGGAACCAACGAATCGTACGGGTCAAAGTCCGGCATAAGAGGCCCAACGCCTTGGGTAAGCTGCCGGGACGGAGCGCAGCGTAGTATCGGTCAGCTTCATCCACTTGTTAAATTTCAGGTTGGTTGCGCTATTCCGGCCGATATCAGCATGAAGCTCTTTTTTGATCATTCACCTTATTGATTCCAGGAAAGAAATAACTATTCGATATGCCGGTTCGAAGCAGGCAAGCACTTGCTCGTCCGGGTCCACTTCACCGTGCAACAAGGCATTGCGCATCGCGTAGAGCGTTTCGACAAGGCCAGCCAACAAGTCTTCGTTCGTGCATTGGAAATGCATGGTCGATACCTGCAACTGCGGGCCGCCGCCCTGCACAAGGTCCACCATCGGGCGCGGATTGCAACCGTCATAGAACTCACGCAGTCTCAGTTGCTGTGGTGCTGATAGGCCGCTCGTGAACTCTGGCTGCGCATACACGGTCGCCGGGTCATACCGTTCCTGCACATATTCGAACTTCACGTGGCCAGTAGTGAGTGACACAACCTTAACTTCGATATGGCCGCCTTGGATTTTGCGAGCGGTGAAGCGTTGGCCGTTCCGTTCAATCTGCTCGTTCTGAAGATACCTGGGTGCGATGCACACTTCCCTAAGCGATACTCGCTCGACATTGCCCTTGGGCGTTACCTCCCACTGAATGCCGTCCAGTTGAAGTTGTAGGTCGCAGATTGCCTGTTTGAGCCGCTCCGCTTCTGCGGTTTCGTTGTCGTGTTGCAGCAAGGGCAGGACACGGCGACGCAATCTACTATTGTTGTTGCGGATAGCGAAGTTGAGCATCGCGCGTTCCGTGGCCGCGCCGCTGTCGTGCCGATACCATGCGTTGAACGCTGCCCATGCTTTTACGAACGGGCCGATATAGTCAATCTCTGCCCGTTCAAGCCAATCCCTAGCATGTGGTGGAAGCGCCATCAGTCTGCCCCCTCTGCTTCGTCAAGGAAGGCCATCGCTGCGTCTTCGCTGTCTTCAATGGCGATCTCGACGGCACGCTTGGCGGCTTCGAGAAGGTTGTGGGATTGGCGTTGCTTGTGGAAAGCCGACAGTACCGCGTCGCGAACGCTTACCTGCACATGCTCGGGAGCATCCCAGAAAACGACTTTCGCAATATCATTCGGGTACAGTTCAATCTGGCCAGATGAACCTTTGATATGCCGCTCGATTTGCAGCTGGCCTAGCAAGCTGTTCAAGAACACGGCGAGATAGATCGGATCGACACGAGACGTCCGCAGGATTGTGACATGGTTATCTGGCAAGGCCCGTTGTTTATGCAAGTAGGCCGCTGCGCGACCGATGGTGCCGACACCTGTTCCATTCACCAAAACATCGCCTTCTTCGATAGCGATTGGCGAGCCTGCCTCAACTGCAAGTCGATTGCCATCATCTAGCAGCACCTTGTTCGTGCGGACATGCTTAGAGTTGACGACCGGCAATCCCTCGTCCGAATAGCTCGGCTGTCGTCCCCTACTGTTGATGTCTAGGATTGCGCCTAACTCTATAGCTCCGCTAGTCGCCAGTAGTCGCCGTTCGACTTCTGCGAACACCGGGCGGAAATACTGCGCATCCAAACGCCCGGCGGCTAAGGCATCGCTGGAGCGGGCGGAGTAGCTGAGCGGTTCCGGCGGCGTCCAGTCTGCCAGCCCGAGTGCTTCTAGCAGTGTTTCTTCGGCCTGCTCCTGTAGTCCTTTTGACTGCTCTGTTAGGTCGAGTGCTCCGCGAAAGGTTTGTTCAACTACACACTGAAAGCCCTGTGAAGGCTCGAATACCAGCACGTCCTTCAAATCGTCGAGGTTGAGGCCCTTTTGTATTGCACCGCGCTCTTTTCGCAGCGTGAGGTTTCTGCCATGCCGACAATTGAGATAGACAGTGAGGAAAACCGGATTTAGCTTCTCAGGCCTTACCACTGAACTCTTGCAACTGAATATAGCCGGAAGGTCTTTGGCAGTCACAAGCGCAGCATTTCCAATCGTGCCCACTACCGAAATCATCACGTCGTCTTCTCTGAGCGCGTATCTCTCCAAACGCCTGTAATCCGCTTCGGGCATGAAGACATTGTCATTATCCATTAGCATGAGCGGCTTGACGTCTTTTCCCCGGATATACCGATAGTCTTCTACATCGGTGTAGTTATTGACCGTGAATGCAGACCCGAACGGACCAATCAAGAAGTCTGCTGCGTCGCCCATAGGGACGCACGTCCTTGCTTGAACCTCAGCTTCAAGTTTGAGGAACTTCTTTTGGTAGTATTCGCTGTCGATCCGGCCCGAAAACTCAAGGCTGGACTTCGGTACAAGGCTTGCTTCCAGCCCCTCTAACAGTGCGCTTAGGCGGTCACTGTCAAAGGGGCGTGGCGAAAAAAACTGAATTGCTCCTGCGCCGCAAACTCTTGGAAGGATTCGGCTATGCCGTCCTGCGTCAGCCCTTCGTGATTGTAGAGGTCATGGGCCACGATAAAGTGGCCGTGCGTGTCGCGCATGAGGGTTCCGTCATCGCGGCGCACATAGACCTTCTCTCCCGAGTTGTTTACGCATTCCACCTGCTGCGTGGCGAAGAAGATGTTGTAGTCGTCCACCTTCGGACATAGCGGCCCCGCGGCGGGATCGTTGTTCCACTTCTGCACGAATAGCACGCTGGTCTTGGTGCCCGTGTGCGGCTTGAAGGTGTTGGGGTGCAGCCCCACCACGGCAAGGATGCGGCAGCGTTCCATGATGAACTCGCGCACGCGCTGGTCGGACGAGTTGTTGAACCGTCCTTGCGGCAGCACCACGGCCATGCGCCCGCCCGGTTTGAGGAAGTCCAGATTGCGCTCGATGAACAGCAGGTCGCGCCCCACTGCGCGTTCCAGCTTGCCCGTTTTCTTGTGGGCCAGGTCATAAGGCGACAGCATGTCTGACTGTTTGATATCGCCCGCGAAGGGCGGATTGGCCATGAGTACGTCATAGCCGAATGACCGATAGTCTGCCTGACGTGGGTTTGCCCTCTGCTTGCGCAACCGTCGCCACCCGTCGCCGTAAGTGTCAGACCATTCGTCCTGCTTCACTGTCTCGTCCCACTTGGTCCAATCCAGCGTGTTGAGATGCAGCACGTTAGTTTCGCCATCCCCCGCAATGAGGTTGAGGCAGCGCGACACGCGCACGGACTTTTCGTCAAAGTCGATAGCGAACACCTTGTCTCGCACGTAGTCTTCGCAGCGTGGCGGCTTCTGGTCCATCGTGAACAGGTGGCTTTCTTCCATCCCCATGTCCGCGATGATCTGACGCCAGACGTGGAACATGGTGTGCACGGTAAAACCTGCCGACCCACACGCCGTGTCGATGACAGTTTCATGCTCCTGCGGATTGAGCATCTTCACGCACATGTCGATGACCCAGCGCGGCGTGAAGTACTGCCCCTTCTCGCCCTTCGACGACTTGTTCACGAGGTATTCAAAGGCGTCGTCTATCACGTCAAGATTGGAGTTGAAGAGCTTCCACTCTTCAAGCGACCCGACGCAGACTTGAAGGTGATCGGGCGACAGGCGGATGCGTTCATCTTCGAGGAAGACGCCGGGCCATTTGCGCTTGGCTTCGTCGAACAGGTCTTGCATGGCGCGCTTGAGTTGTGCGGCGGTGTTGGTGTTACGGAAGCGCAGGTACGGGTACTGACCCCGGTGCGTGGCCATCTCGTCATAAAGTTTCGTAAAGATCAGCTTGAACACTTCTTCGAAGACATCGACGCCAGCGTTGGCCAGCACTTCGTTCTCCATGTCCACGATTAACTCGCGCAGCGACCGTGCTTTTGACCCTTCACGCTCCCGCTCGTTCTCTTTGTCGATGAGGGTCTGAATGGTCCACGGTTGATCGACGATATCTTCAATCGTCTGCGCAGCCCGTGGCAGGTGGTGAATGGGGACGAAGTAGTTGGGGTTCTTGCGGT
Source organism: Thioalkalivibrio versutus (assembly GCF_001999325.1). GTDB lineage: Bacteria > Pseudomonadota > Gammaproteobacteria > Ectothiorhodospirales > Ectothiorhodospiraceae > Thioalkalivibrio > Thioalkalivibrio versutus. Next base: position 45,006 of record NZ_MVAR01000005.1, read on the forward strand.
GCCAGACCTCGGCAATAATCCCGTTGCTCCACATCGCCAGCGGTGCGCCTGTCGCGTGCGCATAGGAGCGAAGTTGTTCCTTGCCATCGCGCAGTTTGGCCGCCTTTACTTCGATTATGATGTAAGGAACTGTAGGGCGGTCAGCGTCGAAGACCACGATATCGGCGCGCTTGGAACTGTCGCGCCCGAAGGTGATCGGGTATTCAACCTGTATTCTGGACGAGGGATAGCCATATTGGTCGATCAGCCGCGCCAGCCATAGTTGCCGAGTGCGCTCCTCAGGCTTGAGCTGGACGTCTTTATTGCGAGCAAGGCAAGTAACGAAGACAGCAGGTTTTCCTCGAACTTCTCGTTCAAAGCTCCGCTGGTCTAGGGCTTGGTTCTCGTCTTCGGAAAAAAGAACGAATTCGCTAAATTCATTGTTTGCGATATTCTTCAAAGTTAACTCACCTTTTTCTGTATTCACGTTCTTGCAATCATTCTCATATACGATTGTAAATTTAACAGTGTATTAGGCAGAATCTGGGATATTGGCGCTATACAGATTCTGGATTACACCGGCATAGCCGTGATATCCCGCGTGCGAGGGTCAATACCGTCCGGTTACCAACGCGCAGATGGGAGACCGCTTGGCGAACCGATCGACAGGATGGCGGCGTGCTGCGTTTCAGCCCCCGGGCTGCTGAAGGGAGCGCCAATGCCCTGAGACGCTTGTTCATTGAGCGGGCCTCGTGGGGCTGGGTCGTTGGTCGCCTGCCCCGGCGGTCAGCAGGCGCAGGATCAGCAGGGCAAAGTCGCGTTGGCGTTCGGGATCGTCCAAGACCTGCATGGAGAGTTTTTCGTGGTCGGTCATGGCGTCGAGGACGGTGTCGGTGACGCGTTTGGGGAAGAGGCCGTGCATCACTTGGTCGGGGCTGTGGTTCTCGACCTGGGCCATTACAGCGTCGTCGCGGCGGATGCGGTCGGCGATCCCGTTGGCGAACTGGAGTTTGTCCTCGTCGCTGACTTCGGCGCCGAAGAGGTCGTTGAGCTGGTCGATGATCTCGGAGAGACGTTTCTTTTCCGGGTCGTGGGGCTTGCCGGAGCCGACGTCGGAGAGGGGTTTGAGGCCGTCGTAGTCCTCACCCTCTTCGCCGAGGTTCAGTTGGTGTTCGGCACGCTTGTTCAGGCGGTAGTGGGTCAGCTCCAGCTCGGAGACCTCGATCGCATCTTCTTCAAGATTCTCGGGGCGCAGGAGTGGATACAGTTCGTGGGCGTACACGTTGAGCTGTTCCAGCTCGCGGTCTTCGAAGTCGACGATCTGTGAAAGGAACTCGTAGCTGCGCACGAAGCTCTGGAGATTCTTGCGGAACAGGTCCAGCTCGTCGCGAGTGGTGTGGGCGTCCTTCAGCTCCTGCTCGGCTCGGTGCAGGCCGGTCTTGTCGCCATTGCGCTCGGCTTCGGCGTAGGCGGCCTTCCAGGCCTGGATCTGCTCGAGCACGGCCTTGTGGCGGGTGGTGTAGCGCTCCCTGGCGGGCTGGCAGTAGTAGCTGAGCTGGCTGGCGTTGGCCTTCGGGTTGAAGAATGCGCGGGCGAAGTTCTCGACCTCGTCCCAGTGGTAGATGCCTGAGGCGTCCAGGCTGTGCTGCAGGTCGTAGACCACGTTGGGGTCGGAGACGTCGGCGAGCTCGGCCTTGTTGTAGTAGGGGCGGAAGGCTTCGAGGATGTCCTCGGCGTCGTTGAAGAAGTCGAGGACGAACGTGTCCTCCTTGCCCGGGAAGGTGCGGTTCAGACGGGAGAGCGTCTGCACGCACTCCACGCCCTGCAGCTTCTTGTCCACGTACATGGCGCAGAGCTTGGGTTGGTCGAACCCGGTCTGGAACTTGTTGGCGACGATCATCACGTTGTATTCGGCGGTCTTGAACGCATCGGCCAGATCGCGCCCCTTCAGGCCCGGGTTCAGAAGCGAGCTGTGCTCGGTCACCTCCTCGGGGATCACCTCGTCCGGCAGCACGGAGCCAGAGAAGGCCACCAGTGCGTGCACGTCGCCATAGCCCTTGTCCTGGATGTATTCGCGCATCGCCAGCGCGTAGCGCACCGCCTCCTGCCGGCTGCCCGTCACCACCATCGCCTTGGCCTGGCCGTCCAGCAGGTGGCGCACGTTGGCGCGGAAGTGCTCGACGATTACCTCGACCTTCTGGCTGATGTTGTACGGGTGCAGCCGCACCCAGCGGGCGATCTTGGTCGAGGCCTTGCGCGACTCCACTTCTTCGTCGTCGCCATGGGGGTGAGCCAGCTTCCAGGCGGTCAAGTAGGTGGTGTAGTTCTTCAGCACATCGAGGATGAAGCCCTCCTCGATCGCCTGGCGCATGGAGTACAGGTGGAACGGCTCGGGCTTGTTGTCGGCCGAAGCCGGAAGGTCCGGGTTCGGCGGGCGGCCGAACAGCTCCAGCGTCTTCGCCTTGGGCGTGGCGGTGAAGGCGTAGTAGCTGATGCGCTCGGTCGGCTTACGCGAGGCGACGGCCGCATCCATCAGCTCTTCGGCGCTGATCTCTTCACCCTCCGGCTTGTCGGTGCCCAGGATGGCCTTGAGCTTGGTGGCGGAGGAGCCGGTCTGTGAGGAATGCGCCTCGTCGGCGATCACCGCGTAACGCCCGGCGGCCAGCTCCGGGCGCTTGTCCAGCGCGTCGAACAGCGCCGGGAAGGTCTGGATGGTCACGATGATGATGCGCGTCTGCTCGGCCAGCGCCTCAGCCAGTTGCTCCGACTTGCTCTGGCTGCCGACATCGCGGGTGATGGGCCGTACCACCCCGTGGGCGTGCTCGAACTGGTAGATGGTGTCCTGGAGCTGGCTGTCCAGCACCGTGCGGTCGGTGACGACCACCACGGAGTTGAACAGCTTCTGGCCGCTCCCGTCGTACAGCGAGGCGAGCTGGTGTGCGATCCAGGCGATCGAGTTGGACTTGCCGGAGCCCGCGCTGTGCTGGATCAGGTAGCGCTGGCCGGCTCCTTCCTCCCGCGTGGCTGCGATCAACTGGTTCACCACGTCCCACTGGTGGAAGCGCGGGAAGATCAGGGTCTCCTTCTTGCTGCGCTTGCCGTGGAAGTCCTCGACCGTCTTCTGCTCCAGATGCAGGAAGCGCCCGAGCACCTTTAACCAGGCATCGGGCTGGAACACCTGCTGCCACAGGTAGCCGGTGGCATAGCTGTCCGGGTCCGGGGGCGCGGGGTTGCCGGCCCCGCCGTCCTCGGTGCCCTGGTTGAAGGGCAGGAAGAAGGTGTCCTTGCCGGCCAGGCGGGTCGCCATCGCTACCTCGTGCTGGCTGACCGCAAAATGCACCAGCGCCCCACGCTTGGGGGTGAGCAACGGCTCGGGCTTGCGCGTGACCGGGTCTTTTACCGGGCGGTCGCGCCGGTACTGGCGCTTGGCGTTCTCCACCGACTGCTTGAACTCGCTCTTCAGCTCCAGCGTGGCGGTGGGGATGCCGTTAACGAACAGCACCAGATCCAGCCGTGGGTTGTACTCCCCGCTGCGGGCATGCGGCGAGTACGAGACCTCCGGCACCACGCGCAGGCGGTTGGCGCCGTAGCGCGCCTGGGACTCGGGGTTCATGCCGTGGTCGGGCTTGAAGCTGCACAGATCCAGCTTCACGCCGGGCGTCTTGATGCCGTGGCGCAGCACGTCCAGCGTGCCGCCGCGCTCCAGCTCCCGGGTAACCGCCCGCACCAAGGCCCTTTGTGGGTCCTGCGGGTTCTTCGCGGCGAACTTCTCCCATCGTTCCGGCCAGGCTTCCTGCAGATAGCCGACCAGATCTTCGGTGTACAGCGCATGGGCGGCGTCATACCCGCTGGCCGGACCGGTCAGCCAGCCATCGGCGGTCATCGCGTCGATAATGTCCTGCTGGAACTGTGCTTCCCTGCTGTCGGCCATGATGCTCCTTGTGTTTCGTGGGTCCCGTTACTAGCGCGGAGTGTCGGCTTGTCTGTTTGCACCGGCCTATACGCAATGGCCCCGGACCTCTGCTCAGCAGAGTGCTACGGGCAGCCCGTCAACCCCTCCGAGCCCGACCCCATGCGACTTGCGGCTTTCCAGATACCCGCCTCAACCCTCTCCCGCCGCTGCCGACACCTGTTGGTCCTGCCAGGCGGCGTAGGTCTGTCCAGAGCCCTCGACACACCAACTTGTCCGGCCATTGGCCGGGCGCCCGGAAACGATTGCCGCCGCCGCGCTCGGGCTTGAAAACGCCTGTTCCGCCGAAAAACGCGTCTTGCCCGACTCATCAACCTTCAGCACTCCGTCTGCCTTGAGCTGCTCGTAGAGGGCTCGGTAACTGGTGTGCTCGCTAACCCACTTCTCCCGCGCAATGCTTCCGGAAAGCACAAAGAACTGCCCATCGACTTCCTGTGCTCGCGCCTTGACCCCGTGGGAGGCGATTTCCATCACGAAGACCGGCGAGGATTCAGGCCCGCCTTCCCCTGGCCCTTCATTCGAGGGCGTCTTGCGTTGTTCGCTCAGGAAGTCGAAACCCAGTACCGGCAGTATCGTGCGGATCTGTTCAAGGAAAAATGCCATATCGGCACGATCCGACTCTGGAAGATTGATGTACTCATGTGCTGTCCCGTTGACCAGCTTGCACCGGCCCACCTCGCCCGCGCTCTGTATCAACAGGCTCTCCAAATACTTCACATGCGCCTTGGTCAGATTAGGATCCTTGCTGGTGACCAGGCAGGCCTTTTCCCAGAAATCCTTACCGCCTTTTTCCTCCGGACGATTGTGCTGCTTCAAACGCATACCCACATCGTCAGATTCGCCGATATAAACCAACGGGCGCAAACCATTATCCGGGTCCGGGCCCACCAGGAAGTACACTCCGGTGCGGCCGCACTCTGGGCGTTTCACTAGCTCCGAGAGTTTCGTCCGCTGTCCCGATAGCACATGACCGGTCCAGTTCATGATCTCCGCAGTCAGCAGTCCGTGCGGCGTGCCATCGACCAAGAACAGGCGGATGCTGCGACCCTGACTCATGCCGAACCGCCTTGCGCCGAATAGCCGGCCGACTCTTCGGCGACCATCGCCAGCTCCGGCTCTTCCGACTCGGCCCCGGCCGACCAGCCGTGAACATCGATCTTCCCGGTAACGGCTGCGGAGATCAGGGCTGATCTCCTTTCCTGAAGGAAATTCTTCGCCTTTTCTGCTTCAGATATCAACCCCGAAAAACTTTCCAACTCACGTTTTATATGACCGACCAAATCATATTGCTCCCCAAGTGGCGGCACAGGCACATAAACATCTTTCACGTACCCGCAATTAAGGTGCGGATGGAGAGCTCCTGTCTTTATGGAAAGCAATGAGTTATAGCCATAATCCGAGTTCAAAACCCAAGATAGCCATACCCCATCTACAAACTCTGACACAGGTGACGCGACGATCAATGCGTGGCAGTTCGAACCTGAAAACTCCTTCGTTACTACTGCCACCTGGCCAATATCACCCGTCTGCACGATCAGGACATCCCCTGCCTGCAATATCGATTTCTGGTGAAGGCGACTCCAACCATCGGAAACAAAATACCTGGGTGAGAACACAATCTGATTATTCTTGATATGAAGGGACTGAAGATAGGGCACCCCTTCATTAACGAAAATATCCCGCGTTGGCCCAACATACCCATTCGTAATCTTTTCCGTAACGGTAGACAGCTTCCGAACCTCCCAATGCGCAGGCACCTCGCCCAGCCATTCGACGCCGGAGTCCTTCATGGGCACGTTGAGGTCAAGGCCCTTGGTGACGGCGTGGGAGATCACCGCCTGCCGCTTCTCCTTCAGCAGCTCGATCAGCCGCCGCTGCTCCTCGATCAGCGCATCGATCTTCCCGGTCTCGTGGTCGAGGAAGGCGGAAATCTCGGCCTGCTCCTCCCTAGATGGCCATGCAATTGAGAAATCGCGCAGGAAATCGTCCGGAACACGCTTCTGCCCGCCGGCTCCGTACATGTGTGATTCACCCAACCACCGGAACGGCTCCGACGTGACGATCCGGAAAAGATAAGCGCTCGTGGTAACCGGGCCTCGTGGACGGAGAACGGTTAGTTCCGTCGTGCCAAGTCCCACTCCATTGGTCAGACCACGCATCATTGCCGCTTTCCCGTTTTCGAAGCAGGGCGTGATCTTCGCCACAGCCACGTCACCTTCACGGACGTACGTATAGCCATCAATCACATCGTGAAGCGCACGGGTCTGATCCAGGACAAGGGAGCCATCGTCACCCACGGCCTCCATCGGGATAAAACTCACCCGGGTCTCTTCCGGCAATGATCGGATCTCGGATTTTGATGGGTTCAGCTCCGCCACATATCGCAGTCGTTTCACTTTCCAATGCGCCGGGACCTCGCCCAGCCACTCGACACCGGAGTCCTTGTATTCGGGGTACTTCGGGAAGCTCACGCCGACAGCTCCTCGATCATCTTCTTGATGCGGGTGGTGACGGCCTTCAGGTCGGCGTCGATCTCCTTCAGCGGGCGCGGGGGCTGGAACACGTAGAAGTGGCGGTTGAAGGGGATCTCGAAGCCAACGATGCCGATGTCGCCGTCCTGCTCGTCGCGTTTGTCTTCGTCGATCCAGGCATCCGGGACGTGCGGCTTCACCTCACGCTCGAAGTAGTCGAACACGTCCTCGCCCAGCCGGACGTTCTCGGTGTCGCGCAGCTCGTTGTCGGACTCCAGGTTGCCCTTGTTGTCGGTGCAGATGTCCGCTTCGGGGTCGCGTTCGCTCAGTGCGTTCCAGATGGCCTTGAGGACCGGGGCGCCCAGCTTGATGCCGAGGTCCTTCAGCGTGGCCTTCAGGTCTTTCAGGAAGGCCTCGCGGTTGGTGTAGACGCGGTCGGCGTCCAGCCGCTCGCAGGCGGCCTGCACGCCGAGTCGGGTGGTGTCGTCTAGCTTCTGGATCGGCTTCTCGGCCAGCATGCGTTCGATGCGCGCGGGGCTGGCCTGGAAGTTCAGGCGCAGCGGGCGCTCGACGGTGATGCGGCGGTAGCCGAAGGCCTCGTTGGGGAAGAACTTGCTCTGGTCGCTCTCCTCCAGGCTGCCGTAGGTGCGCACGATCGCGTCGATGTTGGCGTCGTCGATGTACTGGCGCTTGGAGCCCAGCGATTTGCGCATCTTGGCGTAGCGGTCGGTGGCGTCGATGAGCTGCACCCGGCCACGGCGCTCGGCCGGCTTGTTGTTGTTCAGCACCCAGATGTAGGTGGCGATGCCGGTGTTGTAGAACATGTCCGTCGGCAGGCCGATGATGGCCTCGACCATGTCGTGCTGCAGCAGGTAGCGCCGGATCTCGGACTCTCCGCTACCGGCCCCGCCGGTGAACAGCGGCGAGCCGTTGAGGATGATGCCGATGCGCGAGCCGCCCTTGCGGGGGTCGCGCATCTTGCTGACCAGGTGCAGCAGGAACAGCAGCGAGCCATCGGACACGCGCGGCAGGCCGGGGCCGAAGCGGCCGTTGAAGCCCTTGTGGTTGTGCTCGTCGGTGACCTGCTTCTGGACCTTCTTCCATTCCACGCCGAACGGTGGATTGGCGAGCATGAAGTCGGCCTGTAGCTCGTCGAGCTGGTCGTCGGAGAGCGTGTTACCGAGCTTGATGTTCTCGACGTTCTGGCCCTTCACCAGCATGTCCGCCTTGCAGATGGCGTAGGACTCGGGGTTCAACTCCTGCCCGTGCAAGGACACGGTCACGTCCTGGCTGATCTGCTGGACGTATTCGTCGCTCTCGGACAGGAAGCCGCCGGTGCCGCAGGTCGGGTCGTACACGGTGACGATGCCGTGCGGCTTGAGCTTGTGGTCCTGCCCGGTGAGCACGAGCGAGGTGGTCAGGTGCACGATGTCGCGCGGGGTGAAGTGCTCCCCCGCCGTCTCGTTGGAGCTCTCCGCGAACTTGCGGATCAGCTCCTCGAAGATCAGGCCCATGCCGAAGTTGGAGATGCGCGCCGGGCGCAGGTCGATGGCGGCGAAACGCTGCACTACCTGATACAGCAGGTTGTTGGACGCGAGCTGCTCGACGAAATCCTCGAAGTGGAAGTGATCGAAGATCTCGCGGGCATGCGAGCTGAAGGACTCGATGTAGCTCATCAGGTCCTCGGCCGTCTGCGTGTCCGACAGACTGCCCAGCGATAGCGGCGAGGTGTTGAAGAACGGCTGCTCGCCCTTGCGCAGCAGAAGTTGCTCGCGAACGGTCTCCGATTTGTTCTCGTGCTCCTTCGCGGCGGCCAGCACGCCGTCCTTCGTCGGCTCCAGCACGCACTCCAGCCGCCGCAGCAGCGTGAACGGCAGGATCACCCGCCCGTACTGCGACTGCTTGAAGTCCCCCCGCAGCAGATCCGCCACCGACCAGATCCACGCCGCCGTCTCCGAATGATTCTCCGTATTCAACTACCGCTCTCCCTCAATGAACTCGATATGCGGCTTACCCCCAGCCACAATCCCCACGCGATTGTTGCAGCAATGAGCGCTCAGCGCGATCAGCGTCCGACGTGGCCAACGGCAATACCTCCTTGTGGACGCTCATGGCGTAGGCAGCCGCCGTCCATCGCGGGCTTACCTGAGCCGCACATTCGTACGTGACGGATCGCGAAACTCGGCCTATCGCTATGAGAGGAACCAGCGCCCAATCAGAGCTGGATATGTCTTCGCAGGGGCAGGCCCGTCCGCGTCACGTGGTCGAACGAGAAAACATGCTCAGCAGGCGAAGCCGCACAACGCCCGACCAATCGCCCATAGAACTCGCGACCACCGGCGGCGACATGTACCGGTGCGGAGCAGATGGGGCAATCGGCCGAATAATGGGCGAGATAGAGACGGTTCACTCCATGGGCAAAGTCCGGGCGCAGTTCCAGCACACGGTCATCCCAGCCGCTGGTGGCGCGTTGCATCCAGAAGGGAGCCAGGGCGATCCGGTTTCGAGAGAGCTTTTCCAGCGGCCCTACGACCCACCAAGCCAGTCCTGCCGCCAGCGCCACCACCATTGCCACGGCAACGACGTGGCCGGTAGTGGACGCCTGAGCGATCGACACCAGCGACACCCAGGCTCCAACAGCACCCAGTGAGACAACGAGAAAGATGAGGAATCCCGTCAGAACCGCTCGCCAACCCGTGATCGGCCAGCCACGCACCAAGGCGGCTCTAGCCCCCCGTCCGAGTTGAAGATCTTCAGTGTAGTAACGCACCCCGTACGGTGAGACGGTGTCAGGCAGGGAGTCCGAAGGCCCCTCAGACTCGGAAATCGGATCCAGCTTGATGAAGTACTTAGTTGGCTTGTTTCTCCCGCCCTGACTCTTCTGTTTTTCGGGTCGCGGACAGGACGGCCAACCCGCATCCCTGAATCGCTCTTCCACTCCTTGCGACTTCCTTGACCAAAGGTCTTCCACCTCCCTCCATGCGTTCGTGACTGCCTTTCTTGCGGATTCCCGATCGTCGATACCGCCATCGGATCCGACGCCCCACGTCGAGGCACTTGCTCCCCCGCGAACCGCGCATTGAGCCAGGGCCTTATTGGTAAACCAGGGTTCTTCCGAGTCCTCGGACTCTGCGGTCATTTCGCATAGGCAGCGCAGGAGCCTGACGGGGTTTGTTTTCGACTCCGAAGCCAGCCATGCCTCGGAGATGTCCAGCAGCTTGCGAGCCGCCGCGCGCTCATGAAAACCGGTTTTTCCGGTTTCTACTCCCTGTTTGGGCGCGGCAATCGAAGCCAACTTTGCCTCTGAGTGTTCCATCAACAGGTCCTTCTGGAGGTCACCATGGAGAAGTCCACGCTACTGCAGTCCTTTGCCCGCAACAACGCGGGCCAGATCGTTTCCATCCACGACGTTACCAAGGGCAAGGCCTGTGGCTGCAGCTGCCCCGAGTGCGGCGAGGTCGTCATCGCGCGGCAGGGTCAGGTACGGCAATGGCACTTCGCCCACAGCAGCGGCGCGGACTGCGGGGGCACAGGAGAGAGCGCACTGCATCAAGCGGCCAAGCAGATCCTCCTGCAAGAAAGATGGATCACCCTGCCCCCACTTGAGCGAGAACGAACGAGCTTGGAGTGTGAACCGAGCGACTCTGACGGCGCATGGATGCCGCCCGAGGGGGTTGCCCACCTTCATGACCCGAAGCCCGAAGTGACCCTTGCCTCCGGGCTGATCCGCGCGGACGTTGTCGCTGAGTACGCCGGCCAACCGATCCTGATCGAGGTCGCCGTCAGCCATTTCGCAGACCCGGAGAAAAGACAGCTCCTGGCCAACCTTGGACATCCCGCCATGGAAATCCACTTGGCAGGCGATCCGAATCTTGAATGGAGCTGGGAGCTGCTGCGCAAGCAAGTTCTGGAGGACCCTCTTAACCGGGTGTGGCTCTACCACCCAATCCTTGAACAAATGCGAGAGAACGCCCGCAAGCCGGCTGTTCCGGCGGAAACCTCAGACAGCAAGACGAAACCCGACCAGGAAAAATGGCGTTGGGATGGCGTGCCCATCGTAATCCGCACTTACCCTTGGGGTATCACGCTGTGGTCGGCCTTCGACAAAGATCTCAACGCACGGCTTAAGGAAACCGCCCGGAACCTTGGTGGTCGCTGGAAACCCCGATACACGAATTGGTCGTTTCCGTCCGGCGTGAAGACACTACTCGAAGAAACCCTGCGCGAGGGGGGCGCTCAGCGCGAATAGGCGCCATATTCGCGCTGTACGTTCAACCCGACGGCCGATGCGGCTCTACCGACAGTTGGTGCGCGGTCTAGGGCGAATCGCGGCTTTCGGTCAACCTAACGCAGGGTACGACCGTTGATCCCACGAACCATATCTGGGAGCACCGCTGGCGCCGCCCACTCGCGCAAGCTCACGATTACGGTCCAGGGCGAGTAGAACCCGACTCAGCCCCGCTCTACATGCACGGTAATCATCTCCCTCCGGACCTCATCGACGCGTACTCGGCTCGACGAATGCCGCGAGGCCCGGGAAGGATTGAGACACGAAGCTCAGACCAGAATCAGCAGCGTCGCCAGCCCCAGGAATGACAGGAATCCGACCACGTCGGTGACGGTCGTCAGGATGACCGCTCCGGAAAGTGCGGGGTCCATGCCGAGGCGTTTCAAGGTCAGCGGTATGGTGATCCCGGCCACGTTGGCCACCGTCATGTTGATGATGATCGCCAGGGTGATGATGAGGCTGATCGCCAGGTCCTGGAACCACAAATGGGCCACCAGGCCGACAACCAATGCCCAGATAATCCCGTTGGCCAGGCCGACCCACAGCTCCTTGTTCAAGAGCCACCAGCGATTCGTACCGGCGATTTGACCCATGGCCAGGCCACGGATGACCACAGTCAGGGTCTGGCTCCCGGCAATACCCCCCATGCTGGCCACCACGGGCATGAGTACCGCCAGGGCGACGACCTGCGAGAGCACGGCCTCGAACTGGCCAATGACGTAGGCGGCCAGAAAGGCCGTTGCCAGATTGATGCCGAGCCAGATACCGCGACTGCGAATACTGAACCGGATCGGTGCGAACAGCTCGCCTTCTTCCTTGACCCCGGCCATCCCGAGCAGGGTCGCGTCCGCATCCTCGCGCACGATCTCCATGATGTGGCTCATGTTCAGCTGACCGACGAGGACGCCTTCGGCGTCTACCACGGGCGCAAACGGCAGTTCCCGGGCACGCAGGATGGTTGCCGCCTTGCGGATATCCATGGTGTCGAGCAGGCACGTCGGCATGTACATGAAATCGGCAACCGTCCTTTTTTGATGGTTGCGCACGAGGTCGACCAGACGTAGCGAGCCAACGAGGCGGGCATCCTTGTCCGTGACCAGCAATTCCTGCGACTCGCTGTCCAGCGAGTGACTAATGCGTACAAACCGTTGAACGGCCTCGAGTGTTACATCCGGTTTCACATTGGTGGTTTCGGGATCCATGTAACGCCCGACCGCATCGTCATCGTAGCCATGAAGCGTCGTGACATGGTGTCGCACTCCCGCGGCCAGCGTTTCGATCACGGATTCTCGGATCGGATCGTCGATCGTGTCCAGGAGCTCCGCCACCGTTTCCGGTGGAAGATCCTGCGCCAGGGCCGTGACCTCCTCGACCGGCATGTCCGCCATCAAATGCTCGCGGGCATCCACGCCGACTTCGGCCAATACCTCCCCGCGCTGGTCTTGAGGTATGCAGGACCAGATGCGTTCCCGCTCACGGAATGGAAACGATTCCAGCAACAAGGCGATGGCCTGTTCATCCAGGCCTTGCAGGAAATCGCAGACAGCGGCTTGGGAGTCGGATTCGGCGAGCTGCGCCTGCAGGCCAAGCAACAACTCTTCGATCGTGGCGGAACCGTCACTGGCCGGAACCGAAGTCTCCCGTTGCGGATCAGGGGCGTCTTCGGTGGCGGGAGTCATTAGCAGGCCTCTTCAGTCCAGGTGCCGGGGTCCAACCGCAACCCTCTCCTGCGGTCCTGACATATGGTACATGGCCACCGCCCGGCCCGACGGGTGACCGCTAGGGTCGGACCACGGTAACCACCTGACTCCACGTATTTTTTGCCCACAAAAACCACCCAATGAGACGCTTATTCGTGCAATTTCGGACGCAAAACGGTCGCGTCAGGGCGAGTACATCCAATTCAGCTCCGCTCGACATGCACGGTGATCTCCTCGCGGTCGTGATAGAGCTGGCGCGCCCGCATCCGGTGGGTGATTCGGGCATCCAGCAGGCGTTCCTCGATGTGGTCGAGGCAGTCGTATACGGTCTGCCAGCGCTGTTTCATCGGCAGCTTGAGATTGAAGATGGCCTCGCGGCACCAGCCGGCCTCCAGCCAGTCCGCCATGCGTGCGGCCACCCGCGAGGGCTTGTCCACGATGTCGCAGACCAGCCAGGTGACCGATTTCGGTGGCACCCAGGAGAAGGCGTCCTCGCGGTGGTGCTCCACCTGGGTGGTTGCCATCAACGTGGCATCCATCGGCCCGTTGTCTACTGCATGCACATACATACCGCGCCGCACCAACTGCCAGGTCCAGCCGCCCGGGGCTGCGCCCAGATCCACGGCCTGCATGCCCTGCGCCAGGCGCGCGTCCCAGGCATCCCGCGGGATGAAGGTGTGCCAGGCCTCCTCCAACTTCAGGGTCGACCGGCTGGGTGCCTCGCGCGGCGAGCGCAGGTGCAGGATCCCGCCCGGCCACTCGCTGCGCTCGCCGGGCCGGCTAAGGCCCAGTTGCACGCAGTCGCCGGAGTGCCAGAACACATGCAGGCGCAGCCCGCCTGCCTGCGCCCGCAGTACCCCGCGTTTGCGCAGGACGGAGGCCAGCGGGCGTTCCACGGCCTTGATCAACCGGCGCAGGCCCTTGCCCTCGTTGGTATCGGGCATCTCGTGCCAGATGGAATCCACCGGGCACCCGGCTGCAAACGCCTGTTCGATGATGGGCGTCAGCCGATCCGCGCGATCCAGGCCCTCGAGTGCGGGCAACGCCGGAAAGACCTGCCGCGCAAAGATCAATTCCGCGAACGGCAATGCGCGCGCCAGCGCCTCCACCGTGCAACCGGCCGGCTCGAAATGGACGTACCCGCTGCCTGGCTGCACCCGCGCAAAGCCACCCAGCCCCGCGCGCGCTGCCCGGTCGGTCAGCTCGGCCGTCAGGTCCGCCTCGAAGCCCGCGCGACAATACAGCAGCAGGCCGGAAAAGCCTGATCCGCTCGCTTCCATCCCAGAACCCCTCTCCCACACACAAAAAACCGCCGTACACCCGAATGGTGCACGGCGGCTGCGAGACTACCCGGACCGCTTGCGCGGGCCAAGCCAAACGCCGATCAGCGATCCAGGCCAGGATCACCCGCCACGTTCTTCAGCTTCGGCAGATAGGGCTTGCCGGGGCTGATGGTTTCGCGATCACGCAGATACCCGGCGACCACCTCCCAGACCGGATCGGTATCCAGCGGCTCGTGGACATTGGCCCAGCCGGCCACCACGTAGTTCTTGTCCGGGTCCAGCGGCTCACCGTTGATGTGCATGTCGCTGATACGGCTACCCATCGATTCGTGCGGATCGATGGTGTATTCGATGCCGGAGGTTCGCACCATGTCCCCGCCGCGGTGATGGTAGGGATTGGCATTGAAGATCGAGTTGGCCACGTCCTCCAGGGCATTCTTGAGCTGCGCACCGGTCATCTCGTTGCGCTGCGTCTCCGAATAGGTGGTCGCGGTCTGCGTCATCAACTCCTCGAAGGTGATGGGCGAACCCGGCAGGACGCTAATGCCCCAGCGGAAGCCGGGCGACAGGGCCACCTCGGCATCCATTTCCTTGATCATCGCATCCATGATGACCTCGTCGAAGGTACCGTTGAAGTTGCCGCGGCGGTAAAGAACACCGTCGGTTACGGCCAGTTCTTCATTCAGTTTGTCCTCATAGGGCTCGCGCACCGAGCGGATGTGCTCCTCCATCTCGGCATCCGCCTCGATCAGGTTGGAGAACACCGGCAGCAGCGTGAACTTGTAGTCGCGGATGCCGCTGTCGGTCACGTCGAGATCCATCACGCCAAGGAACTTGCCATTGGAACCGGCATTGGTGACCAGCGTGGTCTCGCCGCCGACATTCTCGATCTCCATCGCGCCCGGCACCGCGTCATGCGTGTGCCCGCCCATGATGATGTCCACATCGCGCAGGCGACGGGCCATCTCCATGTCGGTGACCATCCCGTTGTGCGACAGGATCGCCACCACCTTGGCGCCCTTCTCGCGGCACTCGTCGATCATGCGCTGCATGTTCTCGTCGCGGATGCCGAAGCTCCAGTCCGGGAACATGTAGTCGGGGTTGGCCACGGATGTATAGGGAAACGCCTGGCCGATCACGGCGACCGGCACGCCATTCATCTCGCGGATGGTATAGGGCTCGAACACCGGGTCGCCCCAGTCGCGATCCTCGATGTTCTGCGCCAGGAACTCGATGTTGTTGGGTTTGAAGTCGTTTTCGATGATCTCCATCACCCGCTCGTCGCCGAAGGTGAACTCCCAGTGGCCGACCATGATGTCCACGCCCAGTAGTTTCTGCGCATCGACCATGTCCTGCCCGTTCGTCCACAGCGATGTCGCGGAGCCCTGCCAGGTGTCGCCACCATCCAGCAGCAGGGAATTCGGGCGCTCCGCGCGCAGCTTCTGGATCAGCGTGGACAGATGGGAGAACCCACCCAGACGACCGTATTTCTCGGCCGCATACTTGAAGTCCATATGGGTGACAGCATGCGCCAGCGGCGTGCCCGGCTGGATATCAAAATATTCGAGCATGTCCTTGCCGGCCAGCACCGGCGGCTTGCCCTGCATGTCGCCCACGCCGATGTTCACGTCCGGCTCGCGGAAGTGCACCGGCTTCAGCTGCGCGTGGCAGTCGGTGTAGTGCAACAGCGACACGTTGCCGAATTTCGGCAGGTCGTACATGTTCGCATCGGCCGGCTTCCAGGACCCCTTCTCGCCAGCCCAGGCATTCATCGAGAAGCCGGCGGCACTGGCCGCGACCATGGCTTCGAGAAACTCTCTGCGCGTAAGACTCATATGGATCTCCTTGGTGGCTTGGTTTTATCCGGGACGCCAATCGCACCCCTTACCAAGCTCCCGACGCACGGCCACCGCGAATGTTCCCCGGACCGGGCGGGGGAATGCGCACAACAAAAGCGTATTTTCGCGCTGTTTGATGGAGATCGGGAGGAAAACACGCCATTTCCTGAGTGTTGGCGAATTTCCATCTTTTTGCCAGGCCCGTCACATTTCGCACCGGTGCAGACACAAAAAAGCCTGCTATCCGGAGATAGCAGGCCAAGACGCGACATACACCGTCGGAAGCAATCGGCCCGCAGCGCACGCTGGGGGATCGTGCATCCCTTGCTGGGCCGAGGATCGGATCCGACGATCTCAGGCTAGTCAGCCTTCCGACGGTCTTTCTTGATCCAGATCAATATATACGCCGATCCGTTTGCCGCGCTTGCGAACCGCGGTTGGCAGGCGGCGACCTCAGGCCCCGTACTTTCCCTGGGCCGCCAGCCCGTTGTCCCGGGCGCGCTCGAACACCGTCTGCTGGGCCTTCTCGAAATTGGCGGCGGGATCCTTGCCCCAAAGCTCCATCGCGGCCTGCTGCATGCCACGGCCATAGGAGAAGGACAGCGGCCACGGTGTCCCACCGATCTGGTTCATGGCGTCCAGGTGGTTGGTGGCATCGGCGTCGCTCTGCCCCCCCGAGAGGAACACCACCCCCGGCAGGATGGCAGGCACGGCGGATTCCAGGCAGCGCAGGGTCGCATGGGCGACGTCCTCGACACTGGCCTGCTCGGGGCAGTCCTTGCCCGGCAGCACCATGCTGGCCTTGAGGATGGTGCCCTCGAGCAGCACGTGATGCTCGTACAGCGCCCGGAACACGGCGCGCTGGGTCGCCTCGGTCACGCCGTAACAGGTCTCGATGTCATGGTCGCCATCCATCAGGACCTCCGGCTCCACGATCGGCACGATCCCGTGCTCCTGGCACAGTGCGGCATACCGTGCCAGGGCATGCGCATTCGACTCGATGCAGGTATCCGTGGGCATGGTCTCGCCAATGGTGATGACCGCGCGCCATTTGGCGAACCGGGCCCCCATCCGCGCGTACTCCTCGAGCCGCTCGCGCAGCCCGTCCAGACCCTCGGTCACCTTCTCCCCGGGGAAGCCGGCCAGATCCTTCGCGCCGGTATCGACCTTGATGCCGGGCAGGATGCCGGCCTCGTTCATCACGTCCACGAACGGCTTGCCGTCACGGGTGGACTGGCGAAGCGTCTCGTCATACAGGATCGCGCCCGAGATGTACTCCTTCAGCTTCGGCGTCGTCAGCAACAGCTCGCGGTACGTGCGGCGGTTCTCCTCGGTATTCTCGACACCGACCGCGCCCAGGCGCTTGGCAATCGTCCCGGTGGATTCATCAATGGCGATGATGCCCTTGCCGGGGGCCACCATCGCTTCGGCCGTCTCTACCAACTGATCGATCTTCATGCCTGCTCCTTGGGTTTCTGCGTGGAACTGCCTTCGAAGAGTAGTCACCCTCCGCGGGTTCTTCCAACCCGACAGGGAAAACCCCACCACAGTTTCCGGAACAGCACGAAAGGCCGTGTGCACGGCGCACGAAAACCGCTCAGGCGTACTCGCCCGCGGCGTGTCCGGAGGCCCAAGCCCACTGGAAGTTGTGGCCACCCAGGTGCCCGGTTACATCCACCACCTCGCCAATGAAGTAAAGGCCCGGGATCGTCCGGCACTCCATCGTCTTGGATGACAGCGCAGCGGTATCCACCCCGCCCAGGGTGACCTCCGCCGTACGATAACCCTCGGTCCCTGCGGGCCACACCGTCCATGGCTGACAAGCGGCCACTACCTGCTCGATATCCGCGTTGCTCAAGTGCTCCAGCGCCCGGTTCTCCACCCACAACTCGCACCAGCGCTGCGCAACCCGGCGCGTCAGCTGCTCGCCCAGCACACTCTTGAGCTCCAGCTTCGGACGCTGCTCGCGCAGTTCGCGCAGATGCGCCGCCAGATCGATGCCCGGGAACAGGTCGATCGCCACCGCCTGCCCCTCCTCCCAATAGGACGACGCCTGCAACACCGCCGGCCCGCTCAATCCCCGATGCGTGAACAGCAGATTTTCGCGAAACCCCATGCCCCCGGCCGTCGTCACCGTATCCAGCGCCACACCCGAAAGCCCCTCCAGCTCCTCCAGGGGCCGCCCGCTCAGGGTGAACGGCACCAGGGCCGGACGGGTTGGCTGCACCGGCAGCCCCAGCGAACGCGCGAGGTCCAGCCCAAAGCCGGTGGCCCCCATGCGCGGGATGGAATAGCCGCCCGTGGCAATCACCAGCGACTCGCAGACAATGGTCTCCGCACCGGCCTGCAGGCGGTGCGGCGAGCCCGTTTCCACATCCGTCACCGGCGTGTCCGTGCGCACCGTGACACCGGCCGCCGCGCACTCGTCCAGCAGCATCCGCACGATATCCTTCGACGAATGGTCGCAGAACAGCTGGCCCAGCTTCTTCTCGTGGTAGGGAATGCCGTGCTTTTCCACCAGGGCGATGAAGTCCCACTGGCTGTAGCGGCTGAGCGCGGACTTCACGAAATGCGGGTTCGCGGAGATGAAATTCTCCGGCTCGCAGTACATGTTGGTGAAGTTGCAGCGGCCGCCACCCGACATCAGGATCTTCTTCCCGACCCGGTTGGCGTGGTCCAGAACCAGCACCCGGCGCCCGCGGTCGCCCGCCGTCAGGGCACACATCAGCCCGGCCGCCCCGCCCCCGATCACGACCACATCGAAATGCTTCGCCGCCTCACTCATGGCGCGCGTTGCGGCTCGAACCGGGAGTCGGGCGTCGTCCCTGGCACAATCAGCGCACCCACTCCTTGCGCACCACCAGGGTCTGCGCGATCAGGTCATGCAAGGCCTGCCGACGCTTGGTAAAGGCCACCATGATGTAGCCGATCATCAGGATCAGCCCGGACAGGATGGTCGCGAAATGCCGCCCGGTCGCACGCAGGAACGAGATCCGCTCGCCCTGGAAGTCCACCACCCGCAGCCCGAACACCATCTTGCCCAGCGTCGCCTGGTACTGGGAGCTGTGCATGCCGGCCCAGTACAGCCAGGCCACCACGACATTCACCAGAAACCAGGCCGCCTCCCCCGGCGGCACGGGATCATCCGGCCCGCGCGCAGCCAGGGTCTCCGGGCTGATCAGCGCCTGCGCCACGATCTGCGGCACCCCGATAATCACCGCATCCAGCAGATAGGCCCCCACGCGCACCCAGAAGCCACCGTAGGCCGCGCGCGCCTCGGGCGGGCCGTCGTCACTACCGACTCCGGCCGCCAGTGGCGCACCACACTGAATACAAAACCGCGCCTCTGGTGGGTTCTGCTTGCCACACTGTCCACAATCCATGATGTCTCGCTCTCCCTTTATGTTGTGCGCTCTCGCCGGGACGGTCCGCCTACAATAACGGCTCGACGGGAAGGATCCGGGTCATCCCGGACACAAACCGACGCCACAGACCCGCCTTGGGCTCCTGACGGTAGGCATTTCCGGAACCGTCCCGCCATACCAGACCACCGGATGCATCCCGCTCCACCCGGTAGGCCACCTGCGGCCGAATTCCCCGTTGATGCAGCGCGGCCAGCTGCTCCACCAAAACCGGCTCGGACAGGAACACACCGGACTCGCTGTTCGTATGCGCCGAGCGCGGGTCCAGGTTGAACGAGCCGACAAAGGCCTCCTCGCGGTCGAAAACCAGCAGCTTGGAATGCAGGCTGGCCTGCGAGGGCTCGATCCCGCGATCGCGCTCCAGGCGCGCCCAGCGCGGCGGCCCGGTCGGGCGCAGCTCGAAGAGCTCGACCCGGGCATCCAGCAACGCATGTCGCCGTCGCGCATAGCCGGCATGGGTAAAGGCCACATCGTTCGCCGCCAGCGAGTTCGTCAGCACCTGTACACGCACCCCCGACTCGCTCATCCGCGACAGCTGGGCGGTCCCGTCACGCCCCGGAACAAAGTACGGCGAGACGATCAGCAGTTCCTTCTCCACCCCCAGCAGCCGCTCCCCCAGGGCGTCCGCAACGCGCGAGCCATCGCCTCGTGCACGCGCCTTGGCCTCGTCATCGACCACGAACTCGGTTTGCGTCGTCCACACATATGCCGCCGGGTCGGCAATCGGCTGTGGCACCGGTTGCCCATTCAGAGGTTCCATCTGCATCAGGGGATGGGTGTGATTCTGCGCCAGCCAGGCCCGCAAGGACCCCTGCTGCATTGCCAGGCGCTCCGGCGAACCGTCCTTTCGCGCAACGCGCTCGACCCCGATCGCGCCCGGACTGTTCCAGAATTCCACGAACGACCGGTCGATCTCCCGGACCAACGGCCCCACCACCACCAGATCCAGATCCGCAAAATTGTAATCGGGGCTCACCTCGAAGTACTCGTCCCCGACATTACGCCCGCCCGTAATCGCCAGGCGCCCGTCCACCACCCAGGCCTTGTTGTGCATCCGATGGTTCAGGTCGCTACCGCGAAAAAAGAACTCGGCACTGGCCCGCAGCAGGCCCTCGCGCGTACGGAACGGATTGAAGATGCGAACGTCGATCTTTGGGTGCTGGGCAATCGCGGCCAGCGTCGCGTCCCGCCCGCGCGCGTCGACGTCATCCAGGAGCAACGAGATCCGAACGCCACGATCGGCCGCCCCGAGCAATTCGCCCATCAACACCCGTCCGGCAGCATCGTCGCGCCAGATATAGGCCTGCACCTGGATTCGTTCGCGCGCCATGCGCACGCTCATCACCCGCCAGCGGAAGGCTTCGGCCCCCTCGTCCAGCAGCCGGAATCCCGTCTTACCGTGATCGCGGGCCGGCGCAAATCCTTCCAGCCACTCCGCCAGCGGTCCTTCTGAGGCGGGGGGCTCCAGCGCTTGCCATCCGCGTTCCGGCGCCGGCTGCAACGGCGCACAACCGGCCGCGAGCGCCAGAAACAGCACTGCCAGAAGCCAGGAAAACCGATACGAATCAAGCATGAACAAGCAATCGCCCGACGCGATGCCCCCTTATATCGAATAGCACGCCCGGTGCCAGCCTGACGCCGCGTACGCGCCCTGTCGATACCGACTGCCCAGGCATAAAAAAAGCGAGCCGGGCGGACCCTGACTCGCTTTTTTCAACAAATTGGTAGGCGCGATTGGACTCGAACCAACGACCCCTACCATGTCAAGGTAGTGCTCTAACCAGCTGAGCTACGCGCCTGTCGTCTTCGAGCCGCGTATTCTACCGACTCCCCGCCCCCTGTCAAAGCATCCGTTAACTCATTTTGCGTGCCGCGTTAACGGGGTCGGCCCGCGGCACCCTGGACGCGCAACGCTGCATTGACCGTCGATCGCGCTCTTGCCGGTCGCCGCGGTTTCCCGGCGCGCGACGCACCAGGGTGTGGACGAGCGGTTCCGACCTCGAGACCCAACCGGCCTCAGCCCCGTTGCACCGCCTTTTCATAGAGCCCCGGAAAGCGCCCTTCGGGATCGCATTCGCGCTTGAGGGCCTCGTAGGCCGGGCGGTCGTAGTTCTGCCAGAAGGTGGCTTCGTCGTAGGTGCTGCGCGAGTACAGGCTTTTCTTGCCGCCGTGCTTCGCGACCAGTGCCTCGACCCGAGCGTTGTAATAACCATCGGGCTCGCTGGAGCGGACCATGTCCCAGAAGCCGAAGTTGATGTACGCGGTATCGGTACGCAGCTGGAACAACGAGAACCCGGCCTCGGGCACGACAAATGGGCAGATCCACACCGGACGGATCCCGATTTCGGCCTCGAAATCGGCCAGAAACGCCGCGGCGTTGGCGATCGGGATGTCGACGTCCTGGATCACCGCCTCGCTGCGCGGCCGTACGGCATGGAGCAGGCTCAGCGGCCAGCGGCGGCTGGCGCGCATGATCTTCTGGTAGGTCACGCTCGACAGGCGCTTGCGCCCCAGAAGCAGCCGCACCGGCTTGAGGTGGGCGCCGACGTTCCTGCTGCACCAGAACCAGTCGGTGTCCCAGCGCCAGAGGTAGTCGTGGATGCTCAGATAATCCTCGCGCCGCTCGCGCAGGCTCTGCCAGTACTGGCGCATCCAGGTGTAGTCGCTGGCCTCGGTGCCCGCCGGCGGCGCTTCGACGCAATGCGCGCGGGTCAGCACGTAATCGCCGGGTCCGAAGTACACGCCATCGAGGAACGCGCAGGTCGGGTGCGCGCATTCCTCGGCGATCGCGGCGAACAGTTCTTCGGGGTCGCGGAAGCCGGTGTGCTCCAGCCGCACATAAGGCTCCACCCGAATCAGCCGCAGCCGGACCCGCGTGGCGTACCCGAGGCTGCCGTAGGAGTTCGGAAAGCCGTAGAACAGTTCCGGGCGCTGCTCGCGCGAGCAGGTCAACACGCGGCCGTCGGCGACCATGACGTCGAGCTCGTCCACCGTGTCGTGCACCAGGCCGTAGCGGAACGCACCCGACTCGATGCCGATCCCGGTGGTCGCGCCGCCGACGGTGATGCTCTTGAGCTCGGGCACAATGGCCGGTGCCAGGCCGTGCGGCAGGGTTGCGTCGACCACGTCGGCATAGGTCGTCATGCCCTCCACCTCGGCAATGCCGGCCTCGGCGTCGATCTCGATCACGTGGTTGAGCGAAGCCACGTCGATCTCTGTCCGGCGGGCCTCCTGGCGCGGCCTGAACAGGTTGCTGGTGGACTTTCTGAGGCGCACCGGCCCGTCGGAGCCGGCCAGCGCCGCGGCCATCGCCGCCACACGATCGCGGTGGGCGTCCCAGGCGGCGCTGCTCATCGGACCGGCTCGTAACGCGGCAGATCCCCGTGGCTGAGCACAAGCTGCCAGAGATTCAGATGGCGCGCCCGGAAGGCGCCCGCACAGCTCAGCAGGTAATAGCGCCACATCCGGTAGAAGCGCTCGTCCAGCCCTTCGCTTCGTTTCAGCTCCGGCCAGGCGGCGACGAAATTGTCGTCCCAGGCCATCAGGGTGCGGTCGTAGTCCGGACCGAAGTTGTGCCAGTCCTCGAGCACGAACAAACCCTCCTTGGCCCGGGTGAGCTGCGCCTCGGACGGGATCACGCCGCCGGGAAAGATGTATTTGGCGATCCAGCGGTCGGTACGAACGCAGCTGACGTTGCCCCCGATGGTGTGCAGCAGCATCAGGCCAGCGGGCTTCAGGCGGGCCCGGGCCAATTCGAAGAAGGCGCGAAAGTTCTTCGGGCCGACGTGCTCCATCAGACCGATGCTCACGACACGATCGTATTGCCGGGATTCGTTGGCGGCCTCGCGGTAGTCCTGCTTCCGGACATCGACTGGAAGGCCCTCGCAGAGTCCTCTCGCGTACTCCACCTGCTGGCTGCTGATGTTGTAGCTGTCCACCTCGCATCCGTACTCGCCGGCCAGAAACCGGGCCAGCTCGCCGAACCCGCCGCCCAGTTCGAGCACGCGCATACCCGGCTCCAGGTGCAGCTTGCGCGCGATCAGGTCCAGCTTCGCGCGCTGGGCTTCGTCCAGGGTCGCGTCGGCCCCGTCGGGGCCGTAATAGGCGCAGGTGTATTGCATGGTCGGCCCGAGCATGGCCTCGTAGAGTCGGTTCGAGAGGTCGTAGTGCTGCTCCGCGACCCGCCGCGAGCGCCCTCGACTCTGCTCATTGGCGAGCCAGCTCAGCAGCACCCGGCCGAGCACCGCGGGGCTGCGCACCTTGCGCTCCAGGCGCGCCCGGAGGATCCGGAAGAACAACTCGTCCAGCCGCTCGACGTCCCACCAGCTGTCCATGTAGGCCTCGCCGGTCCCGAGCGACCCCTCAGCCAGAATCCGCCGATACAGCCGCTCGTCGTGGACCTGAACATCCCAGGGCCGCTCGCCACCAACCTCGATGTCAGCGCTGAGCAATAGTTCCGTGACTTGTTGGCTTGCTGACATGCTCGTGCTCCTTGCAAGAATCGGACGGCCGGTTTCCAGCCGCGATAAATCCCTCCACTTTAGGCAGAGTTATGAGCTAGACCCAAATTCGCAATGGTCCGTTCTCCTCCGGATCCGGCCCCCTCGTTCACCCGCCTTCCGCCGTTGTGCATGAACGATCCGCCACCAAAAAGACCTGCGACGGGATAAGCCAACCCACATCACAGCCCGTACCCAGAAGATGTACGGCCAGGCCAGGGCTGCGCCGCTACGTCGGCAAGCAGCCCACCGGTGCCGGGCTACCTCATCAGACCCCCTCCGCGCAGGTCCGCAAACGCGACTGATTGATCCGCTCATATGCCCCGGGACGACCGAACACTGCTTTTTGGAACATGATCGCCCTTCAGACCATGCGCGCAAGCCGTATCCCGTGCAAAGCGGAAACCCCGGCCGCGCACCCTCGCACACCCCGGGGCCATTTCGGATTCCAATCCCGTAGCGAAGGCCGCATCTCAGGACACAGCATTCTGCGCCTCCGGGGACTCGTCTGATGTCTCTGGAACAGAACCGAACTCGAAGTGCAGGGCCTGCAGAATACGGTTGTATTTTTCCAGCAATGCCTTGCGATCCTCTGCGCCCGTATGGACATGGGCGATATCGTAGCTGTAGCTGTCCTGCTCCAGCAGGCTCGAGAGCCGCGTCCCCTGCTCGACCTTCAGCTCGATCAGGGTATCCGGAAATTCCTCCTGGATACGCTCGATATCGCCTGCGCTGGGAACATGCGTGGCGATTCCGTCCTCGAACACGCGCACGTGAAACTTCGCGGCACACCCATAACGGCCGTGTCGTAGCGGTAAATCCGGTGCCCTTCCCAATGCCAGTTCAAGCATGATCTGGAAATTGGAAGCCCCATCCACTTTTTCAAACATATCGCTATGTGATTGTGACAATCGCGGATTGACTTCCAGCAACGTGAGCTCCTCGGACTTTGGCCGGTAAAAAAACTCCACGTTGTAGGTCGCATTGTCGTAGCCAAAGTGTAGCAATACTTTGTTGGTCGCCTCACTGATCCTGTTCTTCACCCGCTTCGGAAGGCTAGACGGGTATTGATAGCGAAGAAACGACGAACGGTTGGGATAATTGATCGAATCGATGATCCCGTAATGCTGCGGCTTGCCGGCAAACACGTAACCCTCTATCGTGCACTGGCGCCCACCAACAGCCTGTTCAACGATACAGTTCCGGCCGCCGATGGCGGCAATCTCCTCAGGGAGATCTGCATACGAAAGGATCTGGTCGAAGGGTCCGGCGATCCGATCGATGCGCGCGCGGAACTGGCCAATGGCATGGCCCAGCTGGCGCCGGTTGCCTACCCTGAATGCAAGAAGCGAGTCCATCCCCTTAACTGGCTTGATCCAGAAGGGAAAGGGAACGTCAATGGCGTCGATGGCGGCATCATCGAACGGATCCAGGACATCGAATCGCGGGACCATGCCCGGGATCACTTTGTGCTGTTCCAGCCGACTCCAGTATTTGTGCTCGCAGCGGAGGACACTCTCGAGCGAGGGCGAGGAAAGTCCATATTCGCGGCAGAGGATCGCCACCATCGTGGTCACTGGAAAATCCCAATAACCGAGAATTCCGTCGATCGAACCGTCGAACTCCTGTAGACGTTCTCGTGCCTTTCCAAGGCATTCTTCGACAGGATAAAACCCTTTGGCTTTTACTTCATCAAAAGTCAATAGCTCATGGAGTCTGTAGTCGATGCCGATGTCGACCGCCCTGACCTTCTTCATGTTAAACGGGTCGGCCCCGACGATGAAAATATTCTTGGCCATTTAAAATCCTCCACGGCGAAGTGGTACAGAACACAATCGCCTTGGCCTGCACCAGACCAAGTGCAGGTAGTACAGAGCCGGGCTGGCCAAAACGCTCGCCCTGTCACATGAGGGCATTACCCCGAGATTAGATGGTGCCTACCAGATAGCAAGCTCGGGGGCCGCACCGACTGTCGTGGTGAGAGGAGTTTGTCAGCGTGATCCGCCAATCGAGTTCGCGAAGCGGCTGATCATCATCCACGGCCCGGAGATCAGGACACACAGGGGCTGGGTCGCCCCAAGGCTCAAGGCTCAAGGCTCAAGGCTTCAACAAGGATCGCCTCTTTCCAGGCCGTCTTTCATGCTGACGTCCACCGGTTACGGGAGATCGTCCAGGCCGGGCCGACCGTTGTCTTCACCACGAGCGCTCCAAAACTACCGCTCGACATCCTCGGCACGGCACATCACGCCCCACCCCCGCCAGCCAGCCAGCCAGCCAGCCAGCCAGCGTAGTTGACGCCAGACACCCCCTCACCCCCTAGCGGTCAACGTAGTGGTTCACCTGCCGGGTTCTGCCGCAGCGCCCAGTTCCTCCATCGCGGACTGCAGGGTGCGGACAATCTCTCGCTCGTCGGTGCCGTATTGCGCCGGCAGAACCGGCTCCCCGATGACGACACGCACCCTTCCGCCGAAGCGCGGAAAATGCTTCCCTGGCGGCAGCACCTCGCGCGTGCCTTCGATCCACACGGGCACCACCGGGACGGGTTGTGCCGCAAGGACGAGCCCGATACCGGGTCGCAGTCTCTGGAGCGTGCCGTCCGGAGAGCGCTGGCCTTCCGGAAACCAGATCAGGCTGTTGCCCCGCTTCACACTGGCCGC
Organism: Thioalkalivibrio versutus; assembly: GCF_001999325.1. GTDB lineage: Bacteria > Pseudomonadota > Gammaproteobacteria > Ectothiorhodospirales > Ectothiorhodospiraceae > Thioalkalivibrio > Thioalkalivibrio versutus. The sequence goes on from NZ_MVAR01000005.1 coordinate 71,113, forward strand.
GGCCAGAGCCAGACTCCGGCGCGGAGCGGACCCGGGGTCAACCGGCAGGACGCGCGCAGTGCGGCTGAGCGCCCCATACAACCGATTGGAGAAGAAATAGTCCTCCAGACCGGCCCAGTACAGCGACTCGAGATCCTGCCTGCTCAGCGCGGGCAATAGCGCCAGGGGGTCCACGAAACTCAGATGGCGGGGGGCGAGCAGGTAAGGACCGTCGGCCGGAAGACTGCCCTGGACCTCCACGCGCATCAGCAACCGCGAGAGCAGCCGCGCACAAACCAGCAGCAGGCCGCCGATCACACGACGGGCCGCGCCGGGGGGCTCCAGGTCCTTTTTTTGGTCTTCGGCGAGCAGCGCTTCCGGATCTACGAGCTGCGCCTTCAGTTCGCCCCGGCCCTCCTTGGCTTCGGAGGCCCCGGCCGCCTCCTGCAGCAGATCCCGGACCGTCTCGACGCGTTCGATCGCCGAATCATCCAGGTCGATCCCGGCGCGATCCTGCAGCGCAAGCGTGAGGTCGACCCAGCTGAGCGAATCGATCCCGAGCTCCTCGGCGAGGCTACTGTCGGGCGTAACGCGGATATCATGAAAGCGCTCGGCGAGGTAGTTCCAGGTACGTTCGGCGCCCGGGTCCGAGAGCAGCTGCTGGTCCTCGGGGGCCATCGACTCCGGAGAGACCGGCTCCGGTCGCGCCTCGGAAACGGCATCTTCCTTGCCCAATTCCTCGAAGAGCTCTTCGAGCTTGTGCCGGCGCAGCTTACCCAGGCGCGTGCGCGGAAGGGGATCGAGCGCAATGCGCACCACGCCCGGGCGGTGATGACTCGGCAGTTCCTCTGCCCCGCGCTTGACCGCATCCTTCACCCGTTTCTCCAGGTCCTCGCCGGTGACCTCGCGCAACAGCCCCGACTCCGGAACCACGACCGCCGCCAGGCGATCGTCATGCGCCAGCACGCCGGCCTCGCGGATCTCGTCAATGCCTTGCAGGGCGCCCTCTACCCGTTCCGGGTCGACGTTCTCGCCCCCGGAGAGCAGGATCATCGAGGACTCGCGACCGTGCAGGTGCAGGTAGCCATCGTCGTCGATCTCGCCCGTGTCCCCAGTGCGGAACCAGCCGTCCTCGTCGAGGACCTCCTCGGTCTTGTCCGGAAGATTCAGGTAGCCGGCAAAGATGTTCGGGCCGCGTGCCATCACCTCGCCGCGCCCGTCGCGGGAATCAGTGTCGTCGATGGCCAGCTCGACGCCCGGAAGGGGCAGCCCCGCAGCCTCCAGTCGCAACCGGTCCGGGGGGTTGTACGTGAGAATCGGCGCGGTCTCGCTGAGCCCGTAGCCGGTACCCACCTCCCAGCCCAACGCCTGCAGATCGCGCCCGAGTTTGGGGTCGAGCGCGGCACCCCCGGCGACCACCAGGCGCAGGCGCGGGGCGAGCCGCTGATGCAGGCCCTTGAACAGCCTGCGCCCCAGGCGCAGCCCGAATCGCTGGCGCGCCAGTCTCGACAGCCCCAGCATCTGCCGGAACAACAGCGCCACGATCCGCCCACGCCCCGTAACCCGGTCCTCCAGGGCCTTCCACACGGCCTCGTAAAGCCGCGGCACCCCCAGCATCACCGTTGCCTCGCCGTCGCGCAGGCCGCGCACGATCTGCGGCCCTACCAGGGAGAACGGCACGATGATGGGCGCCCCGAGGGTCAGGGGGACCAGGATGCCGACCGTAAAGGGATAGACGTGGTGGAACGGCAGCGGGACCAGGACCCGGTCGCGATGGTCCGCGATTTCCTCCGCACACAGCGCGTCGACATTGCTCGTCAGGTTCCGGTGGGTCAGCGGCACGCCCTTCGGCGGTCCGGTGGTACCGGAGGTGTAGAAGACCGCCGCGACATCGTCGTGTCGCGCAACCGACGATGCCGCATCCTGCTTCAGAAGCCCCTCCCACGCCTTGGAAGCCTCCGGCTCGGCATCAAAGAGACAGGTGCGCACCTCGCCCAAATCATCCGGGAGGCGCTGTTCCAGCCTCGACGTAGTGAAGATGAAGCGCGGCCGCGAATCGGACAGGGCGTGCTGCAGATCCTCGGAGGGCATCTGCGTGTCCAGGGGAACCACAGTGCCCCCCGCGTTCATCACCCCCAGCGCGGCGATGACCCACTCCGGGCTGTTCGGGGCGAACAGCCCCACCCGGTCTCCGCGTTCCAGGCCGGCCTCCCGGAGTCCGGCCGCCAGACGCCCGGCTCGCTCGAGCAGATCCGCCCGCGAAGTGGTTTCGAGGCCATCGCGGGTCATCGCGACGACCGCCACCTGCCCCTCCTCCGGCGACTGCGAGGCGAAGAGTTCGTCGACGGTCTGGGCATTCATGTCGGAAACCTCCAGGGAAACACGGATCAATGTGCCGCGTCGGGCTCGGCCCCGCCGGTGCGATTCTCGTCGCGCACGCGTTCCTCCGGCTTCAGCAGCCGGAAGCGGCAGTCGTCGCCGGGCGCCAACTCCCGGTAATGACCGCGGTAAGCCACCATGATCGAGTGGGTGGTATAGGCACCGCTGCGGATCTCCAGCAACTCGCGGGTGGCCTCCACCTCCAGCGTTTGGTTGCGATAATGCAATCGCACCTTCACGCAGTGCAGTTCCGGGGGGAACACCGGATCGAAGTGGAGCACGTTACCCCGCATGTCGATCCCCAGGTAGCAACGCTGAACCAGATCGACGCTCCCGGCCATCGCGCCGACATGGATGCCCTCGGGCGTCGTACCGCCCTGGATGTCCTCGAGGTCACTGTCCAGGACGCGCTGAAAGAGATCCCAGGAATGGGAGCGGTCAGACCGCGCCATCACCCAGGAATGCGGCACGTGGCTCAGGGTCGAGCCGTGCGAGGTGCGGGCCAGGTAGTAATCGACGTTGCGCGGGATCATCGACGGATCGAACGGATAGCCGAGCTGTTCGAACAGCATCGCCAGCTCCTCCGCCGAGAACAGATAGAACATCATCAGGACGTCGGCCTGCTTTGAGACCTTGTAGCGATTTGACGAATCGCCCTCGGCCTCCAGGATCCGGTCCAGGCGCTGGATATCACCGTAGCGTTCCCGGTACTCCTGCCAGTCGAACTCTGCGAGCTGTTCATAGCCCTCGAACTGACAGATGATCCCGTCCGCGTCCATCGGCACGCGCAGCTTGCGGCTGATCTCGTCCCAGAGATCGAGTTCCGCGTCGTCCAGGCCGACACGTTCCCGCAGCTCCCGCCAGCGGATCTCCGGAAGCAGGTCGATGACGTCCCGCGCGCGGGTCAGTACCCAGGCCGCCATCACGTTGGTGTAGGCATTGTTGTCCACCCCGCCCTGGGCCTCGGGGTCGGCGTCCGGATACGCGGTGTGATACTCGTCCGGCCCCATCACACCCTTGATCTCGTAGCGCTCCAGGTTCGGGTTATAGACCGATGCACTGGCCCAGAACCGGGCGATCTCCAACAGCATCTCCGCCCCGTAGAAGTTCATGAACTCCTGGTCACCGGTGGCCTGGAAGTACTGCCACAGGTTGTAGGCGATCGCGGAGTTGATGTGCCGCTGCCGGTGGGAGGTATCCGGGAGCCACCGCCCCGAAGTCGGGTTCAAATGCAGTCGCTGCGTCTCCTCGCGTCCGTCGCTGCCGCTCTGCCAGGGATACATCGCGCCCCGATAGCCGGCCTCAAGCGCCGCCTGCCGGGCCTCCCCGAGGCGGCGATAGCGGTAGCGGAGCAGCGCCCGGGTCAGCATCGGAATACGCAGGTTCAGGAAGGGGAAGATGAACAACTCGTCCCAGAAGACATGTCCGCGGTAGGCCTCGCCGTGCCAGCCCCGCGCGGGGATGCCGGTATCGAGATCGACCGAGTGCTTCGAGGTGGTCTGCAGCAGGTGAAAGATGTGGATCCGCAGCTTGAGTTCGGTATCCGGCGCCGCGTCATCCTCGAGCGCAATGTCGCATTCCCCCCACAGGTGGCGCCAGGCCATCTCGTGGCGGGCCCGAAGGGCGTCGAAATCACCGGCACGGCCGAGGGTTCGGAGGGCCTCTATGCCGGGTTCGGCGATCGCGGCATCACGCGACGAGTACAGCGCGAGGACCTTCTCAATCCGGAGGTTAGCGCGTTCCGGCAGATCGAGGATGATCTCCTGCGCCACGCCCTGCGCCTCCCGCAGCGTTTGGCGCTCGACCCCGGCCTCCACGCCTTCGTGGTACACACGGGTGCGGGCGGCCTGCGCAATGTCGAGCCGGGACTGGTTGGTCCGGGCCCGAAGAAAGAGGGTGTCGTCGCCCCGGTGGTCCGCCTCGAGAATCTCGAGATGGCGGTTCTCGAGCCCCCGGTAGCGCGCCACGCCATCATTGACCACCCCGCCGTCGAGCGCGGAATGCAGGGTGACCCGTCCCGACCAGTCCTCCGCGGTCAGCTCCACGCACAGGGCCGCGAGGTGCGGGTTATCCATGCTGACCAACCGACGCTCGCGCCACTGCGTGGTACGGCCCGCCGGATCGCGGAAACGCACGCTGCGCAGCAACAGGCCGCGGTCAACATCGAGTTCCTGTGCAAACGACAGGATCTCCGTGTCGTCAAGCCGGAACCAGTCGCCGTCATCCACGCGGAAGGTCAGCGGCAAGGCGTTGGGTAGGTTGACTAGGTCCTCGTTCTCGACCTTCCTACCGGCCACCTCGCTGATCAGGCGGTTGTAGCCGCCGGCGAGATAGGTGCCCGGGTAATGCACGTCATCCGCCCACGCGTCCGGCGCGGCACCCCGCATCGCGAAATACCCGTTGCCCAGCGTGCACAGCGCCTCGCGCAGACGCTCCTGCCAGGGACGGTAGCCGGAGTAGCGCAACACCCAGCCTCCCTTGTCCCGTGTATCCGCCGCCGCGGCATCGGAGACGCGCGCCGCCAGAATCCCGGTCAGGGACTGGAGCAGACGTTTCACGCCGAGGACGTCATCCACCACGCAGTCGGCAGCAGTCGCCCGGGTTTCGTCATGTCGCACCGCGACGCAAATGCCCTCCCCCGCAAGCGCGCGGAAGGCGTCCTCGTCGGTCAGGTCGTCGCCGACATACACCGGCACGAACTTCTCGCCCGGGCCGTCCACCTCGCCAAGAATCCAGCGCACGGCCTCGCCCTTGTTCCAGTGGATGCCCGGACCGATATCCAGCACCTTCTTGCCGTGGCCGAGACGCAGTTTCGGGTGTACCTCCAGCACCTCGCGGACGATCGCGCCGACCCGATCCACCTCCGCGGTGGCGACACGCCGGTAATGCACGGCAATGGAAAAGCGCTTGCGCTCCACCATGTGGCCCTCGATCCCGGCCAGCCGCTGCGTTAGTTCCTGTTCCGCCGCATCCAGTTCGGGGAGGAACTCATCGCCCTTCTCCAGACTTCGGTCGTCGTCCTTCGGACCGGCGATCTCGAAGCCGTGGCTGCCCGCGAGCCACACGGAGTCGAGGGCGACCAGCTCCCGAAGCTTCATCAGATCGCGACCGCTCACAATGACCACACTGCAGTGCCGGGCCAGCGCCCCCACCGTCGCGCGCATGTCGCCGGCCAGCCATGCCTGCGTGTGATCCTCGATGATCGGCGTCAGGGTGCCGTCGTAATCCAGAAACACCACCGGACGCGCGGCCTGCAGGCGCGCGAACATCTCGCTCTCGCGATCCCGGGCACGGGGCAGATCGACGAGCGTGCGTCGGGTCAGTCCGGCGGCACGACTGTAGCGAAGCTCGGCGGCATCGCGGACCACCAGGTCGGCGCCGAGCTCGAGCAAGGCATCGGCACGGTCGGGACCGGCCATGCCGATCACGGGCCGAAAGCGGCCGCGCACCGCCGCCTCGACACCACTGCCCGCATCCTCGAGGACCGCGCATTCCTGCGGCGCTACGCCCAGTCGCCGCGCCGCCTCCAGCAGCATCGCCGGATCCGGCTTGCCGGGGATATCCAGCCGCGCCAGCTCGTTGCCATCCACCCGTACGTCGAAGGCGTCGAGCAAGCCGGCGCTGCGCAGGACGGCCTCCGCATTGCGACTGGAAGAGAACACCGCGGCCGGGATGCCACCGCGGCGCAGTACATCAAGCAGTCGCAGGGTGCCCGGGAGCGGCTGCACCCGGTTTGCCTCCAGCCAGGCATGGAAATACCGGTTCTTGCGCCGGCCCAGGCCCGCGACCGTCTCCGCCTCCGGGTCATCCTCGTCGCTGCCGGCCGGCAGTTCGATGCCGCGCGCGTCAAGAAACGTGCGGATGCCCTCGGCACGAGGGCGCCCGTCCACATACCGGCGATACTCCGCATCGGCGTCGAAGGGCTCGAACGTCTCTCCGAAACGCTCGGCGCGCGCCTCGAGGAACTCGTCGAACAGGCGCTTCCAGGCCGCGGCGTGGGCGCGTGCCGTATCCGTCACCACCCCGTCCATATCGAACAGCACGGCCCTGGTGTTTGCCCCTCGTTCCGCCTGATCCTTCATGCGGGCCTCCCGCTGCATGAAATCCCTCGGTCGAATGGCGGCGCCTGCAGGCAACCCCCACTCTCATCATACGCATGGAAAGATTTCGCCAAGAAACCCTGATCTTCGATGAAACCCTGCCGCCGCCACGCGGCACGGATATCACCCTCGCGCAGATAATGAGCACCCCGACTGTCGTGCTGAACGGGGTTTTTCAGAGTGATTGGCCAATCGAGTTCGCCAAGCGGCTGATCATCATCCCCAGCCCGGAGATCAGGGCACACGCCCCAGGCCTGGGTCGCCCCAAGGCGCGGGTGTTTCAACGAGGATCGCCTGTTTCCAGGCCATCTTTCATGCGGACTTCTACCGGTTATGGGAGATCGTCCGGACCGGACCGATCGTTGTCTTCACCACGAGTCTCCCGAAAAAACCGCTCGACATCCTCGGCACGGCACATCACGGTACCCTCGCTCAACAGCGCGGCGGCACCCGCGGCGACGGCATACCGGGCCGCACCCCCGAGTGACTTTCCGCCAGCCAGCCCGAGTACGAGAGCAGCCACGAAGCTGTCACCCGCACCCACCGCGCTGCGGGCTTCAACCTCTGGCGAGGGGAGATGGAAGACACCCTCGGACGAGGCAAACAGCGCCCCTTCCCCGCCAAGGCTCAGCGCGACGATCTCCGAGCCGCCGGCGTCGAGGATCTTCTGCAGCGCGGCCTCCTGCTCTTCCCGCGAATCCAGATCGGCCCCGGTTAGCTGGCGCAATTCCTGTTTGTTGGGCTTGACCAGGAAGACCCCTTCATCCAGCGCAGCCTCCAGGGAGGCGCCGGAAGCATCGACAACACAGCGGGTCCCTGCCTGCTTTGCCAGCCGTGCCACCCGGGCCGTGAAATCGTCCGGGACCCCTTCCGGCAGGCTGCCGCTCACCACCAGATAGCCACCGTCCGAAAGCGCCTCCTCCACACGGTCCAGCGCCCCGCGCCACTCCTTCTCCTGCCACTCCGGACCCTCCAGAACAAAGCGATATTCCTTTCCGGTCGAGTCCTCGGTCACGTTAAAGCTCTGGCGGGTGCTGCCCTCGATTTCGATCGGCTGTGCTCCATCCAACTCGGCTTCCAGCAACCCGCGGTACACGTCGCCCATCGGGCCGCCCACGGCGTAGAGCGCCGTCGCCTCGCCTCCCAGACGCTCGATCACGCGGGCGACATTGACGCCACCGCCACCGGGATCGAAACGGCCGCCCGAGCAGCGCAGCTTGTGTTTGCTGACCACCTCCTCCACCGACGTGCTGACGTCGAGTGCGGGATTCATCGTGAGCGTGACGATCGGTTGCATCGTATTTCCTCCGGTGCTTGCGCGCGGATGTTCTCAAGTACCGAATCCGGGTATCGGCGTAGCGCCCCACTCATCGGCTGCGAGTTCCTCTGTGCATTCGGCCTGCGCGACCCTCCGCTTCACCATGAAGCTGTCCGGACACTCACCAGGATGCGTTCGATCCCCTGCTCCACCCGAAACGCGGCGAACTCCGGGTAGTCGTTCGGGGCCCGACCGCCGAGGCCGGTCTCCACACCGGCGTCCCGGGCCTTTTCCAGCATCACACCGTTCGCGGCGATGCTCTCGCCGAAGCCGGGATCGCGAGACCACTTGTCCGGCACTGGCGTCCAGGCACCCGCCTGCGCATTGACAGACTTCGCCACCAAACCCCAGTCTCTAGGCAGACGCTGCGCGGTCCTACGGCCCGGACAAGCAGTTGCGCTTCAGGGGCCACCCGCCACCGCAGCCGGGCGGGTTCCCTGACATCAGTGTAGCCCACCATCGGAGGGGTCCCGTTGAACGTCACTGAGATGCCCCCGCCACCTCTGGACGGCTATGTGCCGATCGAGGATCACGGCCTGATCGGCGATGGTGCCAGGACCGGAACGCCGCCGCGTTCGTCCCTGGCCTCCGGCGCTTCGGGCTGCGCATGAGGCGCGGGCGCTGGTTCCTGCTTGGGTTGCTGGCTGTCTACCTCTCGACCGGCGCCTACCACCTGTACAAGCCGCTTCCCGAAGGGCTCGATGTCGTCACGCCCTACCATCCCGCCGAGGGGGTCGAGTTCCTCGCGGATGCCACATGGACGGACACGCAGGGCAATCAGCACACAGAGCAGGAGATATTCGATGCCGCCCTGGAGATGATCGGACAGGCGCAGTCGCTGGTCGTCGCGGATTTCTTTCTGGTGAACCAGTTTGCGGCGACGTCCGAGGCTGCGCATCGTCCACTCTCAAGCGAGTTCGTCCTCGGACTGGCGGAGTGGCACGCACAACGCCCCGGGGTCGAGGCGCTGCTGATCACCGATCCCTTCAACACCCTCTACGGCGGCATCAAGCAGCCCCTGCTCTCCCGGCTGGAGGCGCAGGGGATCCCCGTGATCGAAACGGATCTGCGGGCCCTGCGCGATCCCAACCCCCTGTGGTCGGCCACCTGGCGCATCTGTTGTCAGTGGTTCGGCAACAGTTCGCATGGTGGTTGGCTCCCGAACCCGGTGGGCGATACACCCGTCACCCTGCGCACGTACCTTGCGCTTCTAAACTTCAAGGCGAACCACCGCAAGACGCTGGTCACGGATGGGCCGGACGGCTGGACCGGACTGGTGACCTCGGGGAATCCGCATGACGCCAGCAGCCGGCACGACAACATCGCCGTGCGTTTCCGGGGCGCCGCGGCCATCGACCTGCTGCACACCGAGCGCGCGGTCGCAGAGTTCTCGAATGGAACCCGAACGGCCCTTCCGGATCGCGTGGAAGCGAACGGAGCCGTCGATTCGCCCGCCGGGATCCGAGTCCTGACCGAGTCACGGATCCGCGACGCCGCCCTGGAGATGATTGACGCCTCGGATCCCGGGGACCAGCTGGACCTGTGGATGTTTTACCTCTCGCACCGGGCCATCGTGAAGGCCCTTCTGGCCGCGCAGCAGCGCGGCGTCGACCTGCGGGTGCTTCTCGATCCGAACCGTGATGCATTCGGCCGGAAAAAGCAGGGACTACCCAACCGGCAAGTGGCGCTGGAACTGAACGCCGGGGGCGTCTCGGTGCGCTGGTGCAATACCCAGGGCGAGCAGTGCCACGCGAAGATGCTCCTGCATCGTCCTCGCGATGGAGATGCCACGCTGCTTGCGGGCTCCGCGAACTTCACCCGGCGCAACCTGGACAATTTCAACCTGGAGACCAACGTGCAGATTCAGGCCGAGGCCGGGACTCCGGTTATCGCCGATGCCGCCCAATTCTTCGATACCCGCTGGCACAACGAGCCGGGCCGGGTTCACAGCCTCCCCTACCAGGAATATGCCGACGACTCCCGGCTGCGCTACTGGCGCTACCGGATGATGGAGGCAACCGGGCTGTCTTCTTTCTGATCCGCACCAGACACCGCTTACTGCGGTGCGGACCCGTTCCACACTCGGAAACACCACGCCGAGGGCGGACGCCCACGAGTATGGCGGTTATTCGCGAACCAGCAGGCGCGGGCCACACCACGCTGGGCTGAACCCACCGAAGCGACCTCCCTCCACGGGGGACGCACCGCCCCCGGGACGGACTCGCGGCCATGCCTCTGGCAATGCCAGGCACTGGGCCGGGGAGCAAGAAAAGGCGATCGGGGCGGCGACGCGGCTCGCGCGACCGTTTCCATTTCGCCAGGCCTCGTTCTTACCGGAAGCGATCCGAAGCGTTCCGAAGTGCCTTTGCCATGTCATCCCAGGCGGACTCCATTCCTTCCCGCAACTCCTTCCACGAATCCTCGCTCGCCTCGCGCACCTGGCGTAGCCGTTCCTCGGCCTCGTCGCGCCGTTTACGCAGTTCCTGGATTTGCTCTTCGTACTTGGCGCGCAGATCCGCATCCGCCTGCTTGGCCTTCGCCTCCAGCTTTCCCAGGTCGTGGTTCCACTCGTCAATTTTTGCTTTCATCTTCTCGACGTATTGTTCGCGATCACTCATCTCGTCCGTATCCTTGTTCTTCGTGAATTGCATGGGTCCGCTGCGAACCAAGGATCCGCAGCATATAAAGCTGCGCCCTGAACACGCCCCAATACATCCGTTAGCGGAAGCATTGGTCCGGGACTAGGGCCTGCTGGCTCAAACTAAAGCCCTCTGCTGTATGTGCGGGGGAATCAGCCCAGTTTTTCGAGCAACACCCGACAAAATGCAGGCAAGTCATCCGGCGTGCGGCTGCTGATCAGGTTGCCATCCTGCACGACTTCCTCGTCGAACCAGTCGGCACCTGCGTTGACCATATCGTCACGGATCGAATGGAACGAGGTCACCCGCCGCCCGGCCAGTATGTTGGCCGATACGGCCATCCAGCCACCGTGACAGATCCAGGCCACCAGCCCGCCACGCTGGTGCACGGCGCACACCAGATCGACCATTGCCCGATGCCTCCGCATCTTGTCGGGTGCCATGCCGCCCGGGATGATCAGCGCATCAAGGTCGTTCGCATCGACCCCGACGGCACTGACGTCCGCCTTCACCGTATAGCCCTTGGCGCTGGCGTATTCCGGCTTGCCGGCGCCCACAACGGAAACCCGCATCCCGGCTTCCAGCATGCGCAGCCGTGGATAGTGCAGCTCCAGCTCCTGGTAATTATCTTCTGCGAGGATGGCGACATGCTTGTCGGCAAGGCTCATGGTGCTTCCTCCATGCAGGGGTTTTCATGACGGGTGTAGTCAAGCCCGCGGCGGAAGAGCGTCACGCCTGCCCTTCCATCGCCTGATCCTTCAGGATCTCGCGGATTGCTTCCACCTCCAGGGTTTCCTGTTCCGCCAGGGCCTGGGCAAGGGTTTCGAATGCTTCGCGGTGTTTTTCCAGTGTCTCCCGAGCGCGAGCCTCGTTGAATACCAGAGATTCGGCCAGACGCCCGCCCGAACATCACCGCGATCTTGTCGCGCAAGTAGGACTCGCCGAAATTGTAGCGCTCCTCCTCGGGCACCTGCGCCGTTACCGCAAGGGCGTGCCCGCGCGGGATCACGGTCGCCTTTTCGAGAGCATCAGCCTTGGGTAACAAATACGCCAGAAGGGCATGCCCCGACTCGTGGTACGCGACGATCTGTTTGGCTACATTGAGCGGTTCCACAATCCAAGGATGCGGCGCCGCATCGCCGTTCAGGATCTGAAGTTTTCAGCCCTTTCCAAACCGTCCGCAGAAATGGGGTAGAACCCGACTGGGTGGTGATCGAATCGCGCAACCATGCCCGCAACGGCGAGATCCTCGTGGTCCTGATCAATGGCGAAGAAGCCACCCTCAAGCGTATCGAGCAGCCCCCGAATGTCGTCCTGCTGCACGCGGAGACTCGGACCTATGCGCCCCTCTTCGTCGCCCCGGACCGACTCCGCATCCAGGCCGTACTGGTCGGGCAGATGCGCCGTCACCTCTGATCGAAGCAGCCCGTCAGCAGGCGAAGTCGAACGGATGCAGCGGCGGCTCGGCCGGGTGGATCCAGGCGGGGCTGCCCTGGCTCCACCACCAGGCCGCCACGGCCGCGGCACAGGCGGCCACCGAGTGATCGCTGACCTGATCGAGATCGCACACCCCGTGGAGCCCCTGCCCCTCCAGCCAGACCAGCAGCTCGCGGCGCGCCTCTGAATCATGCTTCATGGCCTTCAATGTCGCCACCGAGGCGTCCCTCAGGACCATCGCCACGGTGGGGTGTACCTCCACCACCCGGGCGTCCGGGCGCTCGCTGCGGAGCATGCGGCTGACCGCCACGCCCCGCAGCGTCAGGTAGGCCATGCGCGGTGCGGAAGGTGCCATGACGGTTCCGGCCGGCAATCCGTGTTCGACCGCCACGCGTCGCAGGGACTGGTCGGATGTGCGGCTGCCTCCGATGGGCGAATACGACAAGGGCGCATCCAGCCCCACAATCGCGCCCGCGGGTACACGGTCGAGGATCGCCTGGTCATTGGCCCCCGCCACCAGCTCCAACAGATCGAGCGCCCCACCCTGTTCACGGAACACGGCGACGGAGGTATGCGCGGCACTCCCGGGACCGGACAGGTCCACCCCGATGATCGTCTGCCCCATTCGATCTACCTCGGCCCGCTTCTGACGAAGGGCCACCATCGCATCGATCCTGGCCGGGTGCGATCAAAAACGGGATCGCGTGGTCCGAAAGTAACCTTCACATACATGGTGAGCCGCGCAGCCAATGAATTCTCCGGATGTGGAACGCGACCGAACCGTCGATCCGAACGAGGTGGAGCGCTACCGCGCCCTGGCCGAGATGTGGTGGCAACCGGATGGCAGACTCTGGCCCCTGCACGTGCTGAATCGCCTGCGCACCGACTACATCCGGGATCAGCTCTGCCACTCGCTCGGACGGGACCCGGAAGCCGACCGCCCCCTGGCCGGCCTGCGCATGCTGGACATCGGCTGCGGCGGAGGCCTGTTGAGCGAGGCCATGGCCCGCCTCGGTGCGGACGTGCTGGGCGTGGACGTGGTGGACCGCAACATCGCCGCGGCCCGGCATCACGCCGACGAGCAAGGCCTCGATATCCAGTACGAGGTCAACACGGCGGAGGCCCTCGCGGAGCGCGGAGAAGACTTCGATGTGATCCTCAACATGGAGGTGGTCGAACACGTCGCGGACCTGCCGGCGTTCATGGGGAGCGTCAATCGCATGCTCCGCCGCGGCGGTCACACCTTCGTGGCCACGATCAACCGCAATCCGGTCTCGTTCGTGGTCGCCATTGTCGGGGCCGAGTACCTCTTCCGCATCCTGCCCCGAGGCACCCATCAGTGGAAGCGATTCGTCACGCCCCGGGAAACGCGGGACCTACTGGCACGGGACGGCCTGGAGCCCATGACGCAGACGGGGGTCAGGGTCAATCCGCTCAACCGCCGGATGTGGCTGTCACGATCCATGAGCGTCAACTACATGATCCTGGCGCGCAAGCCCATTGCCTGATCCGGCGCCCTCGCTCGCCGGACACGCCACCACGAGGCAGGAAGCACGCGACCCATGGGTGGCCAGCACGCTCCATTCCTCCACCACCAGATCCGCGGCCGCGAGCTGGGCGCGGAGATCCGCCTCGTAGGTCACGTGCCCGAAATCGATGGTCGTGATCCGCAGCAGCAGGGGCTTGAGGATCTCGACCCAGCGCGCCGGGTGGCGCTGGATGGTCTGCGTGAACAGGAACCGGCCGCCTGGCGCGAGCAGCCCCTTGCAGTGGCGCAGGGCCTGTTCCGGATCGGGCAGCAGCATGAAGCTCGCGGAAAAGTACACCACGTCGTAGGGACCACCCGCGTGGTCGTACACGGATTCCCGAAATACCGCGGCGCAGTCGGCCAGGGTTGATTCCTGCAACCGGCGCCGCGCCCGCCGGACGTAGTCGCCATCGATGTCGATCCCGGTCAGGTGCAACTGCTTGTGCCGCGCCCGCTCGGCATTGGCCAGCAATGCCCCCGCCGTGCCGATGCCCACATCCAGCACTCGCGCGCCATCGGGCATCCGATCCAGGGCCTCCGCATACCAGCGGGCGGTCAGTCGCAGGATCAGGAGATCGTAGATCGCACTTCGCATCAGGCTTCTCGCCAAGGACCGGTAGGGCAGCGCGGCAGGGACAAGGGCCGTACGAACCCTCGCCAGGCCCTGCGCGCATCATCGCACCCAAGCAGACAGTCTTCCACGAACCTCTCGCCTCCCGGCCCGACCCATAACTGGCATCTTGTTTGCATATCGCTACAAGAGGGCGGAAACGTCATTTTTCCGTCGCCCGACGGAGGTCCCGCCCCTCGATGACGAAAAGGCAAAGATTGCCAAGGAGGGTCATAAGATGATCAATCTGTTCCTTACCCGACGCCAACTGTTCCTCCTGGTGCTGGGCACCCCGCTGGCCACGGTCCTGCTATTCGTTCTGGGTGTCTTTTCGGGCGCCGCGATCGGGGCCCCCGGACCGCTTGTCGCCGAGCCCGAATCGCCGGCAACCGAGAACACGGGCTCGGCGCCGGAATCCGGACGCGCCCGCGCGTCTTGGCTGGATACCCCGGCACCCTTGTCGACCCGCGCCGGCGATGACACCGCATTGCCACTCTTCTCGCCGGCTCGCCATTCCGGCCGCATTGAGCGGAAAAGCCAGGAGCCGTCGCTGGCGGAACCCACGCCGGAACGCCAGCATGAGCGGAGCGAAGCCGCCTCCGCACCCGAGGAGCTGTATTCCATCCAGGCCGGCGTATTCACCGAACTGGAAAACGCCCGGAAGCTGGACCGGATCCTGAAGGCCCGCGGGCTTGCCAGCCGCCTGGAGGTCGTGGACGGACCCGAGCCGGCCTCCGAACGCTACCGGGTTCGCATCGGCCTGTTCGACGCGCGCGCAGCCGCGATGGCCGCCCTCGAGGCACAGGAAGGGGATACGCTCGCGGATGCCTTTATCGTCGCGCGGCCGTTGAACCACTCCTGAAACGCACCTCAGTCCGTGCGCGGCAAGCTGCGCAGGTAGCGTTCCTGGTCGGGGCTTTCGATCGCGCCGGGACGGGCCGACCGGACCTCCCGGATGGCCGCCTCCGGCGCAAGCCCGCGTTCGATGAGGGTCAGGGCAGCAATGGTGCCCGCACGGCCCTGACCGCCCCCGCAGTGGAACACCACGCGCTCGCCGGCCCGCAACCGCTGGTGGACCTGCGGCCCGACATCCTGCCAACCCTCTTCCCAGGGCCGATCGGGAGCGGCCATGTCGCCGATCGGGAGATGCAGCCAGCGCATCCCCGCCGCCCGAACGGTCTTCCCGAGATCCGGAACACCCAGATCAGTTAGCTCGGACCCCTGATTCAGGGTCACGAGCACGTTCGCACCCCAGTCCCACAGCGCCGCCAGATCCGCCTGCACGTCCTGCGCCGCGCAACTCGTTCCATCCGGCCGCTTGCCGGGGCAACGAGTCATGCCAATCGCCCCGCCCTCGGGCAGATGAATGACCCCGATGTCGAACGAAGGGGTCTGGCCGGCCGTGGGGGATGTCATGGCGTGCTCCTGCCGTGGGGGTCGGAATGGGTGCATCAAAGATAGGGACCAATCAGGTGCGTGATCCACCCCGCCAGGCGTCGCCGCAGCGGCCGGTTCTCCCAGTCCTCGATGGTCAGGCGCTCGGCATCGGCCTTGTCCACCTCGATCAGTTCGCGGATCTCGCGGGCGAAGCCTTCGTCCCAGATGTTCAGGTTGGCCTCGTCGTTCAGACGAAACGACCGGTTGTGCAGATTCGCGGAGCCGATACTGGCCCAGCGGTCGTCGATCGCCATCAGCTTGGAGTGGTACATGCGCGGATGATACTCGTACAGTTCCACCCCGGATTCGAGCATCGGCCGCCAGCGATTGACCGATGCATGACGGAAGAAACCGAAGTTCATGCTGTCGCCCGGGACGAGCACGCGAATACGGACGCCCCGGTCGGCCGCCTCCTCCAGTACCTCCAGGAACCGCGGATCGGGATAGAAATAGGCCGTACCGATCGTGATGTGCTCTTCCGCCGCGGCGATGGCATGCAGAAACATCAGGCGCACCCGGTGACGCCCCTCGCGCGGGGCACTGTTAACCATCTGGGCGTCGCGATCCCCCATTTCGGACAGCTCGGGGAAATACGCCTCGCCGGTGGGCATCCGCCCCGTGGCGTCCAGCCAGGTCTCCAGGAACACCGCCTGCAGATTGCCGACCACCGGGCCCTGGATGCGGAAGTGATTGTCGCGATAGCCATCGCGGTCGTCACCGTCAACCCAGGGATCGGCCACGTTGGCTCCCCCGATGAAACCGGTATGACCGTCCACCACCAATAGCTTGCGGTGCGTGCGGTGATTGAAGCGCGACAACTGGTACCAGGACGGCTCGCGCCAGCGCACCAGCTCCACCCCGGCCTCTTCCATGCGCTCGAACATCTCCGGGTCAGCATCGCGCGAACCAAGGAAATCCAGCATGGCATGCACCCGAACCCCGCGTTCCGCCGCACGCGCCAGGACCTCGGAGAAAATCGCCGCCTGCTCGCCCCAGTACTCGTACACCTCGAAGGTGACCGAATGCTCGGCGTTTTCGATCGCCTCGATCTTGGCCGCGTAGATGGCCTCGCCGTCCTGTAACAGGTCAATGCGGTTGCCGCTCATGATCGGCTGCTGCAGGAGCAGGCCCATGTCCCGCCGGAACTGCTCCGACGAAGTCCCGTACTCCAGCGCCAGCGGCTCTTTCAGCCGGTCCGGTTTCGGCAACGCATTGAACAGCACCACATTCCCCAGCGCAAAGATCAGGGCAATCAGCACCACCGGGAGCAGGACGTAGCGCATGGGGTCTCCAGGCACGCAGCGAATACATGAGGATTTTGGCTCAGTGTACACAGCCGGTTACAAAAACCGGCGAAGGTTCGTCAGGTGGCCTGTTATCCCGGCACCGCGTTGAAGCGTAATGGGTTGGCGATCCCCCCGGTCATTGTGGGACGGATTCCATATACTGTATATATCGACAGTATATGGAATCCGCAGCCCATCCCCCCACCCGCAAGCATGCCGGCGCCCCCCCGGCCTATGCCGAACTGACGACGCTCAGCAACTTCTCGTTCCTGCGCGGGGCTTCGCACCCGGAGGAACTGGTCGAGCAGGCGCAGGCACTGGGCTATCGCGCGCTGGCGCTGACCGATATCGCCTCGCTGGCTGGTGTAGTACGAGCACACTCGGCAGCAAAGGAATGTGGGTTACACCTGATCCTGGGGGCGACCTTCCGGCTGGCCGATGGCCCCACCCTGACGCTTCTGGTGCGCAATCCCACGGGGTATTCCGCCCTGTGTCGATTGATCACTCGGGCCCGCGGCGCGGCGGACAAGGGACACTACCACCTGACGCGCGCCGACCTGGATGCCCTGCCCGCCGAGAGCCGCACCGGCTGGCACAGCCTGCTGCGGGTCGAGGCCGACAGCCCAGGGACGGCGCTCGCCGAAGCGGCCCACTGGCTGTCCGGATGGGCCGCCCCAGGTCAGGGCCACCTGGCCGTGAGCCAGTTGCGTACCCCCGAAGATGCCACCCTGACGACCCGCGCCCGGACGCTGGGAACCGCCACTGGACTCCCGCTCGTCGCCTGCGGCGACGTGCACATGCACCGGCGCGGCCGGCGAGCACTACAGGACGTGCTGACCGCCCTGCGCCTGCGTTCGACGGTCGCGGAGGCGGCGCAGGAACGCTTCCCCAATGGGGAACGCTGCCTGCGCCCGCGGGCCGAACTGGCCACGCTGTATCCCGCCGCCTGGCTTGAGGCCAGTGTGGCCATCGCGCGGGACTGCGACTTCTCGCTGGACGCGGTCACCTACCGCTACCCCACCGACCCGTTGCCGAAGACCATGACCCCGTCCGCCTACCTGCGCGAGGAGACCCTCAAGGGCGCGCTCAAGCGCTGGCCCGATGGCATCCCGGCCCCGGTGCGCGAACAGATCGAACGCGAACTGGGCATCATCCGCGAGCTGGGCTACGAGCCGTACTTCCTGACCGTGTACGACATCGTGTGCTTTGCCCGCGGCCGCGGGATCCTGTGCCAGGGGCGCGGCTCGGCCGCCAACTCGGCTGTGTGCTACGCACTTGGCATCACCGCAGTGGATCCCTCGCGCTCCAGCATGCTGTTCGAGCGCTTCATCTCCGCCGAGCGCGGCGAGCCGCCGGACATCGACGTCGACTTCGAGCACGAACGCCGCGAGGAGGTGATCCAGTACATCTACCGGCGCTACGGCCGCGAGCGCGCCGCACTGGCCTGCACGGTGATCCGCTATCGCCGCCGCAGCGCCCTGCGCGACGTCGGCCGGGCGCTGGGCATCTCGCGCGCGCGGCTGGATGCGCTGACCGCCAACCTCGCCTGGTGGGACGACGGCATCCCCGCCGAGCGCCTGCGCGAGGTCGGGCTGGACCCGGACGGCGCCCTGGCCCGGCAGTGGCAGACGCTGACCGCCGAGCTGCTCGGCTTCCCGCGCCACCTGTCGCAGCACACCGGCGGCTTCGTGATCGCCGACGGCCGGCTGGACGAGCTGGTCCCCATCGAGAACGCGGCCATGCCGGAACGTTCGGTGATCCAGTGGGACAAGGACGATCTGGACGCGGTGGGCCTGCTGAAGATCGACGTGCTGGCGCTGGGGATGCTTTCCTGCGTGCGCCGCGCGCTGGAGCTGATGGCGCATCACCGGGGCCGCGACTGGGGCCTGGCCGACATTCCCGCCGAGGATCCGGCGGTCTATCGCATGCTGCAGAAGGCCGACACCCTGGGCGTGTTCCAGATCGAGTCGCGCGCGCAGATGAGCATGCTGCCGCGCCTGAAGCCCGCGAACTTCTACGACCTGGTGATCGAGATCGCCATCGTGCGCCCCGGCCCGATCCAGGGCGAGATGGTGCACCCGTATCTCAAGCGCCGCGCCCACCCGGAGCGGGTGCGCTATCCGAATGCAGAGGTGAAACGCGTGCTCGGACGCACGCTGGGCGTGCCGATCTTCCAGGAGCAGGTGATCGAGCTGGCGATGGTTGCGGCCAGCTTCTCCGCCGGCGAGGCGGACGGGCTGCGCCGTGCGATCGGTGCCTGGCGCCGCACCGGCCAGCTCGCGCGTTACCGCGAGCGCCTGATGGACGGCATGCGCGAACGCGGCTATCCGGAGAGATTCGCCGAGCAGCTGTACAAGCAGATCCTCGGCTTCGGCGAATACGGATTCCCCGAGTCGCACTCGGCGAGCTTTGCACTGATCACCTATGTCTCGTCCTGGCTCAAGTGCCACGAGCCCGCGATCTTCGCCTGCGCCCTGCTGAACAGCCAGCCGATGGGCTTCTACGCCCCGGCGCAGATCGTCGCCGACGCCCGCCGCCACGGCGTGGAGGTCCGCCCGGTGGACGTGCGCTGCAGTGACTGGGAGTGCACGGTGGAACCGCTGGCCGGGAGCGATGCGCTGGCCCTGCGCCTGGGCCTGAACCGCGTCGGCGGGCTGGCCCGCGACGTCGCCACGCGCGTGGTCACCGCCCGCGTTGAACGGGCCTTCGCGGACGTCCCGGATCTGGTGGCCCGCGCCGCCCTCACCCGCGCCCAGGCCAATCGCCTGGCGCGCGCCGACGCGCTGAAGGGCCTGGCCGGCAACCGCCACCAGGCGCGCTGGGCGACGGAGGCGGTGGAGGAACCCCTGCCACTGTTCGCCGAGGGGCCAGGCGAGACCGTGCGCGAGGCCGACGTGACCCCGCTATTGCCACGCCCGGATGCGGTGGATGACCTGGTCCAGGACTACGCCACCACCGGGCTGAGCCTGGGCCCGCACCCGCTGGCACTGATGCGCCCGTCCCTGGAACAGCACCGCCTGGCCACCGCCGCCCGGCTACTCGAACAACCCGGCCACAGTGGCGCCCGCTACGCCGGGCTTGTGATCACCCGCCAGCGCCCCGGCTCGGCCAACGGCACAGTATTCCTGACCCTGGAGGACGAGACCGGTACGTTGAACCTGATCGTCTGGCCGGACCGGGTGGAACGCTTTCGCGCCGAGGCCCTGCACGGCCGCCTGCTGGAGGCCCACGGCGAGTGGCAGTACAGCGAGGGCGTCGGCCACCTGATCGTGCAGCGCCTGATCGACCGCAGCACCTGGCTCGGCGAACTCGCCACCCACTCCCGCGACTTCGGCTGAACCGCAAAGCGGCCAGTTCAGGTACGTCCGGCGAGGTGGCCGATGCGCTGGCTGACCTTCTCCCAGGCTCCTTCCAGAGCGGCCAGCGGATCGCGGCGCCGCAGGGCGCGACGAGAATGGATCCACTGCCCCGTGGGACCAGCCGGCTCGGTGTCGTGTGCGGCCTCGATAATCCGCGAGACCACGGCGAACTCGTTGTACTCCTCCAGTACCCGGCGCCGGGCCTCGAGGATGTGTGGCAGGCGCTGCTCGTATTCGTTGTCGCGGATGGCGTGGCGAATGCGTTCCGCCGTCCCCTCAACGTCATCGATATCAATCGCGATGAAGCTTTCCGGCGGAAAATAGTCCGCCGCATTGGGCGCACCGTAGTAAAACGGGAGCGTCGCGCCGAGAAAGGCGTCCGCCAGCTTCTCGGTCCAGTGGTGCGCGCCCACGTAATTCTCCACCGCCAGGTGGTACCGGTACGCGTCCAGGCACTCGGCCTTGTCATCCAGCGGCTGCACCCCCTTGCCGAAGATCTCCAGTTCCGGCAGCTCGGCCTTCAGCGCCCAGGTGAAGTCATAGCGCCGCCGGTGCAAGGTGTGGCGCTGGCGTTTCGCCGAGCACATGGTGGCGATCTCGCGGGTCTTCTCCAGCGGCGGCCTCGCGAGCATCTCGTTGTACGGCCGCTCGCCCTGACTGCCGAAACCGTAGTACCAGAGCATCCCCTGCTGGGAATGGATGCGCCGCCGGTGCTTGAGGGCCCATTCCGGGTGCGAGGTCAGCACGCGCCCGAACTGCCGGGTAAAACGCCGGCCGTAGGACTTGATGGACGGCGGCTCCATGGTTACCAGGAGCGTGCGCTCGGCCCCACAGGTCAGCTGTTCGCTGTAGTGCCGGTTGCGCCCGGTGTTGGAAGGAAATTCGTCGTAGACCACCAGCCAGTCGTAGTCCGTTACCGCGGGGTCGAAAACGAACTCGCAGCGCCCCCAGCGCCCCTCGCCGTCCGGCAACTGATGGCGCCAGATACCCTCGCGCATGGTCGAGAGAAACTTGACCCGAATCGGACGCGAGGTGGGCTCGGTCACGGCCGATCTCCGCCGCGTTCCAGGAACTCGGCATAGGCCCCGGAGAGCCCCTCTTCAAGTTCGATTCGGGCCTTCCATCCCAGCGCCGCGAGTCGCGAGACATCCAGCAGTTTGCGCGGCGTCCCGTCCGGGCGCGACGTGTCAAAACGCAGTTCGCCGGAAAAGCCCACCACCCGGGCCACCAGCCGCGCCAGGTCGGCGATCGCAAGATCCTCGCCGGTGCCGACGTTGATATGGCTCAGCATCGGTTGCGTGTGTTCTGCGTAGGTCACGTGATCGAGGTTCATCACGTGCACACAGGCCGCCGCCATGTCATCCACGTGGAGGAACTCCCGGCGCGGGGTGCCACTCCCCCAGACGGTCACATGCCCGGCTCCGGCCCGCTTCGCCTCGTGAAAGCGCCGGATGAGCCCGGGAATCACGTGGCTGTTCTCCGGGTGATAGTTGTCACCCGGGCCGTAGAGGTTGGTCGGCATCACCGAGCGGTAATCCGTGCCGTACTGCCGGTTGTAGCTCTCGCACAGCTTGATGCCGGCGATCTTTGCAATCGCGTAGGGCTCGTTGGTCGGCTCCAGCGGCCCGAACAGCAGGGCCTCCTCGGGGATCGGCTGCGGCGCCTCGCGCGGATAGATGCAGCTGGACCCGAGAAAGAGCAGCCGCCGCACGCCCGCGATGTGCGCGCCATGGATCACGTTCGTCTGGATCGCGAGGTTGTCGCGGATGAACTCGGCCGGATAGGTGTTGTTGGCATGGATACCCCCGACCTTCGCCGCCGCCAGATAGACCTGATCCGGGCGTTCCACGCGCATGAAGGCCTCGACCGCCGCCTGATCGGTCAGGTCCAGCTCCGCGTGGCTACGGGTCAGCAGTTCCACCCCCGGCCAGTCCTCGAGCTGGCGACACACCGCGCTGCCCACCATCCCCCGGTGTCCGGCGATGAAGACGCGTTGCGATTTACTCATGGCGGCTCAGGGTCCGGTAGCCGTGGTCGCGCACCAGCTCGTCCCGCTCGGCGCTCCTGAGGTCCTCGCGCACCATCTCGGCCACCAGTTCGTCAAAGCGAATGCGCGGCTCCCAGCCCAGCTCGCGCTTGGCCTTGCTGGCATCCCCCAACAGGGTCTCGACCTCGGTGGGACGAAAATAGCGCGGGTCCACCGACACGATGCAGCGGCCCTTTTCGTCGAATCCCTGTTCGTCCACGCCCTCGCCGCGCCATTCGATACTCATGCCCAGTTCGCGCGCCGCGGCATCCACGAAGTCGCGCACGCTGTGCTGTTCGCCGGTGGCGATCACGTAGTCGTCCGGGGTTTCCTGCTGCAGCATCAGCCACTGCATCTCGACGTAGTCACGGGCATGTCCCCAGTCCCGTTTGGCATCCAGGTTGCCCAGATAGAGCCGTTCCTGCAGCCCCAGCTTGATGCGCGCCAGGGCGCGCGTAATCTTGCGGGTGACGAAGGTTTCGCCGCGCACCGGCGATTCGTGGTTGAACAGGATGCCGTTGCAGGCATACATCCCGTAGGCCTCGCGGTAATTCACCACGATCCAGTAGGCATACAGCTTGGCCACCGCATACGGGCTGCGCGGATAGAACGGGGTGGCCTCGTCCTGCGGGGTGGCCTGAACCTTCCCGTAGAGCTCCGAGGTGCTGGCCTGATAGAAGCGCGTGGTCTGCTCCATACCGAGGATGCGGATCGCCTCCAGCACGCGGAGCGTGCCCAGGGCATCGGAGTTGGCGGTGTACTCCGGCTCCTCAAACGAGACCGCGACATGCGACTGCGCGGCGAGATTGTAGATCTCGTCCGGCTGCACCTGCTGAATGATGCGGATCAGGCAGGTCGAATCGGTCAGATCCCCGTGATGCAGGATGAACCGGCGATCACTCTCGTGCGGATCCTGATACAGGTGGTCGATACGATCGGTATTAAACAGAGAGGAGCGGCGCTTGATGCCGTGCACCTCGTAGCCCTTGTCCAGCAAAAACTCGGCCAGGTAGGCCCCGTCCTGCCCGGTAATCCCGGTGATCAATGCCACTTTGGCCATGCCAACTCCCGCTCGCAGGCCACGCCCCGTTCGCGCGCCGCCCAAAAGGGCGGATCATAGCATTCCCGGAACCACCCGATGCCCGGTCACGCGCGGCCGTACACGTCCTCCAGGCGGACAATGTCATCCTCGCCGAGGTAGCTGCCGGATTGCACCTCGATCAATTCCAGCGGGAGCGCGCCGGGGTTCTCCAGGCAGTGAACCTGGCCAATCGGGATGAAGGTCGATTCGTTCTCGGTGACCAGGTAGTTCTGCTCGCCATTGGTCACCCGCGCGGTGCCGCTGACTACTACCCAATGTTCGGCCCGATGATGATGCATCTGCAGGGAAAGACGCGCACCGGGGTTCACGGTGATGCGCTTGACCTGATAGCGCGCCCCGGTATCGATGGATTCGTAGCACCCCCAGGGACGATAAACCGCTGTGTGATTGACGTGCTCGCTGCGGTTGTCGGCTTTCAGGCGCTCAACGATGAGTTTGACGTCCTGGACGCGGTCGCGGTCGGCAACCAGTACGGCGTCACGGGTGGCGACCACGGCCAGGTTGCGCAGGCCAATGCCGGCGACCAGCAAGCCGTCGGCATCCACCACGCAGCCCTCGCTATCTTCCAGCAGGCAGTCCCCGCGCAGGGTGTTGCCCTGCTCATCCACGCCACGCACGCCCGCCAGAGCGGACCACGAGCCGATGTCGCTCCAACCGGCGGCCAGCGGTGTGACGGCGGCGTGCTCGGTGCGCTCCATCACGGCGTAGTCCACCGAGATGTTCGGGGCCGCGGCGAAGGCCTCCGGGTCCACCCGCAGGAAGTCGAGGTCCTCGCGGGCGCCCTCCAGCGCGGCGCGACAAGCCTCGACGATGCCCGGTTCGAAACGCTGCAACTCCTGCATGTACAGCGAGGCGCGGAACACGAACATGCCGCTGTTCCAGAGGTAATCGCCACTGTCGACGTACTCGCGCGCGGTGGCGGCATCCGGCTTCTCGACGAAACGCGCCACTCGCGCCCCGGCCTCCCCCAGGGACTCACCCTGCTGGATGTAGCCATAACCGGTCTCCGCAGCGGTAGGCACGATCCCGAAGGTCACCAGGTGGCCCGCCTCCGCCAGCGTCATGGCTCGCGCCACGGCGGCCTGGAAGGCCTCGGGATCACCGATGTGGTGGTCCGCCGCCAAGATCAGCAACAACGGGTCGCGCCCTTCCGCCTGCGCCTGCAATGCGGCCAGGGCGATCGCCGGGGCGGTATTGCGCCCCTCCGGCTCCAGCACGATGCGGGCATGCTCCACACCTGCCGCCCGCAACTGCTCGGCCGCCAGGAAGCGATGCTCGACGTTGGCCAGCACCAGGGGCGCCGACGCGCCCAGGCCGTCGAGCCGCTCGGCCGTCTGCTGCAGCAACGTCTGCTCCCCGGTCAGGGGCAGGAACTGCTTGGGGTAGTGACTGCGCGATACCGGCCACAGCCGAGTCCCCGATCCGCCGGCCAGGATCACCGGCTGCAGTTCCGTCCGGCTTTGCGTATGTTCCATCGGCCTTACCCCCGTATCAGGCGTGAAATCTCGTCCACGCGGCGTTCCAGCAGGGCCGGATCGGCGCGGGTCTCCACATTCAACCGCAACAGCGGCTCGGTATTGGAACTGCGCAGGTTGAAGCGCCAGTCCGCGAATTCCAGGCTGACGCCGTCCGTATGATCCAGTCCCACGGCTTCCGACGCGTAGGCCTGCATCACCCGATCGGTGGCGGCGGCGGCGTCCTCGACCTCGAAGTTCAGCTCGCCGCTGCAGGGGAAGCGCGCCATGCGCTCGGCCACCATCTCGCCCAATGCCTGGCCGCGTCGGCCCATGAGCTCGGCCACCCGCAACCAGGGCAACATCCCGGTATCGCAGTAGTAGAAGTCCCGGAAGTAGTGGTGAGCACTCATCTCGCCCCCGTAGATTCCATCCTCGTGGCGCAGCCGCTCCTTCATGAAGGCGTGTCCGGTCTTGGACTGGATGGGTTCGCCCCCCGCGGCACACACCATCTCAATGGTGTTCCAGGTCAGGCGCGGATCATGGACGATGCGCTCCCCGGCGTGCCCCTCCAGGCATGCCTCGGCCAGCAGGCCCACGATGTAATACCCCTCGATGAAGTTGCCTTGGGCGTCGAACAGGAAGCAGCGATCAAAGTCGCCGTCCCAGGCCACGCCCAGATCGGCGCCGTGCTTGCGCACCGCCTCCGCGGTGGCCGCGCGGTTTTCCGGCAGCAATGGATTGGGAATGCCATTGGGGAAACGCCCATCCGGTTCGAAGTTGACGCGGATCAGCTCGAACGGGAGATGCGGCTCCAGGGCCTCCAGCACCGGCCCCGCCCCCCCGTTGCCGGGGTTCACGACCACCTTGAGTTTCGGCAAGGTTTCGCGGTCGACCGAAGCCAGCAACCGGGAGATGTAGTCCGCCCGATGATCCAGGTGCCGGACCTGCCCGTGGGGCATGGGCCGGAAGTCACCGCGCTCGGCGCAGACGCGAATCGCCTGCAGCCCGGAATCCCCGCTGATCGGGCGCGCATCGCTGCGTACCAGTTTCAGCCCGTTATAGTCCAGCGGATTGTGGCTGGCCGTCACCATGATCCCGCCACCGGCCCCATAGTGCGCGGTGGCGAAATACACCTCTTCGGTGCCACACATGCCGATATCGGCAACATCACTCCCGCCCGCCGTAAGCCCTTCGGTGAGCGCCCGCGCCAGTTCCGGGCTGGAAAGGCGGATATCGTGCCCGACGACCGTGCGTCCCGGCCGGATCTCCTCGGCGAAGGCGCGCCCGATCGCTCGCACCACATCCGGATTGAGCTGGTCCGGCACCCGCCCACGTATGTCGTAGGCCTTGAAACAGTCGATCTTCATGCACGCCCCTTACCGGCATCATTCGCTTCCCGCACCGGACAGAAATCCGTTGCGTACACCTTCATGATACATAGCCGAAGGGCTCCGCGAGGCCATGCCAGCATCACTGGCGTGAGTGCCGTTACTTGACGCTCTACACGCATACCCCCGAGCATGGTGGGTTTATACAACGAGGAAAAGCCGATGAGTGAGCCGCAAGTGAAGACCGAGGAGAAGAAACAGCATTTCGACGATATCTACGTCGCCGAGACCCCGGTGCCGTTCAAGGAGCGCATCATCGACGCGCTCGACTACATCTCCGACGACTTCAACCGGCAAACCTTCGACCGGCTGATCCTGCCCTGGGCCGAGAAACAGGCCGCCACTGGCAAGACCCTGAACTACGTGGACCTGTGCTGCTGTTTTGGCAACACCACCATGGCCGCCATCCACAACATGGATGTCGAGGCGATCCGCGCCAACTGGGCCGATGAGCAGGCCTGCAAGACCGTCGCCGCCCCGCGCCGTCTGCCGATGAAGACCACCGGCATCGACATCTCGGGCAACGCGCTGGCCTATGGCAAGAGCGCCGGGCTGTTCGACGAAACCTTCGAGGCCGACCTGAACCAGCCCGCACCGGAGACCCAGGCCGCGATCGAAAAGGCCATGGCCGACGCGGACATCGTGATCTCCACCGCATCGCTGGTCTATCTGGACCCGCCGGCAATCGAGAAGCTGATCCGCTCCTTCGCCGAGACCCCGCGCGAGGGCTACATGCTGGTCAACTTCCTGAACCCCTTCGCCCTCGAAAAGGCCGACGCGACCAAGCGCCTGCTGCTGGAACACCTGGAATTCGTCGGTAGCACCGCCAGCCGCCATCGCCGCCTGTCGCCGCTGGAGCAGGAGAACTATCCGGGCGAAGACTGGGCCCTGCTGGAGATCTGGGTGCTGCGCCGCCGCGCGTAGTCCGGACGCTGCCAATCTCGGGGCATGGCATCCCCGACAGGACGGGCCGGCCCTTTTGGGGTCGGCCCGTTTTCGTTAGGGCCGCCGCCGCACTACCGGAACCACGGCCTCAGAGCAAGACGACGCGGTTGCGCCCCGCCTCCTTGGCCTGATACATCGCCTCGTCCACGCGGCGGGCGAAGGTCTCGGGGGTATCGCCCTGGCGCATCTCGGTCACCCCGAAACTGGCCGTAACCGACACCGGGCACGCCGTTTCCATGGCCGCGACGGCCTTGCGCAGCTTTTCGGCCATGGCCTCGGCGCCCGCGCCAGGGGTCTCCGGCACGACGACCATGAACTCCTCCCCGCCCCAGCGCCCCAGGGCATCCGCCTCGCGCAGCGCGCCCTGCACCGTATCGGCCAGCCGCTTGAGGACGTCATCTCCGGTCTCGTGGCCGTAGTCGTCGTTGAAGTCCTTGAAATGGTCGATATCGAACATGATCAGGGAAAGGGGCCGTCCGTAGCGGCGGCTGCGCTCCATCTCCGCCTCCAGCGTGTTGCCCAGGCTCAGGCGGTTGGCCAGCCCCGTCAGCCAGTCGGTATGCGCCAGGCGCCGGATCTCGTCCTCCATGCGCACTCGATCGGTCACATCCTTGCTGATCGACACGTAGTGCGTCACCCGGCCATGGGCATCGGTCACCGGACTGATGCTCTGCTCCATGTTCATCAGCGTGCCGTCGCGGCGGCGGTTCACGAACTCGCCACGGAAGGCTTCGCCGCGCGCGAGTGTTTCCCACATCCCGCGATAGAACCCGGGCTCCTGCTGACCGGACTGAAGGAACCGCGGATTCTTGCCTACCGCTTCATTCCGGCTGTATCCGGTCTGCTCCTCGAAGGCCGCGTTCACATAGGTGATCGTGCCGTCCGGGTCGGTGATCAGCACGGGGTCCACCGACACCTCAAGCGCGGTCGACAATAGCCGCAGCTCGTCATCCCGCCGCCGCTCCTCGGTAATGTCCTTTTGCACCGAGACAAAGTGGGTGATGTCACGGTCGTTATCGCTGGCATATACGGGCGAGATGTGCCAGCGAACCTCGTACGGGGAGCCATCCTTGCGGTAGTTGACCGTTTCGCCCTCGAAATACTCGCCACTGACGAGGGCCCCGCGCAACCTGTCCAGAACGGCGCGCGAGGTTGCCGGGCCCTGAAGGATACGCGGGGTTTTCCCCAGGGCTTCCTCCCGCGAATACCCGGTCATGCGCTCGAAACCGGCATTGACGTAAACGATCCGCGGACCGCCGTCCAGATCGGCGTCGGTAATGACGACCGAGTTGTACGATTGCTCGATAGCGGCATCCAGCAGTCGGAGTTTCTCGAACCCCTCGATGATCGACACGGACGCCATATCGGGCCTTCTGCAAAAATGAACGCACGACACGGGGTCATGCGCGAGGTCACTGAGATCCGACCCGCTTGGGGCGGCGCGGTTCAGTCCATGTCCGCCATCTCGAGGATCGACCCGACAATGTCGCTGGTCGTCACGATCCCTTCCAGCTCGTTGCCCTTCAGCACCACCAGCCGCCGGATCCCCTGGCTCACCATCAGCCGCGCGACGTACTTCACATCCATCTCGGCGGGCACCGTGATCACCGGTTTCGTGCAGACATCATAGACATTCGAGAGGTCGATATCGCCCTCTTCCGCCACGATCGTCTTGAGGATGGTGGTGTAGGTGATGATGCCGTAGGCATCGTGGGCGTGCTGCTTCTCCACCACCAGCGACTTGACGCCATGCTTGCGCATCAGCTGCATCGCCTCGCGCAGCGGTGCCAGGGGAGACACCGTGACGACATTGGGTCTTAGAATTTCGCTTACCAGCATGTTGCTCTCCGTCAGAGTTCTTCCTTGACCTGTTCCTGGAACTGCTCGATCTGCTTGCGCCCGATACCGGCGAGATGGGCCACATCCACCGTAAAGGCCACTCCCCGCGGGTCATTGGCCAGGTCCAGCTCCCTCGAGATGCACTTGAGCACGTCCAGGGCCACCTTCTTCTCCAGCACCCACAAGAGGACCGACTGACTGCCCTCGTAGGTCATGCCGAGAAACGTCCTGCGGGCCTCGGCGCCAATCCCGCGCGCATCCATGATGGTTACGCCACCAGCGCCCGCTTCCTTGGCCGTGGCAATCGCCTGTTCCTCCAGATCATCCGAGAGGACGGCCACCAGTGCAGAAAATCGCATTGCTCACTCCTCCTGCCGCTCGTCGCGAGCGGACCAGCGTTCGTAAAGATCCACGGCGATCGCGTATAGCATCACCGTGACGATGGGAAATATCGACGCGAACGCGATCAGACCGAAGCCGTCGATCAGTACGTTGCGATCCTCCAGGTGCGTCGCCAGGCCGATCCCCAGAGCCGTCACCAGGGGCACAGTCACCTCGGAGGTGGTCACCCCACCGAGATCGAAGGCCAGTGCCACGATCTGCTTGGGCGCCAGGATCGTGAGCACGATCACCAGCAGGTAGCCGCCCATGATGTAGTGGTGGATGGAGTCCCCCGCCAGGATGCGGTGCACTCCGATGGTGATGCCAATGGCCACGCCCAGCGCCACCAGGATGCGGATTACATTGCCGCGCAACGAACCGCGAGCGGCCTCCTCGGCCTTCTGGCCAATCGCGATCAGCGCCGGTTCCGCCATGGTGGTCGCGAACCCGATGGAAAAGGCGAACAAATAGACCCACACGAACAGTTCGTTGGTAATCAACTGCTCGGCCATGCTCTCGCCGATCGGGAACAGGCCCAGCTTCAGCCCTACCACGAAGGCATAAAGCCCCAGCACCACCAACACGAAACCGAACATCACCCGCGGCAGATACGGGATGCGCTTGCGCAGCACGAAATACTGGAACACCACGATCACTGCGATGATCGGTGCCACGTCACGCAGCATCAGCAACAGGTCCATGCCCATCGCGGACAGCCAGTGCCGCTCGCCTGCGCCTGGCAGATCGGTTCCCGGATCCATGGCCGCTGTCTCGGCGCCGGTTGGAGCCGCGATCTCCGCTCCTGTAAACACGATGATCCCGTAGATCTGCACCGTGATCATCGGCACCATCACCGCCAGCGCCACCAGCCCGAAGCCGTCGCGCAGCGGGTTACGCCCGCTTATGGAGGCCGCCAACCCCAGGCCCAGTGCCGCCACGAGCGGCACCGTCACGATGTTCGTGGTCACCCCGCCCGAGTCGTAAGCCAGGCCCACGATCTCCTCGGGGGCGAAGAAGGTCACCAGCACCACCAGCACATAGCCGGTCAGGATGTACCAGTGCAGCGGATGTCCGAGCACCGTGCGCAGGATCCCCAGCGCCACCACGGCCCCTACCGAAAGCGCGACAATCAGCCGCAGCACCATGCCCTCGATACGGCCCTCGCTGATCACCTCCGCCTGCTCCGCCACCGCGATCAGTGCCGGCTCCGCGATCACCGTCGCAAACCCGAGCGTAAAGCCGAAGGCCATCAGCAACAGCAACGATCCACGCCGCGCCAGTGCGTTGGACAGGTTCTTGCCGATGGGGAAGATCCCCATCTCCAGGCCCTGCAGGAACAAGGCCACGCCGAACACCACGATGGCCAGGCCCACCACCATCGACAGCAGGCCATCCGGCACCGTGCGCAGCACCAGCGCCTGGAACACCGCCACCACGATCACGATCGGAGCGAGGTTGCGTGCCGCATGACCCAGGGTGTGGAGAAAATTCATGCGCTCCCTAACCGAGGCGCTGCCCCGGAATCAATCGCAAGCGTAATGGTCCTACGCTGCATGGAATCCCTGCAGATACCCTATCGCGCTGTAGTCATCGGCGCCACGGGCGGCCTCGGTGCCGCGTTTGTCGACCACATGGAGAACGACCCGAACTGCGAACGCGTGGTCGGCCTCGGACGCCAAAGCACCCCGTCCGTGGACCTGCTCGACGAGGCCAGCATCGAACACGCCGCCGCCTGGCTGCGAGACCAGGCACCCGAGTGGGACCTGATCCTCGACGCCACCGGGATCCTGACCATCGACGGCCACGGCCCGGAGAAGCGCCTGCGCGATCTCGACCCGACGATCATGGGCCGTGCCTTCGCCATCAACGCCATCGGCCCGGCATTACTGTTCAAGCACCTGGCACCCCTGCTCCCGCGGGGCCGCAAGGGCATCCTGGCCACCCTCTCGGCCCGGGTGGGCTCCATCGAGGACAACCACCTGGGCGGCTGGGTGAGTTATCGCGCCTCCAAGGCCGCGCTCAACCAGATCGTGCGGACCACGGCCCTGGAACTACGCTTCAGCCATCGCCATGCGCTGGTGATTGCGCTTCAGCCTGGCACCTGCGACACCCGTCTGTCGGAGCCGTACCGGTCACGCGCCCCGGAGGTCCTCAGCCCCGAATACGCAAGCGAACGTCTGCTCGGTGTCCTGGACCATCTGGAGGCCGACCAGTCCGGCAGCTTCCACGACTTCGAGGGCCAGCGCCTGCCTTTCTGAACGCTCACCCGCCACAACCATGATCTGCATCAACAACCGCTAATACCGATGGCGGGATAGTGCCTGCGAACATACACCGATTCGGAGGCTCGACATGCAACGTTCCACCACCCTGCGCGCTCTGACCCTGGCCGGCCTGCTGGCCCCCGCGGCCATGATCCCGGCCCACGCGACCGCTGCCAACGCCGATGTCTCCGCTGGCGACTGGCTGCTGCGCGGCGGCCTGACCCACGTGGCCCCCAAGTCCGACAACGGCAATCTGGATGCAAGCGGATTGGGCCTGA
The DNA here is from genome assembly GCF_001999325.1 of Thioalkalivibrio versutus. Classification (GTDB taxonomy): domain Bacteria; phylum Pseudomonadota; class Gammaproteobacteria; order Ectothiorhodospirales; family Ectothiorhodospiraceae; genus Thioalkalivibrio; species Thioalkalivibrio versutus. The sequence continues at coordinate 102,865 of NZ_MVAR01000005.1, forward strand.
GTGCTAACGCGCCGGCCGATGTCGGCTCCAACACCCGCCCGTCCGGCAATGTCACCTACATGATGACCGACAACCTGGGCCTGGAGCTTCTGGTTGCCATCCCGTTCAAGCATGATCTGAACGTGGGCGGTGTCGACATCGGCAGCACGCGCCACCTGCCGCCGACCCTGAGCCTCCAGTACCACTTCAACACCGGAACGGCCGTTCGACCCTACGTCGGCGCGGGCATCAACTACACCCACTTCTTCGACGAAGATACGGCTGACGTGACTTTGGGGCAGGACATCGACCTGGATGATTCCTGGGGTGCCGCGGTGCAGGCCGGCATCGACTTTGCCGTGGACGAAAACTGGTTCGTCAATGCCGAGGTCCGCTGGATCGACATCGAAACCGACGTGTCGCTGGGCGGCGCCGACCTGGGCACGGTCAAGATCGATCCGTGGACCTTCGGGATGAACGTCGGCTACCGCTTCTGAGGCTAGCCACGACCGTCTGACGCCGGCCTAGCCGCCGACGTCTCCGACGAGGCCGAGGACCCGCGCAATGCGGTCCTCGGCCTCTTGCGTTTCCAGCCCGCGCGATTTCGGGGCACCCCACACGGGGCCGGGCCACGCCGGGTCGCCCTCGCAGCGTGCTACATGATGCAGGTGCAGCTGCTCCACGATATTGCCAAGCTTGGCCACGTTCAGCGCCTTCGGGGCGAAGGCCTGCTCCATCGCCCGTGCCAGTGCACCGGACTCGCGCGCCAACTGGATGGCATCCTCGGGGGCCAGTTGGTGCAGTTCGCGCACATCGGCGCGGCGCGGCACCAGGATGAACCAGGGATAGTCGTGATGATCCATCAAGCGCAGCCGCGACAGTGGCCACTCGGCCACAGCCCAGGTATCGGCCTCCAGGCGTGGATCCAGCAGAAATTCATTCGTCATCGTCAAACTCCTGCCATATTCCCGGCTGGGACCAGAGGCCGGTCCGCCATTCGCCGTTCGCGCCGGGCAACAGGTAACTGTAGTGGGATCGATGCCGCAATGCGGCCAACACCTCGCGCCGTGTATCCGCATCCGCCCCGCTGATCACAACTAACCGGGTATCCGGTACAGCCCAGGCCCGCGCACCCGGACCGATCTCGCCTGCATTCGCCAGTGCGACCGGGTCGCTCGGCAAGTCATGCCGCCCCAGCCAGCCGGCCACGGAGGAATGCGAGCCCAGCACGATCCGCATGCCTTCTGCGTCGTCCGCGGAGCCCGGCACTCGACCCAGCCAGGGGGCGACCTCGGAGGGTTCCGCATCCTCCAGCGCCACCACCCGGGCTTCCGGGTCCAGCGCCCCCTGACGCAGGATGGCGGGCGACTCGTCCGCTGCCAGATGGCGGAACATTCGCCAGTCGGGGTCGATGGCAATGGCCAGGGGTCGGCTGGAGGTCTCCAGCGAAATCCCCTTCTCTGCCGCATTCAGCTCGACCCAATGCGTCTCGCGGCCGTTCTCGGTTTCCAGCTCCAGCGGCACATACAGCTCCCAAGGGGCCTGCTCGTCGCGTTGTTGCAGCCGGCCCTGTACTCGCCAACCGTCTCCCCGCGCCTCGCGGCGCAGTCCCGTCAGTTCCAGCGCAGGCGCGCCAGCGCGCTCTACCCACTGGGAAAAGAAGGGCCGCAGGTCTTCATCCGTCGTTCCGTCGAACGCCCCGATCACGGCGTCCCAGTCCGCCTCGCGAAAGCGCCATTCGTCGTACAGGGCCCGCGCACCCGACAGCAGCGCCTCGCGCCCGATTCGATCCTCCAGCATTCGCCACAGCATCGCGCCGCGGTGATAGCCGGCGATGCGAGCCGCCCCGGAATTGCCACCCCGGAAGCTCCCGTGCGCGCGATCTTCCCCGGCCGGCAAGGCCGCGTAATCGCGCAGCCACTGGCCCCGTTCGTCCCGCCCTTCGCCGCGGTCACGCTTGAACTGATAGTCGGCCATGTAGGTCGTCAGCCCTTCCGACCAGTTGCCTGCGGAATAATCCACGTACACCCCGGTTCCCCACCAGGCGTGCAGGACCTCGTGGCCCAGCGAGGTGTGCGGAATGAATGGCAGCGGAATCACACGCTCCCCCAACAACGTAAAGCCGGAAAACGCCAGCCCCACGGGCTGCGGACTCGCGGCGATCGTGAAGGTCGCAAACGGGTACGGGCCGATCTCGTCATTGAAGCGCTGCAGGTATTTGGCCGCCTGCTCGCGATAGGTCTCCCCGAATCGCTCCTCGAGGCCGACCGGAAACAGGGTGCGTACCTCCACATCTCCAACCCGCCGCTCGGCCGACTCCCAGGGGCCGGTGGCGACCGCCAGGGCTCTACCAGCGGGGTGCTCGAACGTGGCATGGTATTCGTCACCCCGGCGCTCTTCGGCCACGCGGGAGCCGGACGCCACCCCGAGATGGCCACCAAGGCTCTTCAATTCGATCCGCACTGCGTGGGGCTCGGCATCGGGCCGGCGCGGATACCAGTCGGCGCCCGGCGGCAGATACCCGCCGTCCGGGCCCAGATATCCGCTCCCGGGACGTGCCTGGTCCGGTGCCGAAAGACGCGCCCCATAGCGGATCGCCAAAGGCCCGTCATCCGCGGCCGGCTCGCGCGCCAGTTCCAGCCAACCATCCTCGCTGCGGTCGAACTCGACTACCTGCCCGCCGAGCGTCACCGCATCCACGGCAATGCCCGGATCCAATCGGAACCGGCGCAGCGAGGCCGGGTCGATCCGGGCTGGATCCGCCTCGAACCGCCCCTCCAGTTGCGCCTGGCTGGGATCCAGTTCCACCTCCAGCGTCACACCATCGTATGCCGTGTCGGCCGAAGCCGCTCCACTGGCCAGCCACAAGACAACACTGCACACCCACAACCCCAGGCGCATGCGTCAGTCCTCGCGCGGGAAGCGTGCCACGCGCTCTAGCCGCTCGCCCTCACGCTCGATCTGCAGTGGCAGCCACATGCCCGGTGGCGTCGCTTGCACCACGCGTTGCAGATCGCCAGCGGCGCGGATGGTCTGTTCGCCTGCCCGCAAAACACGATCTCCAGCCACCAGGCCGGCCGCCTCACCGACCGACCCCTCCTGCACGCGCAGGATGCGAATCCCCGGCGCGTCATCGGACTCCAGGTGCACGCCCAGCATCAAACTCGAGCGTTCAAAACGCTCGTCGTGTGGCACGCCGAAGACGGCGTCCGCAAGCGCCGGATCGCTATCCGCACAACCGCCGGGCTCGCGCGGCAACAAGACCGCGGCCTCGGTCACGCCCAGATCGGCAAGTTGATGCGGCACCCCATAGCCGTATTCCAGGTGCCCGGAGCCAATGATCGCGGCCACCAGTTGCGGCGTATCGCCGCCCGCCTTGATGCGCGCCGCAATCCCGCCAGCCATCATCCGATCCCACGCCAACTGCGTCGCGATAAACCGCTCCGAGTCCGGTCCCATGCCCGCTGGGTGACGTTCCAGCACGGCTTCCAGATAGTCACGGTAGCCCTGGCTCGCCGCGGCCGGGGCCGACACCCCATCGCGCGTATCGGCATCCACGGTATCCCAGCCGTCGTGACCCAGACGCTGGATATACTCCCGCTCCAGGTTCAGCGCCAGCAGCGGCACGTCGTGGACGCGGGCAAAGTGCAGGATCGGCCAGTACAACTCCGGGTCGAAACCCCAGTGCTCGTACCAACCGCTCTTCTCCAGGAATGCCTCCGGGTCCAGCTCGCCCGCGACCCAGGCATCCAGCACCGGCTGCCTGGAGCGGGGCAGCATCTCCAGCCCGATCACCATGTCCGGGCGCTGACCATGCAGCGCAGAAAGCGTGCCCAACTGCCAGCGATGATGATCCATCCGGTCGTGGCGCTCGCCCAGCAACACCACCTCGCGGGTGGCAAGCTCGGCATACAGCGCGGCGGCATCCAGCGGCTCGCCCGCCGGCGTGGACCACACCCCCGGAGCCGGACAATCACTGCCCGCCTTCACGGTACCCGCCAACAAGGCCGCCAGAAGGCCAACCGCGCCCACCCATGTCCCCACCCGAAAACCCGCCTGCATGCAGTACTCCTCGTTGCGAACCCACTACGCGCGGGAGCATTTTCCAACGCCCACTTTTCCACGAACCCGGAGCCCGGGGCCCGGCACGGCCAAACTATCCAGAAGACCCTGCGGCGCCTCCAGCGTTCCCCCGAGACCTCCGCTCGGTTAGCCTGAAAGGATGAGCACACCCCCGCAAAACCCACGCCACCTGGCCTGGCTGGATCAGACCATCGGTGTCCTGCGATCCCTGATCATCTATCGCCGGCCCGGACGCCAGCGCGGACTACAGCATATGTATGCCCCGTTTATTCAGTCCGGGGATCTGGTGTTCGACATCGGAGCCCATGTCGGCGACCGCACCCGCGCCTTCGCCGATCTTGGCGCGCGTGTGGTCGCACTGGAACCGCAACCGCAGCTCCTGCCCTGGCTGCGCCGCGCGGTGCGCGGGCGCCCGGGCATCTCGATTCGGCGCGAGGTGGCCGGGCCACGTCCTGGTACCGCACAGCTGCAGGTCAGCCGACGCCACCCGACCGTCTCCTCCGCCTCGCGTTCCTGGGTGCGATCACTGCGCACCCGCAACCGCAGCTTTGAACACGTACGCTGGGACGAAGAGATCGCGGTGCCCATGGTCACCCTCGACCAGCTCATCGCCGAATACGGGCCTCCAGCCTTCTGCAAGATCGACGTCGAGGGAATGGAGGCCGAGGTTCTGCGCGGCCTGAGCCACCCCATCTCCGCCCTGTCCTTCGAGTTCGTAGCCGGCGCGCTGGACGTCACCCGCGACTGCCTCGAGCAGATCGCGGAACTGGGCCCGTACGAATACAACCTGATCCGCGGCGAACGCCGCCAGTATCACTTCGCCGACTGGCAATCCGCCGCAGCGATCCTTGCCTGGCTGGAGCGACACGGCGAAAACCTGGGTTCGGGCGACCTGTACGCCCGCCGACACGATGCTTGATGGGGTCGCCTTGACGGAACCAGTGCGAGCGGCAAGGCTGAGCCTATGAACGCCGACAACCTCCCCTGGTGGCAACACCACACGAGCGACGGGATCGCCGCGCTCGCCGCCCGCGATGCGGTCGCGATCCTGCCCCTCTCGGCCATCGAACAACACGGCCCCCACCTGCCGCTGGATACCGACTATCGCATCGGGCTGGGCCTGCTGCAGGCCGCCTGCGAGACCATGGCGGAGGACCTTCCGCTCGCGGTCCTGCCGCCAGTGGCGATCGCCACCAGTACCGAACATACCGGCTTCCCCGGCACCCTGAGCCTGCAGCCCGAAACCGCATTGGCCACCTTGCGGGACATCGGCGACAGCGTGTCCCGCAGCGGCCTGCGGCGCCTGCTGCTCGTCAACAGTCATGGCGGCAATACTGCGATCTGCGACCTCGCTGCCCTGGAGCTGCGCCGGGCCCACGGCATGCTTGTGGTCAAGCATCACTATTTCACCCAGCCCCCGCCGGACGCGCCCCGCATCGCCCCCGACGAGCTTCGCCACGGCCTGCACGGCGGCTTGATCGAGACCGCGATGATGCGGTTCCTCGCTCCCGAGCACGTGCGCATGGAAGCGGCCGCGGACGCACCGTCGCTGGGCGCGGAGCTCGCAGAAAAGCTGGAAGTGCTGGAACCCGAAGGGCGCGCGGCCTTCGCCTGGATGGCGGGTGACCTCCACCCGTCCGGTGTCGTCGGGGATGCCCGCGGCGCAACCGCCGAGTTGGGACAGCAATTGGTGGAGCACTACGCTCGCACCCTGGCCGCGACGATCCGCGACGCCGCGCGGTTCGACCTGACGCAACTCGCGCCCTGAGAGGGAGCGAGGTGCGTCAGCCGCGCTCGGCCTCCGAGGCCAGCAGCTCCTGGAGCCAGTGGCCGCCACGGTCGGCCTTGGTGCTGAGATAGCGCAGGTTGTGCGGATTCAGCTTGCCATGCACCGGCTCGCGTGCCACCACGTCGATGCCACCGGCACGCAGGGCATCCATTTTTCCGGGATTGTTGGTCAATAGCCGCACGCTGTCGATGCCGAGGAACTCCAGCATCTCCACGGCCGCATCGTAGCGCCGGCCATCGGCCTCGAAACCCAGCTGGCAATCGGAATCGATGGTATCCAGCCCGGCCGTCTGCATGGTATAGGCGCGCAACTTGTTGGCCAGTCCAATACCACGCCCCTCCTGCGCCAGATACAACAGGACGCCGCCGCCCGAGTCATTGATGGTCTTCACGCCCAGACGCAGCTGATCGCCGCAGTCACAGCGGAGGCTGCCGAACAGATCCCCGGTCAGACAGGCCGAGTGCAGCCGGACCGGTACCGCATCCGGCCAGTCGCGGGGCTCCCCTATCAGCACCGCGACGTGCTCCAGGATCCCGTTGCCCTCGCGGAACAGCATGAACCGGGTCACTGGTGCGTCCGCCAGCGGCACCGGGGCCTCGCTGACATAGGCCAGTTCCAGGCGCGGGTGCTTGGCCACCGCGCGCGCCTCCTGCTCGTCGACGTCGAGGAACATGCCATCCGCCAGCGCCGTGCGAATGGCCTCCGGCACCGGCTCGGGGACCGGCGCGGCCACCACCGCCGGCAACAGACGCCCCGCACGCACAAGCTCCAGGGCCGCGACCTCTGCGGGAAGCGCACGAACCACCGTGGGCTCCCCAATCGCGGCGTACGGATGGGTGGTCTCGTTCGAGGCCTCCGGGGCGCTGGCCAGTGTAAACAGGGCCTCGGGATCGGTATTCGGAGCGAATTCCAGGGCCACACCTTCCCAGCCTTCCTGCAGCGGCTGGGACCAGCCCATTGCAGAGGCGCGGTGCGCGGTTAGAATCAGTCGAGGCGCGGACCCGGTCATGTGGGTCAGGCGATCCAGCAACACAGGGGTCAGCCCCTCGACGGCCGCAACGAGTACACTCGACTGCGAACCACTCACCAGGACCGGATGGCCCCGGCGAAGATCAAAGATCCCGCGATCGGCGTTGTGCATCGGGTGCTTCCATACGGAGTTTTGTTTATGACCAGCCCGCAAACCGCGAATTCCCCGGAGGCGGCTCCCGGCTTGGCCAGGCAGGTCGAAGACGGCGTTAGCCTACCCCAACTCGCTACTTGCGGTCCCGTAACCCCGGGGATTGCGGCATGACGGCCTATCCGGTAACCGAGGAGCAGGCCTGGCGCTGGCTGCTGGCACAACGGGCCGATCCCGGGTGCTGCCCCCTGCCCGGCCCCCTGGCACCGGGTGCCCACGAGCTGCTGGATCTCTACGGCCCGATCGTCGAGGCCCCCAGCATCACCGTGGCCCAGCTCGGCCAGAGCCTGGACGGGCGCATTGCCACCGCGAGCGGCAAGTCGCACTACGTCACCGGCCCCGAGGACATCGAGCGCCTGCATCGCCTGCGGGCCCTGGTCGATGCCGTGATCGTCGGCGCCGGCACGGTCGTGGCCGACGACCCTCGCCTGACCGTGCGCAAGACCGAGGGCCCCAACCCGGTCCGCGTGATCCTGGACCCCGATGGCCGCATTCCCGCTGATGCCCATGTCTTTCGCAATGCCGAGGTCCGGACCATTGTCCTGCACGCAGCCGGGTATGGACCCTGCGGCCTGCCCGAGCATGTCGAATGCCTGGAGATGCCCACCGGGGCCGACGACCGCTTCGACCCCGCCAGGATCCGCGGCCAACTCGCGGAGATGGGCCTGCATCGCCTGCTGGTCGAAGGCGGCGGCCAGACGGTCTCGCGCTTTCTCGAGGCCGACACCCTGGACCGGCTGCACCTGACCATCGCGCCCATGCTGATCGGCTCCGGGCGTCCGGGTGTGACCCTGCCGGAGATCGATTCCCTGGATCAGGCGTTGCGCCCGCCTTGCCGTATCTTCCGACTGGGCGGCGACACCCTGTTCGACCTGGACCTGCGCAGCAAGCCCTGACCCGACCCAGATTCGCTCTTCGCCATCGCGTCACGCGCGAAGGCGGGGTGCCTCAAACCAGGTTGTCGCGGATCGCGCGGGAGACCGCGTCCAGCTCCGCCGGGACCTTGGCTGGCTGAATCACGCTCTGGGCGATGGCCGTATCCGGGTCCTTCAGGCCGTTGCCCGTGAGGGTGCACACAACGGTGGAGCCTTCCTGGATCTTGCCCTCGCGGATGTCGCGTAGCGCACCCGCCAGCGACGCGGCAGAAGCCGGCTCGCAGAACACGCCTTCCTTTTCCGCCAGGAGCTTCTGCGCAGCCAGAATCTCGTCGTCCTGGCACTCGTCGAACCAACCGCCGGATTCCTCGCGGACCTTCCAGGCCATGTCCCAGGACTGCGGATGGCCGATACGGATCGCGGTCGCCACGGTGTCCGGGTTATCGACCATCGCCCCACGCATGAAGGGTGCGGATCCCGCCGCCTGATAGCCGACCATGTGCGGGCGGTTACCCACCATGCCGCCACCCGCGTACTTGCAGTGGCCCTTGCAATACGAACAGGCTTCGGTCACGTCGTCGCTGCTCTTGGCCGCCATCTCGCTGTACCCGATCCAGTGCGCGGTGATGTTCCCCGCGTTGCCCACCGGCAGGCAGTGGTAGTCCGGGGCACGGCCCAGTTCCTCGACGATCTCGAAGGCGGCCGTCTTCTGGCCCTGCAGGCGATAGGGGTTCACCGAGTTCACCAGTGTCACCGGCGTATTGGAGGCAACCTCCTTGACCAGACGCATGCCGTCGTCGAAGTTGCCCTCGATCTGGATCACCGTGGCGCCGTGCATCATCGCCTGGGCGAGCTTGCCCAGGGCGATCTTGCCGTCCGGGATCACCACGAACGCGGTAATGCCCGCACGCGCCGCATACGCGGCGGCAGCGGCCGAGGTGTTGCCGGTGGAGGCGCAGACAATCGCCCGCGAGCCCTCCTCGATGGCCTTGGTCACGGCCATGGTCATCCCCCGGTCCTTGAACGATCCGGTCGGATTCAGCCCCTCGAACTTGACGTAGATCTCGACCTCGCGCGTGAGCTCGCGCGGGATGTTGTTCAGACGGATCAAGGGCGTGTTGCCCTCGCCCAGCGAGATGATGCGCGTGTCGTCGTGTACCGGCAGGCGGTCACGGTAACGCTCGATCAGTCCGGTATAGCGATGTCCAAAGGCCATGGTGTTCTCTTCGTCGTTGCGAAAGGGATAGAGCGCCAACTAGCGCGCCAGTCCTTCCATGCGGATACGGGTAATCGGGGTCAACAGATGATCCAGGGCCTCGATCGCGGCAATCGCCTCGTTCATCGCACCCTCGCGGACCTTGTGCGTCAGCATGATGATCGTGGCCTCGCCGCGCTCCGGGTCCGGTTCGCGCTGCAGGATCGCCTCGATGCTGATGCCGTGCTCGCCCAGGATCCGGGTAATGTCGGCCAGTACCCCGGGGCGGTCCTGGGTGCGCAGGCGCAGGTAGAAGGAGGTCTCCACCTCGGCAAGATCCAGCACCGGCTTGTCCGACAGGGCATCCGGCTGGAACGCCAGATGCGGCACGCGGTTCTCCGGATCGGTGGTCAGGGCGCGCACCACGTCGACCAGATCGGCCACCACTGCGGAGGCGGTCGCCTCGGCCCCGGCCCCGGCGCCGTAGTACAGCGTCGGGCCGACCGCATCCGCGTTCACCAGTACGGCGTTCATCACGCCGTCGACGTTCGCGATCAGCCGGCGCTCCGGGATCAGCGTCGGATGCACCCGCAGCTCGTAGCCCTTCGGCGTCCTCCGGGCGATCCCGAGGTGCTTGATGCGATAGCCCAGTTCCGCGGCGAAGCCGACATCCTCGCGGGTGATATCGCTGATCCCCTCCACCGCGACACGGTCGAACTGGAGCGGGATGCCGAAGGCGATCGAGGCCAGGATCGCCAGCTTGTGCGCGGCGTCGATCCCCTCCACGTCAAAGGTCGGATCGGCCTCGGCATAGCCCAGTGCCTGGGCCTCGGCCAGCACGTCCTCGAAGTCACGACCCTTGTCGCGCATCTCGCTGAGGATGAAGTTACCGGTACCGTTGATGATCCCGGCCAGCCACTCGATCTGGTTGCCGGCGAGACCCTCGCGGATCGCCTTGATGATCGGGATGCCACCGGCGACTGCCGCCTCGAACGCCACCATCACGCCCTTCTCCTGGGCGCGCTCGAAGATCGCGTTGCCATGCAGCGCGATCAGGGCCTTGTTGGCGGTGACCACGTGCTTGCCCGCGTCAATCGCGGCCAGTACCAGGCTCAGGGCGAGATCCGTCCCGCCCATCAGTTCGACGACAACCTCGACCTCCGGATCGTTGACGACCTCGGCCGGATCGGTCGTCAGGCGGATCTGCGAGCAATCGCATTCGCGCTCGCGCTGGATGTCGCGCGCGGCGGCCGCCACGACCTGAATGTCGCGACCCGCGCGGCGAGCGATCTCGGTGCCGTTGCGCGCGAGCACGTTGATCGTCCCGCAGCCGACAGTTCCCAGTCCCAGAATTCCGATCTTTACCGGCGTCATAGCCTTGCTGTCCTTGACGTCGGGCACCAGCGGCGCCCCGTGTTCATTGCGTTGAGGGTCTGCGGCGCTCGAACTAGCTGCCCGAACCCGGATTTTCCTCGGAGGCGTCGGCCAGGATCGAGTCCGCGCGGAACATCGCCTTGATCCCGCGCAGGGCCTGACGCGTACGCTGTTCGTTCTCGATCAGGCTGAAGCGCACGTGGTCGTCTCCGTAGTTGCCGAAACCCACCCCCGGCGAGACCGCCACCTTGGCGTCGCTCAGCATTTTCTTGGCAAACTCCAGCGAGCCCATCTCGCGGTAGGGCTCGGGGATCGGCGCCCAGACGAACATGGTTGCCTTCGGCTTCTCGACCTGCCAGCCGAGCTTGTTCAGCCCCTCGCAGAGGACATCACGGCGCACCCGGTAGAGCTCGCGAATCTCCTCCACGCAGTCCTGCGGGCCTTCCAGCGCAGCGATCGCAGCGACCTGGATGGGGGTGAAGGTGCCGTAGTCGAGGTACGACTTGATCCGCGCCAGCGCCGCGACCAGGGTCGGGTTACCGCACATGAAGCCGACGCGCCAGCCCGGCATGTTGTAGGTCTTGGACAGGGTGTAGAACTCCACCGCAATGTCCTTCGCCCCCGGCACCTCGAAGATCGAAGGCGCCTTGTAGCCGTCAAAACTGATCTCGGCATAGGCCAGGTCGTGCACGATCCAGATGCCATGTTCCTTGCAGATCGCCACGACCCGCTCGAAGAACTCCCGATCCACGCACTGGGTGGTCGGATTCGCCGGGAAGTTGAGGATCAGCATCTTCGGCTTCGGCCAGGAGTCCTGGATCGCCCGCTCCAGCTCGGCGAAGAAGTCGACATCCGGCGTCAACGGCACATGGCGCACATCCGCGCCGGCAATCACACAACCATAGGGATGAATCGGATAGGCCGGATTCGGCACCAGCACCGCATCGCCCGGCCCCAGGGTCGCCAGCGCAAGGTGCGCCAGGCCTTCCTTGGAACCAATGGTCACGATCGCCTCGGTCTCCGGGTCCAGATCGACGTCGAACCGGGTCTTGTACCAGCGCGTGATCGCCCGCCGCAGCCGCGGGATGCCCTTGGACACGGAATAGCGGTGGGTATCGCCGCGCTGCGCCGCCTCGCACAGCTTGTCCACGATGTGCTGCGGCGTCGGCTGATCCGGGTTGCCCATGCCGAAGTCGATGATGTCCTCGCCGCGGGCGCGGGCCTCGGCCTTCAACTGGTTCACGATGTTGAAGACGTAGGGCGGGAGGCGCTCGATACGGGGAAAGACGTCGGTCACGGATTCTGGGTCCTGGTTGGGGCCTTGGGGATCGCTTTGCAGGGCCAAAACGGCCCCTCCGGATGCCGCACCGGAAAGCGCGCCAAAGTATAACCCGGGCCCTCGGCTGTCAACGAACCGAGGTTCGGACACCCCGCCGGACGGGGATGGAATCTTGAGCCTTTCGCGGGCTCGGAGTAGCGTAAAGGGATGCTGTTTTCCGAAGTCACCAGCGAAGACTCCTACATCGTGACCGGCTATGAGTCGGGGCGCGTCGGAATCAACCAGATTGCGCACAGCCGCAGCCTGATCGTGCGCCCGCACGAACTGCGCACCGACTGGCCAGTCGACTCGGTCGAACAACTGGGCGTGGATCACCTGCAAGCAATACTGGACGCGCCGCCCGAGGTCCTGCTAATCGGCACCGGTACGGTCCAGCAATTCCCGGACCGCGCGGTCTGGCGTCATCTGCGCTCGCAGGGCCTGGGGGTGGAAATCATGGATACCGCGGCCGCCTGCCGCACGTACAACCTGATCATGGCCGAGGGCCGCGACGTCGCCGCTGCCCTGATCATTAACGGATAAGCGACACGTCATCCTCTAGCAAAGTGGAGGGCTCGGGCGCTTTCCGGCAACCCGCTCAGGAACTCGGCAGGACCTCGTCACCCTTCATTCCACGCGACTCCAGCAGCTTCCGCAGCCGCTTCAGCGCATCCATCTGAATCTGCCGCACCCGCTCCCGGGTCACGCCGATCTCCGCCCCGACCTGCTCCAGGGTCGAGCGCTCGAAACCGTGCAGCCCGAACCGGCGCACCAGCACCTCGCGCTGTTTGTGGTCCAGTTCTTCCAGCCAGGCATCCACCAGATGATGAAGATCCTGATCCTCCAGCAAAGTGGAGGGCTCGGGCGCATTCACGTCGGCAAGGATATCGGCCAGCGAGCGATCGCCGTCCGGGCCCGACGGCAAATCCATCGAGGTGGAGGGTTCGGACATCGCGCGCAGCTTCTGGATCTCCGCCACCGGCCGGCCCAGGCGCTCCGCCAGCTCTTCCTCGGTGGGGTCGCGGCCCAGTTCCTGCGTCAGGTTGCGCGCAATCCGCGCGTGCATGCGCAACTCCTTGCTCACATGCACCGGAATGCGGATGGTCCGCCCCTGATTCATCAGGGCCCGTTCGATGGTCTGGCGGATCCACCAGGTGGCGTAGGTGGAAAAACGAAAGCCGCGCTCCGGGTCGAATTTTTCCACCGAGTGCATGAGGCCGAGATTGCCCTCCTCGATCAGGTCAAGCAGCGGCAGACCCCGGTTCAGGTAGCGACGGGCGATCTTGACCACCAACCGAAGATTGCACTCGATCATGCGCCGGCGGCCACTCTCATCTCCCTCGCGCGCCAGACGCGCGTACTTGCGCTCTTCCTCGGGGGTCAGCAGCGGGCGGTATTCGATATCGCGCAGGTAGATCTGGATCGCATCCAGTTCCGCGGGACGGGCGTCGCGCAGGGTTTTCGGCCGTACCGGAGCGCCTTCTTCCGGTTTCAAGCCGGCGGTGACGTCGGGTAGCACCGCCTCCGAGACGTCTTCCGGATCTTCGGATTCCTCGATCTTTTCGACCGGATGGGCCAGATCCTCGGGCACCTGGGTCGCCTCCTCCGGATCCGGATCGTGGGTCTGGTTGTCGTTGTGCAGTTCCGGAGCGGCCGGTTGCCGGGTCTTGGCCATGTAGTGTCCTGCTCTCGATCGAGTCAGCGGTCCGGGAGGTATCGCGCCGGGTCTACCGGCGTCCCGTCCACCCGGATCTCGAAGTGCAACATCGGGCGCTCGGCCCCCGATGACCCCAGACGCGCGATGGTGTCGCCCGCCTGCACCTGGTCACCCTCGCTCACCAGCAATTCATCGTTGTGCCCGTAGGCACTGAGGAACCGCGCGTCGTGCTTGAGGATGATCAATCGACCATACCCCACCAGGCCGCCACCTGCATAGACCACTTCCCCGGCCCGCGTTGCCCGTACGTGATCCCCCCGTTCGCCGCCGATCGCAAGCCCTCGGCGCGTGCCGCTGCTGGAGAATCCGCGCAGCACCTCGCCCGCCGCTGGCCATTGCCAGCCACCCGGATCGGAGGGCGGCGGACTCGAAGTCGACGAGCTTGAGGTAGAGCCGGACGAGGTTCCGCCACCGCTGTCGCGGCCAGAGGCGCCCGAGGATGGTTGCCGCGTGCTCGGCGATGAAGAGGCCTGTGGCGCGCTGGGCGGCGACGAGCGCGCCGCACCTCGCAGCCGCAGGCGCTGACCGGGATGGATGACATAAGGGGCACCGATGGCATTGCGTCGGGCCAGATCGCGCCATTCCAAGCCGTAGCGCTGGGCAATGCGATACAGCGTCTCGTTGCGCTGCACCACGTGGGTGTCCGGCATTGAGGCCCCGCTGGGCGCACGCGCCGCACAACCGGCCAGGACACTCGCAACCAGGACCAGCACCAACCCCGTCACCAATCCCTGAACCATGCGCCGGCGCATGTCAGTCCATTACCAGATAGATCGCCATGGCCACGGCCAGCAGGATAATGGCCGCCCAGCCCAGACGCTCCATATACGGTCGCAGATGGCGCTCCGCACGCGGCCCGGCCCAGGCCATGAACAACGCGACCAGGAAGAAACGCAGCCCGCGCCCCACCAGCGACGCGATCAAGAACGGCAACAGGGCCATAGAAAGCGCCCCGGCGGTCACGGTGAACAGCTTGTAGGGGATCGGTGAAAAGCCGGCGACCAGGACGACCCAGACTCCCCAGGTGTCAAACCAGGCCTCGGCCTGGCTTAACTCCTCGCCGTACCCGACCTGATGCAGCCAGGGCCCGATCCACTCGAACGCCAGCCACCCGATCAGGTACCCGAGCAAACCGCCAAGCGCGGAAAACAGGGTGGTCAGCGCGGCCAGCCGCCAGGCGGAACGCGGCTGCGCCGCCGCCATCGGCGCAAGCATCACGTCCGGAGGGATGGGAAAGAACGAAGACTCGGCAAACGAGAGCCCAGCCAGATAACGCGGCGCATGACGATGGCGGGACCAGGCCATCACCCGGTCGTAGAGCGGCTCGAAGAGCTTCATCGATGCCGTACCACCGCGACCAGTTCAGCCACAAATGCCTCGACCTGCACGGTCCGCCGTCATTGCTCGGCCCCCGGAAGCATCGGCACGAACATCACCGCATCCAGGATATCGCGCACATAGGCCTCTTCCGTCCGGGTATAGCGCACCAGCTGCTGACGCCCATCCGGGCCTTCCACCGGCGCGACCAGGCGCCCGCCCAGCGCCAGCTGGGTCAGCAATGCCTCGGGGACCTCCTTCGGCGCTGCGGTCAGGATGATGCCGTCGAACGGCGCCTTGTCCGGCCAGCCGTCGGCCCCGTCACTGTGCCGAAGATTGACGTTGTTGATGCCCAGACGGCTCAACAGTTCACGGGCGTTCCGGCTGAGCGCCTGAATGCGCTCCACCGAGAACACCCGATCCACGATCTGCGCCAGGACCGCCGCCTGATAGCCGGAGCCGGTCCCGATCTCCAGGACCGTCCGAGGGCGCTCGCCCTCGAGCAGTGCCTCGGTCATGCGCGCGACGATAAAGGGCTGGGAGATGGTCTGGCGATGTCCGATCGGCAACGCCGTGTTTTCGTAGGCGCGATGACTCAGCGCCTCCTCCACAAACAGGTGGCGCGGAATCGAACGGATCGCCTCCAGTACTCGCGGGTCGCGGATGCCTTGCCCCTCCAGCAACCGGACCAGTCGGTCACGGGCACGCTGCGAGGTCAAACCGGCGCCGGTGGCGTCAGGAACCATGTCCAGCCTCCGGGAGCGAGTCGTCCAGCCAGCGTCCCACCGTGTCGATGGCGTCAAAGCGCGTGAGGTCCACCTGGATCGGCGTCACCGAGACGTAGCCCTCGCGCACCGCGTGGAAGTCGGTACCCGGGCCGGCATCCTGTTCCGACCCGGCCGGCCCGACCCAGTAGATCGGGCGCCCGCGGGGGTCCTCGTCCGCGATCATCGGCTCCGCCCGATGGCGATGCCCCAGGCGCGTGGCCTGCACACCACGGATCTCGGAGCGCGGCAGATCGGGCACATTCACATTCAGGATGGTGGCCGCCGGCAGCGGCACGCGGTTGATGCGGTCCAGCAATTCAACCACTACGCTTGCCGCAGCGTCGTAGTGCTGCAGATCCGGACCCACCAGCGACACCGCAATCGACGGAAGCCCCAGAAAGCGTCCTTCCATCGCAGCTGCCACCGTGCCGGAATACAGCACGTCGTCGCCCATGTTCGCACCGGCATTGATGCCGGAGATGACCACATCCGGCTCCTGCTGCAACAACCCCGTGATCGCCAGGTGCACGCAGTCCGTCGGGGTCCCGTCGACCTGTACATCACCGCTCTGGAGGTGACGCGCCCGCAGCGGCCGCACCAGCGTCAGGCTGTTGCTGGCACCGCTGCGATCCCGGTCCGGGGCCACCACGTGCACCTCGGCAATCCGCCGCAGATGCGTCGCCAGGCACTGGATGCCCGGGGCGTGAATTCCATCGTCGTTGCTAACCAGAATGCGCATGCAGGAACAGGGCCGTTGGGAGGGCGTTCAATATACTGGAAACCGTCCAGGGAGACGCTCTCGAATCGACTCGATCGCGCCCGCCCCCCGAAAAGTGCGAGTATCCTGCCATGAACTCCGGGGATGATCCCAACGATTTCGACGAATTCCTGCAGGCCGTTGGCAACGTGCGACGGCTGCACAGTGATCAGGCCGATGTCCGTCCCCCGCCTCCCGCAGCCCGGGCACGCCAGCGAGAGGCCGACGAGGCGCGCGCCCATGCCGACTGGCTCAGCGATCCGCTTAACGCCGCCGATCTGCAACCGGGCGATGAACTCCGCTTTGCCCGCCCCGGCATCAGCCCGCGCGTCTTCCGCAAGCTGCGGGGCGGACACTACCGCGTACAGGACGAGATCGACCTGCACGGCCTGTTCGCCGACGAGGCGCGCCGCGCCATTGGCCTGNNGCGGCGCGCTGTGCGTACGCATCGTGCACGGCAAGGGCCTGCGCTCACGCCACAAGGGCCCGGTACTCAAGGGGCTGACCGACCACTGGCTGCGCCAGCGCGACGATGTCCTTGCGTTCTGCTCCGCGCGGCCGACCGACGGCGGCACCGGTGCCGTCTATGTCCTCCTCAAGCGCTCCCGGAGCCCGGATCCCGGCCGCTGAAACCCGCATCCAGAGACCATCTTCCACGCGACAAACGGCGCCCTCACATACGCCTTTCGATATATTCGCATTTTGCGATTTGGATGCTTAGACTGGATCCAGACCCGCAAGGCGGACCCCGGAATCCTGACCCGGATTCATCTATCATTTGGTGAACACCGACCTTGCACTTTATCCACGATCGGTCCATGCTTTGTACAGGTCTTGTACAGACACAGGACGCAACGGACTCTGCACTACGAGGTATTTGCCATGAAGAACTGGAAGCTTGCCCCCCTGGCCCTCGGCCTGATCGCCTTCTCTGCCGCCAGCGGCCAAGCGGGCGCAGACAGCATGCCGCAGCTCTCTCAGGACGACCTGCAAGAGCGCATCGCTGCCAATCGTGACGCCATTCAGAAATTTGCCAGCACGCTCCAGGGCGAACTGATGTCCGCCATGCAGTCCGGCGGCCCCACCGAGGCGATCCAGGTGTGCAACGAGCGCGCCCCCGCCATTGCGCGTGACATCTCGGCGGAAACCGGCATCGAGATCGGGAGAACCAGCCTGAAGCTGCGCAACCAGGACAACGCCCCCGACCGCTGGGAACGCCTGACCCTGCAGGGTTTCGAGGCCCAGCATGCGGCTGGCACTCCAGCCACGGATCTGCCGCCGCGCTTTGGCGTGGTCGAATCCGATGATGGTGACCCGAAATTCCGCTTCATGGCGGCCATCCCGACCGGCGGCGCCTGCCTGACCTGCCACGGCTCCGACGTCAGTGGCGACGTCAAGCACGCGCTGGAACGTCTCTACCCCGACGACCAGGCGACCGGCTTCCGCGAGGGTGACGTGCGCGGCGCCTTCACCGTGACCCAGGAAATGTAGGCATTCCGGGACCATCGGGCCCGAGTCCCGGGCCCATCGGAAGAGGCCGCCCCCGGGCGGCCTTTTTTGTGGCCGGGACCATGCCGGGGCGCCCACCACAGCCTCCATCCTTGAGCACAACCGCACCGGAACGTGCTATTTTCGTGCCATGAAAGCCGAGAGGGGCGCCAGCAAAACGCCCCTCCGCGCGCACGACCCCCAGACCCGACCGAAACGCCATATATGACGCGAACCATAGATGCCGAACTGCTTGCCCTCGCCGTGGATGCCTCCAATGACGGCATCGTGATCGCCGAGCGCGAGGGCGACGACAACATCCTGATCTACGTGAATCGTGCCTTCGAGGAACTGACCGGCTATCGCTCCGAGGAGATCCTCTACCGCGACTGCCGCTTCCTGCAGGGGGAGGATACCGACCAGGGGGTGCGCCAGGAGATTCGTGCGGCCATCGACGAAAACCGGCCCTGCCGTGTGACCCTGCGCAACTACCGCAAGGACGGCAGCCTGTTCTGGAACGAGCTGTCGCTGACCCCGGTGTTCAACGACGAAGACCGACTCACCTACTACATCGGTATCCAGAAAGACATCACCGACCGCGTGGAAGCCGAGCAGCGCGCCGAACGCGCCGAACGCAAGCTCAAGAACTCCGCCTGACGCCGACTCAGGCGCGATCCGCTGCCCGCGGGACGCAGATCGCCTCAAGCACACCGGTCGCATACTCCCCGGCCCCCAGCTCCAGCGTCAGCCACAGGTCATGCCCCTCCCAGCGCCACTCCACGGCGCCTGGCACCATGCGCAGCGCGCGCCGCGCCGCCTTCACGTCCGCCTTGGCCAGTCCTTCCGCCAACGCCGGCTCGCCAGCGGCCATCGTCGTCTCCAGTGCCTCAACCTCGCCTTCCGTCTGCATCGCACCCTTGCCCCACAGCGGCCCCGTCGGATGAAGATCCAGCCGGGCAGCGCGCGCCTCCAGCTCGGCATCCACCTCCGCCACCGGAAACACGCTGCCCGAGCCTTCGAGATTGGCCACGTCACCCGGCAGCAACCGGTCCCAGTCGCCGCGGCGGACCCGCTCGGCCAGTACCGCGTTGAAGATCGCGGAACGGGCGGCGGACAAGAGCAGACTGCGCTGGTTGCGGCTGCGCGGCGCGCGACCGCCCCCCAGCCAGGCCCGCGCCTTGGCCAGGTTGTCGCGGCCAAAGCGTTGCGCCCCGAAGTAGTTGGGAATCCCCCCGCTACGGATCGCCTCGAGGATCTGTTCCGCGGCCGCGCGATCGCCCTGCACATCACCCAGACGGATCTCGAAGCGATTGCCCACCAGGTGCCCAGTACGCAGCTTGCGCGCATGGCGGGCGCCCTGCAGCATCCGCATCCGGCCCGCCGCCTCCTCGCCTTCCTGGGCGCCATTCCAGGCCTCGGCCCGGGCCGTCCAATCCGGCTCGGACTCCGGCGGGCATTGCACGCTGAACCACTGGCGCGTCACCGCCTGGCGGTCCTTGCGCCCGGCGTAGCTGACCTTGCCCCGGCCTGCGCCCGACTCGCGCGCCAGCCACACCGCCACGTCCTCGCTGTTCAGCAGGCGCTTCTCGATCTCCAGCCAGACATGTTCCCCCTCACCTTCGGGCGTCGTTGCCGGCAATTCCTCAACCCGGAAATCTTCCGGGCACGCCTTGATCATCGCGCTCAGGGGCGGGTGCCAGGGGTAGGGTGTCGCGTTCATCTCGGGCTCCTGACTCATCGGGGGGATGCCGGCCGGGCAACATCGTCGCGCACATAGACCGGCTGCGCGTCTTCAGGCGCCACCGCCTCACCGCGCTCCCAGGCATCCACTGCCAGCAGCGCAACCTCTTGCGCGTCGGGCAACGCGTCGGCGTCCACCGCCTCGCTCGCCAGCCCCTGGGCGGCGGCCAGATCGGGGAAGGTGGCGAAGGCCGACCCCAGCCCATAGCGCTCGCCCACCGGCCAGGCCACGACCAGGCTCTCCGGTGCGGCCACCTGCTCCGGCCCAAGGCCCACGCGCTCGCCCTGAACCGGACAAAGGCTCCAGTACACCTCCCCCATGCGAGCATCCAGCGCCGCAAGCACGGCCGCCGGCCGGCGATCATCGCGCAGCGCCTGTTGGGCCAGCGCCTGCAACGTGGAGACCGGAACCACCGGACGGTCCAGGGCGAAGGCAATCCCTTGCGCCACGCCCAGCCCCAGGCGTACACCGGTAAACGCCCCCGGCCCCCGTCCGACGGCCACGCCATCCAGACTGCTGCGCGGCACGTCCGCCTCGCGCAGCAATTGCTCGATCTGCCCCAGGATCAGCTCGCCATGCCGGCG
Source organism: Thioalkalivibrio versutus (assembly GCF_001999325.1). Classification (GTDB taxonomy): domain Bacteria; phylum Pseudomonadota; class Gammaproteobacteria; order Ectothiorhodospirales; family Ectothiorhodospiraceae; genus Thioalkalivibrio; species Thioalkalivibrio versutus. The sequence continues at coordinate 123,029 of NZ_MVAR01000005.1, forward strand.
CGCCGCGCGCTCGCGCACACAATGGATCTCGCCATCAAGATAAAGGGCTGCCGAACACTGTTCGGAAGCGGTCTCCAGTGCGATCAAGCGCATGTGTTGCGTCCCCGGGCCTGCTCGAGAAAACGCAGCGCGGCGGCCGGCTCCCGCGTACGGTGAAACGCCGGCAGGCTGGCCAGAAAGCGCCGGCCGTAGGATTTCCCGGTTAGCCGCGGATCACACAAGGCGAGGATGCCCGCATCCTCGGCGTCCCGAATCAGCCGCCCCGCGCCCTGTTTCAGCGCCAGCACGGCCTGCGGCAGGGTGAATTCCATGAACGGGGAACGCCCCTCCGCCTCCAGCGCGGACGCGCGCGCCTGCAGCACCGGGTCATTGGGCGCGGCAAACGGCAAACGATCAATGATCACCACCGACAGTGCCTCGCCGCGGATGTCGACGCCTTCCCAGAAACTGTGCGCCCCCAGCAGCCATGCATTGCCCGACTCGCGAAAACGCGCCAGCAGGTCGCCTCGCGGCTGCTCGCCCTGCACCAGCAGTTCGCGATCAGCCGGCAACTCTGCACGCAGGATCGCTGCCGCTTCCTGCAATGCGCGATGGCTGGTAAACAGGAAGAATCCGCCGCCCGGGTTGTCACGCAGCAGCGGCCAGGCCCAGGCGATGCAGGCGCGGGTATAGCCCGGGTCGTTCGGATTGGGCAGCGGGGGCTGTGGGTGGACCAGGCAGGCCTGATTGGGAAAATCGAACGGGCTGTCCAGGCGTTCGCTTGCGACATCGGCCGGCAGGCCGAGTCGGCGCGCCGCATGGCCGAAGTCCTCGCCCACCGCCAGGGTGGCCGAGGTAAAAATCCACGCCGCCGGCCGCGCGGCGCGCCGCTGTGCCAGCGGCCGTGCCGCATCCAGCGGTGTCCGGTGCAGGATCAGGCTCTGACTGAAACGCTCCGCCCAGGCCACCGTGTCCGGGGTCTCCTCGCGCCAGTCGCGCAGGCGTTCCAGCAACAGGGCGCTGCGCCCGCGCAGCTGCTCCAGGCCTGGTGCCCGTGCGGCCGCGGCCTCCAGCGCGTCGCCGACAAAACCGAGATTCGTGTCGAGCCGATCCAGCAACGGATCGAGCTCGCCGCCAGGACTGACCGTATCCCAGCTGGAGCGGCCCTCCCAGGTGCGCGAGGCATCCAGCAGCTCGGCCACACTCGCCTCCAGCTCCGCGATGCGCTGGCGGATATCCAGCATCTCCGGGGCATGCTGTTCCTGCTCGCGCCGGGTGTCTCGAGCCAGTTCGCGTAACGCGCGCGTGCCGACCGCAATACCAAAAAACGACCCGGCGATATCCGGCAGCTGATGAGCCTCGTCGACAATCACCGCGTCGACCTCCGGCAAGAGTTCGCCGAAGCCCTCTTCTTTCAGGGCCATATCCGCGAGCAACAGGTGATGATTGACCACCACCACGTCCGCCTCCTGTGCCCGCTTGCGGGCCTGCACCACGAAGCAGTCGTTGTAGCTCGGGCATTCCCCTCCCAGGCAGTTGTCCACGGTCGAGGTGACCTGCGGCCACAACCTGGAGTCCTCCGCGAGGATCCCGGCCTGCCCCAGGTCGCCGGTAGGGCTTGTACGCGCAAACCGCTGCAGGGCCTCGATGACCGGCAACTGCTCGCGGCGCACGGGGCTGCCGGTCGCCCCCCCGGCCTCGGCCGCGGCCAGTTCCAGGCGGTAGTGGCACAGATAGTTGGCACGGCCCTTCAGCAGCGCAGCCCGCGGGCGGTATCCCAGGGCCTCGCAGACCACCGGCAGGTCGCGATCGAAGAGCTGGTCCTGGAGGGTCTTGGTTCCGGTGGAGATCAGGGCACGCCGGCGCGACTGCAGGATCGGCACGAGATAGGCGAAGGTCTTGCCGACCCCGGTCGCCGCCTCGACCAGCAGGGCGGTGGGCGCAGTCGCCAGCGCCTCTTCGACCGCCACGGCCATGCGTTGCTGTGGCTCGCGCGGACGGAAGCCTTCGACCGCAGTGGCCAGGTCCCCGCCCGGGCTCAGGGCCCGTACCGCCGCCGACTCCACCGTTACCGCGTTCGACGAGTCAGACAATGTCGGCTTCCAGGCGGCGGATCGCCTCGCGGGCCCCGTCGGCCCCGGCCGCGTCGCCCTGCGCCTCGCGGGCCTTCAGGATCAGTCGCCAATTCTGCAGGGCCAGTTCGCGGTCTCCAGCGCCCACCATCTGCAACGAACGACCGGCCAGCCGCTCGGCCTGCTGATAGCGCCCCTGTTCCATGCGCAGCGCGGCCATCTGGTGCCACAGCCCGGCATCCCGCGGCGCGATCCGCAAGGCGCGTTCCAGACGCTGCTCCGCTCGCGCGGTGTCCCCGGCCTGGCGCGCGGACTCGGCCTGCTGGGCCAGGTTCAGGGCCGCGGCGGGTGTCGCCGCGCGTTCCGGCTCACGGGGTTCGGCCCGATCTTGGCTGGGCGCTGCATCCTCCCCGGTGATATCCCCGTCGTCGGGCACCGGGGCACTCGCATCCCGGGGCGCCGGCGTCGCACAGGCGGCGAGCAGCGCGGCCAGCGCAACAGCACCCAGCCACTGCGCCGGGCGCCACGCCGAACCGGCGGGCAGCGCGACGCGAAACGGGGATCGTGCGGTACACAACATCTTCACCGGAATAGCCTCTCGAACCAGCCTTGCGGGCTGGAATCACTGCGCAGATCACACTCGGCGCGTGTCTCGGGGCTCGAATTCTGCCAGAACGGCAGCCTCTTCACCGACTCGCAGGCGTGGTCATCGCTTTCCACACGCAACCCAGAGGCAAGATCGACCCCCTGATAGTCGATGCCGGGGTGGCCCTCCAGGCGCAGGGATTGCACCCCGATCCCCGCCATGATCTCCGCCCAGACCGGCGCGGCGGACACCCCACCGGTCAGACCGGTGGGACGGTTATCGTCCATACCCAGCCAGACCACCGCCACGTGGCGATCATCAAAACCCGCAAACCAGCTGTCGCGAAAGTTGTTGGTGGTTCCGGTCTTCCCGGCCACGACCTCACCGTTCAGGCGCGCATTGATCCGGCTCCCAGTACCTTCCCGGGTCACGTCATGCAGCGCGTGGGTCAACAAACGCACCGCACCATCCGACACCGCGCCCTGCAGGGACAGCCCGTAGTGCGAGAGCATCTCGTCGTCCTGATCCAGCACGTCGCGGATCACCCGGGTTTCGGTCGCATAGCCACCGTTCGCCAGGGCCTGATAGAGCCCGGCCACCTCCAGTGGCGAAAGCTCGATCGCACCCAGCGCCAGCGACGGCAACGGGGCCGGTGTGCGCTGCAGACCCAGCGTCTGCAGCAAGCTGACCACCTGCGAGATCCCGATATCCTCGGCCAGACGCACCGTAGCGATGTTGTAGGACTGCACCAGTGCCTCCCACGCGGTCACCGGCCCCCGGTGTTCGCGGTCGAAGTTGCGTGGCGTCCAGGGCTCGCCATGCGGCAGCTGCAGGGTCAGCGGGCTGTCGTCGAGGAGCGTCGCCAGGGTGTATCGGTTCGGGTTGGTCAGGGCCGCGAGGTACACGAACGGCTTGATCACCGAACCGACCTGCCGCTGGGCTTCCACCGCCCGGTTATAGCCGGGATAACGCGGGTTGCGATCCCCGACCACCGCCAGCACCTCGCCGGCCTGCGGGTCGGTCACGACGGCCGCGGCCTGCAGATCCTCGAGGTCGGTGCCGCCCCCGCGACGCCGGACCAGGTCGTCCACGCCGCGTACCAGCCGTTCCTCGAGGCGCATCTGGACGACCGGGTCCATGGTCGTGAAGATCCGCAGGCCCTCGCTGCGCAGGTCCTCGTCCGCGTAATCCGTACGCAGCTCCCGGCGCACCAGATCCAGGAACGCCGGAAAGCGGCTGCGCCCTTCCGGCATAACCGGGGAAACATCCAGCGCCGTCGCCAGCGCCCGGTCCACCCGGTCGCGTTCGGCCAGTCCCGTCTCGGCCATCGCCTCCAGCACCCGGTCCCGGCGCTGCGTGGCACGCTGCGGATAACGTCGGGGGTCGTAGTAACTGGCCCCGCGCGCCAGCCCCACGAGCAGCGCCAGCTGGTCCAGCCGCAACTCGTTCAACGGGCGCTGATAGTAGAACTGCGCAGCCTGACCGAAGCCGTGGATCGCCCGTTCACCGGTCTGCCCCAGGAAGACCTCGTTCAGGTAGGCCTCGAGGATCTCCCGCTTGTCATAACGGTGCTCCAGCAACAGGGCCATCACCGCTTCGTTCAGCTTGCGCGTCAGCGTCTGGTCACGGGTCAGGTAGAAATTCTTCACCAGCTGCTGGGTCAGGGTGCTGCCACCCTGCACCGTGCGTCCGGCCCGCAGGTTCGCGACCGCGGCCCGCCCGATGCCGACCGGGTCCACCCCCCGATGGGACATGAAGCGGCGGTCCTCGATCGCCAGCAAGGCCCCGATCAGCTCGCGCGGGACCTCGTCAATATCGACCAGGATACGGTCCTCCCCGTGGGTCGGATAGATACTCCCAATCAGCAGCGGCTCCACCCGCATCAGGTCCACATTGCGCCCACTGGACTGCTCGGTGACCGACTCCACGCGGCCCTCGGACAGGCGCACCCGCACCGAATGCGCCGGCTCCCGACCGTCGCCAAAGGTAAACGGCCGGGTGGTCAGGCGCGCGCTACTGCCTTCGATGCGGAACTCGCCGGGCCCGGCGCCATCCGGGGTCTGGCGATAATTCAGGGTGCGCAGCTCGATCTCCAGCGCATCCGCGGTCAACGACCGCCCCGCATAGAGCTCCAGGGGCCGCGCATACACCCGCGCCGGCAGCGCCCAACGCTGCCCCTCGAACCGTTCACGAATCTCGCGGTCCAGTTGATGCACATAGATGCCACCCACCGTAAGGCCGGCGAGCAGCAGCCCTGCCAGGGTCCAGCTGCCCGCACCGAACAGGCGCCGGAGCCGGCCCCTTCGGGGCGCGCTTCGCTTGCGGGAACGTGTAGTGGCTTTTCGCGGCATGGCGTGTGATGGGCGAGGTGACCGAAACGGCAGCAATGGTAACCTGATGCGTAAGCGAAAACGGGTGCATGGCCGGCGATTCCGGGAAAAAGACCCGGCTCCCGATGCCCAACACCCCCATGGCCTACTGCGGAGCCCTGATGACCGAACTGGAACAGCACCACAAGCGCCTGCACCAACTGGTCGCGGACCGCGGATTTCCCGCCCCGGTGCCGGATGCCAACACCGTGCGCACCATCGAGACCCACATCTCCACGGTCATCCTCGCGGGTGAGGACGCCTACAAGTTCAAGAAACCGCTGAACCTCGGTTTCCTCGACTTCTCGACCCTCGAGGCTCGCCAGCACTACTGCGAGACCGAGCTGGAGGTCAATCGCCGTCTGGCACCCCAGATCTACCTGGAGGTTGCCACCCTCAATGGCGACGATGCCCACCCTGTCATCAACGGCGAGGGGCCCATCCTCGACTACGCCGTGCATATGCGCCGGTTCGACCGCAAACGGCAGCTGGACCACCTTCTGGACAAGGGCCAACTGCCCGCCGCCGCCATGGATGCCCTGGGGCACTACATCGCCGCCTTCCACGAACGCACCGAACGCACCGATGCGCAGTCCGAGTACGGCACCGAAGAGGCCGCCACCCAACCGATGCTGGACAACTTTCCGGCCCTGAAGGAGACCGTTCGTGGTGCGTCGGACCGGGCACGCCTGGAACGGCTGGAACAGTGGACGCGATCGGAAATCAATCGATTGAAGGCTACACTTGAAGCTCGGCATGACGAGGGTTTCGTGCGCCATGGCCATGGCGACCTGCACCTGGGCAACCTGGTTTATGTCGATGACGAGAACGGCGAGGAAGTGCCGGTCGCCTTTGACGCGATCGAGTTTGACCCCGCCCTGCGCTGGATCGACGTGATCTCCGAGATCGCCTTTACCACCATGGATCTCCTGGCCCGTCAGTCGCGCGCCCACGCCTGGCGGCTACTCAATGCCTACCTGGACGGGCGCGAAGACTTCGACGGTCTCGCGCTCCTGCCGCTGTACCAGGTCTACCGCGCACTCATCCGGGCCAAGGTCCAGGGCATTCACGGGGCCGAGTCGCAGCTCCCTTCCGACGAACAGGCGGCCCACCAGGCGGAGATGGGCCGCTATCTAGCCCTCGCCGAGCGCCTGACCGAACCTGGATCCCCCCGCCTGATCCTGATGCATGGCGTCTCTGGCAGCGGCAAGACCGTGATCAGCACACAGATCATCGAAGCCCTGGGCGCCGTGCGCCTGCGCTCGGATATCGAACGCAAACGCCTGTCCGACGCCGTCTCCTACAGTGCCGACGCCCGGGCCCAGATCTACGGCCATCTGCGCGAACGCGCCCAACGCCTGCTGGCGCTCGGCCTGACCGTGGTGGTCGACGCCACCTTCCTGACCCAGGACCAGCGCGCCCCGTTCCAGCGTCTGGCACTGGAGCAGGCGGCCGGCTTTGCGGTGGTTGCCTGTCGCGCCCGTGACGAAGTGCTGCGCGAACGACTCGAGGCCCGCACCCGTGCGGGCCGTGATGCCTCGGATGCCGGCGTCGAGGTGATGGAACAGCAACAGCCGCAGCAGGAATGGCCCGCCCCCGAGGAGGGCTGCATCGAGGTGGCCCCGGAGGCACCGCTGGATCCGGACGCGCTCGCCCGCCAATTGCTGCAACCCGTCGCAAGCTGAGCGACCGCGTACAATCAGCGATAGACAGACCCCGGATACTCCGTCAACTTCGAGACACAGGAACTGGCACGCTCGCCCTCGAGCCCGGAACCCGACCAGGAAACCGCAGGAGCCCCCATGCATCATTACCGCCCCGGTCCGCTCGACCGAATCCGCCGCACCCTCACGCCCATTGCTGTCGGCGGGTTGCTGGCCATCGGCTCCACCGCCCAGGCCGATGCCCTGCTGCACTACGTCGACGACGAAGGACTGGACAGCCAGATCCTGGTGCGCGGCGACATCGTGCGCATGGAGCTCAACGAGTCCATCAGCGGCACCTCCGGCTACATGCTCTTCGACGCCAGAACCGATCAGCTGACGGTCGTGGACGACACGGAACAGACCTACACCCCGCTGACTCGCGAGGTGATGGACCAGCAGATGCGCGCCATGACCGACATGGTCAGCGACCTGCGCCGGCAAATGGCGCAGCTCCCGCCCGAGGTGCGCCAGCAGCTCGAGGAGCAGCTGGGCATCGGGGCGGAAGGTTTCGATGCCGAGATCGACACCCGCGCCACCGGCGAACAACACAAAATCGGGGACTTCGTCTGCGACGATTACGAGGTGCTGATCGACGGCCAGGTGCAAAGCACGGTCTGCGTAACGGAGCCGGATACCCTGGGCCTGGGCAGCGCGGATTTCGCGACCCTGGGCGCCCTGATGGATCGCCTGTACGAGCTGTCCCTGAACGCCCTTGAGGCCGGCGGGCCGATGGCCTCGCAGATGGGCGCCTCCTTGCTGCCGCGCGTCGACGGCATCCCGCTGCAGGTCAGTGAAAAGGGCGGCGTGACCACGCGGCTTGCCGGCATCTCCACCGACGACCTCAGCGCCGCACTCTTCAGCGTCCCCGACAGCTATGCCGAACGCGATCTTTTCTGACACCTGGCGCCGACGGCTGCCGCTTGCCCTGGCCGGCCCCGGGCTTCTGCTGCTTGCGGCCTGCAGTGCGGGCCCCGAACCGCGCGGAGGGGATACCGCGCCCGTTGCCACACCCGAAGGCCTTGCGGACGGCCCAATGAGCCCCACGCCCGAGGCTGGCCTGGAACGCTCCGAGGTCGTGCTGACCGCCCTCGGTCACCTCGACACCCCGTACCAGTACGGCGGCACGGATGCCACCGGGCTGGACTGCTCGGCCCTCGTCCAGCGGGCCTACCGCGAGGCCGGGCGCGCCGTCCCGCGCACGACACGCGACCAGGCCCGCGCAGCGACCCGACGCGAGGGACCGCCCACCCCGGGTGACGTGGTGTTCTTCGCCATTAACGGGAATCAAATCGACCACGTCGGGGTCTACGTGGGAGACGGCCGCTTCGTGCATGCGCCCAGCGCACGGGGTCAGGTTCGCATCGAGCATCTGGACAACCCGTACTGGGCACCCCGAACCCGCTTTGCCGGTCATTTCTTCAACTGACCGCGATCAGAGCCCGCCCGTCGTCGCCAAACTCACCGCTGACGGCGGGCATACAACCCCATCCTGGCCAGGCCTGGAATCACAATAGAGGAAGGAACCATGAAAACACTCACCGGTATTTCGCGCACCCTGCGCCACTCCGCCCTGGCGATCGGCCTGGGCCTCGGTCTCGCCGTTGGCGGCACCGCCAGCGCCTATGAGACGTTCATGGAGACCGACGAACGCGTCATCTTCACGACCGAAGGCGAATACGACTTCTACTTCGAGATGGTTGAAGAGGCCATCGCGGCTGAAGGCCTGGTCATCAACAACGTCGGCTACATCGCCAACATGCTGGACCGCACCGGCGGACAGGAAAGCGGCGAAGGCATCTACCTCAACGGGCAATCGGTCGACTTCTGCAGCGCCACCTACTCGCGCGCGACCATGGAGGCCGATCCGCACAACATGCTCTTCTGCCCCTACATCATCACGGTCTACGAGCTCTCCGAGGAACCGGGCACAATCTACATGGGCTACACGCCGGTTCCCGAGGTCGGCGACAAGGACTCGAAGGAAAGCCTGCGCGCCGTGAACGAACTGGTCGAGCGCATCATCAAGGAAGCCCTCGCCTTCTGATCCCAAGGACCTTTGTCGCAACGAAAAATGCCCGGCAGCCTTGCGGCCCCGGGCATTTTTATGTCCCCTGTCCTACGTGGCTAGGACAGGGTGATTCGGTCAGGCGTGAACCGGGTCAGGGTGTCTGATCCTCTTCCGCCCCTTCCTTCTTGACCGGCAGCAGGACCTGACGGTCCACACCCAGCATCAACGCCGCGGTTGCCGCGATGAAGATGGACGAGTACGTCCCCACGACCACCCCGATGATCAGGGCAATCGAGAAGTTCTGCAGGGCCGCCCCACCCAGAATGGCGAGCGAGAGCAACACCAGCAGGGTGGTCAAGCTGGTCACGATGGTCCGCGCCAGGGTCTTGTTCACCGCATTGTTCATCACCTGTTCCGTGCTCTGCTTGCGTAGCACACGGAAGTTCTCGCGTATTCGGTCGTACACCACGATGGTGTCATTCAGCGAGTAGCCAATCACCGCCAGCACGGCGGCGAGCACCCCCAGGTCGAACTCCATCTGCAGCAGCGAGAAGATTCCCAGCGTGATCAACACGTCGTGCACCAGCGCCAGCACCGATCCAATGGAGAAGCGCCACTCGAAACGCACTGCCACATAGATCAGGATGCCGGCCAGCGCATAGATCATCGCCAGACCGCCCTGCTCGCGCAGCTCCTCGCCGACGGCCGGACCGACGAACTCCACGCGGCGAAGGTCCGGATCCGACGGCCCACCATCCTGCAGGGCGTTCAGGACCCGGTTGGACAACATCGCCGGGTTGTCGTCGTCTTCGCTTGGCGGCAGGCGAATCAGCACATCGCGCGAGGTGCCGAAGGTCTGCACCTGCGCCCCCTCATAGCCACCCGCCGACAGGGTCTCGCGGATCGTATCCAGCTCCACCGCTTCGGGGTAGCCCACTTCCACCAGGGTCCCCCCGGTGAAGTCGATCCCGAAGTTCAGCCCGCGGGTGGCCAGCAGCGCCACCGAGATAATGATCAGGACCAGCGAGATCGCGATCGTAATCTTGCGCTTGCCAAGGAAATCGATGTGCGATTCAGCGAAATTCAGATGCGGAAGCATGGTTTTCTCCGCGCTCAAATGGACAGGCGCGTCAGTCGACGCTGGCGCCCGTAGGTCAGATTGACGATTGCGCGGGTCACGATGATCGCGGTGAACATCGACGCGATGATCCCGATCGACAACGTGATGGCAAAGCCCTTGATCGGCCCGGTACCGAACAGGAACAGCACCAGCGCGGCGATCAGCGTGGTCACGTTGGCGTCCGCGATGGTGGTGAACGCTCGGTCATAGCCCGACGAAATGGCCGCCTGGGGTGACAGTCCGTTGCGGATCTCCTCGCGTATGCGTTCGAAGATCAGCACGTTGGCGTCCACCGCCATGCCGACGGTCAGCACGATCCCCGCAATCCCCGGCAGGGTCAGGGTCGCCTGCAGCATCGACAAAACCGAGACGATGAAGATCAGGTTCAGCGCCAGCGCCACGTTCGCGATCAGTCCAAAGGCGCGGTAATAGAGGATCATGAAGATCATCACCAGGATGAATCCGATCACCACCGACTGCATGCCGCGATCGATGTTCTCCTGGCCCAGGCTCGGACCCACCGTCCGTTCCTCGACAATCGACATCGGCGCGGCCAGCGCACCGGCGCGCAACAGCAGCGCGAGGTTGCGCGCCTCACGCGTGGTGTCCAGGCCCGAGATCTGGAAGCGTCGGCCCAGCGGCTCGTTGATGCGCGCAACGTTGATGACCTCTTCGCTGCGCGAGGTACGCATGACCTGCTCGCCGTCTTCCTCCACCGTCTCGGTGGTCGTCTCGATGAACACCGACGCCATCAGGCGGCCCACGTTATCCGAGGTCACGCGCGAAAAGATGCGCGCCCCCTGGCCATCGAGATTGATGAACACGGCCGGGCCGCCACTATCCTGGGCAATCCCGGAAGAGGCGTCGGTAATGTAGTCACCGGTGAGCATCACCTGGCGCTGCAGCAGCACCGGGGTCCCGTCACGCTCGCGGTACAGACGCGTCCCGGACGGTGCGCGGCCAGATTCAGCGGCCTCCATCGGGTCACCGGCCTCGGAGACCAGGCGGAACTCCAGCGTGGCGGTCGCGCCGAGCACTTCCTTGGCCCGCGCGGTGTCCTGCACGCCCGGGAGCTGAACCACGATCCGGTGCTCGCCCTGCTGGGCAATGATCGGCTCGGCCACACCCAGCTCATCCACGCGCGAGCGCAGGGTAGAGATGTTTTGCTGCAGGGCCTGACGGCGTAGCTCGGTCAGGTGGTCATCGCTCAGGGTGCCCACCATGCGGGTGGTGTCGCCGCTCCCGCGGATCTCCCATTCCAGCTCGCCGCGATATTCGCGGGTCAGCCAGCTCTCGGCTGCCGCGAGGTTTTCCTCGTCCGCGAACATGACGGTCAGGTCACTGGAACTGCGCTCGATCGTGTCGAACGTCAGACGCTCGTCACGCATCCTTCCGCGCAGCTCGTTGGAGTAGCGCTCCATCGCCGTGCCAATCACGGCATCCAGATCCACCTCCATCAGGAAGTGCACCCCGCCGCGCAGGTCCAGACCCAGCGCCATCGGCTGACCGTTGATCGCGCGCAGCCAGTTCGGTGTGGCCGGGGCCAGATTCAGGGCGACGGTGTGGTTGTCATCCAGGGCATTGCGCAGGATCTCCGCGGCCAGCGACTGCTCGTCGGTGGTCTCGAAGCGCAGGAGTAGCTGCCCGTCGTCCTGCTCCTCCACCTGTTTCGGCGTCACGCCCTGGGCACCCAGGATGGTGCCCATCAGGTCACGGATGTTCCCGTCGATCTCGCCGGTGACCGGATTGCCGATCTGCACCGACGGGTCTTCCGGGAACAGGTTGGGCGCGGCATACAGCCCCGCGCCCAGAACGACCACGACGATCAGGGCGTACAGCCACGCCGGATAGGAATTGCGCATATCAAAAACCCTGGAGGGCGTTTAGAGATCTTTGAGCGTGCCCTTGGGCATCACGGAGGCGACCGACTGCTTCTGTACGGCCACGTTCACGCCGTCGGCAATGTCGACCTTGATGAAGTCGTCGCTGACTTCGGTAATCTTGCCGGCCACACCGCCATTGGTGACGATCTCGTCGCCCTTGGACAGGGCCTCGACCATGGAGCGGTGCTCCTTGGCGCGCTTGCTCTGCGGGCGGATGATCAGGAAGTACATGATCGCAAAGAAAATAACGATCATGATCAGGAACTCGATCATGCCGCCGCCGGCCGCTCCACCTTCCTGGGCATGCGCTGCAGAAATCAGAAAGTCCATCGAAACACTCCGTCTTCGGTTCAGATTCGGACGCTACCGGGGAGCTCGGGCCACACCCGGCGAGCGAAAAAATACCGCGCGGATTATGGCACAGGCGGGATTGCCATGCCGCGTCGACTGTAGAAATCGGCGACGAACTCATTCAGGGCGCCGGCCGCGATCGCCTCGCGCAATCCGCGCATCAAATCCTGGTAGTAATGGAGGTTGTGGGTCGTCGCCAGGCGCGAACCGAGGATCTCGTTGCACTTGTCCAGGTGCTTCAGATACGCCCGTGAATAGTGGCGACAGGTGTAGCACCCGCATTCCGGATCGACCGGGCCGACATCGTCGCGGAAGCGCGCATTGCGGATGCGCAGCACGCCCTCGCGGGTATAGAGGAACCCGTTGCGGGCATTGCGGGTCGGCATCACGCAGTCGAACATGTCCACGCCGCGTCGCACGGCCTCGACGATGTCCTCCGGCCGGCCCACCCCCATCAGGTAGCGCGGACGATCCTGCGGCAGCAGCGGCAGGGTGGCATTCAGGGTCTGCAGGCGCTCGTCCTCCGGTTCGCCCACCGACAGCCCGCCGATCGCGTAACCGTCAAAGCCGATCGCCTGTAGCCCCTCGGCCGACTCCCGCCGCAGGTCCGGGTACATCCCGCCCTGCACGATGCCGAACAGCGCCGCCGGATTGTCACCGTGTGCCGTGCGCGAACGCGCCGCCCAGCGCAGCGACAACTCCATCGACTGGCGCGCCTCGTCCAAGGTGGCCGGGTATGGCGTGCACTCGTCGAAGATCATCACGATGTCCGAGCCCAGCTCACGCTGCACCTGCATCGAGGACTCCGGCGTCATCAGCACCTTCGAGCCATCCACCGGTGACTGGAAACGCACACCCTCCTCGCTGATCTTGCGCATCTCCGCAAGCGAGAAGACCTGGAATCCGCCGGAATCGGTCAGGATCGGGCCCTCCCAGTGCATGAAATCGTGCAGGTCGCCATGCGCCCGGATCACCTCCGTTCCCGGGCGCAGCATCAGGTGGAAGGTGTTACCGAGAATGATCTCTGCGCCCAGCTCGCGCAGCTCCTCCGGCGTCATCGCCTTGACCGTGCCGTAGGTTCCCACCGGCATGAAGGCCGGGGTCTCCACCGTCCCGCGCGGGAAGTGCAGACGGCCGCGGCGCGCCGCGCCATCGGCAGCCAGATTCTCAAACTCCATCGGACTCTCCCGCGGCGGTGGTCATACTCGGGGGCAGATCATCGCCCTGCCCCGGCGCCAGCCACATCGCGTCGCCGTAACTGAAAAACCGGTAGCGCTGCGCCACCGCGTGGGCATACGCATCCAGGATCCGGCGATAGCCGGCAAATGCCGCCACCAGCATCAACAGCGTGCTCTGCGGCAAATGAAAATTGGTCACCATCCGGTCCACCACCCGAAATCGATCCCCCGGCTGGATGAATAGCCGCGTCTCGCCCTGGAACGGCGCCAGTTCTCCCCCAGCGGCCGCGGTCTCCAGCGAGCGCACGCAGGTCGTACCGACCGCGACCACACGCCCGCCACGCGCCTTGCAGGCCGCTACCGCCGCGCAGGCCTCGGGGGACACCTCCAACCACTCCGCATGCATCTCATGCGCCGAAGTGTCCTCGACCTTCACCGGCTGGAAGGTCCCCGCCCCGACGTGCAGGGTCACCGTCGCGGTCTCCACCCCCGCCGAGCGCAGGCGCCCCAGCAGGGCATCATCGAAATGCAGGCCTGCCGTGGGGGCAGCAACCGCACCCTCGCGCGCCGCGAACACGGTCTGGTAGCGATCGGCATCATGCGCCTCGTCGGCGCGCTCGATATAGGGCGGCAGGGGGATGTGTCCATGCTCGCGCAACAACGCGAGCACATCGTCGGCATCAACCAGGGCCAGGCGGAAGAACGGGCCCTCGCGGCCGGTCACTTCAACGGTAAAGGCATCCGCCAGGCGTAGCCGGGCCCCGACCTTCGGCGCCCGGCTGGCGCGGACCATCGCCAGCACTTGGCCGGGCGACTCGATTCGTTCGACCAGGACCTCCACCTGTCCCCCGCTCTCCTTGCGCCCGAAGACACGCGCCGGAATCACCCGGGTATCGTTCAGCACCAGCAGGTCACCCGGCCGCAGAAGATCCTCGATCTCTGCAAAGCGAGCGTCCCGCGGGCGCTCTTCCTCCAGGACCAACAGACGCGAACCCGCCCGGTCCGGTAGCGGATACTGTGCAATCAGCTCCGGCGGGAGCTCGTAATCGAAATCGGCAACACGCATGGCGCGCGATCCTACCACGCACCACTCGACGCGGCGCGGAGTGCGGAAGATCGCTCTGCCCCGTTTGTGCCGCAGAGAACCTGCGCTACACTACGGCCCCACAAGCCGGGATGGCGGAACTGGTAGACGCGCCGGATTCAAAATCCGGTTCTGGCAACAGAGTGCGAGTTCGATTCTCGCTCCCGGCACCAAATTTTCTCGGGCCCGCCGCCAGGCCCAAACCCCAGGGAAGCATCCAATGATGCTTCCCTGGCACCAGGCCGGTGTAGCTCAGTTGGTAGAGCATCTGATTTGTAATCAGAGGGTCGCAGGTTCGACTCCTGTCGCCGGCTCCATTTTTCTCGGGGAACACCCCGGCATCGGCCGGATCGCCCGCAATCCGCACCTCATTGCCGGGCCGGTCGTACTACCAGAGTGGATGCCACCATGTCGTGCAGCCCTTGCTTGCGTTCGGTGAACGCGACCATCAAAAAACCGATGTAGAGGGTCATGGCGGAGAGGATCTTGGACCAATAGCGAGCGTTGGCTCGCCCGAAGCCGATCCGCTGGCCATCCGCATCCGTGACTCGCAGGCCCAGCATCCGCTTGGCTGGTGTCGCCTGCCAGCCGGACGACTCGAAAACCGTGAAGTAAAGCCAGAACACAGCCGTCCCCATCACGATCCCCAGCAAAGCCCCGGCGCCAGCAATCACCTCGGGTTCATGGCCCACCATCGTCATGCCCAGGACAAAGCTCAGGGGCAGCACGACCAGCATCCCCAGGATATTGGCGAGCACCCAGTCGATCAACAACGCCAGCGCCCGATACCAAAAACCGGCGTATTGGGCGAAAGCCCGGGGCGTCGCAACCTCACACTCGGCGCCCAACGCCTGCGGCTTTAGCGCCGTCCCGCACCCGTGACAGAACCGCGCTTCCTGGTGGACTTCCTGTCCGCATTGCATACAGAACATCTCACTCTCCTTGTGTCATGCCCGTTCCCGGGCCCATCTGAAGGCCTTCTCCTTGGTCTGGCATCCGCCTGAAACGCGCGCGCCATCACTTGTCCCGCCGTGCGCGGAAGAAACGGCGCAGTCGCTCTCCGGCCACGTCCCCGAGCACTCCGCCTGTCACATCGACCCGGTGGTTGTGCGCAGGGTGGTCGAACAACTCCAGGGCGCCTCCGGCGGCCCCGGTGCGGGGGTCGCTGGCACCGAACACCACGCGCGCTAACCGGGCGTGGATCATCGCGCCGGCACACATGCTGCAGGGTTCAAGGGTCACGTAGAGCGTCACACCCGGGAGCCGGTAGTTCTCCAGGCGCTCACCGGCGGCCCGGAGCGCCCGGATTTCGGCGTGCGCGGTCGGGTCGTGCAGCCCGATCGGCGCGTTGTGGCTGGCCGCCAGGCATGTGCCATCGGCGGCCACCAGCACCGCCCCCACCGGGACCTCGCCGACCTGTGCCGCTTGTTCGGCCTGTTCCAGGGCCTTCTCCATCCAGTAGTCATCGGCCCCTGCGTGATCCGGCGCGGGGCCGGCGCCGCTAGGATCCATTCGCCGCGCTCGGGTGTGGTTCGTCCAGCGCCGCCTCGATCGCACGGGTCAGATCAGCCGGCTTTTTCTGCGGGGCGAAGCGGTCGATCACGCGGCCGTCGCGCCCGACCAGAAACTTGGTGAAGTTCCACTTGATGCCCCGGGTGCCGAGCGCCCCGGGCGCCTGGTCCTTCAGATGCCGGTACAGGGGATGCGCCGCATCCCCATTCACCTCGATTCGGGCGAACACCGGGAACGACACTCCGAAGCGCAGCCCGCAGGCGCGGATCTGGTCGGCATCCCCGGGCTCCTGCCCGCCGAACTGGTTGCATGGAAACCCCAGCACCCGGAATCCACGCTCGGCATAGCGCTCCTGCAGCGCCTGCAGGCCCTCGTACTGCGGCGTGAACCCGCACTCGCTGGCCACGTTGACGATCAGCAGGACATCCCCGCGCCAGGCCGCCAGTGGCTGTTCTTCGCCGTCCGGAAGCGGCGCGGCAAAGTCAAAGACATCGTTCATTCGTCGCCCGCCCGTTCCGCCTCGCGGAGCAGTTCGTCTTCCAGCCCGGCCAGCACCTCCGCGGTCGCCTGCGACAGCGCCGCCACCAGGCGCGAGGCCGAACGGCGGTTGATGCTGCGCTCGGCCTCCATGTGGGCCAGGCGGGCGTGCTCGGCAAAGCGCAGCTGGGTGCGCAGGCCTACACGACCGACCCCGCGCACCGGGTCATCGGGACCCACCTCGCCCAGCTCTTCCAGATTCGCGGTATCGAGATCGCCATACAGGGCCGTCACCAGGATGTGCAATTGCACGGCCGGACGCCCCTGCGCGCGCGCAGCGGAGGCGTTGTCGACCAGCTCGATGGCCGCCCCGTGGCGCGTCCAGCGTTCCCGCAGCAGCTGCTCGACCTGCTCCGCCGGCGCCAGGAACCATTCGTTGTAGTAGTCCGACTCGTAGCGGTGATCTCCCAGTCGGTAGACCAGCCCCTTCCCGCCATACGCCGGCGCCACCCGCACCGACCCCAGCTCCACGGCCAGCGGTTCGCTCGTCTCGGCCATTCGCGGGGCCGGATCGGCCGGGAGTTCCAGCAGGAACCACGCGCGGTCCACTGCATCGCGCTCGGGAATCAGCGTGCAGCCGCCCAGCGTCCAGGCCATCAGTAGAAGCGCGGGAAGGGTCCATCGGGTCATCGGTTTACTCCTCGTCCATCGAACTGCGCGGCGGCGGGGCACCGAACAGCGCACCTCCGGGATTGCGGCGAACATCGTCCGACAGGCTGCGCAAGCCGGTGATCGTAGCCTGCAGCTCGTCCAGAGTCTCCAGCAACTTGCTCTCGCTGACGTCCATCCCCCGGTCCAGTCGCTCCACCATGGCATCCATCCGGTCCACCAGGCGCCCGACATCGGCCGCCTCGGCGGTCTCGCGCAATTCGCGCAGCGCGGCGCGGGTCTCGCGGGGCAGGGCCTGGGTATCCGGATGCTCGACCAGACGCTCGACCGACTCCATCACCCGGGTCGCCGTGCGGGTCGTGGTCTTCAGTTCGTCGATCATTTCATCGGCCTGCTCCGCCAGGCGCCCGGTATCCAGTTCGTTAAGCGTGGTATCCACGGTCACCAAGAGGTTGGTCAGGTTGTCCACGACGCCCTCGATATCCAGCTCGTCGATGCGCTTGAGCAGGTTCTCCGCGTATTCGAGGAACTGCATTGCGGTGCTGGGCGCAGACGGCACATAGATCGAGTGTGGCTCCCAGTCATGGGCTAGTGGCGGATGGGTTCCCGGCTCGGAGAAATCCGTCTCCAGGTAGCTCATGCCGGTGATTCCCTGTGCCGCCATGCGCACGCGCAGCCCGGCCTCGACCAGATTCTCGAGAATACGGGTCTCGAACTCGCCTTCCCGCGCACTGGCGGCAAAGCGGTCCGGGTACAGCCGCGCCCGCACCATCACGTAGCGCCGGCGATCACGCGGGCGCACATCGGATTCGTAGACCACCGAGGTAAAGGTCAGGTCGGTCACCTCGCCGATGTTCACGCCGCGAAACTTGACCGGCGCCCCGATCTCCAGGCCCTGGATCGAGGAATCCATGTAGGTCTCGATCTGGATGGACGGGCGCAGCAGATTGCCCGCCGTCAGGATCAGCAACGCCGCCACCAGGGCCGCCAGCCCGCCGAGGATGAACAACCCCAGTCGGAAATGATGTCGGGCACTCATGCGGACCTCTCTTGGTCGGAATCCGTCCGCCGCAGGAAGCGCTGCACCCACGGATGATCTGATGTGTCACGCAGGGTGGCCGGGTCGCCCTCGGCGGCAATCCCCTTACTCTCCTTGTCGAGCATAATCACCCGGTCGGCAATCGCAAAAATACTGGCCAGTTCGTGACTCACGATCACGATGGTCATGCCCAGGGTCCGGGCCAGGCGCTGGATCAGCCGATCCAGGTCCGCCGAGGTGATCGGGTCGAGGCCCGCAGAGGGCTCGTCCAGGAACAGGACCTCCGGGTCCAGCACCATGGCGCGGGCGATGGCCGCGCGTTTCTGCATGCCGCCGCTGATCTCCGAGGGCATGAAATCGGCGAACGCCCCCAGCCCCACCAATTGCAGACGGGCGCGCGCGACCGCATCCATCGCCTCGCGCGGGAGATCGGTGTGCACCTCCAGTGGCAGGCGCGCGTTCTCCAGCAGCGTCATTGACCCGAACAGCGCCCCCATCTGGTACATCACCCCGACCCGGCGCAGGATCGCCTCGCGCTGCGCGCCCTCCGCCTCGGTGATATCCGCACCGGCGACCCAGATATGGCCGGCCTGAGGCCGGTAAAGCCCGATCATGTGCTGGAGCAGCGTACTCTTGCCACTACCGGAGCCACCGAGAATCACGAATATCTCGCCCCGGCGCACCTCGAAGTTCAGATTGCGCATCAGGACGAGGTCGTCGAAGCCCATGGTCAGCCCGCGAACACGGATGACCACTTCACCTTGCGCGTTATCCGGGTTCGTCGCGGCCACACCTGTCATCCCTCAGACCCCCAGGTGGTAGAACAGCACGGCGAAGACGCCATCCAGCACCACGATGAGGATGATGGACGTGACCACCGCGCTGGTGGTCGAAAGCCCCACCGAGGCGGCCCCGCTGCCAGTCTGCAATCCGCGCAGGCAGCCGACCGTGGCGACCACCAGGCCGAACACCACCGCCTTGACCAGCCCGGAAAACAGGTCCGAAAGTGACAGCGCGGACGTCACCTGATTGAAGAACGCCACCCAGGGGATGCCGAAGCCCTGCATCACCACCGCAGCGCCGATCAGCCCGATCATGTTCGCGTACAGGGCCAGCAACGGCGCAACCAGCAACCCCGCGAGCACCTTCGGCAACACAAGAAAACGCACCGGATCCAGCCCCATTGTCTTCAGGGCGTTGACCTCTTCGTTCACCTTCATCGTGCCGATCTCGGCCGCGAAGGCGGCCCCCGAGCGGCCCGCCAGCAGGATCGCCATCATCAACGGCCCCAGTTCTCGGAACAGCGAGACCGCCACCAGGTTGGCGACGAAGATCTCGCCCCCGAACTGGCGCATCGCGATCGCCGACTGGAACGCCAGGATCACGCCCAGCAGGAAGGCAATCAGCGAGACGATTGGCAGGGCCTGGAAGCCCGCCGCCTCCGCCACCCGCAGGGTATCGCCCCAACGCACCTGACGCGGGTGGCGCAGGGCACTGCCGACGGCCTGGGTCAGCTCGCCGACAAAGCTGAACTGCGAGTGCGCCGCACGCCCCACCCGGTCCACGCCGTCCATCCACCCCTGCCACCAACCGCGCCCGTCCGCAGCCCGAGCCGGCTCGACCGCATCCAGCTCCCGATAGGGGGCAAGCTGCTCCTCGACCATGCGGCTCATACCCTCGAACTGGACCTCGGCGTCTGCGCGCGCGAAGTCTTGCTCCAGCGCATGCAGCAACGCCGCCCCCGCCCCGTCGCAGTACTCGACGCCCCGCAGGTCAACCAGCACCGCACCCGCCGCCTGCTGCCCCAGATCGCGGGCGCGGCGCCGCAGCGGGCCCCAGTGTTGCTCCACGGCATGCACGTCCAGCCGCCCCGACAGGCGCAGCCGGGGTGCGGGATCGACTGTGGCATCATATTCGAACGGGGGTTCCGCACTGGCGGCCGTGGAATCCATCGCGTGACTCGCGGAGAACGAGCCTTCATGGTAGCCGCATCCTGGCACCTGGAACCATTCGCCGGTGAAGAACTCTTCAAGGCAGACTGCCAATCCATCCGCCGCAACCAACAACGAGGCTCGAATGTCATCGGCCAAGGACGCCCTGCAACAGGTAGAACACGCACTGAACGAGGTCCTCCTTGGCAAACCCGAGCCGGTGCGCCTGGCGCTGGCCTGCCTGCTGGCCAATGGGCACCTGCTGATCGAGGACGTGCCCGGGGTGGGCAAGACCACCCTGGCCCACGCCCTGGCCCGGGCGATGAACCTCGAGTACCAGCGCGTGCAGTTCACCAGTGACCTGCTGCCCGGCGATGTCCTCGGCGTCTCCATCTTCGAGCAGGCCAGCGGCCAGTTCCGCTTCCATCCCGGGCCGATCTTCACCCAGGTCCTGCTCGCCGACGAGATCAACCGCGCGCCCCCGAAAACGCAGAGTGCCCTGCTGGAAGCAATGGAAGAGCGCCAGGCCAGCGTGGAGGGTGCCACCCGCGAATTGCCGGTGCCGTTTTTCGTCATCGCCACCCAGAATCCGGAGGAGCAGGTTGGCACTCACCCGCTGCCGGAATCCCAGCTCGACCGGTTCCTGATGCGCATCCAGCTTGGCTACCCGGACGCCGGTGCCGAACGGGCCCTGCTGGAACGCAGCGGTCCCGCCCCCGCGGCCGCACCGGTGGCGGAGAGCCACCCCGCCCCGCCCAGTCTGGTGGCCCCGCACCAGTTGCGGGAGTGGCAGGACCGGGGGGCCGAAGTCCACGCCGGCGCTGAGGTCCTCGACTATCTCCAGGGCCTGATCAGTGCCAGCCGCGACCGAGCGCGCTTCGCCCACGGCCTGTCACCGCGTGCCGGGCTGGGGCTACTGCGGGCGGCCCGGGCCCACGCCTTCCTGGAGGGCCGTGACTACACGACACCCGACGATATCGCCCACGTATTGCCAGCCGTTGCCGGGCATCGGGTGCGCGCACGCGAGCCGGAGGCCCCCGAACGCACGGTCGCGCGCCTGATGGAATGCGTCCCGACTCCATGACCGGCCCCGCTCGCTCGCGCGGCCGCATGGCCCGCCTGCGCGACGATGCCATCCGCTGGATCACCCGGCGCCACGCACACGATGGCGACCAGGCGCACCTCGGGCGCGACCGCATCTACATCCTGCCCACGCGTGCCGGGTACACCCTATTCGGCATCATCCTGGTGATGCTCCTGGGGTCGATCAACTACTCCAACAACATGGCGTTCCTGCTGACCTTCCTGCTGGTGGGCATCGGCCATAACGCCATGTGGTACACCCATCGCAACCTGCTGGGTCTGCAGGTCTCCACCCTGCCCGTCCCTGCGGTATTTGCCGGTCAACCGCTGACCCTCCCGCTACGCCTGAGCGAGACCGCTGGACGGGCCCGCGAGGCCCTGGTCCTGCGCATCGGGACGCACTCCAGCGCCCCTTTCCCGGTCCCGGCACAGGGGACCCATACCGCAAAGCTGGAACTGCCCGGACTCGCACGCGGCGTTTACCGCCTGCCACGCCAGCGGCTGGACACACGCTACCCGCTGGGCATCCTGGAGGTCTGGAGCTGGCTGACCCTGGCGCCGGAGATCGTGGTCTACCCGGCGCCGATCGATCCGGGACACACCACCGGGGACGATGGCGAAGAAGCCGCAGGGGCGCACGACCGGCGCGAGGGCGATGCGCCCGATCAGATCCGCCCCTACCGCGCGGGCGATCCACCCGGTCGCATCGTCTGGAAGGCCTTCGCCCGCAGCGGCAAGCTGCATGTCCGTGAATTCGCCAGCGGCCAGGGTGATCGCCTGTGGCTGGAATGGGGGGCCATGCCCGCCTCCGATACCGAGACCCGCCTGTCCATGCTGTGCCATCAGGTACTCGCGGCCCATGCCGAGGGCCGCGTCTTCGGCCTGCGCCTGCCCGACCAGGCCCTGGAGCCGGCCCAGGGAGTGATTCACCGCGATCACTGCCTGCATGCCCTTGCGCGGTTCCGCAGCACCCCGGTCGAAATGAACCCGGAGCCGGGCCCATGAGAGACAAGACCGCCAGGCCTGCAGACCACACGAATCTGCGCGGATTGGAGCTGGCCCTGGTCGCCCTGCCGGTCGCCGCCCTGCCACACGTCTGGCATCAGCCACCGTGGATCACCGCGCTGGTCGTGCTCGCCATCGCCGCGCGGGCGTGGCTGCTGGGCACGGGCCGCCCCGCCCCTTCGCTGGGCGTGATGAGCGTGCTGGCCGTGATCGCCGGTGGCCTGACCTTCGCGCAGTTCGGCACCGTATTCGGCCAGGAGGCCGGCACCGCGCTGTTGCTGGTGATGATCGCCTTCAAGTTGCTGGAGACCCGCAACCGCCGCGACATCGTGATCGCACTGTTCCTCGGCTACTTCGTGGTGGTCACCACCTATTTCTTCGACCAATCCATCCTGATCGCGGCCTATTCGCTCCTGGCCACCTGGCTGCTCACCGCCGCACTGATCCAGGTGCATGCCGGACGCGTGATCCCCCGCCCGCGCCTCGCGCGGCAGGCGGGCGCCATGCTGCTGCATGCCCTGCCCTTCATGCTGATCCTGTTCTTCGTCTTCCCGCGCGTCGAGGGTCCGCTGTGGGGCGACCCACAACGCGAGCAGACCGCGCGCACCGGGTTGTCCGGCGAGCTCAATCCCGGCGATATCGCCAACCTGCTGCAGGACGAATCGACCGCGCTGCGGGTCGAATTCGACCGCCAGGTGCCGCCCCTGCGGGCGCAATACTGGCGCGCCCTGGTCATGACGGACTTCGATGGCCGGCGCTGGTCCGCGGACGAGAATCGCTCGGTGATCCAGCCCACGGCCGCCGACACCGACAACCTCATCCGCTACACCGCCACCCTGGAGCCCACGCGGGCGCGCTATCTGCCGATGCTGGATTACCCAAGTGCCCTGCCCGAGGACGCCGAGCTGCGCGCAAACTACCAGGTCCTACGCGATCGCCCCGTGACCAGCCGCATCCAGTACAGCGCCGAGGCCGCCCTGACCACCCCACCCGGAGCGGGCGAACCCACACTGGATCCACAGGAGCGCACCCGCGCATTGCACCTGCCGCCTTCCGCCGCGCCCCGGTCGCGGGCCGAGGTCGCCCTGTGGCGCGCCACCCACGGAGACGACGATCGCGCCATCATCCAGGCGGCCCTGCAACGGTTCAGCTCCGAGCCATACCGCTACACCCTCCAGCCTCCACGACTCGAAGACGATACCACCGACACCTTCCTGTTCGAGACCCAGGCCGGCTACTGCGAGCACTATGCCTCCGCGTTTGCAGTCCTGATGCGCGCGGCCGATATCCCGACCCGCGTCGTCACCGGCTACCAGGGCGGAGCATGGCAGGCTCGTGGCGAATACCTGCGCCTGCGCAACGCCGATGCCCACGCCTGGAACGAGGTCTGGCTGGATGGCGAAGGCTGGATCCGGGTCGACCCCACCGCCGCCATCGCACCCGAACGCATCGAACAGGGGCTGCCCGGGCTGGCCAGCGACACCGGCGAGGAGATACCCGGCTTTCTCCGCCGCGGGGAGGGGCTCTCCTGGCTGCAGCGGGCGCGCTTCGGGATGGACGACTGGGGCGACTTCGTACGCTTTCGCTGGGAGAGTTGGGTGCTGGCCTTCGACCCCGAACGCCAGCGCGAGCTGTTCGCTCGCCTCGGGCTGGATTCGCAGGACTGGCGCTCGGTCCTGATCGCGCTGGGGGTTGGGTTCGGCTGCCTGGCGCTGATCGCCCTGACCTGGGTAGGGCTGCGCCGGCCGCGCCAGCGGCACGCGCCCGCCGATCGCGTACTGCAACAACTATCGCGCCGCATCGCGCGCCACGACCGCCGCCTGGAGCGCCAGGCCCACGAGCCTGTGGATGCCTGGTCCCGCCGCGTCGCACGGGCGCGCCCGGATCTGAGGGAATCCTTGAAGGCCTTCGCAGAGACCTACAACCGCCAGCGTTTCGCCCCGTTGACGCCCGAACAACGCCGGGAGGATTTGCGTCACCTGCGCAGCCTGCTGTACGCGGTACCGCGCGGGAAGCCGCCCGCGCCCGGACCGGACCCCGTCCAGGCGTAGTGCGCGCCCGTGTTTCCGGCGCCCCAAACGACTCGGGGCCGTCCGGTCTGTCTGACCCGGACGGCCCCGTTTCCTGTCCACGATCCGCGTGAGCGAATCGTCCCGCGTGACGCCTTATGCCGCGTCGTTACGGAAGATGAAGTGGTGCCGCGCACCGCGCCGCTCGTCCTGACGCCGCGCGACCTTCTGCACCTCGGGACGGTTGGCAAACTGCGCCAGGGTAATCCCGTCGAGGAAGTCGTAGAGCTGCTGGCTCAGGTCGTCCCACAGCTCGTGCGTCAGGCAGCGATCGCCGTCCTGGCAGTCCTTGTGGCCCTTGCAGCGCGTCACGTCGACTGATTCATCGACCGCCGTAATGATGTTGGCAATGCTGATCTGGTCCGCACGCTTGGCCAGGCGATAACCGCCACCCGGGCCCCGCACGCCTTCCACCAGATCGGCCTTGCGCAGCTTGGCAAACAGCTGCTCGAGGTAGGACAGCGAAATGCCCTGGCACTGCGAGATGTCGGCAAGCGTCACGGGACCGATCCGGTCGTGAATCGCCAGATCCATCATGGCCGTCACTGCATAGCGGCCCTTGGTTGAGAGTTTCATGCTTGTTGCCTCCGAATAACCTTGAGTATGTGTCCTGCTCGACATCCGTTCGCAGGCTGGCATCCATTCTTAATTCTTGACAGCGCCTGTCAGGAATAATTCCTTACTTACCTGACAATGGTAGTCGGGAATAATTCCCTCATTCTAGCAGGCGAATGAACAAAGATCACGGAATGCTAACGTAGGTATTCAGAACCGTTCCATGCAACGGAGTTCCCCGGCACAAGAGCGAATCGGCAACGGGCCAGCCTTGGCAGAAGGCAGGGGGGGAGGAAGGACGAAGAGACGATATGCCCGAGCGGAGACGCGCTTTTCCGATGGGTACCGGAGATGACGGACGTGCCCGTCCGGGCACTTGGCTTGTCAGCCGGACGGCCGACTGAGCTCCGGCACGGCCGGACCCTCGAGGATCATCACCAGCGTCCCGACCGGCAGGCGCGGGAACAGCTCGATCACTTCATCGTTGCGCATGCGCACACAGCCCTCCGAGGCCGGTTCGCCAATGCGTCCCTCCTCGTCGGTCCCGTGGATGTAGATGTACCGGCGCAGCGAATCCACATTGCCGCCCCGATTGATGCCCGGCTCCAGCCCTTCCAGCCAGAGGATCCGCGAGGTGATGTTGTCGCGCGGGCTTTGCGCGCCCGGCTCGGTCAGGATTTCCGCGATCTGGCCGGTGTTGCCACGGGCACGGAAGATCGTGCCCCGCGGCGCGCTGTCACCGAAGCGCTCGGCAATCCGATGCAGGCCCAGCGGTGTCTTGAAGGTGCCCTCCTCGAAACCCACCCCGCGCGCCGAGGTCGATACATCGAAGATCTCCGTCACCCGCCCGGCCTCCCAGACGTACAGCCGCTGCTGATCCACCCGGACCACCACCACCGGGACATCATCCGCATTGGGGGCTCGTTCGCGGGCATCCCGGACGACGGGTTCGATCCATTGGAGACTGGGCAAGAGCACCTCGCGTCTACTTCTTGTTGGCCAGATCCAGCACCTCGCCGGCGACCGGCGTGTTCACCAGCCCGTCGCCGCGCAGCGCTGCGAGGTGTTCCAGGTAGTCCGGAGGCAGTCCAGTCACGTACTCCCCGGTGAAGACCGAGCAGTCGAACTCCTGAATGTTCCGGTTGCCGCGACGCACGGCCTTTTGCAGGTCTTCAAGGTCCTGGTAGATCAGGCGGTCGGCGGCAATCGCCTCGCACACCTGGGCCTCGTCCCGACCGTGGGCAATCAGCTCGTCGGCGGCCGGCATGTCGATACCGTACACGTTGGGATAGCGCACCGGCGGCGCGGCCGAGGCGAAATAGACCTTCTTCGCCCCGGCCTCGCGCGCCATCATCACGATCTCGCGCGAGGTCGTGCCGCGCACGATGGAGTCGTCCACCAGCATCACGTTCTTGCCACGGAACTCCAGTGAGATCGCGTTGAGCTTCTGGCGCACGGATTTTCGCCGCTTGGTCTGGCCCGGCATGATGAACGTACGCCCGATGTAGCGGTTCTTGATGAACCCCTCGCGGTACTTGATGTTCAGCTCGTGCGCCATCTCCAGCGCTACGGTACGGCCGGTGTCGGGGATCGGCACGATCACGTCGATGTCGTGATCCGGCCAGATGCGCCGGATCTTTTCGCCCAGCGCGGTCCCCATGCGCATGCGGGCGCGGTGGACGAACACGTTGTCGATCACCGAGTCCGGGCGCGCGAAGTAGACGTGCTCGAAGATGCACGGGTTCAGGCGAGTCCCCTCGGCACACACGCGCGTGCTGACCTCGCCGTCCGGCGTGATAAACACCGCCTCGCCCGGCGCCAGGTCCCGCTCCAGATCAAAGCCCTGGGACTCCAGCGCGGCACTTTCCGAGGCGACCATCCATTCGCGCCCGCCCTCTTCGGCCTCGCGCGAGCCATAAACAATGGGTCGAATGCCGTGCGGATCGCGGAACGCCAGCAAACCGCCCCCTGCGATCATCGCGACCACCGCGTAGGCGCCTTCGGCCCGCTGATGCACGCGCTCGACCGCATCGAACACGGAATCCGGCGTCAGCCCGTTGTCGAGGAAGCGCAGCAGCTCCTGGGCGAAGACGTTCAGGAGGATCTCGGAGTCCGAATCGGTATTGATGTGCCGGCGATCCGTGGCGTACAGCGCCTGCTTGAGCTCGCGCGCGTTGGTCAGGTTGCCGTTGTGCCCCAGCGTAATCCCGAATGGCGAGTTCACGTAGAACGGCTGCGCCTCGGCCGAGCTCGACGAACCGGCCGTCGGGTAGCGCACGTGGCCGATACCCATATGGCCCGTCAGGCTCTGCATGTGCTGGTTGTTGAACACATCGCGCACCAGACCGTTGTCCTTGCGCAGATGCAGCCGGCCGTCATCGTCACAGGTCACAATGCCCGCGGCATCCTGCCCCCGGTGCTGCAGCACCAGGAGGGCGTCATAAAGGGGCTGGTTCACCGGGCTGCGCCCGACGATTCCGACAACTCCACACATACGGTTTCAGGCTCCAGGGTTTTGCAAACGCTGACCAAAGCCGTTCACGGCCTGTCAGCACACGTTGCGCTGCAAATGCCGTTTGCAGCTCGCTTCTAGGGTGTCGCCGGCTCGTCGGCGTCGGGGATTACTTCTTCGACCGGCTCGTCACTCGCCAGCAGATCATGGATCTGTTCCTGCCAGCCTTCCGGCAATTGGGCAATCAGCCAATCCACCAGGCGCTCGAACTCCGGGATCAGGCGGCTGTTTTCCCACCAGGACTCGTCCGGCATCAAGGTCAGCGAGGCAAGGAAGATCAGTACCGCCACCAGCAGCACGCCGCGCAGCAGCCCGAAGATCACGCCCAGCGAGCGGTCGGTACCGGTCAGCCCGGTTCCCTTCACCAGGCGGTTGGCCACTACTCCGAGGATGCCGCCCACAATCAGGACGCCAATAAAGATCAGGGCGAAGCCAATGCCCAGGCGCAGGGTGGCATCCGAAACCGCCTGGGGGATTTGTTCCGCCACCTCGGCCGCATAGCGGATACCCAGCCACACGCCCACGATCCACGTGGCGAGCGAAAAGGACTCGCGCACGAAGCCACGGAAAAGGCTGATCAGCCCTGACACAACGATCAGGGCGATGATGATGAGGTCGATCCAGTTCACGGGGCCGGCATCGCGTGCTGAAAGGGCGCGTAGTTTACCCCAGCCATCGGTTCCTCGCAGGGTGCCCCGGTCGTCATGGCCATCAGGGGTGTGCCACCACGATACCGGACAACTCCAGCTCGTCCTGCAGCCGTTCGCCCAGCTTCACGGCCTCCTCGCGCTGCGCCAGCGGACCGACCTTCACCCGGTAAATCGGGCGGCCATCGGCCATGGAGTCATCGATGAAGGCCGGCCAGCCCGTGTCGCGCAAGCGGGCCGCCTGCTCGCGCGCGTTGTCCTCGCCGCGGAAGCTCCCGACCTGCACCGCCCACCCGGCCTGCACCGGCTCGTCTGGCTCGACCGAGCGCACCGGCGCATCCTGGCGGGCCGCGGAACCTCCCTGCTCCCCAGCGGCCGCCCGCGCGCCCTCGCCATTCTCCAGGCTGTGCAACTCGGCAACCGGCCCGTCGCGTTCCGCCGCCGGCGCGGCGGGTGCCGTGTCCCGACGTGCAGCCGGGCGCTCCGATGGCAGGGAGATATCGGGCTCGGCAAAGGTGGGCGCCGCGGGCACCGGGTCATCGATCCCGCTCATGTACTCGTAACCTGCCCCGTCGAACAACCAGGGCAAAAAGATGACCGCCAGCACGATCAGGATGACCGCGCCAACCAGGCGAAAGCGGATGGGATTGTCGCTGCTGGTCATGCGGTCATCCGAGGGCGGCGCCAGGGCCAGTTAAGGAAACACTACACGCCTGTGACAGTACGCTCGCTCGCGCCGGCGTCGCAAGCCGTCGGGCATGACGCTCCTGACGCTCAAAGGGCATGCACAACCTCGCCCGCAGCACCAAGCGCCTCGGCCTGCCCGGACAGTGCCAGCTCGGCCAGGTCCTGCGACTGCTCCAGTACCGCCGCCACGGTGTAGAACGAACCGAACACCACCACCCGGCCGCAAGGTCCGGCGCAACGCGTTGCTTCTGCGAGGGCCGCCGCGACGTCATCCACGCGGGACACCCGGCGTTGTCCGCTCGCCTCCAACTCGGTGGCCAGCGCCGCGGCGGGCAATGCCCGCGGCAGGTCCAGCGGGACCGGCACCCAGGCATCGACGAGGCCATCCAGACGACTCCACATGGCGGCCCGCTCCTTGTCCGCCATGACGGCGACCAGGGCCACCACCGCGCCCGGGGCGGGATGCGCCTCCAGCCAGCGCGCGAGTTCGTTGACCGCATGCACGTTGTGGGCAACATCCAGCAGCCATTCCGGGTCGCCGTGTAGCCGCTGCAGACGCCCCGGCGCAGAGATCGCCAGGGCCCGACTGACGACACCATCGTCGAGCCCCCGGGCCAGTCCCAGTGATTCGACCACAGCGAGGGCCGTAGCCGTGTTCAGGAGCGCCGCACCATCAATCCGGGCGGCTGCGCCCTCGACCCGCCATTCGCGCGCCGTCCCCTGCCACTGCCATCGTAGCGTCGTCGCGTCGCGCGTCAGGGCGAAATCACGCCCACTGCGCAGGCCCTGCGCCCCCAGTTGTGCGGCATGCTCCAGCACGCTGGCCGGCGGTTCGGGCTCGCCCAGCACTACCGGGCGATTGGGGCGCATGATACCGGCCTTCTCGCGGCCGATCGCCTCGCGACTGTCGCCCAGCCAGGTCTGATGATCGAGGTCCACCGCGGTGATCGCAGCAACGTCGGCATCCCAGATGTTGACGGCGTCCAGGCGCCCGCCCAGCCCCACCTCCAGCACCTGTACCGCGACTCCCTGCTCGCGGAACAGCCAGACCGCGGCCAGTGCACCGAATTCGAAATAGGTCAGGGAATCCTCGCCGCGAGCCTGGTCGATCGCCTCGAAGGCACAGCACAGGGCGGCATCGGAGACGGGCTCGCCGTCGATGCGGATGCGTTCGTTGTAGCGCAGCAGGTGCGGCGAGGTGAACAGCCCGACCTTCAGCCCCTGCGCCTGCAGCAGGGCCGCGGTGCGCGTCGCCACCGTCCCCTTGCCGTTGGTCCCGGCCACGATCACGGTGGGCGGTCTGCCGGCCCCACGCAGCCCCAGGCGGTCGGCCACCAGGGCAATGCGCTCCAGGGTCAGATCCATTCCCACGGGATGCAGTTGCTCCTGGAAGGCGAGCCACTGCGCCAGGGTCGTGAAGCGCACCGACTGCCTCAGGCGGGGCGCGGCGCGTCGACGCGCTCGCCCTCCGCCCCGTTTTCGGGACTGATAACCTCGACGGACCCCTCACCCTCACCCTCACCCTCCGCCTCATCTGCGGTTGGGTCGGCGCCCGGCGCCGGGGCGTGGGTCAGCATGCCCAGCACCGCAGCCAGACGGCTGCGCATGTCACGGCGATCGACGATCATGTCGATCGCGCCATGCTCGAGCAGAAACTCCGAACGCTGGAAGCCCTCGGGAAGGGTCTCGCGCACGGTCTGCTGGATCACGCGGGGCCCGGCAAAGCCAATCAGGGCATTCGGCTCGGCCACGTTCAGATCACCCAGCATGGCCAGGCTCGCGGACACACCCCCCATGGTCGGATCGGTCATCACCGAGATGAACGGGAGGCGTTCTTCCTGCATGCGCGCCAGCACCGCGCTGGTCTTGGCCATCTGCAACAGCGAGAACAACGCCTCCTGCATGCGCGCACCACCGGAGGCACTGAAGCACACCAGCGGGATGCCCTGTTCCAGCGACCGGTTGGCGCCGCGCACGAAGCGCTCGCCCACCGCGGAGCCCATGGAACCGCCCATGAAGCGGAAGTCGAAGGCAGACGCCACCAAGGGGCGCCCCAGAAGCTGGCCCTGCATCACGATCAGGGCATCGCGCTCGCCGGTGGCCCGCTGGGCCGCCACCAGGCGATCCTTGTACTTCTTGGAATCGCGGAATTTCAGGACATCGGAGGATTCGATATCCGCCGCGATCTCCTCGCGGCCCTCGGCGTCCAGGAAGGTCTCCAGGCGCCGGCGTGCGCTCATGCGGCGGTGATGACTGCATTTCGGGCAGACATCGAGGTTGCGTTCCACCTCGGGGCGATAAAGCGTCGCGTCACAGCCCTCGCAACGGACCCACAGGCCCTCCGGGACCCCCCGCTTGGTCGCATTGTCGGTGCGGATGCGCGAAGGCATCAACTTCTCGAACCAGCTCATGCCGTCTCCCCGTAATTCGAATCGGCGCCGCGCATTCTACACCGTGGCTGCCGCGCCCGGGGAGCGCGCCGCATCCATGGCATGACGCATCTCACTGACCACCGCCGCCGCCGCACGGGCGAAGCCGTCGGCATCTCCGTCGTGCTCCTCGGCCAGGCGCACGATCGCGCTGCCCACCACCACGGCATCGGCCACCTGCGCCACCCTCCCCGCGGTCTCGGCATCGCGAATGCCGAAGCCCACGCCCAACGGCAGCCCGGTGTGGCGACGCAGACCTTCCAGGCGCGCGGCCAGTGCCGAGGTATCCAGGGTCTGCGAACCGGTCACGCCCTTCAGCGATACGTAGTAAACGAAGCCGCGCGCCGCCCGGGCCACATGATCGATACGCGCCTCCGAGGTCGTGGGCGCGATCAGGAAGATGGGATCGATGCCGGCCTGCTCCAGCAGCCCCACCACGTCCTCGCTCTCCTCCGGCGGCAGGTCCACCGTCAGCAACCCATCCAGCCCGGCCGCCTTCGCGGTCTGGGCAAAGGTCTCGTACCCCATGCGCTCCACCGGATTCAGGTAGCCCATCAGGACCACCGGCGTAGTGGTGTCGGTCTTGCGGAACTCCGCCACCATCGCCAGCACGTCGCGCAACCCGGTGCCAAAACGCAGGGCCCGCTCACAGGCCTTCTGGATCACCGGGCCATCGGCCATCGGGTCGGAAAACGGGACGCCCAGCTCGATCAGGTCGGCCCCGGCCTCCACCAGTGCGTGCATCAGGGGTACGGTGGCCCCCGGCTCCGGGTCGCCCGCCGTCACGTACGGGATCAACGCCGCGCGATTCTGTTCGCGCAGTTCGGCAAAACGCTGCTCGATGCGGCTCATAGCGTAATCCCCTCGCGTTCGGCCACGGTGTTCAGGTCCTTGTCGCCGCGCCCGGACAGATTGATGATGATGCTTTGATCGGGACGCATCTGCGGGGCCAGGTCCAGCACATGGGCAATCGCATGACTGGTCTCCAGCGCCGGGATGATGCCCTCGGTGCGGGTCATGCGGTGGAAGCCGGCCAGCGCCTGGTCATCCGTTACCGACACGTAGTTCACCCGGCCGATGTCCTTCAGCCACGCATGCTCCGGCCCGACGCCCGGGTAGTCCAGGCCCGCCGAGACCGAGTGCGTGCCGATGATCTGGCCGTTCTCGTCTTCCATCAGGTACGTCCGGTTGCCGTGCAGAACGCCCGGCTGTCCGGCGCACAGTGGTGCGGAGTGGCGCCCGGTCTCGACCCCGTCGCCCCCGGCCTCGACCCCGATCATCGCCACCGACTCGTCACCGAGGAACGCATGGAACAGGCCGATCGCGTTGGACCCCCCGCCGACGCAAGCCACCAGGGTATCCGGCAGGCGGCCGGTCATCGCCAGGTGCTGCTCGCGCGCCTCGCGGCCGATCACCGCCTGGAAGTCCCGGACCATC
Source organism: Thioalkalivibrio versutus (assembly GCF_001999325.1). Classification (GTDB taxonomy): domain Bacteria; phylum Pseudomonadota; class Gammaproteobacteria; order Ectothiorhodospirales; family Ectothiorhodospiraceae; genus Thioalkalivibrio; species Thioalkalivibrio versutus. Next base: position 155,417 of record NZ_MVAR01000005.1, read on the forward strand.
GCCGGATACGGGTGCGGCCCTGCCACGGTGCCAATGATGTAGAAGGTGTCGTCGACGTTGGTCACCCAGTCGCGCATCGCCTCGTTCAACGCGTCCTTCAGGGTGCGGGTCCCGGATTTCACCGCCACCACCTCGGCACCCAAAAGACGCATGCGATAGACGTTCTGTGTCTGGCGCCGGGTGTCCTCTTCGCCCATGTAGACCACGCATTCCAGCCCCAGCCGCGCGGCCACGGTGGCCGTCGCAACGCCGTGCTGTCCGGCACCGGTCTCGGCGATGATTCGCTTCTTGCCCAGGCGCTTGGCCAGCAGGGCCTGGCCGATCGTGTTGTTTACCTTGTGCGCGCCGGTGTGATTCAGGTCCTCGCGCTTGAGGTAGACCTGCGCCCCACCCAGTTCCCGCGACATGCGCTCGGCGTGATAGAGCGGGTTGGGCCGCCCAACGAACTGCTTCAGGTCATGATCCAGCTCCGCCAGGAAGTCGGGATCCTGCATGTACTGCTCGTATACCGCCTGCAGCTCGTCCAGCGCCCCCATCAGGGTCTCGGACACGAAGCGCCCGCCATACGGCCCGAAATGCCCACGGGCATCCGGGAAAGCCGCCCAGTCAATCTTGTTCATCAGTCTCCACCTCGCATTGACGCACCGCCTGCACGAAGGCCCGCATGCGTCGTGCATCCTTGATTCCGGGCGCGGATTCCACCCCGGAACTCACATCGACCCCGTACGGGCGCAGGTGTTCCAGCGCAGCGCGCACCGAGTCCGTATCCAGCCCCCCGGCCAGCAGCCAGGGCCGTTCCAGGGCATCGGGGACGCGCTGCCAGTCGAAGCGGTGCCCCGACCCGCCGCTGCGCCCCCCACCATGGCTATCCAGGAGAAACCCCTGGGCATCCGGGTGCTGCTCCATCGCCGGGCGCGGATCCTGCCCCTCGCCCATGGCGATGGCCTTCAGATAAGGCCGCCCGAAGCGCGCGCAAAACGGCGCCGTCTCGTGCCCGTGAAACTGCAGGCAATCCAGCCCTACCGTCTGCAACACCGTTTCGACTCGTGACGGATCCGGGTCCACGAACAGACCCACCGTGGTCACGAACGGCGGCAGCGCGGCCGCGATGGCCGCGGCCTGCGCCGGCTCAACCGCCCGCCGACTCGCTGCATGAAACACCAGCCCGATGGCATCGGCCCCGGCCGCCGCCGCGGCGCGTGCCTGTTCCGGGCTCGTCACTCCGCAGATCTTCACCCGATAACGCATGCGCCCGCCGGCCTCCTCTGTCCGGTCGCAAAGCCTACCAGAACCCGGCACGCGATCCGGCTTTCCCGCAATCACCCCGGCGCATTCCCCGGGACGCCATCGAGGACCGGCCCCGCGGTGATCGGCAGCTCGAACTCCACCGGATAATCCACATGCACGAAATAGAGCCCGCCGGCCGGCGCGGTGATCCCCGACGCGCGCCGATCACGCGCCGCCAGAACCTCCGCCGGCCAGCCGGGATCGGCGCGCCCATCCCCTACCGCCAACAGCACGCCGGCGATGTTGCGCACCATGTGATGCAGAAAGGCATTCGCGTGGATGTCCAGGATCACAAGGGCCCCGCGCCGGATCACCGACAACGAATGCACGCGCCGCACCGGCGATTTCGCCTGGCAAGCCGCCGCCCGCAGGCTGCTGAAGTCATGTTCGCCGACAAAGGTCTGACCCGCGCGATGCATGCGCTCCGCATCCAGCGGACGCCGCCACCAGGACACTCGTCCGGCCTCCAGTGCCGGACGCACTGCTCGATTCGCAATGACGTAGCGATACCGTCTGCCAAATGCGCCGAACCGGGCGTGAAACGCCCCCGGAACCGGTTGCGCCCAGGTCACGGCAATCGCGTCAGGCAGGCGACTGTTGGCGCCCAGGATCCATGCACGCGGCTCGCGCTGCGCCGGAGTATCGAAATGCACCACCTGCGCCGTGGCATGGACTCCCGCATCGGTGCGCCCCGCACAACTCAACGCGACCGGATGATTCGCCACAAACCCCAGTGCCGCCTCCAACTGCTGCTGCACGCTGGGACCGTCCTTCTGGCGCTGCCAGCCCAACAACCCACGCCCGTCATATTCGACCCCCAGCGCCCAGCGTTGTACCAGCTCACCCGCATCGTTGAAGCCCGGTTGTGCGTGCGCCTCACTCAAATGTCCGCTCCTCAAAAAAACCACCAAGTGAGCCAGGCCGCCAGCACCCCGAACCACAAGCCGATGACTGCCCAGCGGGGCACTGCCCGATTCTCCGTCCCAAGGTCGGCCGGGCCGTCCTCCGCCCCGCTCGGTCCGGAAAGGGCCTGATCCAGACGCTGCACCAGCCACTCGCGCACCGCTTCCAGCCGAGCCTTTCTCGCCCCCCCAAGCGCCTCCCGGCGCGCCTTGATCGCCGCTCGATCCCCCTCGAAATACATCAGGGCGAGAAACAGTCGCCGGGCGAAACGCTCGCCCCAGGCACCGAACACCTGCCAAGGTCCGCCCAGCACCAAACCGAGACTGCGTACGAGCACAGGCCTTGAAAACCGCTCGGTAAGCCAGACCACCAGCAGCAGCACCAGGACCAGGGCGAGGATACGAGTCCCGGCCTCCTGGAGCCCAGCGGCAAGATCGCCACCCTCCATCGGCCATAGGCCATAGAAGATCAGCAGGGAGAGGTAGAACCACTTCATGCGCAGGATCAAGCGACCGGCACGGCCCCAGGCAAACCCGCCGGGCCACGCCAGCCCGCCCACGAGCACGGCCATCACCACGAGTACCCGTGGCTCGGCCGATACCAGCGCAGCAGAAGCAGCCAGCACCCCCAGAAACGCCCACACCGCCCACACCACGCCCGGCGGGTGCGGTACCGATTCTGGCGGCAATTCGGAGGTCTGAACCAAGCGTGAACCGCCCTCGCAGCGATTAATGAACCACAAAAAAGGCCCCGCCCGGGGTTTTGCCCCCGGGCGGGGCCGGTCTGCACATTCCGGGGGTCAGCCGAGACCGAACCGGGAACATCCGGTCCGGAACTCCGACTTCCCGACGGTCACGAGCCCTGAATCTGCTCGCGGATCCCCTCGGCCTCGCGTTTCTGATCATCGGTGCCCGAGGTCAGGACCTCGTCGATCAATTCCTGGGCACCTTCCTGATCTCCCATGTCGGCATAGGCCTGGGCCAGACTCAGACGCGTGACGTTCTCGTCCGCGTCCGCTCCTGCGGAACCATCGTCGGTTTCATCCTGACCGGCAACAGGCGCATCGGAACCACCCGGGCCAAGCAGGTTCTCGTCCAGATCCAGGCCAGCTTCCGGCTCCGCCTGTTCCCCGCCACTCGCGGTGGAATCTGTCTCCGGAAGCTCGTTCTCGTCGATGTCGAACGCAAGATTGTTCAAGTCCCCATCAGCATCCGCGCTGGAAACATTACCTTCCGCGGCGTTCGCCAGATCCGCTTCCAGATTCTCGTCGAGGTCGAACGACAGGCCCTGATCATCCGCAACCGGCTCGCTCCCCAGGCTTTCCGCCGCCTCGTCGGTCTCGGGAAGCTCCAGACCCGAGAAATCGATCTCATTGCTGTCGGATTCCGTCGCGCGGCTTCCTTCCGCAGAAGGCACATCACCGAGATCGCCGGCCATCGCGCCACCAGCTGCAGTGGCGCCAAGACCGGCCCCCTCCCCAATCCGGGATTCCAGATCGGACAGGCGATCACGCGTAGCCGTATCACCCGCATCCAGCCGACCGCGCAGCGCACCGGCCGCCTGCCTTGCGCTCTCCTCGTCCTCAAGCGCGAGATGTGCCTCGACCAATTTCAGGCGGTACTGCTTGTTATCCGGATCGCGCTCGATCGCCGCATTGAGCGTCTCGACCGCCTGATCGTTCATGCCGTACGCCAGGCAGACATCCACCTCTGCCAGTACGTCATCTGTCGCCTCGCCTCCCTTCTGACTGGTGCTGGCGACCACGACCTCGCCAACCTCTTCCCCCGAATCGGCCGACAGATGGGAAGCGTCTTCCTGTTGCCCATCATCGCGTTCCGCGCCACCCGCCGCCGCGGCCGTGCCAACCACGGTGGCAGCGGCGGCACGGGTCGTCGAGCGATCTGGCGAACCCATCTCCCCGGTCTCGTAACTGCGGGCATCGAAGCCGGTCGCCTGCACCTTGCTGTTGTCCGCACGCGGCTTCAGGCCGGAACCGTGATCGTCGACCATCACCTCGCGGCGGCCGCCGCGGGCAAAAGCCAGCAACACCAGCAGCAGCAGAATGACCAGCGCAATCGCCATCATCAGCAGCAACGGGTCATTCATGATGCGTTCGTGCAGCGGGGCATTGCGTTCAGCATCCGCACGATCCAGACGGGTGCGCAGCTGTTCGCGCTCGGCGCGCAGCTGGCTCAGCTGTTCCTCGAGCCCAGCCATGTTCTCGCTGGAGATCTCGGCCAGACGCCCACGCTCGCCAAGCTCCTCGCGCAATTCGGAGAGCTCGTCGCGCATTCCGTCCATTTCGGCGCGCTGGGACAGCAGGGCTTCCTGCAGCAGCTCCTCGGAACCCCCCTGGGTTGCCCCGGCTTCGGCATCTTCCGGCAGCAGATCGGCGACGATCTCCAGGCGATCCTCGGGCGCCACCGCCTCGGTCGCGGCCTCGTCGCCCACCGCCGTTTCGTCCTCGGTCACGGCCGAGTCCGATTCGGCCACTGCGGATTCGTCGTCCGCAACCGCCGCGGCAGCGTCCTCCGTAACAGCCGATTCTTCGTCCTCGGCGAGCGCCTCGCCCTCGACACCCTCCTCAGCCGCGGCCGGAGCCGGCTCCGGTTCTTCGCGAGCCGCGCGAGTGGATTCCTGCCAGGAGCGCGTCTGATCGGCAACCTCGGCCCGCGCTTCGGCGGTACTGCGCGCGTCCAACTGTTCGCGGGACGGCGTACGCAATTCCGCGTCCGCGCGCAGCGAATTGATGTTGTTACCCATGAAGGCCTGCGGATTGGCGTCGAGGAACGCGAGCATGGCCTGCTCGTCGCTGTATCCCGAGACACCGCTGCGGCGCACGACCGCGTAGAGGGTGTCGCCACTACGCACCCGGATGGTTTCGCCTTCGCGGGTCGCACGCGGCGCTGCGCCGGGGTCCCCGCTCACGGCCGGCGCAGAAGTTCCGGAAGGCATCGTGCCGGGCGGATCCAGCAACAACGAGACCTCGCGCATGGCGCGCCCGCCATCCCAGCGCGCCTCCAGCAGCATGCCCACATAGGGCTCGCGCACCGGCCGGCGTGTGGTCAGGATGATGCGGTCACCCTCGACCTGGATGTTCAGGTCCCCCGGAACACCGCCACGGTTCAGACCGGCGCGGCGGTATGCATCCTCGGAAGCCTGGCGAATTCGCAGGGAATCGCCGGCAGCTGCCGCTCCCCGCAAGGGAATCTCCGCCCGCAAGGGCTGATTCAGGAAGGATTGAAGATTGATTTCGCCGAAGCCCACGGAACTCGAGGACGCCGGGGCCACCAGCAGCAAGAACAAAAACCCAACCAAAAACTTGCGCACGAATTCCCCCTGAAAATGCCACGTGGCCGTACTGCCTCGGCCGACACGGCCGATGACCCCCTGGCCACGGATGTACCGGGTAGTGTCCCCGGCGTTTTCCCGGATTAAATCACAGGTAATCGCGGATCAAAACCTCCGCGATCTGAATCGTGTTCAACGCGGCCCCCTTGCGCACGTTGTCCGAGACCACCCACAGGTTCAGTCCGCGGGGGTGGGAAATGTCCTCGCGGATGCGGCCGACGAACACCGCATCCTTGCCGGAACCCTCGGTCACCGCAGTCGGATAGCCCCCGTCCTCGTGCTTGTCCAGCACCGTGATCCCCGGTGCGCCGGAGAGGATTTCGCGCGCCTTCTCCGCACTGATCTTCTCGCGCGTCTCGATATGCAGGGCCTCGGAATGCCCGTAGAACACCGGAATGCGCACCGCGGTCGGGTTCACCAGGATGGACTCGTCGCCCATGATCTTCCGGGTCTCCCAGACCATCTTCATCTCTTCCTTGGTGTAGCCATTGTCCTGGAAGACGTCGATGTGCGGCAGGGCATTGAACGCGATCTGCTTGGGATACACGTTGCACTCCACCGGACGGCCATTCAGCAACGCCGCCGTCTGGTGCGCCAGCTCCTCGATCGCCTCCTTGCCGGTACCGGACACGGCCTGGTAGGTTGCCACGTTAATCCGTTCGATGCCGACCGCATCGTGCAGCGGCTTCAGCGCCACCAGCATCTGAATGGTGGAGCAATTCGGGTTCGCGATAATCCCGTGTTTCGTGTAATCGCCCACCGCGTCCGGGTTCACCTCCGGAATCACGAGCGGGATCTCCGGGTCGTAGCGGAACTGGGAGGTATTGTCGATCACGACGCAGCCGGCCGCCGCCGCCTTGGGCGCATATTCCGCGGACACCGAGGCGCCCGGCGAGAACAGCCCGATCTGCACCGTGGAAAAATCAAAAGTCGCCAGGTCCTCGACCTCCAACTCGCGCCGGCCGTAGTCCACCGTCTTGCCCACCGACCGCGAGCTGGCCAGGGCATGCACGCGCCCGATCGGCAGGTCGCGCTCGGCCAGGATGGACAGCAGGGCCTCGCCAACGGCGCCCGTTGCCCCGACCACGGCCACGTCAAATTTGCGGTCACTCATCGTTAATTCCCGGTTGAACTTTAATCGTTAACGCTTTGATAGATAATTACTCATCCAGGGCCGCGACCAAGGCGTCGCCCATGCCCTGCGTACCGACCAGCTTCATGCCTTCACCGAAGATGTCTGGGGTACGCAAGGCCTGATCCAGTACCCGACCCACAGCCGCCTCGATGCGTTCGGCCAGGTCGTTGCGGTTCAGACTATGACGGAGCAGCATCGCGACCGACAGCACCGTCGCCATCGGGTTGGCCTTGCCCTGCCCCGCAATATCCGGTGCCGAACCGTGGATCGGCTCGTACAGACCCACGCCCTCGCTGTTCAGCGAGGCGGACGGCAGCATGCCGATGGAGCCGGTCAGCATCGCCGCTGCATCGGACAGGATGTCCCCGAACATGTTGCCGGTCACCATCACGTCGAACTGCTTCGGGTCACGCACCAGCTGCATCGCGGCGTTGTCCACATACATGTGAGACAGCTCGACCTCGGGGAATTCCTTCCCGACACGCTCGACCACCTCGCGCCACAGCTCGGAGACCTCCAGCACGTTGGCCTTGTCCACCGAGCACAGGCGCTTGCCCCGCTTCATCGCCGCCTCGAAGCCGACCCGGGCGATCCGCTCAATCTCCGATTCGCTATAGACCAGCGTATTGAAGCCGACCCGCTCGCCATTGCGTTCCTCGATCCCGCGTGGCTGGCCGAAGTAGATCCCCCCGGTCAGCTCGCGCACGATCAGGATGTCCAGCCCGCTGACCACCTCGGGCTTCAGCGTGGAGGCCGAGGCCAGCTGCGGATACAGGATCGCCGGGCGCAGGTTCGCGAACAGGCCGAGATCCGAGCGGATGCCAAGCAGCCCACGCTCGGGGCGCAGGTCGCGCTCCAGCGACTCGTACTGCGGGCCACCCACCGCCCCCAGCAGGATCGCGTCTGCACGACGCGCCGCCTCGCGGGTGGCCTCCGGATAGGGGTGCCCGGCCGCGTCATGCGCCGCGCCCCCGATCAGGCCCTGCTCGATCTCCAGATCCAGACCGCCGATCTCGCCCACGCGCTCCAGCACCTTCAGCGCCTCGGCCACGATCTCGGGCCCAATCCCGTCCCCGGGCAATACCAGAATTCGGCTCACAAACCTCTCCCAAGTAACTATTATTCTTTACCTATACATTCCTAGTGGCAACGTCATTGCGAGGAGCCGCAGGCGACGTGGCAACCTCCGGTCGCAACCCCCGACGTTTACCCGAGCCAGCGCCGGGGCTGCCCTGGAAGATCGCCACGTCGCTGCGCTCCTCGCGATGACGGTGCTTCCTGCCCCCCGTCATTGCGAGGCCCCGCCAGGGGCCGTGGCACAAAAGCGCGAAGCGCGTTGAACGGCCGCAGGCCGGCCCGAAGGGCGAGCGCAGCGAGTAACCTCCCAAAGCTGCCAGAGCGCCGGTACGGGGATCCGGTGGTTCCGGACGGAGGTTGCTTCGTCGCTTCGCTCCTCGCAATGACGGTGCCCGGATCCAGGCCGTGCCAGACGCACCGTCTACCGTTGTTGTTCCGCCATCCACGGCCATTCGCGGCGCTGGCGCTCCTCGAAGGCGCGAATATCGTCCGCAAACTGCAGCGTCAGGGCGATATCGTCCAGCCCGTTCAGCAGGCGATGGCGGCGGTCCTCGTCCAGCGTAAAGTCGAATACGTTACCGTCCGGCGCGGTCACGGTCATCTCTTCCAGATTCACCTCGACCTGCGCACCCGGATTCGCCTCCACCTGATCAAACAGGCGCTGCACCTCGTCCTCGGCCAGCACCACGGGCAGGAGCCCGTTCTTGCAGCTGTTGGAGAAAAAGATGTCCGCGAACGACGGCGCGATCACCGCACGAAAACCGAAATCGGTCAGCGCCCAGACCGCGTGCTCACGGGAGGAGCCACAGCCAAAGTTCTTGCGCGCCAGCAGGATGGTCGCCTCGTCAAACGGCGCCTGATTCAGCACAAAGTCCGGGTTCGGCCGGCGCTTCGAGCCGTCCATGCCCGGCTCGCCCGGGTCCAGGTAGCGCCAGTCGTCGAAGGCATTCGGGCCAAAGCCCGTGCGCTTAACCGACTTCAGGTACTGCTTGGGGATGATCGCATCGGTATCCACGTTGGAGCGGTCCAGCGGCGCGACGATCCCCTTGTGTACAGTAAAGGCCTGCATCGCTTACGCCTCCTTCAACGCGGACGGTTCAATGAAGTGCCCGGCGACGGCCGCCGCGGCGGCCAGCGACGGGCTGACCAAATGCGTGCGCCCGCCCTGCCCCTGACGGCCCTCGAAGTTGCGGTTCGAGGTCGAGGCGCAGCGCTCGCCCGGCTCCAGGCGGTCGGCGTTCATCGCCAGGCACATCGAACAGCCCGGCTCGCGCCACTCGAAGCCGGCATCCAGGAAGATGCGGTCCAGCCCCTCCTGCTCCGCCTGCTGCTTCACCAGCCCGGAGCCCGGCACCACCATCGCCAGCTTGATGTTGTCGGCCTTCTTGCGGCCCTTCACCACCTCGGCGGCGGCGCGCAGGTCCTCAATCCGGGAATTCGTGCAGGACCCGATGAACACCTTGTCCGGACGGATCTCCGTCATCGGGGTATTCGCCTTCAGGTCCATGTACTCCAGCGCCCGCTGCATGCCCTCGGCGCGCACCGGATCGGACTCGGCCGCCGGGTCCGGCACCCGCCCGTCGATCGGCGCGACCATCTCCGGCGAGGTGCCCCAGCTGACCTGCGGGGCGATCTCGGCGGCATCCATCTCCACCACCGCGTCGAACTCGGCATCCGGGTCGGAGACCAGCGTGCGCCAGTACTCGGCCGCCCGCTCGAACATCTCGCCGGTCGGCGCCTGCGGCTTGCCGCGCACGTATTCGATGGTCTTCTCGTCCACCGCGACCATGCCCGCACGGGCCCCGGCCTCGATCGACATGTTGCAGACGCTCATACGGCCTTCGATCGACAGGCTGCGGATCGCGGAGCCGGCAAACTCGATCGCGTAGCCGGTACCGCCAGCGGTGCCGATGCGGCCGATGATGGCCAGCACCACGTCCTTGGCGGTGACGCCCGGGCGCAGCGCGCCTTCCACACGGATCTGCATGGCCTTGGTCTTCTTTTGCCACAGGCATTGCGTGGCCAGCACATGCTCCACCTCGGAGGTGCCAATACCAAAGGCCAGCGCGCCCAGCGCGCCATGCGTGGAGGTATGCGAGTCGCCGCAGACTACGGTCATGCCCGGCAAGGTCGCGCCCTGCTCCGGGCCGATCACGTGCACGATGCCCTGGCGCACGTCCGCCATCGGGAAGAATTTCAGCCCCAGGCTCGTGACGTTGCTCTCCAGTGTTTCCACCTGGATGCGCGAGACCGGATCCGCAATCCCCTGGTCGCGGTTCTCCGTGGGCACGTTGTGATCCGGCACCGCCAGCACGGAATCGCCGCGCCATGGCTTGCGCCCGGCCAGCCGCAGCCCCTCGAAGGCCTGCGGACTGGTCACCTCGTGCACCAGGTGGCGGTCGATGTAGAGCAGCGTCGAGCCATCCGGCTCCTCGCGCACCCCATGCGCCTCCCACAACTTGTCATACAGGGTCTTGCCAGCCATTACCTACTCCCGCGGCCGCGCCGCGTTCTATCGTTCTTGCGTCCCACCGCCGACGATCCACCGGCGCTATACAGGCTCGCCCTTGCACCGCGTCGCCAACTGGCACCGTCATTGCGAGGAGCGTAGCGACGAAGCAACCTCCGTCCGAAACCACCCGATCCCGGTACTGGCGCTCTGCCAGCTTCAGGAGGTTACTCGCTGCGCTCGCCCTTCGGGCCGGCCTGCGGCCGTTCAACGCGCTTAGCGCTTTTGTGCCGCGTCGCCTTCGGCTCCTCGCAATGACGTCGTTTCATGACGCCCGTTGATCTAGAGTCTGGGCCCGCCCCGGTATTCTTTCAAATCCGATTTCTTATCCGTATCATTCCATACGGTTATATAGGTGCCGGGTCATGCCGAGCCCGACCATCGAACGGACCATTATCTCACGCGGGGACTGGAGAGACACGGATGCGCCCAGAACAACTGAGTGTCGAATCCCTGCAGGCCTTCGTCGCGGTCGTCGACACCGGCGCCTTCTCCGCCGCGGCCGAACGGCTGCACCTGACGCAGCCCGCCATCAGCAAGCGCATCCAGTCGCTGGAGGCCACGCTGGAACGTCCGTTATTCGAGCGCCAGGGTCGGCGTGTACGGCCGACCGAGGTCGCCGAACGCCTGCTGCCCGAGGCCCGGGAAATCCTCGCCCGCCTGCGCGCCATCGAGCAGCAGGTCGCCGACCTCGACCAGGTGGTGCGCGGCCGCATCCGCCTGGCCACCTCGCACCACATCGCCCTGCACCGCCTGCCCACGCCACTGTCGGCCCTGCGCGAGCGCTACCCGGAGCTGGAACTGGAACTGGCATTCATGGATTCCGAGGCCGGCATCGAGGCCGTCATGCACGGCGACGCCGACCTGGCCCTGGCCACCCTGCCCGAGGATCTGCCGAAGGGCGCCGAGGCGCACACCGTATGGACCGACGAGCTTGTTCCCATGGTCGCCCGCAACCGCGCTGACGATACCCCGCTGGATACCCTGCGGCGCCTGCACGACTGGCCAGCCATCCTGCCGCCCGGGGATTCCACCACCCGCCGCCAGATCGACCAGGCCCTGGCCGCACAGGGCCTGCACCCCACTGCCGCCCAGGAAAGCCCCTACCTGGAAGTCATCCGCATGCTGATCGCGGCCGGCCTCGGCATCGGCTTCCTCCCCCGCACCATGGCCACCGACGACCTCGCCGTGCTCGACTGGCCCGGCGGGCCCGTCACCCGCCAGCTCGGCTGGGTCCGCCATGCCGAGCGGTACCGCTCCCGCACGCTGGAGGCTGTCATCGAGGCGTTACAGCGGCCGCAGTAACCCGATGCCGCCGCCCCCTTCCAGGCCGGCAGCCGCGCGGTCAGGCGCGGGCGGCTTCGCGGGGGAGGAGGGACGAGATCATCCAGGTGGCGAAGATGAAGAAGGTGGAAGCGATCAGGGCGCCTTCCAGGCCCCAGACCATGAAGATGGCGCCGGAGGCGACAGTGCCGACCAGGCGGCCGCCAGCGTTGGCCATGTAGTAGAAGCCCACCTTCATCGCAACGCGGTCGGCCTCGGCGTAGTCAAGGATGAGGAAGGAGTGGACGGCCGAGTTGATCGCGAACACCACGCCGAACACGCCCAGTCCGACCATCAGCACCCAGGCCGGGTCCAGGCCCACCTCCAGGCCGATCACAATGGCGATCGGCAGCAGCATCAGGATGAACGCCCACAGGCGCGCGGTGAGTCCGGTCGGATGCACCCCGCCCCGGCCCAGCAGGCGCGGCACCGAGGCCTGCACGATGCCGTAGCCGATCACCCACAGCGCGAGGAACGCGCCGACCTGCATGTGGTTCCAGTCGAGCGTGGCGCTGAGGAACACCGGCAACGCGACCACGAACCAGACATCACGCGCGCCGAACAGGAAGAAGCGTGCGGCCGAGAGCACGTTGATCGCGGCGGAGTTGGAGAACATCTGGGTGAACTTCGGCTTGCCCCCGACACGCCCCAGCCCGCGCGGCAGTCCGACCACCGAGAACAGCATGACCAGCGCCAGCATCCCGGCCAGGATGACCAGCGCCATCTGGAAGCCCACGCTGTAGAGCAGCGCCCCGCCGACAAAGAAGCCGACCCCCTTTAGCGCGTTCTTCGAGCCGGTGAGTACCGCCACCCAGCGAAACAGCCGCCCCTCCCTGTCGCCGGCGATCAGCTTCACGCCGGACTTCGCGCTCATCTTGTTCAGATCCTTGGCGATCCCGGACAGGGCCTGCGCAAACATCACGTAGGCCACGCCCAGCCACGCCTCGGGCACCGTGAGCATCAGCAGGGCCGCCACCTGCAGCAGCGTCCCGCCGATCATGGTGGTGTTCACCCCCAGCCGCGCGGCCAGCCAGCCACCGGTGAGGTTGGTGATGACCCCGAACAGCTCGTAGAACAGGAACAGGAAGGCGATCTCCAGCGGGCTGTAGCCCAGCTGGTGGAAGAACAGCACGACCAGCATGCGGATCGCGCCGTCGGTGACGGTGAACGCCCAATAGTTCGCGGTGATCCGCGCGTAGGCACCCAGCCCCAGGGTAGGCGGCCCGCCGGAGTTTGGCTGGTCGGCCGTGCCGCTCACGACGGCATCAAACCCCGAGCTTGGCGACGCGGGCGACCAGTTCGACCAGCCGGTTCGCGTAGCCCCACTCGTTGTCGTACCAGGCCAGCACCTTCACCTGCGTGCCATCGACCACCATCGTCGACTGGGCATCCACGATGGACGAGCGCGGGTCGGTGCGGAAATCGCTGGAGACCAGCGGGCGCTCCTCGAAGCCGAGGATGCCGTTCAGATCACCGTTCGCAGCCTCGCGCAGCAGGCCGTTGACCTCCTTCGCCGTCGTCTCGCGCGCGGCCTCGAAGGTGAAATCCGTCAGCGACGCGTTCATCAACGGCACGCGCACCGCATGGCCGTTCAGCCGCCCGTTCAGCTCGGGGAAGATGTCGCCGATCGCCTTCGCCGAGCCGGTAGTGGTCGGGATCAGGTTCAGCCCGGCCGCACGAGCCCGGCGCAGGTTGTCGCGCGGCAGGTCCACCGGCGACTGGGTGGCGGTCATGTCGTGGACGGTCAGGATGGTGCCGTGGCGGATCGACAGCGCCGGGTGCAGCACCTTGACCAGCGGCGCCAGGCAATTGGTGGTGCAGGAGGCAGCCGTCACGACGTGGTGCTTCGCGGGATCGTAAGCGGCGTCGTTCACGCCCATCACCACGTTCAGCGCGCGCTCGTCCTTCACCGGCGCCGCGACCACCACGCGCTTCGCGCCCCGGGTGAAGTGCGGCTCCAGCGTGTCCATGGTGCGGAAGGCGCCAGTGGCGTCGATGACGATGTCCACGTCCGACTCGCCCCACGGCACCTGCCCCGGCTCGGCCAGGCCCGTGTGGCGCAGCTCGCGCCCGTCGATCCGGATCTGGTCCGCTTGGGCCTCGGGCTCGCGGCCCCAACGCCCGTGAACGGAATCAAACTCCAACAGATGCCCGGTAACGGTCCCGTCCGCGGCGGACTCGTTCAGATGCACGACCTCGATGTCGTCCCGGTCCCATGCCGCGCGCAGGGCCAACCGACCGATCCGCCCTATCCCGTTGATACCGACGCGCACCGCCATGGAGCCCCTCCCGCGAAAAATCGCGTCAGCATACCCCGCCCAAATGACAAACGCATGACGCCCGGGCGCCGAAAACCCGGCTCGTCAGTTGAGCCAGACGATCCCCGCGTTGAGGTAGATGGCGAAGGCGACCCACAGCAGGTACGGCACCAGCAGCGCGCCGGCGATTCGGTCGATCCGCCAGAAGACAATCAGGGTGGCCAGGATCACCGGCCACAGGATCAGGATCTCGGCGAGCGCCAGATCCGGGCGTTGCATGCCGAAGAACAGCACCGACCAGCCGAGATTCAGCGCGAGCTGGGCCAGGAACAGCCCCAGCGCCATCGGGGCACCGGTCAAACCGACGCGCCGCCAGACATGCCAGGCGGCGAGACCCATCAGGCCGAACAGCACGGACCAGACCGGGCCGAATACCGCGTCCGGCGGGTTCAGCGGCGGGCGCGTCAGCGTCGGATACCAGTCGCCCACCGACAGACTGGTCGCCCAGCCCCCCAATCCCGCCACAGCGAAGACCAACACCATCCAGGCCAGCAGGCCCAGCATGTCCATGGCAAAGGAGCGCCGCCGCGGGCGCGGGGAACGGGCCGAATCGGATGTCGTCACGGAATTCTCCTTGTACTCGCGGGTCCTAGTCCGGGCTTCATCGAATCGGCGCCGGATTCCGAACGGAATTCATGCACGATTCAGTCAGCCACGCGACACTCTAACCTGACCACCCGGCACACAAGCGAGTTGCAATGCCCCGCCCCGCCACACTGATCACGGCGATCCTGTTCCTCCTGGCCGCTGGCATCCTCGTCTGGATGCTGCTGGGGCCGGAAGACGACGCGGCCCCTTCCGGTCGTCCGGGCGGCGGCGAGACCCGCCCGGTCGCGGTCGCCATTGCCGGCATCGAGACCCGCGACCTGGTCGAACGGCGGCGCTTCACCGGCAGCATCGAGGGCGCCGACCGGATCGAGATCACCCCCCGCGTGGGCGGGCGGGTTGCCGAGGTGTTCGTCAATCTGGGCGACCGCGTGGAGCCCGGTGATCCGCTGCTGCAGCTGGATACCGAGGAATTCGAGCAGGATGTGGCCCAGGCCGCGGCGGAGCTGGAAGTCGCCGAGGCCAGCCTGGCCGAGGCCCTGGCCAGCCGCGATGCCACCCGGCGCGAACTGCAGCGCACCCGCGAGCTGCGCGACCAGGGGATCGCGTCGCGCTCGGAGCTGGAGGCCGCGGAAACCGAACTCGCCCTGGCACAGACGCGCGTCACCCTGGCCGAATCGCAGATCCGCCAGCGGCGTTCCGCGCTACGCACCCGCGAGATCCAGTTGAGCTACACCCGCATCGAGGCGGGTACGGCCGACAGCACCCGCTGGGTCGCCGAACGCCACGTGGATCCCGGCACGGTCATCAGCGCCAACGACACCGCACTGGCGCTGGTCCGGCTGCAGCCGGTGCGCGCCATCCTGGCCGTGACCGAGGCCGACTACGGCCGGCTGTCGCCGGGCCAGGGGGCACAGGTCTACACCGCCGCCTATCCGGACGCCGGATTTGCCGGCACCATCGCCCGCATCGCCCCGGAATTCCGGCCCGGGTCGCGTCAGGCTCGGGTCGAGGTGGAGATCCCCAACGAACGCGACCAGCTGCGCCCGGGCATGTTCGTGGAGGCCGCCATTACCCTGGGGGAACGCAACGCCGTCCGGGCCATCCCGCGCGACGCGATCATCCAGCGCGAGGCCGGCCCGACCCTGTTCAGCGTGGACCGCAGCGGCGAACGCCCGCAGGCCCGCCGCCATCAGGCGGTTACCGGCGTGCGTGATGGAGACTGGGTCGAGCTGCTGGAACCGGAGCTGCCGGAAGGCACCGAGGTCGTCGTGCTCGGCCAGCACCTGCTCGCGGACGGCACCCCGCTGCGCCTGACCGACCCGCGCAACGTGCCGGGTGGAGACGACACACCCGAGTCGGACACCCCGTGAATCCGGCCCGCGTAACGGTCCACCGCCCCGTGCTGACCAGCATGGTGGCCCTGATCGTGGTGATCCTCGGCCTGACCGCGCTGACCCGCCTGCCGGTGGATCTGCTGCCGAATATCACCTACCCGGTGGTCACGGTGATGACGTCCTACCCCAATGCCGGGGCCGAGGAAGTCGAACAACTCGTCACGCGCCAGGTGGAGCAGGCCGCGGCCGCCATTACCGGTGCCCAGGAGATCCGCTCGACCTCCGCCGAGGGCAACAGCAACGTCCGCATCAACTTTGCCTGGGGCACGGACATCCGCCAGGCGGTGGACGACCTGCGCGATCGCCTGGCGCGCATCGAGGACCGCCTGCCCGATGACGCCGATCGCCCGCTGGTACGCCAGTTCGACACCCAGGACTCGCCCATCATGCGTCTGGGCATCGGCTCGCAACTGGACGCCATCCACCTGCGCACCCTGATCGACAACCGTATCGCCCCGCGTCTGGAACGCATCCCCGGCGTGGCAGCTGTGGATACCTTCGGCGGCCTGGAGCGCGAGGTCCGCGTGGAGGTGGACCCGGAACGCATCGAGGCCATCGACCTCGGCCTGGACGACCTGCGCAACCGCATCCGCGACGCCAACGTGATCACCCCCGGCGGCCCGATCATGGACGGGCGCCGCGAATACCGCCTGCGCACCCCGGCCGAGTTCCGTTCGGTGGACGAGGTCCGCGACACCATCGTGCAGCGCAGCGAGGACGGTGTGACCTACCTGCACCAGGTGGCCGACGTGCGCGACACCCACCAGCGCGTTACCCGCCGGTTCCGGGTCAACCAGGAGGAAGGCGTGCAGCTCGCCGTGCGCAAGCTGGCCGACGCCAACACCGTCGAGGTCTCCGAGGCGGTCCACGCCGAACTGGCGCGCCTGAACCGCGACTTCCCCCAGATCGACATCCGCGCCGTCACCGACGAGGCCGGTTTTATCCGCAACTCCATCACCAACGTCGGTCGGTCGATCCTCTACGGCAGTGCCCTGGCCGTGCTGGTGCTGCTCGTGTTCCTGCGCAACATCCGCTACACGCTGGTGGCGGCCACCGCGATCCCGCTGGCGGTGATCGCCACCTTCGGCCTGGTCTACTTCGGCGGCTACTCGCTGAACCTGATGACACTCGGCGGGATCGCGCTGGGCGTGGGGCTAATGGTGGACAACGCCATCGTGGTGATCGAGAGCATCGCGCGACGGCGCGAGGAACATGCCGAACAGACCGCCGCCGAGGCCGCCATCAGCGGCACCGGGCGCGTCGCACCCGCCATCGTCGCCAGCACCCTGACCACCGTGGCGATCTTCCTGCCGCTGTTCTTCGCCGAGGAACTGGCCGGCCAGCTGTTCAAGCCGCTGGCGGCGGTGGTCGCCTTTGCCCTGGCAGGCTCGCTGATCGTCGCGCTGACCCTGGTCCCGATGCTGATGGCCCGCGCCCCGATGCCCAAGCGCGACACCAGTGCCCTCGCGCGCATGGAGCAACGCTACCAGGGGCTGCTGCGGCGCACCCTGGCCCAGCCGTGGATGGTCATCGGCATCAGCCTCCTGCTGCTGATGATCGCCCTGGCGGGGCTGCGCGGCGTGGGCACGGAATTCCTGCCCGCCACCGACGAAGGCGAATTGCGCGTGCATGTCGCCATGGAGCCCGGCACACCCCTGGAAGAGCTCTACGCCACGATGTCCGGCCTCGAGGCGATCATCCACGACGAGGTCCCGGAACTGGAAAACCTGGTCTCCAGCTCCGGCGCCTCGGCGTTCCGCGCCTCCTCGCCCGCCTCCGGCAACATGCGCGTGATGGTCGGCTCGCGCGACAGCCGCAGCCGCTCCTCCGAAGAGATCGCCGCGGCCCTGCGCGACGCGCTGGGCAGCCCGCCGGGGGTCGAGATCCGCGTGCGCGCCTCCAGCGGGATCTTCTTCCGCGGCTTCGGGCGCGGCGCCGACGAGGAAAGCCTGTCCATCGAGGTACGTGGCTTCGAGCTGCCCACGATGAACGCCGTCATCGAGCGCTTCGAGACCGCGCTGGCGGACGTCCCCGGCGTCACCGACACCCGCGTCGGCTCCGACGGCGGGCAGCCGGAATTCGCCACCCGCATCCACCGCGACCGCGCCGCCGACCTCGGCGTGGACGTGCGCACCATCGCCCAGACCCTGGAAACCGCCCTGGGCGGCTCCGGCGCCGGCCAGCTGCGCGCGGGCGGCGACGAGACGCGCATCTGGGTCCAACTACGCGACGCCGACCGGAGCTCGCTGGACGACCTCCTCAACCTGACCGTGCGCAGCGAGGACGGCGAACGCGTGGCATTGCGCAGCCTGGTCACGTTCGATACGGCGATCGGCCCGGACAGCATCCAGCGCCGCGAACAGGCGCGCATCAGCACCTTGTTCGTGAACATCGGCGACCGCTCGCTGGGCGAGGTCGCCGCCGACGTGCGTGCGGCGCTGGCCGATATCCCGCTGCCGGAGGAGATCGACTTCTCGGTCACCGGCGACATCGAGGAGCAGGAAGCCGCGTTCTCCGAACTGCTCCTGGGCACCCTGCTCGCGACGTTGCTGGTCTACATGGTCATGGCCAGCCTGTACGAGTCCCTGCGCGACCCGCTGATCGTGATGTTCTCCATCCCGCTGGCGATCATTGGTGTAACCGGCGCGCTGCTGATCACCGACACCACGCTCAACGTGCAGTCGCTGATCGGCATCCTGCTGCTGGTCGGGATCGTGGTGAACAACGCGATCCTGCTGGTGGACCGCATGGCGCGGCGCCACCGCGAAGACGGCATGGAACTGCAAGCGGCCATCGTGGCCGCCGCGGGCGAGCGCCTGCGCCCGATCCTGATGACCACGCTGACCACCATCCTGGCGCTGTCGCCGCTGGCCATCGGCATGGGCGACGGCGGCGAGGCCCAGGCCCCGATGGCCCGGGTCGTGATCGGCGGGCTGCTCTCGTCTACCCTGATCACCCTGGTGCTGATCCCGACGCTCTACCTGCTGTTCCACCGCCGGGGCGAGCACCCGCAACCCGTCTACCGAGTCGCCACGGATCATGCCTAGAACTCCCCTGCCCTTCCTCGTCGCGCTCGCGCTGGCGCTGGCCCTCCCGGCCCACGCCTCTGAAACGCCGGATGCCTCCGACGGGCTGCGCCTGTCCCTGCCCGCGGATGCACTGACGGACGCACGGCCGTTCGAACGCGAGGCGGTGGCGGAAGAGACCCTGTCCCTGGAGGAGGCCGTCGCCCGCGCGCTGGAAGGCAACCGCGGCCTGCGCGCCGAGCGCCTGCAAACCGCGATCCAGGGCATCTTCGAGGCACAGGAACGCGCGGTGTTCGACCCCGAGCTGTTCGCCGAGCTGGAGATCAGCCGCGACCAGAGCGTGCGCCAGCTGGAACAGATCGGCGAAACCGATGAAGTAACCACTACCCGGCGCTTTGGCGAGGCGGGTCTGAGCCAGTCGCTGCCAACCGGTACGGACCTGACGGTCTCCGTACGCAGCTCGCGCAGTTCCAGCTCGCGCGTGGAGGCACCCCAGTTCACCACCCGCGCGGGCCTGAGCCTGACTCAGGCCCTGCTCCGGGGCGGGCGTATCGAGTCCAACCTGGTGCGCCTGCGCCAGGCCGGCCTCGACGTGGAGGCCTCGGAGTACGAGGTCCGCGGCTTCGTCGAACAGCTGATCACCGACGTCGAGGGACGCTACTGGGATCTGGTGCTGGCCGACGAACGGATCGCCATCTTCGAGGAGGCCCTGGCCGTGGCCCGCGAGCAGCTCGACCAGACCGAGCGGCGCATCGCCGCCGGCGACCGCCCCGAGACCGAGGCCGTGTCGGCCCGTGCCGAGGTGGCGCTGCGCCGTCAGGGCCTGATCGACGCCCGCGCCGAACGCGCCCGCGCGCAGGACGGCCTCGCGCGACTGCTCCAGGGCGACGGCGGCCTGTGGGATACCCGGCTCGAGGCGAGCTCCGAGCCGGGCCTGGAACGCTACACGCTGGAACCCCTGAATGCCTACGTGGCGCTGGCCCGCGACCACCGCGCCGATCTCAACGAAACGCGACTGCGGGTCCAGCGCGACCAACTGGAGGTCGTGCGCACCCGCAACGGCCTGCTGCCGCGCCTGGATTTCTTCGTGACCCTGGGCCAGTCGGGCTACGCGGACAGCTTCAGCCGCACCTGGCGCGACCGCCAGGGCGACGGCTACGACCTGGCGGCCGGCCTGCGCTTCGAGATGCCGATCGGCAACCGCGCCGCCGAGGCCGAACACACCCGGGCCCGGCTGACCCGCCAGCAGATCCGGGAAACCCTGGCCAACCTGGAGCAACTCGCCATCGAGGACGTGCGCGGCACCTGGTTCGACGCCGCCCGCATCCGCGAACAGATTCAGGCACAGGAAGAGACCGTCGAGTTGCAGGAAGAACTCCTGCGGGTGGAACAGACGCGCTTCCGCGTCGGCGCCGGGACCGCGCTGGCCGTCTCCCAGGCCCAGCGCGACCTGCTGGAGAGCCGCCTGAACCTGACCGAGACGGTCGTGCGTTTCCGTCAGCTCACCACCGAACTGCTGAACGCCAGCGGCACCCTGCTGCTCCATCGCGGCATCGACGCCCCCGGCGCCGAACGCGTGGAGATCCGTCTGTAAGCCGGCTTGCACACGACCCGGCGCCTTCGGGTCGCGCGGCTATTGATCCACCGGCCGGGCATTGCCCTGCGCGTCGATCTCGGCGACCAGCATCGCCCCGGCGCCAAGGCTGCGGCCGCTCAGCTCCATGATATTGGCCCGGTGGGTCACGTAGACCGCCGGCCCCGCCGTCTGCCGGTGTTCTTCCGCCAGGTGTTCGCGCCACGCGCGCATGCGCCGCTCGCGATGCGGGGCATTGGTGCGAAACACCGAGCCCATTGCCTCCAGCACCACGGGCTCGCCGAACCCCAGGAGCGCCGCGGTATCGACATTGCGGCACCACGGACCCGCGAACACCCGGATCGACTCGAGGCCCGCCGCGCGCAGGCGCTCCCCACTGGCGCGCGCCTGCGCGCGTCCTTCAGCCGACAGGTTGCGCTGCGTGGCGCAGTCATCGACATCGAAGCCCGACGGGTCACCGATGCCGGGCGCCAGGGCATGGCGCATCAGCAGGATGCGGTGGGGTTCCTGTAATTGCGCGACGATCGCGCGTTCATCCGCCAGATCGCCCGCCACCAGGGGCAGAGGCACCGCCAGCGCGGCGATCCAGAACACCAGAACGACAAAGCGCGTCGTCACGCGATCTTCCCCGAACGGCGACGCCGGCAGGCGTCCGAACAGTAGCGAACCTCATCCCAGCACCGGGCCCATTTGCGCCGCCAGGCGAACGGGCGGCCGCATACCGCACAGGTCTTCTCCGGTAAATGCGGCTTGGCGTGGGCCACCTTAGCGGTCCGGGTGACAGACCCCATCGTCGCAGCGCGAGCGCCAGCGATAACGCGCAATCACGTTGTAGACGCGATCCATCAGCCAGACGATCGGGGGCAGGCGATGCAGCACACCGCCAAGCCAGCGGTAATATGGCAGGTGCCGCCAGACCAGCACGAAGGCCCAGGCGCCGCTGCGAATGCGCCCGTCGGCGCTTACGGCATGCATGCGCTGCATCGCACGATCCCAGGTAATCCCCCAGGCGTCGAGCGGTGTGGCATCGGCATGGATATCACGCCAATCGATCGCGCCCGCGGTGTCGAGCCGCTGGTAGTGGCCGATCTCGCGCCGGCAAAGCGGACAGCCGCCGTCGAAGAACACCACCGGTCGTCCCGGGGCCTCGGAATATTGGTCCTGGTGGTTTTCAGGCATGCCCCACCGGCCCGGTCTGCTGGTGCCGGGCACCATCGAGGGATCTGAGCGCCCGCTCGACAACATCACGCGCCAGATCCTGGGTCATCTCGGGGTTGGCCGGGATCATCTCCGTGCGCACGGCCAGGGCCATTGCCAGCGCTTGCAGCACGTCGCCATTGCAGGTATCGCCCAGCACGCCGATCTCGCTGTCCAGCGTGTCGGTCAGGCGATCCAGCAACTGTTGCACCCGCACCGCGGAACCGGTCTCGGGATGCAGACGGAAGTCGAAGGACACGGCCTCGCCGCTCGGGGTGACATAGCGATAGGGCAATACATCCATGGCTCTCTCCTTCGCGAACGGTTGGCTTGTTAAGGCAAATTCCGGGGTCGTCCTCCTCACCCCTTCGCCTTTGGGCCACGAAACGGCAAAACAGTTCGCCGCGCGTGCTTCCAGAAGAGAAGAAAGGGCACGCCCCATCCCGCCCGGCGAGCGCAGGCGTTATCCTTTCAGCCCATGAATCCCCGTCTCCGGACAGTCATCCACCCGCACGCCCACCGCCAAGAGGCGAGACCGTAGTGGCCACGCGCCGCAAGCGCCGCCCGCTCCGCCGGTTGCTCTACTGGACCGGCGGGCTGGTCGCGTTTCTGCTGGCGCTGGGGATCGGGGCAATGCTCGCCCTGGTGGTGCTCTTCGCCCGGGTCGACCCGCCCTACGGCATGGCCATGGTGGTGGCGACCGACTGGCAAACCGCCTCCAACCGGCGTCCGGACTGGCAACGCCTGGACGACCTGCCCCGCCATCTGATGCTGGCGGTGATCGCAGCCGAGGACCAGCACTTCCCCAACCACCGCGGCTTCGACTGGGGCTCGGTGCGCCAGGCGCTCAGCGATCATGCACGCGGCGGGCGCCTGCGCGGAGCCAGCACCATCAGCCAGCAAACCGCGAAAAACCTCTTTCTTTGGCACGGCCGCTCCTGGGCACGCAAGACGCTGGAGGCCGGGTTCACCTTCGGCATGGAGACCCTCTGGCCGAAGCGGCGCATCCTCGAGATCTATCTCAACCTGGCGGAATGGGGTCCCGGCGTTTACGGCATCGAGAACGCCGCCCAACACTACTTCGGGATCTCCGCCACCGAGCTCGATCGCCACCAGTCCGCGCGCCTGGCCGCCATCCTGCCCAGCCCCGGCCGCATGAACCCGGTCCGCCCGGGACCCAACCTTGACCGGCGGATCGTCTGGGTCGAGCAGCAGATGGCCCAGCTCGGCATCGCCTGGCTGGATCCGATGCTGCTGGAATAAAGCCTGTGCGCAGGCCACCGAAATTGTGGCACGGAACTTCCAGCCTTTAGACTGCCTCGGACTGACTGACCGTACCGGGGGCTCGCAAGGATGTCCCTCCCAGACATGGAGGTTTGCCGTGACCCATCTGCGCGCGCCGCGTATCGACTTCTCCCGCCTGCTGGTGCTTTTCGCGCTCCTACTGATCCAGCCCCTCGGGGCCGCGTCCGCACAGGGCACCGGTCAGCAGGATTCCGGCAGCGATCTGCGCCAGATGCTCATCGACGCACTGGAGAACGAGGAGGCCCGCGAAGACTTGCTCGAGGCCCTGCGCTCCGGCGACGGCTCCAGCGCGGAGGACGCCGCCACGGATGACCTGCCGGTCGAAACCGGCGACAGCGAATCCGTGGCGCGCCAGATTGCCCAGCTCACCCAGTCGCTGGCCGAAGGCACCGTGGCCGAGGTCCGGGCCCTGAACGACATCGCAGTGGATATCGCCGAGCGCGTGCGCGGAGTCGAGCCCACCGTGTTCGGGCTGGCGGTACTGGATCTCGCCTTCGTCATCGTGTTCACCGTGGTGGTGTTCCTGATACTGCGAAGGCTGGGCGCACCGTTGTTCACCCGACTTGATCGCTGGGCCTTGAATGCGGCCGAGCATATGCGGCTCATGCGGGCGCTACCGGCCGTGGTCCTGGCCGCGGCGATCGACTTCCTCGTCGTGATCCTCGCCTGGCTGGCCGGCTATGCACTGGCGCTGTTCGTGCTGGGCGACTCGGGCGAGATGAACACCCGGCACTCGCTGTTCCTGAACGCATTCCTGCTGATCGAGGTGACCAAGGCGGCCCTGCGCCTGATCTTCGCCACTCGCTACCACGGCCTGCGCCTGCTGCCGATGGCCGGGGACGAGGCCGCTTACTGGAACGCCTGGCTGGCCCGCATCGTGGGGTATATCGGCTACGGCCTGTTGCTGCTGGTCCCGATCACCAACAACCAGATCTCCTCCGAGGCGGGGCGCTCGTTGGGGCTGATCGTGATGCTAACGGCCTTCCTCTACGCCGCCGTGATCATCCTGCAGAACCGCACCCGGGTGCATGACCGCCTGATCAGGTTGGCCAACAGGGCGCAGTACGCCTTCACCCGCATCGTGATCTCGTTGCTGGCGAACTTCTGGCACTGGATCGCCCTGATCTACTTCCTGGCCCTGGCCGTGGTCAGCATCACCCGGCCGGAAGATGCGCTCCCCTTCATGGCCAAGGCGACCGGACAGACCCTGCTCGCCATCTTCGTGGGCATCTTCGTCGCCAACCTGCTGACCCAGTTGATCGGCCGCCGGATTCGGGTGCCCGAAGAGACCCGGGAGAAGTTCCCGTCGCTGGAGCTGCGCCTGAACTCCTACATCCCCAATGCGCTGAAGGTGATGCGTCTGGTGATCCTGCTGGTCGTGCTGGCCGTGGTCGCGGATGCCTGGGGTGCGTTCAGTCTGACCACATGGCTGGCCTCGGATATGGGCATGGCGGTGCTGGGCACCGCGATCTCGGTGGCGCTGATCCTGCTGGGCGTGCTGGCCATCTGGCTGGTCTTTGCCAGCTGGGTCGAGCACCGCATGAACCCGAACACCGGTGGCGGCGGGCCGACCGCCCGCGAGACCACCCTGCTGACGATCTTCCGCAACGCCATGGCCATCGTGCTGATCGTGATGACCACCATGATCGTGCTCGCCGAGATCGGCGTGAACATCGGCCCGCTACTGGCCGGTGCCGGTGTCCTCGGCCTGGCGATCGGTTTCGGGGCGCAAAAACTGGTGCAGGACGTGATCACCGGCGTCTTCATCCAGCTGGAGAACGCCATCAACGTCGGCGACATCGTCACGGTGGCCGGCACCACGGGCGTGGTGGAACGCCTGACCATCCGTTCGCTCGGCGTACGCGACCTCTCCGGGACCTACCACCTGATCCCGTTCTCGTCGGTGGATGCGGTCGCGAACTACATGCGCGAGTTCGCCTACCACGTCGGCGAATACGGCGTCGCCTATCGCGAGGACATCGACGAGGTCATCGTGCGCCTGCGCGAGGCCTTCAAGGAACTCCAGCAGGATCCCGACCAGGGACCCAACATCCTCGACGAGATGGAGGTGCACGGTGTCACCGCACTGGCCGACAGCTCGGTCAACGTGCGGGTCCGGATCAAGACCCTGCCGGGCACCCAGTTCGGCCTGGGCCGCGCGTTCAACCGCCTGGTCAAGAAGCACTTCGACGCCGCCGGCATCGAGATCCCGTTCCCGCACCAGACCATCTACTTCGGTCAGGAGAAGGACGGCGGCGCCCCGGCAGCCAATCTACGGCTTCTGCAGGAGAAACCCGCCAACGAGCAGGATGGCGACGACTACTCGGATGACCGGCGGGCGCGCCCAAATCCGAAGCACAAGGGCGACTACGACGAGGCCGACGACTGAAGCGCTTGTCCGTGAGCGGGGCGCGCACTCGAATCCCCCCTGCCGCGGCAACTCCCGGGCAGGGGCTTCGCGGGCGACCCCGCTCCCAAGGCCCCAGGGAGACGCTGGCTCTTTCCGACGGCTCGGGCTTCGGGAGATCATGAGCGCATGCGTCTCCTGATCCTGCTTGTGCCTCTGCTCCTGCTCGCTGCCTGGACACCCGGCTGGTGGGTCCGCCACACCATGAAGAAATACCACCGCCCGGCGGACCGCTACGATGGCACCGGCGCGGAGCTGGCGCGCGAGCTGCTGGACCGCCACGGACTGCACAAGGTCCAGGTGGAAACCACGAAGGACGGCGATCACTACGACCCTGCCTCGCGCACCGTACGCCTGTCACCGGAGAACCACGACGGCCACTCGCTGACGGCGATTACCGTGGCCGCCCACGAGGTCGGCCACGCCGTACAGCACGCCCAGGGCTATGCGCCACTGCGCATGCGCAGCACGCTGGTCGGAATGACGCGCTACGGCCAGCAAATCGGCGCCTGGCTACTGGTCGCCATTCCGTTCATTACACTACTGGCGCGACACCCGGCGCCGGGGATCCTGTTCTTCCTGGCCGGGGTGCTGTCCATGGGTCTGGCCGCACTGGTCCACTTCGTCACCCTGCCCACCGAGTTCGACGCCAGCTTCCGCCGTGCCATGCCGATGCTGCGCGAGGGCAACTACCTGCACCCGCCCGACTACCCACATGCCGAACGCATCCTGAAGGCGGCGGCCTATACCTACCTGTCGCAGTCGCTGATGAGCCTGCTGAACATCGCCTCGTGGTTCCGGTACCTGCGCCGATGACCGTTCCCGCCCCGGACGCCTGCCCGTTGTGCGGGCAGTCCACCCGGCCGTTTCACCACCGCGGCATCGGCGACGCCTCGCCCGGAGACTATCGCCGCTGTCAGCACTGCGGCGTGATCGCGCTGGAACGCAACGCCTGGCCCCGCCGCGAGGTGGAGCGGGCGTATTACCGAACCCACGAGAACCGGCCGGATGATCCCGGCTACCGCGCCCATCTGCAGCGACTGATCGAACCATTGGTCAAGGCGCGGCCACCCCCGGCCCACGGACTCGACTGGGGTTGCGGTCCGCAACCCGTGCTCGCCGGGTTGCTACAAGACCGGGGCTACACGATGGCGTTCTGGGACCCGGCCTTTACCCCCGCACAACCCGATCCGCCCGGCGACGGCTGGGACATCCTTACCTGCACCGAGGTCCTGGAACACCTGCACACGCCCCTGAACACGCTGGGAACCATGGTCGCGGGCCTGCGCCCCGGCGGGGTCCTGGCGGTGATGACCGAATGGCCCCCTGCGGCGGCCGGCTTTCGTCGCTGGCACTATCGCCGCGACCCCACCCATGTCGCCTTCTACGGCCCGGCCACACTCCAGTGGATTGCCACCCGCCTGGGAGGCACACTGGACCTGCCTGCCCCCGATATAGCCCTGTTCAGCCGCACAGGAGACCTCCCGCAATGATCCACCGACTGCGTGCCTGGCGTCCGGAATGGTTCGGTCTGCCCGTCGCGCACCTGCAGGCAATCCACGTCTGTGCCGCGGCTGGCGACCCGATGGATTCGATCGAGTCCATCGAGGCCATCGCCGGCAGCGGACTCCGGGGCGACCGCTACGCCACCCATCGCGGGCACTGGCATGCGGTCGAGAGCTGCCCGGTCACACTGATCACTGCCCCGGAACTGCAACGGGCGTCACAGCGCCGCGGCCGCCCGATCGCCCCCGGGGAACATCGCCGCAACCTCGTGGTCTCCGACTGGTACCGCATACCCCGCCAGAGTGGCTTTCTTCGGATCGGAGAGGCGGTCCTGAAGATCGGACGGCCACGCCCGCCCTGTGGGTATCTCAACCAGCTAGTGGGCGACAACCTCGCGCGAGCCCTCGGTCTCGACAGCGGGATTTGCCTTGAAGTCGCGCATTCCGGGATCCTTCGCGTCGGCGACCGGGTGAGCTGGCACCCGGGCGGTCCCGCATGATTCGGCCACGCTTGTTAAGCTGGGGTTAAGTGCCATTGACTACGATATACGTGTATTCACAAGGAGAAACTTTATGAAGATTCGTTCCCAGTCCCTCGCCGGACTGATTGCCGCCGCCGCGCTCGCGCTGGCCAGCCCACTCGCCATCGCCCAGGGCATGGGCCAGGGGCAAGGTCAGGGCGGCATGGGCATGCAGGGTGGCCAGGGCGGCAACCCGCAGATGGAGATGCAGCAGCTCCAGCAGACCCTCGCCGAGACCCAGCAGCAGGCCATCGAGAACAACCCCCAGTTGGAACAGAAGGGTGAAGAACTGGAGAACCTGGTGCTGGACAAGATGGAGGCCGCCGGCTACCAGCCGCGCCGGGATCTGGAGACCCTCGAATCAGCCGAAGAGCAGCTGCGCGACCCCGATCTGAGCGCGGAGCAACGTCAGGAAGTCATTCAGTCCGAAGACGTGCAGCAGGCGCAGATGAACCTGCAGGAAGCACAGCAGGCCGTCGCGGAAGACCAGGAAATTCGCCAGGCGCAGGAATCCCTGCGTGAAGACCTGATGGCCGCCATGCGCCAGGAGAACGCCGATATCGACGACGTGATCGAGCGCATGCAGCAAATGCAGCAACAGATGCAGCAGCAACAGGGTGGTCAGGGCGGCATGATGCGCTAATCGCGCAACCAGCCCGGTAACAAAGAAAGCCCGGCCCCTGCAAAGGGACCGGGCTTTTTTCATGTCCGGGCCGGACCGTCAGTCGAGGCGACCCGTCTCCTGCGCCAGCGCACGCAGCGCCTCGGTCTGTCCATCGGGCAGCTGGTTCCAGCCAAAGCGCCAGCTCCAGTTGCCGTTACCAACTGTGCCGGGGGTGTTCATGCGCGCCTCCGATCCCAGGTGCAGGGCGTCCTGCATCGGCAGGATCGCAAGCTGGGCCGGTGAACGACAGGCCGCACGAATCAGCGGCCACGGCATCTCCTCGGCCGGGCCCTCATCCAGTGTCCCGATCACATGCTCCTGCATGGCCGGCTCCAGGGAGCGAAACCAGCCCAGCGTGGTGTCGTTGTCATGGGTCCCGGTATACACCGCACTCAGTTCATCATGGTTCGCCGGCAGATAGGGGTTGTCCTCCCCTCCTTCGAAGGCGAACTGCAGGATACGCATGCCCGGCAGATCGAAACGCAGGCGCAGTTCGGTGACCTCCGGCGTGATCACGCCCAGATCCTCCGCCAGCAGCGGCAACACACCCAAACGAGCCTGCAATTGCTCGAAGAAGTCGGCACCCGGCCCCGGCACCCAGTGGCCCTGAGTCGCATCCGGCTCGCTTGCCGGGACCGCCCAGCTCGCCTCGAAGCCGCGGAAGTGGTCGATGCGCACGGCATCCACTGTCTCCAGCGTCCAGCGCATGCGCTCCACCCACCAGTCGTATCCGCGCTCGGCAAGACGATCCCAGCGGTAATGCGGATTGCCCCAGCGCTGCCCGGTCTCGGAGAAGTAATCCGGCGGCACGCCGGCCACGGTCTGCGGATGCCCCGTGGCGTCCAGGTCGAACAGGTCGCGGTGGGCCCAGACCTCGGCCGAGTCGTGGGCCACGAAGATCGGCATGTCGCCGAGGATCAGGATGTCCTGCTTGCGTGCATGCTCGCGTACATCCTGCCACTGGTCGAACAGGACGAACTGGGCGAAGCGCACGGCCTCCAGGGCCTGGGCCGCTTCGGCCTCCACGGCCGCCAGGGCGGCCCGATCGCGGTCGCGCAATGCGGCCGGCCATTCCCACCAGGGGCGGCCATCCTCGCGGCCGCAGATGACCACGAAACGGGCAAAATCATCCAGCCAGACCGGACCCTGGGCATCAAGGAAGGCCTGGTAGGCCTGCGCCCAGCCCTCGCCCGCCTGCCCCAGCCGCTCCCGCGCCTGTTTCAGCAGGGTCTCGAGCGGCCCATCGTCCGCATCCAGCCCCGCCCGTGCGGCCAACCGTTGCGGGTCAATCAGGCGCACATCGCCGGCGAAGGCGGAGATACTGGCGTAGGGCGAACCGTCCTCCTGCGGCGGATGCAACGGCAGGATCTGCCACAGGCTGAACCCCGCATCCCGCGCCCAGTCCAGAAACCGGAAGGCCTCCTGCCCGAGCGTCCCAACCGGGCCCGGGCCCGGCAGTGAGACCGGATGCAGCAACACACCGGCCCGGCGGCGCTGCATCAGCGGATTACAGTGCTCTTCGCCCGCCTCCATGGACTATTGTCCCTTGCGCATGGTGCCGCCGGCGGCGGGATCACCACCCCCGACCGAAAGCACCTCGCCCAGGGACTCCGGCACTTCCAGATCTGCCAGCTGGTACAGCCGCGCCAGATGGCGCCGGTAGAGCTGTTCGAAGTCGCTGACTGATCCGGCCGGGTTGTACTCCCCGAACCACCAGCACCAGTCCGAGCCCTCGCACACCGCCAACTGCTTGCGCAATTGCGGCGTATCCAGTGCAGGGCGCCGCGCGATCGCCTGATCCACCGCCGTCCAGGCCTCGATCAGGCGGTCCCAGCCGAGGTTCTTGTCGGGATCACCGATCCAGGTGGAGAAGGTCCCGTAGACCCAGGACCCGGCCACCATGCCCGGCAGCTCGCCGCGATCCGCGCGCGGCCCGCTGCGCTGGCACACGTCGGAGAAGGTGCACAGGTTCAGGCGCGGGTTTTCCGCCAGGCGCTCATACAACGCCCGCAGGAAATGGAAGCCGTTGTCCGGGTAGTATTCCCAGGCGTTCTCGCCATCCAGGATCACCGCCACCACGCCACCCTCGGGCGACACAGAGGCAATGTTCTCCAGGTGATGGACGAAATCGCCGACTGCGTCGTCGGCATGCCAGTCGGCATAACGAAAACCGATGGCATCGGACAGCCCGTCATCACGGAAAAACATCTCGGTTTTGGCATCCGCCAACCGATAAGGGCGGTGCAGCCAGCCCTCCTGTTCCGCCGATCCGGTGTTGGATTCGGCCGTCTGACCGGCTGCGGCCAGGCTGTTACCCAGCACCGTCTGGCCACTGGCCGTCCAGCAAATATCGTAGTCATCCAGCAGGCGCACGGTCGCCTCGCTGATGCCCCCCTCCGACGGCCAGCAGCCACGCGGGCGAAAGCCGAAATACTGCTCGAACACCGACAGCCCACGTTCGATGTGCCAGCGCACGCGGGCCTCGCCATCCGGGTAGACCGGGGCCTGCGGCAGGGCGATATCCGGCATCGCATCGCGAGCGGAATCCAGATCCAGCAGCAACGGCATGATCGGGTGGGCATACGGGGTAAACGACAGCTCCACCCGCCCCTGCTGCGCCAGCTCGCGATAGCGTGGCAGGATCGCCTTCACCTCGTCACGGATCAGCTTCAGCAGCCGGCCCCGGACATCGCGATTAAAGGCGGTCGTGACTTTCAGCCAGCCCTGCACCTCGGGATAGGCCCGGCGCACGGTCTCGCCCAGCCAGGCCAGGTGGTAGCAAGTGGCCAGATCCTGAAAATAGCGGTTATCCAGGTGCGCCAGCAGCACCGGATCCTCCAGCGCCTGGCGCGCCAGGGCCGCCAGGCGCTCGAACAGCGGAAACGGCTCGATCATGCGTGGGGCATGCGCCCGCAGGCACACGCGCAGGATCTCGCGGCGCTGCACCGGATCCACCGGCACGATGTCCATCTGCAGCAGGTCCAGCACCGGATCGCCAAAGCTCGAGCGGTCGCCAATACCGGCCTCCAGCCGCTCGCCGTAATCGGCGATCTGCTCCAGCAGGATCGGGGCGAAGTTCACCACTGCGCGCGCCTGGGGGCAGGCCTCCAGGTGCGCGGCCATGTCGGTGTAGTCCTTCAATGCGTGCAGGTAGGTCCACGGCAGCACGTACTCACCCGCGCCCGAGTCGTAGTATTGCGGCTGGTGCATGTGCCAGCACAACACCACATCGAGCTGCGGCGGCTGCGTGGCGAGCGCAGTGGAACTGCCGGATTCAGCGGACATGATGAGTGGCCTGGCCCAGCATTTCGGGCGTGACCACGCGCACTCCGCCCGGAGAGACGAAGTAGTCGCGGGCATCGGCCTCGTCGTCCACCCCGATCTCGGTCCCGTCCGGCACCTTGCAGCCCTTGTCGATCACCGCGTTGCGGATCACGCAGTTCTCGCCAATGGTTACGCTCGGCAGAATCACCGAGTCCTCGACCGTGGCGCAGGCGTTCACCTGCACGTTGGAGAACAGCAGCGAGTGGCGCACGGTACTGCCGGAAATAATGCAGCCGCCGGAGACCATGGAATCGATCGCCATGCCGCGCCGGTCCTCGTCGTCGAACACGAACTTGGCCGGCGGCAGCTGTTCCTGGTAGGTCCAGATCGGCCATTCCGAATCGTACAGGTTCAGTTCCGGGGTCACGCCGATCAGCTCCAGGTTGGCCTGCCAGTACGAGTCGATGGTCCCCACATCACGCCAGTAGCCCTGGCGCACGCCCTGCTCGTCGCGGAACGGGTAGGCCATCACCTGATTCCGCTCGATGATGCCGGGGATGATGTCCTTGCCGAAGTCATGGCTGGAAAAGGTGTCGTCGGCATCCTTGATCAGCTGCTCGAACAGGAAGTCGGTATTGATCACGTAGATCCCCATGGAGGCCAGCGAGTGGGTCTTGCTGCCGGGGATCAGCGCCGGCTCCTCCGGCTTCTCGGCAAACGAGGTAATCCGGCTGGAGGCATCCACGCCCATCACCCCGAAGGCCTTGGCGCGCTCTTGCTCTACCTCCAGGCAGCCCACGGTCATGTCCGCGCCGCTCTCCACGTGGAAGGCGATCATCTGGCCGTAGTCCATCTTGTAGATGTGGTCCCCGGCCAGGATCAGCACGTAGCTCGGATTGTGCTGCCGGATAATGTCGATGTTCTGGTAGACCGCATCGGCCGTTCCCGCATACCAGGAGGTCTCGATGCGCTGTTGCGCCGGCAGCAGCTCGATGAATTCGCCGAATTCCCCGCGCAGGAAGCTCCAGCCCCGCTGCATGTGCTGGATCAGCGAGTGCGCCTTGTACTGGGTCACCACCGCCACCTGACGGATGCCCGAGTTGATGCAGTTGGACAGGGGGAAATCGATAATGCGGAACTTGCCGCCAAAGGGCACGGCCGGCTTGGCCCGCCACAGCGTCAGTTGTTTCAGTCGCGAGCCGCGCCCGCCGGCCAGGATCAGGGCCAGGGTCTCCCGCGTCAGGCGGCTAACGTAGCGTTGCGGTTGCGGAGTCATGCACCCTTCCTTGCTTAGTCGTGTTGTACTAGAGACCGTAAACCCGAATTCCGTCGTTCCACATACGAAATGCGAGTTGGATCCGAGTATGGCAACAGCCCCCGACAAATGCACCCGTTCCGTCGCCGATTCGTTACGACGTCTGACCGAGGCACGGCTACATGACCCCCACGGCGTCCTCGGGCGCCATGCGCTGGATCAACAAACCACCTGCTACCGGGCCTGGCTGCCACATGCGAGCGCGGCGTCCGTCACACTTTGTGACGGTGGTCTCGCGACGCTGGAACCGGCTGCCGGGTTCCCGGGGTTGTTCCTCTGGCAGGGGTCGGCGGACGACCTCCCCGCGCACCCGCAACTGGACTGGCAGCCCGAGGGTGGCACAACAACATTACAGCAGGTCGATCCCTGGGCCTTCGCGCCGGACATCCCCGAATTCGACCGCCACCTGTTCGCCGAAGGCCGCCACTGGCATGCCCACCGCATGCTGGGTGCCCATCCGCTCACCCGCGACGGCATCCACGGCGTGCGCTTTGCCGTCTGGGCGCCCAACGCCGAGCGCGTCTCGGTGGTCGGCGACTTCAACCGCTGGGACGGCCGCTGCCACCCGATGACCGTCCACCCAGGAAGCGGCATCTGGGAGCTGTTCATCCCGGGCCTGGCCACGGAGACGCTGTACAAGTTCGAGATCCGCAACCGCGACCAGGGCAGTCTGCACCTGAAGGCCGATCCCTACGCCCGCGCCTACCAGCTCCGCCCCGAGACCGCCTCGCGGATCCAGCCCCCCAGCAGCTACGCCTGGGACGACGACCACTGGATGCGCAATCGCGACCCCGAGGCCTGGAAGCACCGGCCCATGAGCATCTACGAGGTACATCTGGGCTCCTGGCAGCGCAGCCCGGAGGGCGAATGGCCCAACTACCGCGAGCTGGCCGAGCGTCTGGTGCCCTACGCGCGCGACCTGGGCTTCACTCACCTCGAGTTGCTGCCGATCACCGAGCACCCGTTCGACGGCTCCTGGGGCTACCAGAGCACGGGGTTTTTCGCCCCCACCTCGCGCTTCGGCAACGCGGACGACTTTCGCTACTTCGTCGACCAGGCCCACCAGGCCGGACTGGGCGTGATCCTCGACTGGGTCCCGGGCCACTTCCCGCGCGACGAGTTCGCGCTGGCGCGCTTCGACGGCACGGCGCTGTACGAACATGCCGACCCGCGCATCGGCGAGCATCGTGGCTGGGGCACGCTGATCTTCAACTATTCGCGCCCCGAGGTCCGCAACTTCCTGCTCTCCAGCGCCCTGTGCTGGGTCGAGGACTTCCACCTCGACGGCCTGCGCGTGGACGCCGTGGCCTCCATGCTCTACCGCGACTACGACCGCGAAGGCGAGGACTGGCTGCCCAACATCCACGGCGGCAACGAGAACCTCGAGGCGATCGACTTCCTGCGTCACCTGAACGAGACCGTCCAGACCAGCCACCCCGGCGTCGCCATGATCGCCGAGGAATCGACCGCCTGGCCGGGTGTCAGCCGCCCACCGTCCATGGGCGGGCTGGGCTTCACCATGAAGTGGAACATGGGCTGGATGCACGACACCCTGACCTATTTCGGCATGGACCCGATCTACCGCACCCACCACCATGGCCAGCTCACCTTCGGCCAGCTCTACGCCTACAGCGAGAACTTCGTCCTGCCGTTCTCGCACGACGAGGTGGTGCACGGAAAACGCAGCCTGCGCGGGCGCATGCCCGGCAACGAGTGGGAGCAGCACGCCAACCTGCGCCTGCTCTACAGCTGGCAGTGGCTCTACCCCGGCAAGAAGCTGCTGTTCATGGGCCAGGAGTTCGGCCAGGGCCCCGAATGGTCCGAGGATCGCGAGCTGGACTGGTACGTGCTGCAGTACCCCCTGCACCAGGGCCTGCAGACTCTGGTGCGCGACCTGAACCGGGTGTACCGCGAAGACCCGGCCCTGCACGCCCGCGAATTCGAGCCGGACGGCTTCGACTGGCTGGACTGCGACGACGCCGCGCACTCCACGCTCAGCTTCGTGCGCCGCGACCATCAGGGACGCCAGGTGGTCGTGGTGCTGAACCTGACGCCCATGGAACGCGCGGCCTATCCGGTACCCGCACCGCATGCCGGGCGCTGGCGAGTCACCCTGAACACGGATGCGGAGGTCTACGGCGGAGGCTCACGCGGCCCGGCAGAGGCCTACGCCGAGCCGCTCGAACGTCACGGCCATCCCGCCACGCTCTACCTGCACCTCCCGCCGCTCGCGGCGCTGCTGCTGGAACCGGTCGCAGACTGACATCACGTCGCCTCGGCTACTCGATGCCCAGACGCTTGATCTTGCGCCACAGCGACACGCGGTCAATGCCCAGCAGCCGCGCAGCCCGGGTGCGGTTGCCTCCGGTCTGCTCCAGTGCCTGACGGATCTGCAACACCTCCTGCTCCTCCAGCGTCCGCAGCGGGGCCGCGTCCTCGTGCACTACGCGGGCGCTGGTCTCGCGCAGGGCGCGCGGCAGATCGGCCAGGGTCAGATTCGCCGTACGTGCCAGTGCCACCCCGCGTTCGATAATGTTGGACAGCTCGCGGACATTGCCGGGGTAGTCGTGTTCGACCAGGCGCTCCAGCGCCTCCGGCTCGATGTCGTCGATGCGCTTGCCCATCGACAGGGCGTGGCGCTTGAGGAAGTAGTAGGCCAGCAGCGGGATATCGTCGCGCCGATCGCGTAGCGGTGGCAGCAGCAGGTTCACCACATTCAGACGGAAATACAGGTCCTCGCGCATCTCGCCACGATCCACCGCACGATCCAGGCGCCGGTTGCTGGCGGCGATCACCCGCACATCCACCGGGATCGGCGTCCGCCCGCCGACCCGCAGCACTTCGCGTTCCTGCAGGACCCGCAGCAGGTTCACCTGCATCGCCGGACTGGTTTCCGCGACCTCGTCGAGGAACAGTGTGCCCCCCGCCGCGGTCTCGAACAGGCCCTTCTTCTGCTGGGTGGCCCCGGTGAACGCGCCCTTCTCGTGGCCGAACAGCTCGCTGGCCAGCAACTCGTCCTGCAGTGCCCCGCAGTTCACCGCGAGGAACGGCCCCTCGGCCCGCGCGCTGTGGTTATGGATGTAGCGCGCCAACAACTCCTTGCCGGTCCCGCTCTCGCCAGTCAGCACCACGTTGCAGTCGGTGGGCGCAATCTGGCGCGCGGTCTCCAGCAGCCGCTGCATGGCCGTGTCCTGTGCCACCAGGGTCGCCTTGCGCCCGCCCTGCTCCACTTGATCGCGCAGGGCGCGGTTGTCGCGCCGCAGGCGGGTGAATTCCACCGCCTTGGCCACGACCTCGCGCACCTCGTCGATACGAAACGGCTTGGCAATGTAGTGGAAGGCCCCGGCCTTCATTGCCTCCACCGCGGAGTCCAGGGTGGCGTGCCCGGTGATCATGATCACCGCCAGGTCCGGATCCAGCTCGCGCGCCCGGCGCAGGATCTCCATGCCGTCCACCCCGGCCATGCGCAGGTCGGTCAGGATCGCGTCAAAGCGCTCCTGCTCCAGTGCGCGCAAACCCGTCGCCCCCTCCTCGCGGGTCGTCACAGAATACGGGGAATGCCGAAAGACCTGCTCCAGCTGGCGGCAGGCAATCGGCTCGTCGTCAATCACCAGCAGGCGCGCCTCCCGCGATGCGCCAGCCGGAGACGCCCGATGACCGTTGTCCTCGCGACTCATGCGCGGTCCCCGCATTCGCAGGGCAACCAGACCTGGAACCGCGTCCCGCCCATCGGGCAGCGACTGACGCCGATTGCCCCTCCGTGGTCCTGGACGATTTCCTGGGCCACGAACAGGCCCAGGCCCGAACCGCTCCCCTCGTCCCGTCCGCGGTAAAACGGCTCGAATACGTGATCCAGCGCCGCGTCCGGGATCCCCGGGCCGTCGTCGTCGATCGAAATCCGCACGACCGGGGTCAAATCCTGGCCGTGCACCACAAGATCGCCGACCACATGCCCGCCGGGACCCGGCCTCAGGTCAGCCAGGCGGCCCCGCTGGGCCTCAATGTGGACTTCTACGTCGTCGCCCCCTGCCTCGAAGGCATTGCGTAACAGGTTCACGAACACCTGCTGCAACCGCTCGGGGTCCACGGTGACCTGGAGGGCATCATCGACTCGCATGGTCACCTGATCCGCAGGGAGCGTGGCACGGATCAGATCGAGTGCCCCGTCCAGGATGGTCTTCAGCGAGCGGCACTCCTCCCGTTTGGGGCTCCGAGGCTGCTGGCGCGAATACATGAGCAGTCCGCGCACGATGTTCTGCGCCCGCGCCGTCTCGCCCTCGGCCTGCTGCAGCCACTCTTCCAGCAAGGCCGGATCACCGCCCCGCCCTTCCTCCGCGACCAGCTGCAGTGCCGTGGAGATATTGCCCAAGGGGTTGTTCAACTCGTGAGCCACACCGGATACCAGCACCCCCAGGGCCGCCAGCCGCTCGGAACGGCGCAGATCCTGGCTCCGCGCATCCAGTTCATCCAGCATCGCATTGAAGGCGTGGGTAAAGGACACCAGTTCACGATCCTGGTTGGGCGCGGTCAGACGCCTGCGCGACCCCGCCCCGATCGCCCGCAGCTGGTCCTCTACCGAGCGCAGCGGGGCGAGGATCCGCCGCGCCAGCCACCAGCCGCCCAGAAGGACCAGCACCAGCACGATACTCGTCGCCAGCAGCAATTCCGTACGTGATACCTGAACCCCGGTGCGCAGGTTCTCGCGCTCACGCTGACTCAGCACCTTGGTCAACGCCGAGGCCTCGCCGCCGGCGTTGCGAATGGACTCGACCAGCTGCTCGCGCCGCTCACCCGCCAGCCCGGGATACCGGCCCAGCCCCGTGCGATAAAGCTCCAGAACGGCTTGCAACTCGTCGAGCTCGCCGGGGCGCGCATGCTGCGCCAGCGCCGCCTCGTTCTCGCGCACCCGTTCCAGCGCCGCCTCGGCATGGTCCCGCGCCGCAGCCAGGTCCCCATGCTCCCCGGAGCCATAGAACTTCTTCTCGAACCGGCGCATCTCGAGACTGTCCTGCAACAGCTCGGCTACCACGTCCCCCTGTTGCAGGCGCGTCTCGATGGTCGAAAGCGCGATGTACTGCGCGAGCACGAGACCCAGCACCAACACAACCACTCCGGCATACACCCAGCGGACCTTGCTGCGCAGACTGCGCCCCATAACGTTACTCGTTGCAATAGCGACCGCTACATTCTGCAACGCCCGGATGGTCGCCCGCAACGCTATTCGCGGCCCCTCACCCAGTCAAACGTTACATGGTGCAACACACGCCTCCTCAACACCCCACCACAAGCCGGATAAGTCATTGTTTTTATAGAGTGGCACGCGATCTGCATAGAGGCTTCGTGGACGAACCACAACGGAGACATCGATGCCTGCCCTGAGCCACACCAT
Organism: Thioalkalivibrio versutus; assembly: GCF_001999325.1. Lineage (GTDB taxonomy): Bacteria > Pseudomonadota > Gammaproteobacteria > Ectothiorhodospirales > Ectothiorhodospiraceae > Thioalkalivibrio > Thioalkalivibrio versutus. The sequence goes on from NZ_MVAR01000005.1 coordinate 193,450, forward strand.
GAAACAGATCCTCGAAGGCCTGGCCTATGCCGACCTCGCCGAGATGCAACCGATGGGCGACAAGTATCGTGCGCTCGCAAACGACACCCCGACCGCGAATCCGCCATCGGTCGGCGCACCTCAAGCCGCTGCGCAGCCCGCACCGCGCCGGCGGATTGGCCTGTTCGTCGGGCCATTCGCTCCGCGCCCCGTGTTCGACTATGCCGCCGACAGCTGCGAGCGCCTGGATGCCGAGCTGGTTGTCCTGACCTTTCTGGGCAAGGCCGAGGCGGGCGCGCTGATCGACGGCTTCATGCGTGACACCGGCCCCCTGCCGCACGGCGTTCACATCGAGGCCCTGACCGGCGACCCGGAACGGGCCCTGCGCCGGGTCCTCGGTCGCGGTCTGCGTCTGGACTTCCTGGTCTGCGACGAACAGGGCTACCTCGGCCACCAGATCCTTGCCACCGAGACGGCCGCGGAATTGCCGGTGGTCATGGTCGCCGCACCCCGCAAACCGCGGCCGGGCGACACCCGGACCGCGCCGTCCGGCGCCGCGCTCCCCTCCGCGGGCTAGTCACCACCGCCGAGTTGCAGACCCGGCCGCAACGCATCGCGGCCGGGCCGAACGCGTTCGCCCGAATCCGAAACAAGGAACACCCCGTCTACATGAATACCGACCGGATCTACCGCCTGTTTCCCTTTCTCGCCTGGTTTCCCATGTCCGGGAAATCCGTCCGCGCCGACGTCATGGCCGGCCTCAGCGTCGCCATGATCCTGGTGCCCCAGGGCATGGCCTATGCCACACTCGCGGGCCTCCCCGTGGTGTACGGGCTGTACGCCTCGGCGATCCCGGCGGTCGTCGGCTCGCTGTGGGGCTCCTCGCGCTTTCTGCATACCGGGCCGGTCGCGATGCTGTCGCTGCTGTCGGCCGCGTCGCTCGCGCCGTTCGCGGTGGCCGGCACCGAATACTTTATCCAGCTCTCGATCCTGCTCGCGCTGATGGTCGGCATCATGCGCCTTCTGCTGGGCGTATTCCGCCTCGGCATCCTGATGAACTTCGTCTCCCAGCCGGTCATCGTCGGCTTCACCAACGCGGCGGCGCTGATCATCGGACTCTCCCTGATCAACACCTTCTTCAATGTCCCGAAGCCCGATACCGGCGCCTTCCTGACCGACTTCGCCGGCGTCATTGCCCAGCTGGGGGAGGCCCACTGGCCGACCATCGCCTTCGGCGCCGGCACCCTGGTCACCCTCATCGTGATGCGACGGATCATGCCCCGCCTGCCGGGCGTGCTGGTGGTCGTCGTGCTGGGTACGCTACTCAGCGCCCTGACCGGCTTCGAGAACAACGAACGCATCACGCATGGGCAGATCCAGGCCACCGACGTGCGCAACCTGTACCAGGAGCTCGCCGCAACCCGCACGGAGATGGGTACCACGTCGGAAGAGTTGAGCGAGGCCAACAGCGCACTCAAGGAGGCCGAGAAGGCGGGCGAGGAATCACCCGACCTGGCGGTGCGCGTGGCCCGCCTGGAGGTCCGCGAGTCGCAACTCAAGCGCGAACTGAGCGACCTGCGCATAACAGCCCACCAGGTGCGCCTGGAGCGCACCGAGACCGCAGACGGCCAGGCGCGCTACCGCGCCTGGCATGCCGATGCCGAGGGCCGCCCATGGCGGCTGTCCGGCTTCGACGCGGAGCGCATCATTGTCGCTTCCGGCGGCCAGGTCGTCGGCACGATCCCCCAGGGACTGCCCAGCCTGCAGCTGCCGGTGCTGGACTGGGAGGTCATCCCGGCCCTGCTGCCCGCCGCGTTCGTGATGGCCCTGATCGGCTTCATGGAAGCGACCTCCATCGCGCGCGCGCTCGCCGCCCAGCGGCGCGAGAAGCTGAACCCGAATCAGGAACTGGTCGGCCAGGGTCTGGCCAACATCGTCGGGAGCTTCTTCCAGTCCTACTCCGTCAGCGGCTCGTTCTCGCGCTCGGCGGTCGCGGCCCGCTCCGGCGCACAAAGCGGACTGTTCGCGGTGGTCAGCGCGATCGGCGTGCTGATCACCATGCTGTTCCTGACCCCCTATCTCTACCATTTGCCCCAGGCAGTGCTGGCGGCCATCGTGATATCGGCGGTGTTCGGCTTGCTCGACTTCCGGGCCCTGGCGCGGTCGTGGACCATCAACCGCGCCGATGGCCTGGCCGGATTCCTGACCTTCTTCGTCACGCTGTACATGGCCCCGGATCTCGCCAATGGCGTGATCGTCGGCGTAATCCTGTCATCGCTGCTGTTCCTGGTCGGCACCGTGCGCCCGCGTTCCGAGATCCAGGGCCTGCGCCCCGACGGTTCCCTGGCCGGGGCGATCAGCAACGACCTGCGTCCGGCCGGCCCACACTTCACCGTACTGCGCTTCGATGCCTCGTTGGTGTTCATGAACGTCGCCCACTTCGAGGACGCGGTCATGGACGCCGTCGCGCGCAACCCGAATGCCCGGGCGGTGCTGGTGCTCGGCAACAGTATCAACCGCATCGACGCCTCGGGTGTGGACAAGGTGCGCGCCCTGATCGGCGATCTTGCGGCCGCCGACTGCAAGCTGATGTTCAGTGGTCTCAAGAAACCCGTCCGCGAGGCCATGGAACGTGCCGGCCTGCTGGACGAGATCGGCCGCGGAAACATCTTCCCCAACAAGCGCGTCGCCCTCGCCGAACTGCAGCAGCGCGCCCTCGGCACCCCGGACCGAGTGGAAACCGCCAACCCGGCACTACCCGGCACTCGAGGCGACGATAATCCATCGTGAAAGGAGGCCGGGACTCGCCCATGCAAGGCCTGCCTTCCCGTCTATACTCGGCAGAAAGCGAGCATGCAAACCGTGGCGAACCCGAATTGACGCGTTTCGAGGAGATCCAGCTGGACGGCGCACACGCGATTGGGCCTTTGCGTGGGGGCCGCCTGATCAGAACCTTTCCTGACGCGCCCGGGGCGCAATGCGATACTGACGCGCAGCCGGTCCTTGCCACTCCCCAGAACCCACCATCAGGTCTCGAACTCATGAATCTGCGCCTTCTCTCCCTTGCCGTCGCCCCGCTCATCGTCCTTCTGGCGGCGTGCAGCCCCGGTCAGTCCGACACCATCCCGCTCGAGTCGATGCAGGCCATCGTCGACATCGGCCAGGAACACGGTTTCGACACCTTCGAGGAACTGGAGGCAGAAAGTGACCGGGAATTCGTCCTCAAGGGCTGGGACGACGCACAGCTGCGCATGGAGACCCGGTTTAATCTGGATGGTGATCTGCTTCGCGAAGAACGCGTACGCGACCCCGATCACGCGGCGGGCATGACCGCCCAGATGATTCTCCGCTCAGCGGCCGTCGCGCGGGATCACGGCATGCTCCGCTTCAAGGAGATCGAGTTCGAAGACGACGGCGTCATCGAACTCGAGGGCATCACCGAAGACGGCGACGAGCTGAATATCCGACTCGATGGCAACGATTTCACGGTGTTATCACTTGAACGTGACTAACGTGTGTTCCCTCACCGGCCAGAGGTCCCCCTCCACCGCGCTCGGCGGCACTCATCAGTCGCGATACACGACCCGTCGCAGCATCCAGGGCCCGATCAGCTCGAAAACCAAGGTGGAGGTTACGACCGTGGACACGATGAGCCCAGCCTGCTCGGGAAAACGTTCGGCCGCCAGCAGCGCCATGCCGATTGCCACCCCAGCCTGAGGCGTCAGGGCAAGGCCGATCCCGCGCGGCACCCCCTGGGCCCGGCGCCCGGCCAGTCGCCAGCCCACCACGCCGCCAAGGTAGCGCCCTACCAGCCGTAACGCCACGTAGGCTAGGGTAAGCCACAGCACCGAGCCCAGCGCCAGCAGATCCACACTCGCACCGGACAACACGAAGAAGAAAACCAGGAATGGCCACTCGATATGCTCGATCTCGTTGAACGAGCGCTTGTGGTGCAATGACAGGTTGATCACCAGAAAGCCGGCGATCATGGCCGCCAGCAACGCCGACACCCCAAGCCACATCGAGAGCCCCGCGATGAGCAAGACCAGTGCCAGAGCCTCGGCCTGGGTCGGCTTGCCCGGCTCCAGCCGGCCGGTCAGCCAGGCCGCTGGCAGTCCCACGACAAGTCCCAGGAGAACGGCACCCGCGAGTTCCCAGCCGGCGTGCAGCAGCGCCCCCGAACCATCGCCGGCAAGGAACCAGCCCAGAAACGCCATCGCCAGGCCAAAGGCCAGGATGCCCCAGGCGTCGTCGATCGCGACCACGCCGGTCAGCACCCGTGCCGCGCGGCTGCGCGGGCGTCCTTCCGCCAGGATCTCCTCCACCGCGGCCGGGTCCGTGGCCACCGAAATCGCCGCCAGCGTCAGGGCGAGCACCAGAGGGAAGCCCAGCAGGAGCAGCCCGCCACCCACAACCAGCGCACCCACCCCCATCACGGCAAGCGAGAGGACCAGAATCAGCGGGCCCAGCTGGCGCAGGCGCCAGCTGGATCAGGGGCTCGGCCAGATCCCCCAGAGGGCGGCCGCCTTCCTGCCCCAGCACCAGCTGCTGAATCGCGGCAACCACCAGGCCGACGATCACCAGCAGGGAGATCCGGGGAATCGCCGTTCGCCGTGCAATCGTGTCGGCCAGGATGCTGGAACCCAGGATGGCCCCCAGCAGGATCAGCGCGACCGCTCCGGCATCCGGCGCAAGGAACTCCTCGGAGATCCAGGCGAGGTCGCTCATCGGATCACCGCTTGCCCAGTCAGGCCTCCGGGCGCAGGTGCGGGAACAGCAGCACGTCGCGGATCGAGGCGCTGTTGGTCAGCAGCATCACCAGGCGGTCGATGCCAATGCCCTCCCCGGCGGTCGGCGGCAGGCCGTACTCCAGCGCGCGGATGTAGTCGGCGTCAAAGTGCATCGCCTCGTCGTCACCGGCGTCCTTCTCCGCAACCTGGGCGCGGAAGCGCTCGGCCTGGTCTTCCGGATCGTTCAGCTCGGAGAAGCCGTTCGCGATCTCGCGCCCGCCGACAAACAACTCGAAGCGATCGGTGACGAACGGGTCATCGTCGTTGCGCCGCGCCAGTGGCGAGACCTCGGTCGGATAGGCGGTAATAAAGGTCGGGTGACGCAACTGGTTCTCGGCGGTGTACTCGAAGATCTCGGTCCACAGCTTGCCGAGGCCAAAGCTTTCCTTGATCGGGATCTCCAGGCGCTCGCAGTGCGCGCGCACCTTCTCGATATCCTCGAGGTCGGCGTCCGCGATCTCGGCATTGTGGGCCAGGATCGCCTCGCGCACGCTCATGCGGGTGAACGGCTTGCCAAAATCGTAGCTCTCGCCCTGGTACTCAATGGTGGTCGTGCCCAGCACGTCCTCGCACAGCCCGCGCAGCAGGGTCTCGGTCCGATCCATCAGCGCGCGATAATCCACGAACGCCTCGTAGAACTCGAGCATGGTGAACTCGGGGTTGTGCCGCGTGGACAGCCCCTCGTTGCGGAAATTGCGGTTGATCTCGAAGACCTTCTCGAAGCCGCCGACCACCAGGCGCTTGAGATACAGCTCTGGCGCGACGCGCAGGTACAGCGGCATATCCAGCGCGTTGTGATGGGTGGTGAACGGCCGCGCGGTCGCCCCGCCTGGGATCACCTGCATCATCGGGGTCTCCACCTCGATGAAATCCTGATCCTCGAAGTACTCGCGAATGTAGCGCACGATCCGGGTACGGGTGCGGAACAGCTCGCGGCTGTCCAGGCTGGTGATCAGGTCCACGTAGCGCTGGCGATACCGCTGTTCCTGATCGGTCAGGCCGTGGAACTTCTCCGGCAGCGGACGCAGGCTCTTGGTCAGCAGACGCAGCTCGTCGAGCTGGACCGTCAATTCCCCGGTCTTGGTCTTGAACAGCCTGCCCTGGCCACCCACGATATCGCCCAGATCCCACTGCTTGAACGCCGGGTACACGCCCTCCGGCAGGCTGTCGCGCTGCGCGAACAACTGGATGTCGCCCGACTGATCGCGCAGGCGGATGAAGCTTGCCTTGCCCATCACGCGCTTGCCGACCATGCGCCCGGCGACCGTCACGCGAATCCCCTGGGCCTCCAGCGCCTCGCCCTCGGTCTCGTCGTGCGCGGCGTGCAGCGCACCCGCCAGCGCATCGCGACGGAAATCGTTGGGGAACGCCGGACCGGCCGCGCGCAGCTCGTTCAGCTTGCTGCGGCGCTGCGCGACCAGCTTGTTCTCGTCAGTGGTTTCGGTCATCAGAAATCCATGCAATAGATAGACTTACAAGCCACTCTTGAGACTGGCTTCAATAAAGGGGTCGAGGTCTCCGTCGAGCACGCCCTGGGTGTTGCCGACCTCCACGCCGGTGCGCAGATCCTTGATCCGCGACTGATCCAGCACGTAGGAGCGGATCTGGCTGCCCCAGCCGATGTCGGACTTGGTGTCCTCCACCGCCTGCTTCTCGGCATTGCGCTCCTGCAACTCGCGCTCGTACAGCTTGGCGCGCAGCTGGTTCATCGCCATCTCGCGGTTCTTGTGCTGCGAACGCCCGGCCTGACACGCCGCCACCACTCCGGTCGGGACGTGGGTAATGCGCACCGCCGAGTCGGTGGTGTTCACGTGCTGACCACCGGCGCCGGAGGAGCGATAGGTGTCCACCCGCAGATCCGCCGGATTGATCTCGATCTCGAAGTTCTCGTCGATCTCCGGGGAGGCGAACACCGACGCGAACGAGGTATGCCGGCGGTTGCCGGAATCGAACGGAGACTTGCGCACCAGCCGGTGCACGCCGGTCTCGGTGCGCAGCCAGCCGAAGGCGTACTCGCCCTGGATGTGCACGGTCGCACTCTTGATCCCGGCGGTCTCGCCCTCGGAGAGCTCGGTGACCTCCGCCTTGAAGCCCTTGTGCTCGGCCCAGCGCAGGTACATGCGCAGCAGGATGTTGGCCCAGTCCTGGGCCTCGGTGCCCCCGGAACCGGCCTGGATATCGAGGTAGGCGTTGGCCGCGTCCATATCGCCGGAGAACATGCGGCGAAACTCCAGGCCCTCGATACGCGCGGTCAGCGCCTCCACATCGGCCTCGACCGACGCCGCCGTCTCCTCGTCGCCATCCGCCTCGGCCATCTCCAGCAGGTCCCGGCTTTCATCCAGCTGGGTGCCGATCTCGCGGATGTTGACCACCACGCCCTCAAGCTGGGCCCGCTCCTTGTTCAGCGCCTGGGCCTGCTCCGGGTCATTCCAGATATCCGGGTTCTGCTCCAGCTCGCGCTGGACTTCCTCTAGCCGTTCTTCCTTGGCAGGGTAGTCAAAGATACCCCCTAAGGCCTTCCAGGCGGCCTTTCAGGTCATCGATCAGGGAATACAGCGCGTTCAGTTCCATGGCAGTTTCCGTCGGGTGCCGTGGCGCACACGGCAGGTTCGATCACGTGGCGAGAAAAGCCGCGCAGTATAACACCCGACAGCGGCTTCAGGGCCGGCGGGGACGGCGCCAGAACGCCAGCGCGTCGCGGCGTTCCAGCACCAGGGCGCCGGCGCCCGACCCGGCCGTGGATTGCGGATCAACAAATTCCAGCGCGCCCAGGCCGCCACGGAGCAGAGCCCGCAGCTTCGGCGCCACCACGTCGTCGGCAACCGACTCCAGAAGCTCGAGCCGGCGCTCGAGCGACGGGGCCGCCTCCAGTGCCTCGACGACGACCACGGTATCGCCGGATTCCGCCGGGTCGGCCGCCGGGTCGGCTGCCCAGTCGATGCCGGCGCCCCGCGCCAGCCAGTGCGCGACCACACCGCCGCCGCACACACGGCCCACACTCGTTGGGCCACCGGGATGCCCGGGCGACCAGGGCCAGAGGCCATGCACGGCCCCACGCCCCTCCCGCTCGCGCGCCAGGTTCACCGGGTGCTGGAACCAGGCCATCTGCAAGGCGTTGGCCAGTACCTGCAGGCGCCGAGCCACATCGCCCTGCATCGACGGCGCCACCATGGCGCGCCCCATGCCGAGCGACGGTGGCGGGCCCGACGCATCGCCCTCGGCGTCCATCCGCAACTCCCACAAGCCGTCTTCGCTCAGCGCCAAGGTCGCCCCGGCCGCCTCCAGTTCCGGCTGTGCAGCCGACCACAAGGCCTCGCGCTCGGCCTCCGACACCGGATCCACCGGATAGGCCACCAGGTCCTTCATCCCCGCAGTCAGCTGCACCGGCTGGACCAGCCAGGTTCGCCATCCGGAATCGGTTGGCCGGTATCCCAGCCGCTCGGCCAATGCGGCCTCCCACCCTGGTGCTTCCGTGCCGGTGACCCCGCCCCGCGCCCGTCCGAGCCAGCGCGCCAGACGTCGCACAGAGAGCGGAGGCGCACCGGCCACCGCGCCCTCGGGCGCTGCCCACAGGCCGGGCAGCAGGTGAATCACCCGCCGGCTTGCACCCGGCCGTGTCATTGATCGGACCCGTAGCGCCCCTTCGGCACGTCGCGCTCCTTCGCCGGATCGTCCTCGATCCCCGGCGTGATGCGACCTTCGTCGTCATATGGGAGCCGGACATGCCCGTAGCGAAGCACCAGCACTGCGCCCGCCAGAATCAGGACCCCGGCAGTCACCGCGATCAGCTCCCATACGTCCATGTCCTTCATGTCGATGATCACGTAGCGCGCCAGCGCGACGATCGCGATGTAGATCGGCAGGCGCACCGGGAGACGCCCGGAACGCAAGTAGATCCCGACCATCGCCAGCACCTCAAGAAAGATGAACAGCAACAGCAGGTCGGCCAACCCCACCCACATCGCCGAGACCATGGTGGCGATTTCCTGCAGGATCGCGATCACGGTGGCGACGGCGATCACCACCAGCACGGCCACTTCGACATGATGCAGGGCGCGGCGCCCGGCGCGTTCGACGTTCATGCATTCACCACAATTGCCCCAATAAGTCCGGCCATCCTACCACCCGCCCCGGGCACGAACGCTCAATTCTCCCATTGGTCTATACCCATAGACACAACGATCTGAAGCACCCGCGATGACTAAACCTCTCCACATCAAAAGCCCGCCCGCTACGCACCGCATCCAGTGGTCCGCCGCACGCGGTTTCGTCGCGGGACTCGCCCTGCTGGCGCTCGCGCTGCCGGCCGCCGCGGAGGACTACCCCGCCGATTCCGCGATCGCGTGGCAGGACTGGGACAGCCAGCTTTTCGAGGAATCCGAGGCACGCGAGCGGCCCATCTTCTTTTATTTTCACGGCCAGTGGTGCACCTGGTGCCGCGACTTCCAGGACGAGTCCCTGGAGAACCCCGACGTGGTGGACACCATCGACCAGCACTACATCCCGGTCCTGGTCGATCTGGACGAACGTGCGGATCTGTTCCGGCGCTACGGTGGCCGCGGCCTGCCCTTCGTGGTCATCGTGAATCACGAGGACGAGATGCTGACCCGCTTTACCGGTCACGTGAATGCCCGCGACCTGCAGAACATCCTGGTGGCCCAGCGGGACATGTTCTCGGTCACCGGTCGCGAGATCACGCCGGACGATGCCGCGATCGACGATCTTGAAGCCTTCATGGAGATGCTCGACGAGGTCTACGATGCCCGCGCCGACCGCCTGAGCGGCAGCGCCACCTTCGGCACCCTCAGCAAGCGCCCGCAGCCCTGGACCTATCGCTTCCTGCTCACCGCCGAAGGGTGGCGGGATCGCATGCCCGGGCTACTCGACCAGATCGCGGAGGACCTCTACGACGAGGTCGAAGGCGGCTTCTTCTTCTTTCACGATCCGGACCAGCGCGACCCCGTCCTGGCACTGGAGACCTCCAAGCGCCTGGACCAGAACGCGGCGTTCCTGTGGCTGTTCTCCGAGGCCCATGACACCACCGGCGACGAGCGCTACGCCGAGATCGCCCGCGGCATCCGCGACTACCTGCAAGACCACCTGTGGGACAGCCGCCAGCTGCGCTTCGGCAACAGCCAGTACGCCGACCGCGACTACTACCAGCTGGACCCGGAGACGCGCACGCAAACCGACCCGCCCCGCGTCGACCGCAACACCTACGCCGACACCTCGGGCCAGGCCATCGCCGCCCTGGCGAACATGGCGCGGGTAATGGAAGACCGGGAAACGCTTGCGTGGGCGCGCGAGGCCCTGGCGGCGCTGGATCGCTACCTGCAGACCGAACAGGGCTACCTGCACGGCATCACCGCGGCGGGTCGCCCGGCGATGGAGGGCTACCTGCCCTCGCAGATCTGGCCGGAGATCGCCCGCCAGGAACTGGCGCGCGCCACGGAGGCACTGGACGGCGAGCGACCGGAGATGCCCGACCCGCTCGCGGCACTGGACCGGCTGGAACCGTTCTTCAACGAGGAGCTGGGCGCCCACGCCGAACGGATCGGCACCGACCTGGAACCCTGGTCCGAGACCCGCACCCAGGCGGCGCTGGCCTGGTGGCTCTACCGCCTGCCGGACGCCGCCATCGAGGAATCCCACATCGATCGCAACATGGTGCGCGAACGCCTGCGCATCGAGCCCGGTGCCGACCCCGACGACGTCGCTCTGGGCTTCGACGCCCTGCGCCGGGGCTTCTGAAGCCCCGTTGCAAGGCCTTGCGGTCGCTTATCCGGCGTCACACCACCCCCCCGGTTTCCCAGGATGGCGAGCCGAACCTGCGCTGTGCCTGGCTCCGCCGTTAGGCCTGTTGACGGAACCCCGCAACCTCGCCCTGTAGCTGCTGCGCCAGGGCCTCCAGCGCCTCCACCGCCTGCTGCATCTCGTTCGCCCCGTCGGCATTGCGCACGGCAATATCGTTGATGTGGTGGATGTTGCGGTTGATCTCTTCCGCCACCTGGCTTTGCTCCTCGGTCGCGCTGGCCACCTGGCGGGTCATGTCGTCGATGGCGGTCACCGAGTCGTGGATGTACTCCAGGGTCTCGCCGGCCTCGCCCGCCTTCGCCACGGAGGTCTCCGCATGCTGCTGGCTGACCTCCATCGCCTGCACCGCGCGGGTGGCCCCGCCCTGCAGGCGCTGAATGATCTCGCGGATCTCCCCGGTCGAGTCGTTGGTGCGCTGTGCCAGGTGGCGCACTTCGTCCGCCACCACCGCGAAGCCCCGCCCGGCCTCGCCGGCCCGCGCCGCCTCGATGGCCGCGTTGAGCGCCAGCAGGTTGGTCTTCTCGGCGATCTCCTCGATCACCTGCAGGATCGTGCCGATGTTGTCGCTGTCACCTTTCAGCTCCACGATCACATTGTTCGCCTGACGAATCTCGCCGGCCAGCGTGTTGATCGCACCCTGGGTCGCCTGCACCACGGTGCGCCCGCCTTCCGCCGCACGCGTCGCCTGCCCCGCGCTCTCGGCCGTGCTCTGCGTGTTGTTGGCGACCTCCTGCACCGTGGCAGACATCTGGTTCATCGCCGTGACCACCTGCTCCACATCACCGCGCTGTTCGTGGGTGGCACGCGTCAGTTCATTGCTGCGCCCATCCAGCTGCCGCGCCGAGGCGGCAATCCCGTCCGCCGCGTCGGCAACCTGGCGAATGAGCCCGGAAAGCCGGCCCATCACCGTGTTGAAGGCCGCGCCAGTGCGCCCGATCTCGTCGTCGGTCGTCACCTCCACGCGGTGCCCGAGATCCGCGCGGCCCTCGCCGATCGCCTCCAGCCCCTCGGCCAGGCGCTCCATGGGGCGCGTCAGCACATTGGCGTAGAACCAGCCAATACCCAGCGCCACCACGAACGCGACGATCCACAGCACCCACAGCAGCCACCACAACTGGGTCACCAGCGCCGCGTCCACACCCGCGGCCAGATCACCCTTCATGGTGTGGAAGGTCACGCCGCCCATGATGGACAACGGCACGGTGCTCACCACGATCACCAGGATAATCAGCTTCAGTCGCAGCCCACCCAACGGTCCAATCTTCATCGACGCCCTCCTTTCCGTCCCTTAACGACCAGCCGATCCCGGTCTTGAGCCCGACACAGTATCCATCCGCCCCGCCCCTATCGTCTTGATCCGGGTCAACCCCAGGTCCCACCACAAGCCAAAAATCGTTTCACCACGAAGCGCATGAAGGCACGAAGAAGATCGAGGGCGATCGCGCCACAGAGGACACGGAGCTCACGGAGAGGATGAAAAGGCTTTCAACTTGAAGGATGGGGCTCGCTTGGTTTCAAGCCGTGGGGCCAGCGGCAATGGCTAACAGAGGTTCCAGACAGAATGCGTCCTTTCTCTGTGTCCTCTGTGTTGATACGCCTTTGGCCTTGACCTTCTTCGTGCGCTTCGTGGTGAATAAAGCCCTTGAGCGGGCGCTCGCCTCACCCCCGATACCCAGACACAAAAAACCCGCGGTCCCGAGACTCGGGACCGCGGGTTCGCGGTACTGCTTTAGCGGGTCCGCTTACCGGCTGCGAGCCGCGCGGTTGCCGTTGGCGGACGGGCGACCGTTGCCGCCGCGACCACCACCGGGCTTGCCGCCGCGACCGTTGCGCGGGGCGCCGCTGCGGGCACCACCGCCCGGCTTGCCACCCGGACCGCCACGGCCATTCGCGTTGCCATCATTGGCGGCGGGCTTCGGCGTGGCGAAGCCCTCGGTCTCGATACGGTCGATCGGACGCTTGATCAGGCGCTCGATGCCCTTCAGCAGCTTGATCTCCTCGCCATCCACCAGCGACAGCGCGGCACCGGCGGAGCCGGCACGCCCGGTGCGACCGATGCGATGCACGTAATCCTCCGGCACGTTCGGCAGTTCGAAGTTGACCACCTGCGGCAGCTGGTCAATGTCCAGGCCGCGCGCGGCGATATCGGTGGCCACCAGAACCGGCACCTGACCGGACTTGAACTGCTTCAGCGCCTTGGTACGGGCCGCCTGGCTCTTGTTGCCGTGAATCGCCTCGGAGCGCACGCCGTCCTTCGACAGCTTCTCGGCCAGGCGATTCGCGCCGTGCTTGGTACGGGTAAACACCAGCACCTGTTCCCAGTTGTTGGTGCGGATCAGGTGGCTCAGCAATTCGCGCTTCTGGCTGGTCTCGACCAGGTGCACGCTTTGCTCCACGCCCTCGGCGGCCGTGTTGCGCGGCGCGATGTCGATCTCCGCCGGGTTGTTCAGCAGGCCGTTGGCCAGCTTGCGGATCTCGTCGGAGAAGGTCGCCGAGAACATCAGGTTCTGGCGGTTCTTCGGCATCATCGCAATCAGCTTCTTGATATCACGGATGAAGCCCATGTCGAGCATGCGATCGGCCTCGTCGAGGACCAGGATCTCCACACCGGACAGGTCGATGGTCTTCTGATTGGCGTGATCCAGCAGACGCCCCGGCGTCGCCACCACGATGTCCATGCGATCACGCAGGGCCTTGATCTGCGGGTTCATGTTGACACCGCCGAAGATCGTCATCGAGCGCATCTTCAGATTGCGCCCGTAGGTCTTCACGGATTCGTGAACCTGCGCGGCCAGCTCGCGGGTCGGGGTCAGCACCAGGCAACGCGGGCGGCCATTGCCGGCCTGCGGCGCATCCGAGGTGGAAAGGCGCTGCAGGATCGGCAGGGTGAAGCCGGCGGTCTTGCCGGTGCCGGTCTGGGCGGCGGCCAGCAGGTCGCCTCCCTTCAGGACTTCCGGGATGGCCTGGGCCTGGATCGGGGTCGGGTGCTGGTACCCGGAGGTTTCCAGCGCACGCAAAAGGGTATCGGCCAACCCGAGGTCGGCAAAGGTCGTATCAGTCATGGAATGCTCCAACGCCACCCGCCACTCGTTCAACACAGAGCACCCATCGGGGGAAACGAAATCAGGGGGATCACTGCGAGCCGGAAGGCTCTGGATCAAATGAACGGACGCTGACGGGCGGGGCGTTCGATCCGGGCACTATACGCCTTTTGTCAATGAAAAGACACCGCTCCATACCCCATCGGATATATATTTGTTTTGTGCGGGAATATCCGCTAGCTTCATCTCAAAAAAACCGATGCCAACGCAGCACCGGTCAGGCCGACGCGACCCCAAATAACAACGATCGGCCATCAGGGGAACAAAATGAAACGCAACCTGCCTGTCACCGGGATCGAGGTGGACTACCCGGAGAGTGCCAATATCCTCTCCACCACCGACCTCAAGGGGGCCATCAGCTACGTCAACCCAGAGTTCATCGACATCAGCGGCTTCGAGGAAGAAGAGCTGCTGGGCAAGAATCACAACGTGGTTCGTCACCCGGACATGCCCCCTGTCGCATTCGAGGACCTCTGGCAGACCGTTCAAGGCGGACGATCCTGGATGGGAATGGTCAAGAACCGCTGCAAGAACGGCGACCATTACTGGGTCAGCGCGTACGTCACACCGGTGACCGAGGACGGTCAAACGGTCGAATACCAGTCCGTCCGCACCAAGCCGCAACGCGAGCTGGTGGAAAAGGCCGAATCCGTCTACGCCGCCCTGCTCGAGGGGCGCATGCCCCTGTCGCTGCGTCTGCCACGCATTGGCATCAAGACCCGGGCCGTCGCCTCGGTGGCCGGTGGCGTGCTGCTGGGCCTGATTGCCAGCCTCGCCCTGACCGGCATCACCTGGGGCTCCGCACTGATCTTCACCCTGACCACCCTGCTGGTCGCCGGCCTGCTCGTCTGGACCAGCCTGACGCCGCTTTGCCGCGCGGTGGCCCACGCCCGCCGCATCGCCAACAACCCGGTCAGCCAGTACATCTACACCGGGCGGACCGACGAGGCCGGCGAGATCCTGTTCGCGATGCAGATGCTGGAGGCAGAGGCAGGCTCGGTCGTCGGGCGCATGGGGAACGCGGCCGAACGCCTTACCCGGACCGCCGACGCCCTGGTCACTGCGGTCGGTGACAGCCGGCAAGCCTGCAACCATCAACAGACCGAGACCGAGCAGGTGGCAAGCGCCACCCAGCAGATGGTGAACAGCGTGCAGGAGGTCGCCCGCAGCGCCCAGGGTGCGGCCGATGCAGCCGACCGGACCGACCGCGAAGCCGGTGCCGGAAGCGGCGTCGTGGCCGAAAGCACGCAGGCCATCGAAAACCTGGGACAGCATATTCGCGATGGATCGGGTGTGATGGCCGAACTGGAACGCCACAGCCAGGACATCAGCAGCGTTCTGGACGTGATCCGCGGCATCGCCGAGCAGACCAACCTGCTCGCCCTGAACGCGGCGATCGAGGCCGCACGCGCCGGCGAACAGGGGCGAGGCTTCGCCGTGGTGGCGGACGAGGTGCGCACACTGGCCAGTCGAACACAGGATTCCACCGCCGAAATCCAGCAGATGATCGAGCGTCTCCAGGATCGCGCGCGGGCTGCGGTGGCGTCCATGGAACAAAGCCGCACGCAGGCCGAAACCAGTGTCGAACAGGCCCGGCAGGCGGCGGCGGCACTCGAAAACATCACCTCGGGCGTCGGACAGATCCGCGACATGAGCACCCGGATTGCGGCCGCCGTGGAACAACAGGGGACCGCCGGGGAAGAGATCCGCCGGGGGGTCGACTCGATCCGCAGCGCCGCCGACACCACCGCGAACCGGGCCGATCAAAGCGACACCGCCGCCCGCGAGGTCGCGCAGCTCGCAACCGGACTGCAAGGCCTCGCCCGGCAGTTCTGGGCAAGACATCGCTGAAAGGGAAAGCTCCCCAGATGACTTCCCCATCCGATCGGTACCTGCGGCAACATATTGCCCTCGCCTCCGGCGTTCTGCTGGCGCTATTGCTGTTACCGCTGGCGATCTGGATGCTCGGGGCGGAGCTGCCCCGCATCCTGCCCAGCGAACACCTGACCGCCTTCCACACGGGCGCGGAGTTGTTCGCGGTGGTTGTGGCAGTACTGGTGTTTGCGGTGGGCTACCACGTAATCGACCGCCGCCGCGTGGCCGCTTCTCTGCTGCTGGCGTGCGCCTTCCTGGCGGTCGCGTTGCTTGATTTCCTGCACCTGATGACCTATCCGGCCATGCCGGATTTCATCACCCCGAACTCGCCACAACAGACATTGTTGTTCTGGCTGGCCGCGCGCCTGGTCGCGGCGGCGGCGTTGCTCGCCTACGTGGCCCTGCCCATGGTCTCGCAAAGCGACGGTCCACCACGCCATGTCTACCTGATCGGGAGCCTCCTGCTAGTCGCCTTGCTGGCGTGGATCGGACTTTGGCATGCGGAAATCGTCCCGCCCCTGTTCGACCCGGTCAGCGGGCTCACGCCCATCAAGGTGGGGCTGGAGGCGCTGGTGATCAGCCTGCACCTGGCCACCCTGGCCCTGCTCGCCCTGCGCCGTGAGCTGCTGCAACGTCCGGGTATGCCCCTGGTCGCCGCCGCCCTGGTCATCAGCATCGGCAGCGGGCTGTTCTTCATGTTCTACGACGACCTGACCGACACCCCGTTTGTACTCGGCCATATCTACAAGCTCGCGGCGTATCTCCTGATCTACCAGGGCCTGTTCCTGGAAAGCGTGCGCTCGCCCCTCCAGCGCCTGCACCAGGCCCACCGCGATATCGAGATGCGCGAGCAGCGTTACCAGCAACTGGTGGAGACGGCCCCCGACGGCGTGCTGGTCACCGACATGGACGGCCGTATCGTGATGGCCAATCGCAACATCGAACGCCTGTTCGGCTATCCACGCCAGCAATTGATCGGGCAACCGGTGGAGCGGCTGGTCCCCGAACGCCTGCGCGAACGCCACCGCATGCACCGGCGGGCACATGCCCACACCATCAACCGCCGCACCATGGGGCAGGTGCCCCACCTGCGCGGGCGCCGCATCGACGGCACCGAGTTCCCGCTGGACATCAGCCTGAATGCTTTCGACGACAGCGAAGGCCGCCGCATCACCGCGTTCATCCGCGACATCACCGACCGCCAGCGCCGCGAGGCGCGGATCCAGCACCAGGCCACCCACGACAGCCTGACCGAACTACCCAACCGCTGGCTCCTGCACGACCGCCTGACGCAGGGGATCGCCCAGGCCGAACGTCACGGCCACCCGATCGCCGTCATGCTGCTGGATCTCGACAACTTCAAAATGGTCAACGACACCTTCGGCCATCACGAGGGCGACCAGCTGCTGAAGGCCGTGGCCGCCCGACTTCAGGGCGCCCTGGACCAGGAGGCGACCATCGGGCGTTTCGGCGGCGACGAGTTCATGATCCTGCTGACCAACGTCGAGGACGAACAGGCCATCGGCCAGGTCGCCCAGCGCATCCTCGGCATCTTCGGCAGCCCGTTCCAGACCGAACACACGCGCAACCTCGCCTCCACCGGGAGCATCGGTATCGCCCTGTTCCCGCGCGATGCCCGCGACGAATGCACCCTGGTGCGTTACGCCGACATGGCGATGTATGAGGCCAAGCACTCCGGACGCAACACCTATGCCTTCTTCTCGCAGCACCTGGACGCCCAGGTGCATGAGGAACAGCGCCTGCAGCAACGCCTCCAGCAGGCGCTGGAGAACCACGAACTCGAGCTGCACTACCAGCCCCTGCTCGATGTCGCCTCGAACCGCATCATCGGCGTCGAGGCCCTGGCACGCTGGACGGACACCGAGCTCGGACCGGTTGCTCCGGCACGCTTTATCGCCAGCGCCGAGGCCAACGGACTGATCCTGCCGCTGGGCGACTGGGTCATCCGCACGGCCTGCGAGCAGCTCGCCCAGTGGTCCCGCGCGGGTCTCGACCTCCGCGTCGCGATCAACATCTCCGCCATTCAGTTCCGCCAACATGACCTGGTGGACCATCTGGGCAGGGCTCTCCGAGCCACCGGCGCCCCACCCGAGCACCTCGAAATCGAGGTCACCGAAACCGTGGCCATGGCGGACGTCGCATTGACCCGCGATCAACTGCGCGGGCTAAAGGCCTTGGGCATCCGGGTCGCACTGGATGATTTCGGCACCGGCTATTCCTCCCTTGCCTACCTGAAATCGCTGCCGATCGACAAGCTCAAGATCGATCGCTCGTTCATCGCCGACATCGGCCAGGACCCGGAATCCGACATGATCCTGCGCTCCATCGTCCACCTCGGCCACNNGTGGCCGAGGGCGTGGAGACCGAGGCACAGCGCGACTTCCTCCGGACGATCGGCTGCGACCTCTACCAGGGCTGGATTCATTCAAGGGCCATGGCGCCTCTCGCCCTCGCCGACTGCCTGGAGACACGCCTGGTCTGAAGCGGGGCCCCCACACCACCCCGTCGTCCCGGACACCGCGTAGCGGTGATCCGGGATCCCCCGGCCGGCCACCGCGACACCGAAGATCCCGGCTCCGCGCTGCGGTACGGCCGGGATGACATCAAGGGGAAGGACACCCACCATCAGCTCGAACCAGCGAGCGATCATTTTGCGTATCGCTCCGCCTGGCCTCCAACGCCTGCGCGCCAGCCAGCAACAAAAAGGCCGCCCGAAGGCGGCCTTTCGTGACCGAATCCAGCCATTCGCGCCGCCATCGAACCCCCGGCGACGCGGCGCTGGATCAGTACCCCGTACTGCCGTGCACGTCCGGCGGGGCCTCGCGCGTCAGCATCGACCACGTCAGGTGCGCCATCACCTCGGGCGCCACCACCGTATGGCGGTTCCCGCTGTTCTGCATCCCCTCGCGCAGCTCCTGGCGGACCTGCGGCTGCCCGGTCAGATCGAAGATCACGTCCACCTGATCCCCGCGCGCCACGAGATCCGCAACCGACTCCAGCGGGATCCCCTTCGCCTCGGCCAGCCGGCGCCCCTCGGTCTCGCCCTGCTCCGAGGCCGCGCAGATCGTCATCCCCGGCAGACCGGACTCCAGCAACATCTCGAGGAAGCGGCCGCCCACCCGGCCAAGCCCCACCACTGCAATCTGAATCGACATATGCACTCCATCCTTTTCTATTTTTGTTGTTTCCATGCATGCCCACGGTTGCCATCCGCCGGGCACGCTCCCCGACTGTAGGCCATGTGCGGCGCCCACGCACGCCAACCCGTGCACCGGGCCGCCCCGCCCGCCATCCGGCCATTTGGAGCGGCCCGCGGCACGCCCTAGAGTGCCCTGAGTTTGCCAACCAACCGGAGCCCCCCCATGGAAAACGTTCACCTGCCGATCCGCGCAGACCGCCGCGAGCAGGGCAAGATCATTCAGCGCATCGAACGCCTGGAGGGAGTGGAGCTGGAATTCACCGACCTCGACGTCGGCGACTACCTGCTGCCAAACGGCGTCGTGGTCGAGCGCAAGTCCGCCACCGACATGGTGCTCAGCGTCGTCGACAAGACCCTGTGGGAGAGCGCCGCCAAGCTGAAGGCCAACTACCAGCAGGTCGTCTACATCGTGGAGGGGGACCTCTACGAGCCGCGTTTCCACCAGCAGGCGCTGGACATCCACCGCGCCCTGGCCCACCTGACGATCGCCCTCGGGATCAGCGTCCTGCCCAGCTCCGATGCCGACAACAGCGGCATGCTGATCTACCTGCTGGGGCTGAACGCACAGATCGAGCCGGACCCGTCTGACCGCCCGACCAAGCCCGACACCCGGCGCAAGGCTGCCGAATTCATCGTCAGCGGCCTGCCCGGCGTCGAGGCCGACCAGGCCCGCGACCTCCTGCGCGACATCGGCAGCGTGCGCGACATCATCAACGCCGATGCTGCCACCCTCGCCCAGACCGACGGCCTCGACGCAGAACGCGCCCAACGCATCGAATCCGTCGTCACCTACGGCAGCCGCACCACCTGAACACCCCCCGAGCGGCCAGCCGCACGACCCTCTGTGGGAGCCTGCTTGCAGGCGAAGCCCCCGCCAAAGCCGGACCTGGACAGCGGACGATTGGCGAGGTGATGCGAGTCGCGGGGCTCATCGCATCCGACAATGCTGCCAACCCCGGACACGGGCAACGGACGTAGGATGCCGATGAGCGCAGCGAATCGCATCAAGAGGGCGGGTGTTGTCCCGTGAACGGTGCGTTTCGCGATGCTCAACGCACTCTACGACGCGTTACGACGCGTTCCCCAGCCACCGCCGCAGGCCGCCGCTACGGCGGATCTGGCGCTGGCTGGCCGCAACCAGCGTGCCCGCACGTGGCTCCAGCAGGCTGAACCAGCGGCTGGCGCGGGTGATCGCGGTGTACGCCAACTCGCGGGTCAGGATCGGGCTGTCCGCGTCCGGCAGCACCAGGGCCACGTGCTCGAACTCCGACCCCTGGGCCTTGTGCACCGTCAGGGCAAACGCGGTCTCGATGGCCTCCAGGCGGTTGGGCAGCACCCAGCGCACACGCCCGCCGTCCCCGGCGGCCAGGAACGCCACCCGCAGCACCCAGTCTTCGCCCTTGGTGGCATCCGAGTCCGCCTCCGGCTCGCCACGCGCCAGCCAGGCCGGGACGGCCAGGGCAATGCCGATATCGCCGTTGATCAGCCCCAGCGCGTAGTCATTGCGCGTGACGATCACCGGGCGCCCCTCGACCCATTGTCCGCCGGCCCCCGGCCCGTCCATCCGTCCCGCGTCCCCCTCGAGCAGGCCGCGCGCCTGCAAGGCCGCGGCGACGCGCCGGTTCAGCGTCTCCAGCCCCCACGGGCCGCGGCGCACCGCGCACAGGAGCTGGAACCGCCCGTGGGCCGCCAGCACGTCGCGCGCCCAGTCCTCCCAGGCCGCGCGCGGGGCCGCCGGGGCCGGCCGCGCCGCCCGCAGGCCCTCGAGATAGCCCGCATAACCCACCGCCTCGCCCTCCGGCGTGTCCGCGCGCCCGTCCACCGCGAGCGTCACCAGTGCCGGGTCCTCGGGCCCAGCGAGTACCTTTTGCCGGACGGCATCGTCCCCGTCCGGCCCATTCAATGCCTCGCCCGTGTTCACCGCCGCGGCCAACCGCCCGATCCCGCTGTCCGCGCCGAAGCGATGACTCTCGCGCAGCATCACGATGTGCTGGTCCAGCGCCTGACCGGCCGCATCCTGCATGGCCGCCGGCACGGCCATCCCGGTCACGGCCTCCAGCCAGTGCGCGGTCTGCGGCGTGTAGTGCCCGCCCCCGGCGCGGTGGCACAGTTCGCCCAGCACCGCGCCGGCCTCCACCGAGGCGAGCTGATCGCGATCCCCCAGCAGGATCAGGCGCGCCGTGCGTGGCACGGCCTCGACCAGGCTCGCCATCAGCTCCAGGTCGATCATCGAGGCCTCGTCCACCACCAGCACATCCACCGCCAGCGGGTTGCGCGCCCCGTGGCGGAAGTGCCGGGTATCCGGGCGCGCCCCGAGCAGGCGGTGCACCGTCACCACCTCGGCGGGCAGGTTCCGACGCAGCGCGTCGCCATCGGGCAGCTGGTCCAGCCCCAGGCGATCCAGCGCCCCGCTGACCGAGGCATTCAGGCGCGCCGCCGCCTTGCCGGTCGGCGCCGCCAGGCGGATGCGCAGCGGGTCGTCCGGACCCTGCAACCCCTGCAACAACGCGAGCAGTCGCAGCACGGTCGTGGTCTTGCCGGTCCCCGGCCCGCCGGTAATCACACTGAAGCCGGAACCGGCCGCCAGGGCACAGGCCAGGCGTTGCCAGTCCGGATCGGTGGCAGCCTCCGCCGGCGGTCCGAACAGATGATCCAGCCAGTCCCGCGCCGCCTGCTCGTCCAGCGCACCCTGCCAGGCCTCGCGGTCCGCCAGGCGCGCGCGGATGGCCTGGCCGATGCGGCGCTCGCTCTCCCAGTAGCGGCGCAGATAGACCTGCCCCCCGGTGTACACCAGCGGCGTTCCACCCGCCTCGCCCGGTCCGGCCAGGCCACTGTCCTGCAGGGCCGCCGCAACCTGCGCAACGGATACCCCCTGCAGTACCGAAGAAGGTCGCGGCGGCGGCTTTGATCCCGGCTCGCCCTCCGGCGGCAGGGCCAGCGTGGCGTCGGGGGCCTGCAGCAATGCGTCCAGTTCCAGACACACATGGCCGCGCCCGACCTGATGGCTGGCCAGCGCCGCCAGCAGCAGGGCCAGCGGCGACGCGGCCGGGGCCTGCTCGTGCAGGAAGCGCACCAGCGCCCGGTCCACGCCGCGCAGCCAGCCCGCCTCTTCCCACTCGCGCAGCAGCTCGAGCACGGCCTCCGCCGACGCCAGGGGTCCCGTGGGCATCACCGTGCTCATGCCGTCGCCTCCCGGTCCGGACCGGCCGCCAT
>NZ_MVAR01000006.1 GCF_001999325.1 Thioalkalivibrio versutus
CCGCCTTGGCGGCGAAGCCCCTGCCAAAGTCCGGCGCGGGCAGGGGCTTCGCCGCCAAGGCGGCTCCTACGGCGGGTTAGGTCGCCCTCTGGCAGCGCACTATTGCAGGTCAACTGCACCGCAAGTGCGCCCCAGGCTGGTGCCTTAGGGATCGGCTTCCGGACTTCGGGCTTCCCGCAAGCGTTCGACCCGGTGTTCGAAACCATCCGATTTTTCCGCGCCACGTGGCGATTGTTTCCCGCAGGGTCGCCTAGCAACGGCTAATTGGCACACCTCCTGCAGGAGTATGGGCAAGACGAGCCAACGGCGGTTCGTCGCCTGACAACAGGGAGACCCGATGACCGGGGCTCCCGTGAGACTGGACAAAGGCGTCCATCACCCGGCTGCACAAGCGGCCGGGCTGATGCGACGCCTTTTTTCGTTTTTGGGATGTGTTTGCTGACAAGGGGAGTGAACCCGTAATGACCGATCAAACGAACGACACGAAGAACACCTCCGGCCTGTCGCGCCGGCGTTTCCTGGGCGGCATGGCCGCCGGAATCGGCGCCACGGCAATGGGCCTTTCGGGCGCGGCGCCCTGGGGCTATGCGAAGGCCGGCAATGGCAAGCCGGAGACCACCGAGGCGAAGCTCGGCTTCATCGCGCTGACGGATGCCGCACCGCTGTTCATTGCATTGGAGAAGGGCTTTTTCGCCGCTCACGGCATGCCCGATGTGCAGGTGCTGAAGCAGTCCTCCTGGGGCACGGTGCGCGACAACCTGGATCTGGGGTCGCAACGCGGCGGAATCGATGGCTCGCACATCCTCACGCCAATGCCCTACCTGATCCATCGCCGGGGCACGCCGATGACGATCCTCGCGCGACTGAACCTGGCCGGGCAGTGCATCTCGGTCGGGGACGAGTACGCGGACCTGAAGGTCGGCACCGACACCACGGAGTTCAAGGGCGCCCTGGCCGAGAAGGCCGCCGGCGGTGACGACATTCGTGCGGCGATGACCTTCCCGGGCGGGACCCATGATCTGTGGATCCGCTACTGGATGGCCGCCGGCGGGATCGATCCGGACCGCGACATCGCCACCATCGTGGTCCCGCCGGCGCAGATGGTTGCCAACATGCGCGTCGGGTCCATGGACACCTTTTGTGTCTGCGAGCCGTGGAACATGCAGCTGATCAATCAGGGCATCGGCTACACCGCCAACACCACCGGCGAACTGTGGCACAACCACCCGGAGAAGGCGCTGGGCATGCGTGCCGACTGGGTGGAGGCTCATCCGAACGCGGCGCGCGCCCTGACCATGGCGGTGATGGAGGCGCAGATGTACTGCGAGGACCCGGTGAACAAGGAGGAGGTCGCCGAGATCTGCTCGCGCCGGCGCTACATCCACGCCCCGTACGGCGACATCATCGACCGCATGCAGGGGAACTTCGACTACGGCACCGGACGCGTGGTCGAGGATCACCCCGACCAGATGCGCTACTGGAAGGACCAGGCCTCCTACCCGTTCAAGAGCCACGACTTGTGGTTCCTCACCGAGGACATCCGCTGGGGCTATCTGCCGCCGGACCTGGACATGCCGGCGCTGGTGGACGAGGTGAACCGCGAGGACATCTGGCGCGAGGCCGCCGAGGCGCTCGGCATCGACGGCGCCGACATCCCCGAGTCCACCTCGCGCGGCAAGGAAACGTTCTTCGACGGCAAGGTCTTCGACCCGGAGAACCCGCAGGCCTATCTCGACAGCCTGGACATCAAGGCGCTCGCGTCCTGACGCGTTGCCCGACTGACCCCCGAACAAACGATTCAAGAGGATTTCGCGATGAGTGCCATTCTCGACCGCACCCTGACCTTTGGCTCCGGGCGCGAACGCCCGGCGGCCGACGCGTCGCCCACCCGGCCCGTGGCCCGGAAGGCCACCACCATTGCGGCCAGGCCCCAGCCGCGCCCCGGGGCAGATCCCGGGGCCTGGGCCCGGCGCCTGCGCAATACTGCCGCGGTCGTGGTGCCGCCGGTGGTCGTCACGGCGCTTTTTTTGCTTATCTGGGAGATGATGGCGTCCTCCCCGGGAGCCGTGTTGCCCGCCCCGAGCCAGGTGATTACCGACACCTGGGAACTGATCGTCAATCCCTTCTATGACTACGGCGGTAACGACGTCGGCATGGCCTGGCAGTTGCTGGCCAGCCTGGAGCGCGTGGCCTACGGCTATGCGCTGGCGGTAGTCGCCGGTATCGGCCTGGGCGTGCTGGTGGGCCAGTCCACCTGGGCGATGCGCGGACTCGACCCGCTGTTCCAGGTCCTGCGTACCGTGCCGCCTCTGGCCTGGCTGCCGATCTCGCTGGCCGCGTTCCAGGCCAGCAATCCGTCGGCGATCTTCGTGATCTTCATCACCGCGATCTGGCCGATCATCATCAACACCTCCGTCGGTATCCGGAATATCTCGCAGGACTACGTGAACGTGGCCCGCGTGCTGCGCCTGAACGGCTTCGAGTACTTCACCAAGATCATGCTCCCGGCCGCCGCGCCGTATGTCTTTTCCGGTTTGCGCATCGGGATCGGTCTCGCCTGGCTGGCGATCGTGGCCGCCGAGATGCTGATCGGTGGTGTTGGCATCGGCTTCTTTATCTGGGATGCCTGGAACGCCTCCATGCTCAGCGACATCGTGCTCGCGCTCGTCTACGTCGGCCTGGTCGGGTTCTTCCTCGACCGTCTGGTTGCCATCGTCGGCAACTGGGTTACCCGTGGCACGCAGGCCGGCTGAGCCGGCCCCTTACAGGAGAAACATCATGACCAGCTATCTCTCCATCGAACACGTCCACAAGACCTTTGGCGAAGGGCCTTCGGCTACCGAGGTGCTGCGCGACGTCGACCTGCACGTGGAACGCGGCGAGTTCATCTCCATCATCGGCCACTCCGGCTGCGGCAAGTCGACGGTGCTCAACATCGTCGCCGGGTTGCTGGAGACCAGCACCGGCGCGGTGATCCTGGACGGGCGTGAAGTCAGCAAGCCGGGACCGGATCGCAGCGTGGTGTTCCAGAACCACTCGCTGCTGCCCTGGCTGACGGTGCGCGACAACGTCGCCCTGGCGGTGGACAAGACCTTCAAGGGCACCAAGTCGGCGGCCGAGCGTCGCGAGTGGATCCTGCAGACGCTGGAGATGGTCGGCATGGGCCACGCACTCGACAAGCGCCCGGACGAAATCTCCGGAGGCATGAAGCAGCGTGTCGGCATCGCCCGGGCACTGGCGATGGAGCCGAAGGTACTGCTGATGGACGAGCCGTTCGGTGCGCTGGACGCGCTGACCCGGGCCCACCTGCAGGATGAGGTGATGCGCATCCAGTCGGATCTGGGCAACACCGTGCTGATGGTCACCCACGACGTGGACGAGGCCGTGCTGCTGTCCGACCGCATCGTGATGATGACCAACGGCCCGGCCGCGACCATCGGCGAGATCCTGGAGATTGACCTGCCCAAACCGCGCGAGCGTCTGGCGATGGCCGACAACCCGCAGTACAACCACTACCGGGCCGAAGTCCTGCGCTTCCTCCACGAGCGTCACAAGAACCCGGAAGCGGAGGCTGCGTAATGAACACGTCAAACGACAAGCCGCGGCTGGTCCTGATCGGCAACGGCATGGCCGGGATGCGCACGGTCGAGGAGCTGCTGAAGCTCAAGCCCGACATGTACGACATCACCGTGTTCGGCGCCGAGCCCTGGGGCAACTACAACCGCATCATGCTCTCGCCGGTGCTGGCCTCGGAGAAGACCGTCGACGAGATCATGCTGAACGACGATGCCTGGTATGCCGAGCACGGGATCACCCTGCACAAGGGCAAGCGCGTCGAGCGGATCGACCGCGTCGGTCGTCGGGTGATCGCCGAGGACGGCACCGAGGCGCCGTATGACCGGCTGCTGCTGGCGACCGGCTCGGATCCGGTGATGATCCCGATTCCGGGTGCCGATCTCGACGGCGTGGTGGGCTTTCGCGACATCCACGATGTCGACGCGATGCTGGCCTCCAGCCGTGAGCATCGGCGAGCGGTGGTCATCGGCGGTGGCCTGCTGGGGCTGGAGGCCGCGAACGGCCTGATGCGCCAGGGCATGGACGTGACCGTGGTGCATCTGATGGATCACCTGATGGAGCGCCAGCTGGACCCTGCGGCGTCCGGCATGCTGCGCGCCTCGCTGGAGGAGCGCGGCATGGACTTTCGCATGGCGCACCAGACCCAGGCGATCCTCGGGGACGAGCGGGTCACCGGCGTGCGCTTTGCCGATGGCAGTGAGGTACACACCGATCTGGTGGTGATGGCGGTCGGCATCCGCCCGAATACCGCGCTGGCCGAGTCCGCCGGGCTGCACTGTGAGCGCGGTGTGGTAGTGAACGACACGATGCAGACGTATGACCCGGCGATCTACGCGGTCGGGGAGTGCGTGCAGCATCGCGGCACGACCTATGGCCTGGTCGCGCCGCTGTGGGAACAGGCCAAGGTCTGCGCCAATCACCTCGCGGAGTACGGCATTGGGCGCTACGAGGGCTCGATGACCTCGACCAAGCTCAAGGTGACCGGGATCGACCTGTTCTCCGCCGGCGACTTCACCGGTGACGAGACCACCGAGGATCTGGTGTTCCAGGACGCCGCGCGCGGCGTCTACAAGCGCCTGGTGCTGAAGGACAATCGCATCCAGGGCGCGGTGCTCTACGGCGACACCCTGGATGGCTCCTGGTACTTCCAGTTGATGCGCGATGGCACGCCGGTCGCCGATATCCGCGAGAACCTGCTGTTCGGCCAGGCGCATATCGGCGACTCCGGCCACGGCGACGAGGCCTCGCGCGTGGCGGCGATGCCGGACAACGCCGAGATCTGCGGCTGCAACGGTGTGTGCAAGGGGGATATCGTCCAGGCGATCAGCGAGCACAAGCTGTTCACGCTGGAGGACGTTCGCGCCCACACCAAGGCCTCGAACTCCTGCGGTTCCTGCACCGGACTGGTCGAGTCGCTGCTGGCGACCACGCTGGGCGGTGACTACTCCGACGCCCCGGCGAAAAAGCCTGTCTGCGCCTGCACCGACCACAGTCACGACGAAGTCCGCGCGGCGATCGCCCGCGACGGCCTGAAGACGATGGACGCGGTATTCGCGGCGCTCGACTGGAAGACCCCGAACGGCTGTCACGTCTGCCGCCCGGCGCTCAACTACTACCTGCTGGCGGCCTGGCCGAAGGAGTACCAGGACGACGCGCAGTCGCGCTTCATCAACGAGCGCGCCCACGGCAACATCCAGAAGGACGGGACCTACTCGGTGATCCCGCGCATCTGGGGCGGGGTGACCACGCCGGCCGAGCTGCGCGCGATCGCCGAGGTGGCCGAGCGCTACGAGGTGCCCACGGTCAAGTTCACCGGTGGTCAGCGCATCGACCTGCTGGGCGTGGAAAAGAGCGATCTGCCAGCCATGTGGCGCGATCTCGGCCAGGCCGGGTTCGTCTCCGGCCATGCCTACGGCAAGGCCCTGCGTACGGTGAAGACCTGTGTTGGCTCCGAGTGGTGCCGTTTCGGCACCCAGGACTCCACCGGTCTCGGCATCCAGCTGGAACGGATGAGCTGGGGATCGTGGACGCCGCACAAGTTCAAGATGGCCGTCTCCGGCTGCCCGCGTAACTGCGCCGAGGCGACGATCAAGGACCTTGGCGTGGTCTGCGTGGACTCCGGCTACGAGCTGCACGTCGGCGGTAACGGCGGGGTGAAGGTCCGCGCGACCGACTTCCTCTGCAAGGTGGAGACCGAGGCCGAGGTGCTCGAATACGCCGGGGCCTTCATGCAGCTCTACCGCGAAAGCGCCCGCTACCTGGAGCGCACCGCGCCCTGGATCGAGCGTGTCGGGCTGACGCAGGTGAAGGAACGCCTGGTGGACGACGCCGAGAACCGTGCCGCGCTGTACGCCCGCTTCCTTCAGTCGCAGGAGGTGGCGCAGGTGGATCCCTGGGCCGAGCGGGCCGCCGGCCATGCGGCGCATGAGTTCATCCCCATCCGGCCGGCGGATGGCACGCCGGGGACCCCGCGTCCGGAGGTGTCGGCATGAGCTGGACCGCGATCTGCCATCTCGACGAGATCCCGCCGCTGGGCGCGCGGGTCGTTGCTGGCCCCAACGGCGATATCGCCGTGTTCCGAACCGCGGACGACCGCGTCTTCGCCCTGCGCGACCAGTGCCCGCATAAGGGTGGGCCGTTGTCGCAGGGCATCGTCCACGGCGAACGTGTGACCTGTCCACTGCACAACTGGGTGATCGACCTGCCGTCCGGCGCGGCCACGGGCGCGGATTCGGGCTGCACACATGCCTTCCCGGTCCGCGTGACCGAGGGCCAGGTGTGGCTGGACCTGGCCGCCTCCGCCACCGATTCGGACGCGGCGCCGGTGGTTGACTGCCGCGAGGCGGGCTGAGATGGCCACATCCGACGCCGTGACCCGCACCACCTGCCCTTATTGCGGGGTGGGCTGCGGCGTGGAGGTGACCGCGACGCCGGGAGCCGAGTTTCCGGTGGAGGTGCGCGGCGACTCCTCCCATCCGGCGAACGCCGGGCGCCTGTGTTCCAAGGGCGCGGCGCTGGCCGAGACACTGGGGGACGAGGGGCGGCTGTTGCATCCGGAGATCGAGGGCGCGCGCGTCGACTGGGATACGGCGCTGGATCATGTCGCGGGCGGCTTTCGCGACGTGATCGACCGGTATGGGCCCGACGCGGTGGCGCTGTACGTCTCCGGGCAGATTCTGACCGAGGACTACTTTGTTGCCAACAAGCTGATGAAGGGCTTCGTCGGCTCGGCCAACATCGACACCAACTCGCGGCTTTGCATGTCCACGGCCGTGGCCGCACACACCCGCGCCTTCGGCATGGATGGCGTGCCGGGCAGCTACACCGACTTCGAACAGGCGGACCTGGTCGTGGTGGTCGGTTCGAACATGGCGTGGGCGCATCCGGTGCTGTTCCAGCGCCTGCAGGCCGCCCGCGCGGCGCGCCCGGAGATGAAGCTGGTGGTGATCGATCCGCGGCGCACGGCCACTGCCCAGGCGGCCGATCTGCACCTGCCGCTGGCGCCGGGCACGGATGCCTGGTTGTTCAACGGCCTGCTGGATCACCTGCGCCGCGAGGATGCGCTGGACCCGGCATTCCTGGAACGCCACGTCGATGGCTTCGCCGACGCCCTGGCGGCAGCCCGCGCCTCCAGTCCGTCGATTGCCGTGACCGCTGAGGCCTGCGAACTGGATCCCGAGGCGGTGGCCACCTTCTTCCGCTGGTTCGCGCGAACGGAGCGGACGGTTACCGCGTTCTGCCAGGGCATCAACCAGTCCGACAGCGGCGTGGACAAGGCCGGGACGATCCTCAACGTGCATCTGGCCAGCGGGCGCATCGGGCGCCCGGGCATGGGCCCGTTTTCGCTGACCGGTCAGCCCAATGCGATGGGTGGGCGCGAGGTTGGCGGACTCGCCAGCCAGTTGGCCGCGCACATGGGCTTCGACGAAATGTCCCTGGATCGCGTAAGCCGCTTCTGGAATGCACCGAATCTCGCCCGCAAGCCGGGGCTCAAGGCGCTGGATCTGTTCCGCGCGGTTGAATCGGGGCAGGTGAAGGCGATCTGGATCATCGGCACCAACCCCTTGTTCAGCCTGCCCGAAGCCGAACGCTTCGAGCGGGCCCTGCGCGACTGCCCGCTGGTCGTGGTCTCCGACTGCGTGCACGAGACCGAGACGACCCGCGTGGCCGACGTGCTGTTGCCGGCGACCACCTGGGGCGAGAAGGACGGCACGGTGACCAATTCCGAGCGGCGCATCTCGCGCCAGCGCCCGTTCCGGGAACCCCCGGGCGAGGCGCGTCACGACTGGTGGGCGTTGGCCGAGGTCGCCCGCCGCCTGGGCTTTGCCGAGGCCTTCCCCTATACGCAACCGGTGGAGATTTTCCGCGAGCATGCGGCCCTGTCCGCGTTCGAAAACGAGGGCAGGCGTGACTTCGACATCGGCGCGCTGGCAGATCTTTCGGCCGCCGGGTACGACGTCCTGGAGCCCGTGCAGTGGCCGCTCCCGGCTGGCAGCGAGATCGGGACCACGCATCTGTTCGGGGACGGGCGCTTCTTCACCCCCAGCGGCCGTGCGCACCTCGTGGCCGTCGATCCGCGCGCACCCACCGACTCGATCGACGCCGAGTACCCCCTGCGCCTGAACACCGGGCGCATCCGCGACCAGTGGCACAGCATGACCCGCACCGCGCGGACGCCGCGCCTGAGCGCGCATCAGTCGGAGCCGTTCGTCGAGATCCATCCGGTAGATGCCGGGCTGTTTCGTGTGCAGGCGGGTGATCTGGCCGCGGTGACCAGCCGTCACGGGCACCTGCTGGCGCGGGTGCAGGTGAGCCGCGAGCAACGCCCCGGCAGCGTGTTCGTGCCGATGCACTGGAGCCGGCCGATCGCGCGGCTGGCGCGGGTGGATGCCCTGGTGCCCGCGCATGTCGATCCGGTCTCCGGGCAGCCGGCGTTCAAGCACACGGCCGTCTCGGTGCGCCCGGCGGCGATGGGCTGGCACGGCTTCGTGCTGAGCCGCGAGCCGGTGAGTCTCCCGGAGGCCGACTACGCGGTGACCGCGCGCGGGCCGCGGCATCTGCGCTTTGAACTGGCCGGGCGTGGCGCGCCACCCGAGATCGCCGACTGGCGGGCACGGCTGGACGGCCCCGGCGAGTGGCTGGAGTTCGCCGACCCGGCGGGTGGTCGCTACCGCGCCGCGCGTATTCACGAGGGCCGGCTTGCCTGCGTGCTGTTCGCGGGTCCCGACCGCGGCCTGCCCGAGCGCGAATGGCTGGGCGGTCTGTTCGCGGCCGAGTCGATCACCGATGACGAACGCATGGCCCTGCTCACGGGGTGTCCGCCGAACGGCCAGGCCGCACGCGGGCGCATGGTCTGCGCCTGCTTCGGCGTGGACGAGACGCGCATCCGCACGGCGATTCGCGAGCAGGGGCTGGCGAGCTGCGAGGCCGTGGGTGCCTGCCTCGAGGCCGGCACCAACTGCGGCTCCTGCCGCCCCGAGATCCAGACCCTGTTGAATGAAGAATCCGAGGCGCCCACGGATCCCGTGGCGCGGGAGGGATGAGCATGGAACACCTGCCGATCTATATGCAGTTGCACGGCCGCCAGGCCCTGGTGGTCGGGGGCGGTCCGGTGGCCGCGCGCAAGGCGGCGCTGCTGCTGGAGGCCGGGGCGCGGGTGCGCCTGCGAGCCCCTGACTACAGTGATGCCGCCGAGCGCTTGTTGCGCGAGCACCCGGAGTCGATCACCCGCGAGCCGGGTACCTACCGAACCGAGTACCTGGGGCAGGTGGCGATCGTGATCGCCGCGACCGACAACGAGCAGGTTAACCGCCAGGTCTCGGAGGACTGTGTTGCGCGCTCGATCCCGGTGAACGTGGCGGACCAGCTCGAGCTTTGCAGCTTCATCCTGCCGGCCATCGTCGAACGCGGCCCGCTGACCATCGCGATCGGCTCCGGTGGCCGTGCCCCGGTGCTGGTGCGTCTGCTGCGCGCGAAGATCGAGAGCCTGATTCCGTCCGGCTATGGGCGCCTGGCGGATCTCGCCGGTCGCCTGCGCGACCGGGTGCGCGCCCATTTCGACAGTGTGAACGCGCGGCGGGCCTTCTGGGAGCGTGCGTTTGCCGGGCCGGCCACCGAGCTGGCGCTGGCCGGACGTATGGATGCGGCCGCAGAGCGTCTGGAACAGGAATTGAATGAAGCGGATGCCGCCACGCCGGGCGAGGTCTATCTGATCGGCGCCGGGCCGGGTGATCCGGACCTGCTGACCTTCCGCGCGTTGCGTCTGTTGCAGCAGGCGGACGTGGTCGTCTACGACCGCCTGGTGTCCTCGGAGGTGGTGAACCTGGCCCGGCGCGAGGCCGAGCGCTTCTATGTCGGCAAGGAGCGCGATCATCACTGCGTGCCGCAGGAGGCGATCAGCGAACTGCTCTCGCGGCTGGCGCGCGAGGGCAAGCGCGTGGCGCGACTGAAGGGCGGCGACCCGTTCGTGTTCGGCCGCGGCGGCGAGGAGCTGGACGTGCTCGCCCGCGACGGCGTGGCCTATCAGGTGGTGCCCGGCATCACCGCGGCCAGTGGCTGTGCCGCCTATTCGGGCATCCCGCTAACCCACCGTGATCATGCCCAGTCCGTGCGCTTCATTACTGGCCATACCCGCGAGGGCCGGCTGGACGTGGACTGGTCGCAGCTGACGAACACCCGCGAGACGCTGGTGTTCTATATGGGCCGCAAGGGGCTGGGGGAGATCTGCCGGGGGCTCAAGGGTGCGGGCCGTGCCGGGCGGACCCCGGCCGCGATCATCGAGAACGGCACGACCGCCCGTCAGCGTGTCGTGACCGGCACGTTGGATACCCTGGCCGCCCGCGCCGAACGCGATCAGGTCGGCTCGCCCAGCCTGATCGTGATCGGCGAGGTCGCCGCCTGCCATCAGCGCCTGGACTGGTTCCGGCCGGATGCCGGGTCGGCCACGACGTTCCCGCAGCTGATGCCGGCATCCGGTGTCGTGACCGCGAGCGCGGCGTGAGCGGATTGGAGGATCGTACGCATGCGGTCTCTGGCGGGCTGGCCGGCGTCCGGGTCGCGCTCCCGGAGAGCCGTGCACTGGAGGTGTTTGCCGGGCTGCTGGAGCGGCGCGGGGCCGAGGTGTGGCGCTGCCCGCTGGTCGCCATCCACGACAGCCTCGACCAGGCGGCCATCGAGTCCTGGCTGGCAACCGCCATCGATGCCCCGTTCGATCGGCTGATCTTCCTGACGGGGGAGGGGTTTACTCGGCTGACCGGCTTTGCTCGGCGCGCCGGGTGCGAGGCTACCTGGCTGACGGCCGTGGCCGGAACCCCGACGCTGGTACGGGGCCCCAAACCCGGCCGCGCGATGAAACCGTTCGGTGTGCGGCCCGATGCGGTGGCGGCGGCACCGACCACCGAAGGGATCATCCAGACCCTGTCCGCTCAGGACCTGCACGGACAACGTATCGGTGTGCAGCTCTACGGTGCGGAGCCCAACCGCCGCCTGCTGGATTTCCTGAGGGCGGCGGGCGCGGAGGTGTTCCTGGTCTGGCCCTACCGCTACGCGGATGCCGCCGAGACGGGGCGTGTGAGCGAGCTGATTGCAGCCCTGATCGCAGGAGAGGTGGATGCGATCGCCTTTACCAGCCAGGCCCAGGTCCGGCGTCTGCTGCGGGTCGGCCAGGCCGAGGATCGTCAGGATGCATTGCGGGAGGCGTTGCGGCGCACCATCGTCGCGGCGATTGGCCCCGTGGTGGCGGATGAACTGCACGCTCACGGTATTACCCCCACCGTGGTACCGGATGGTCGATACTTCATGAAACCGCTGGTCTCGGCGCTGGCCCGGCACCTGCAGGCCGTCGCATAGGGAACTTGTGGCGCGGCCGGATGGCCCACGGATGGAGTCTTCTTCGGTGATCACCTGCCATGAAACATCCATCCCCGCGGCGTTCACGCCGATCCTTCCTGCGCTGGATGGCCGGGTCCGCGGTGGCGGCCGGGGCCGGGTGGCCCCTTGTCGGTGGGACCGCCGAGGGGCGTGAGCCGCAGCGCAAGCCGATCCCGTCTTCCGGGGAGGAGATCCCGGTGATCGGGATGGGGACGTGGATTACCTTCAACGTGCCGGAGGATCCGGAAGCGCTGGCGGTGCGTACCCGCATCCTGGATACCTTTGTCCGCCGTGGCGGCGGGATGATCGACTCCTCGCCGATGTACGGGCGCGCGGAGGCGGTGGTCGGTCACGGCCTGCGCGAACTGGGCCATCCGGAGGGTGTGTTCTCGGCGACCAAGATCTGGACGCGCAGCACCTCGACCGGCCGCGACCAGCATTCGGAGTCGCGGGATCTGTGGGGTGTCGACACCCTGGACCTGCAGCAGGTGCACAACCTGCAGAACTGGGAGGCGCACCTGGAAACCCTGCGCGAGCGCCGTGAGGCGGGGGAGGTTCGCTATATCGGTGTGACCACCTCGCACGGGCGGCGCCACGACGAGCTGGAGCGCATCCTGCGGCGCGAGGACCTGGACTTCGTGCAGCTGACCTACAACGTCCTGGATCGCGAAGCGGAACAGCGCCTGTTGCCGCTGGCGCGGGAACGCGGGGTGGCGGTGATCGCGAACCGCCCGTTTCGGCGCAAGGCGCTGATCAACCAGTTCGCGGGGCATCCGCTGCCGGACTGGGCGGCGGAGATCGAATGCGAGAACTGGCCGCAGTTCCTGCTCAAGTTCATCGTCTCGCACCCGGACGTGACCTGTGCGATCCCCGCGACCTCGGTGGTGGCGCACATGGAGGAGAACATGGGCGCGCTGTACGGCCCCATGCCGGACGCCGGAATGCGCAGCCGCATGGTCGCGTACGTGCAGGACCTGTAGGGTTGGCCTCCGAATCCTTGCGACCGGGGAGCCGACATGCTGCCGTTTGAGGCCTCGACCTGGCTGGCGATCCTGGGCCAGTACAACACCGCGATCTGGCCCCTGCACGGGATCGGCGCACTGCTCGCACTGGTGGCTGTGGGGCTGGTGGTTCCGGGTTCGCGTGCGGCTGGCCGTGTCATTGGCCTGTTGCTGGGCGTGCTGTGGATCTGGACCGGGGTGGCCTTCTTCGGCGGTTCGCTGGCGCCGTTCCACTTCGCCGCCGAATGGCTGGCCGGAGTGTTCGTGGCCCAGGGCCTGATGCTGGTGTTCGCGCTGACCCTGATGGGCCAGGCCCGCTTCGGCTGGCCCGGCCGGCTGGGGGGAGGGGCCGCGATGGTGCTGATCGCCCATGCCTTCGTGGGGTACCCACTTCTGGACGCCGCGCTGGCCGAAACGCCCTGGACGCAGCTGCAATATGTCGGCGTGGTCCCGGGACCGGTGATGCTGCTGACCCTGGGGATGCTTTTGCTGGTGCCGTCGCGTCCGCCCCTGGTGCTGGCGATCATCCCGCTGCTGTGGGCGCTGGTCACCGGCTACATGGCCTGGGGCCTTGGCCAGTGGCTGGAATTCCTGCCGGCCGCCCTCGGCGTGGGGGCGTTCGTGCTCCTGCTGCTGCGGCGCTTCGGAGGTGCGGCTCGGGCAGGCCCGCGCCCGGGTGTTTGACCGGGCCGCCGGTTGGTCTGCGAACGCGTTGGGTTTAGGCTCGCGTGCTCTCGGTATTGAGGAGGCTGTCATGTCCATCGAAGTGATTCATCGCCCGGACCACGACCACCTGGAACGCCTGGGGGTGTTCGACTGGCCGGTCTGGGAGAAGGAGATCTCGACCTTCCCCTGGCACTACGACGAGCGCGAGGTCTGCTACATCCTGGAAGGCCAGGTCACGGTGACCCCGGACGGCGGCGAGCCGGTCACGGTCGGCGAGGGCGACCTGGTCACCTTCCCCGAGGGCATGGACTGCACCTGGGAGATCCACCGCGACATCCGCAAGCACTACCGCTTTGGCTGAGCCGCTTGTCAGTGGATTGCATTGACCACCGTAACGTTACGGATTACAGTCGAAGTTGCGTGCCAAGGAAGGCCGATGATCAGGAAGATTCGTCACAAGGGACTAAAACGCTTGTATGCGAGCGGCGATCGCCGTGGGTTGCCGGCGGACCATGTGGAAGACCTGGAAGACATTCTCGCGCTGCTGGATGCAGCGACCCATCCCGGACAGCTAGGGAAACACTGATCAATGTACACGCTCGCGTTGGCACCCCAGGTTTTCCGAGACAAGGCGCGTCGTGCAGCGGGTAGTGGTTCTACCCGCCAGCGGCGCAACGCAGGATCGGGGAACCTGGGGTGCCAACCTCACAAGCCATTGAATGCAAGGGGCTCGGTCGCTTTTGCGCGCGCACGGCGTTGCGGTTCCCTTGTGCAGAGTGACTGCACGGCAGTCGCCGCGCCTTGTTCGCGCGCAAAAGCGACTCGAGCGCGAGTGTGTACATTGATCAGTGTTTCCCTAGATCTCCCGGGCATGGATTTTCATCCGCTGCGTGGGGATCGCGCCGGCTTTTTCTCGGTGCATGTGAACGGCAACTGGGTCGTCACCTTCCCTTTCAGTGGCGACGATGCGGATCAGGTGGATTATGAAGATTACCACTGACCTTCAGGAAGACGCGGCGATGCGGAACCCGCCCCACCCCGGGCGGATCCTGCGCCGGCGTGTGCTGCCGGGGCTGGGTCTTTCGGTGACGGAGTTTGCGCAGCATCTGGGGATGTCCCGCAACGCGGTCTCGCGTGTTCTCAACGAACACGCCGCCATTTCACCGGATTTTGCGGTGCGTCTGGAGAGTGGGGGAATCGGCGAGGCACGCCACTGGCTCACGATGCAGACCAACTACGATCTGGCCCGGGCCGCGGCTCGGGACGAGAATCATATCCGGCGCTTTGCGGCGGCCTGATCGTTGCTGCTCCTTTCGTCGATGTAGCAAGCAGTCCAGTGGGAGCGTGCCTGCGCCAGCGCCTACCGCCGTTTCGCGGCCAAGGCCGCTCCCACATGGTCTTCAGCGGGCGAGCCAGTGGGTGTTGAGGGGGGTGTTGAAGGTCTCCTCGACGCGGCGGAGGTAGTAGAGCATGTCGACCGGCAGGTTGATGCCGTCGTGCATTTGTAGCGGGTAGAGGTCGGCGGCGATCACGCAGTCGGCGATCGACGGGTGGCCGAGGTAGAAGCGGTTGGCGGCCAGGTGCTTGGCCAGTTCCGGCAGGTGGCTCAGCTTGGCGAGCTGGTTGTAGCCGTCGTAGCGGTCGTTGGCCAGCTCCTCCAGCGACAGGCCGAAGCGGTGCTGCACATGCGCCTTGAAATCGGCCAGGGCCTCGGCGCTCTCGCCGATGCCGTGAAAGCCCGGCGCCAGCGGGGCGTAGAGCCGGTCCAGCACGATCTCCACCTTGGCGCGCCAGTCCACCAGGGCCTGCCAGGCGTCCTCGGTGATGACGCCGTCGGAGAGTGGCTCGCCGGTCGGGAACAGGTGGTCGATATCGCGCAGTGCCGTGACCGTGTCGGTGTGCAGCGTACCGTCGTCGGTTTGCAGGATCGGGGACTGGCGGGCCACGCCCAGTTCGAAGAAGGTCTCGTCGTCGAACCAGTCCAGCGCGCGGGTCTCCAGCGCGACACCCTTGTAGCCGCAGGCCAGGCGCAGGCGGTCGGCCTTCGCATCGTGCGGGAAGTGGTAGAGCGTGGCCACGCGGTTACTTCCCGCGCTGGGCGTGGCTCAGGATGAAGTCCCACTGGTCCTGGGTGATGGGCATTACCGACAACCGGTTGCCGCGGCGCACCAGCGGGCAGTCCTCGAGCTGCGGCTGCTGCTTCAGCCAGTCGAGGGTGATGATGTCGCCGAATTTTTCCTCGAAGGCGACGTCCACGCGCAGCCAGCGCGGGTTGTCCGGGTCGCTCTTTGGGTCGTAGTGCGGGTCTTCGGGGTCGAAGGCGCAGGTGTCCGGATAGGCCTCTTTCTCGATGCGCAGGATGCCGACGATGCCCGGCGGCTTGGCGTTGGAGTGGTAGAAGAAGGCGAGATCGCCTTTCTTCATCTCGTCGCGCATCATGTTGCGCACCTGGTAGTTGCGGATGCCGTCCCACGGCTCCACGCCGACGCGTTCCAGGTCGTCGATGCTGAACTCGTCGGGCTCGGACTTCATCAGCCAGTAGGCCATGCGGGCTCCTCGTGCCAAATAAGGGGTGTGGTCAGGTGTGCGTATTGTGCCGCGCGCGGTCTGGCAGCGCATGCCAGCCCTGCTCGGTGACGACGCCATCCAGCGGGACGTCCCAGGGGCGAGTCGGCAGCGCCGGGACGCCCTGCAGCGAGTGGGCCACGCCAATCAGCTTCGGCCGGCGCATGCCGAAGCGACGCCGGGCGAAGTAGCGGTCGTAGTAGCCCGCACCCATGCCCATGCGGTTGCCGGCGGTGTCAAAGGCCACCAGCGGCATCAGCACCACCTGCATCTCGCGGCGCCAAATGCGTGGGGCGTCCGGACAGGGTTCGGCGATACCGAAGCCGTTGTGGCACAGCGCATCGCCCGGGGCCCAGGTGTGGAAATGCATGTGCCCGGGGCGTTTGTCGTCCATCACCGGCAGGGCGATGCGTGTGCCGCGCCGGGCCAGGGCGACAGTCAGTGGGGTCAGGTCGACCTCGCCGCGCAGGCCGCGATAGGCGCCGACACAATGCGGCTTCCAGCGCTCGAACCAGCGCAGCAGATGTCCGCAAATGGCGGCAGAGTGGTGGTCGAGCTGGGCATCCGACAAAGCCGCCCGCGCGCGGCGCAGGCGCAGACGCAGGGCACGCAGATCGTCGGGCGATAGCGAATCTTGAACGGAGTCGGTTTCCGCAGACATAAAGGAAATCGGGATCAATAAAGAAGTGGACGCGCCCCGCAGGCGCCGGCGTGGCCCTTGACCTTGAACCTAGGG
Source organism: Thioalkalivibrio versutus (assembly GCF_001999325.1). GTDB lineage: Bacteria > Pseudomonadota > Gammaproteobacteria > Ectothiorhodospirales > Ectothiorhodospiraceae > Thioalkalivibrio > Thioalkalivibrio versutus. Next base: position 16,414 of record NZ_MVAR01000006.1, read on the forward strand.
CTCAGGTGGGAGAAGTCTCCGGATCTTTAGGCTTTCCGCTCGAAGACGGACATGCACAGCGAAACGGAAGTACTCGGTCCCGTGGTGAAAAATTAAGGCTCAAGGGTACCACCGGGCCACAATCGAACGCCGCAGTGACGCGTCCGAGTTCATTATGAACCAAACCCCCCGGGGTGCGCGCAACCCCCGTGGCTGTAGGGGATCCGTCGCGGGCCTCAGCACTGCTCCCAGGGCAGGCCGTGGTAGCGCCAGCCACCCCGAGTGGAGCGCTTGTGGTTCTCGTCCAGCGGTCCTTCGAAGCCTTCGTCCACCGAGAAGACATGCTCGATGCCGGCGTCCACCAGGGCCTGCCCGGCGTCCAGCGTGCGCTTGCCGCTGCGGCAGATCAGGTACAGGGCCGGTGCTTCTTCGCTGTGATCGCTGACGCCGCCCAGCAGCAGCTTGCGCACCTGGGGCACGAACTGTGGGTTCACGGTCCAGTCGGGTTCGTCGATCCACGGGATGTGGATGGAGCCGGTCGGATGGCCGACGAACAGATACTCCATGGTTGAGCGGACGTCGATCAGCAGGTCGCGCGGGCGTGCCTGCAGACGCTCGTAGGTCTCCACCGGCGAGATGCGTTTCGGGGCGGGGCGGGGGGTGTCGGTCATGGTGTTTTCCTGGGGGCGGGCGCCGTTCCCTGGCACCCGCAATGCTTACATGGCGAAGTCGAGGCGTTCCTGGACCCGGTCGATCCCGGCCTGGGCGCATTCCTCGTCGAGATCGCCGCCGGGCGCACCGGACACGCCGACCGCTCCGAGCATGCTGCCGGCCGCTTCGATTGGCAGGCCGCCGGCCAGCATGATGATGCCATCCACGTGGTTCATCTCCATGCGGATGTCTTCGCGGTTGTCGCGGAAGTTGGCGGAGGTGGTGCCGGACATGGTCACGGCCCGGGCCTTGTCGCCGGCAATCTGGATGGTCTGCACGCCGGCCATGCGGTCGCGCAGGACCACTTGGTCGTTGCCGGCGCGATCAACCACGACCACCGCGGTCTGGTGGCCCATTTCGCGGCAGGCCTCGACGGCGCCCATGGCGATGTCGTTGGCCAGTTCCAGGGTCATGAAGCGCTGGGTATAGACATCGGCCTGGGCGCTGCTGGCGAGGCCGAGGCACAGGGCCGCGGCGGTGCCGGTCACCAGGCGGGTCAGGGAATTCGTCATGGGTTCCTCCTTTCTGGTTATGGGTGCTGCACGTCGATCATGGCAGATAGGGGACGTGGTTGCCGAGCGTGCCATTCCGCCCGTCGCCGACCGGCCGCTGGGTGGGGGAACAGGCGACAGGCGGGCATGGCGCGGCTACACTACGCGCATGTCGGGAAACAGCTTTGGGCGACTGTTCGTCGTCAGTACCTTTGGTGAAAGTCACGGGCCGGCCCTGGGCGCGGTGGTGGACGGTTGTCCGCCCGGTCTGGAGCTTTGCGAGGCGGATCTGCAGTTTGACCTGGATCGCCGCCGGCCGGGCCAGTCGCGCCACACCACCCAGCGTCGCGAGCCGGATCAGGTCCGTATTCTGTCGGGGGTGTTCGAGGGGAGTACCACGGGTACGCCGATCGGGCTGCTGATCGAGAACGTCGATCAGCGCTCCAAGGATTACGGCGACATCCAGGACCGCTTCCGCCCGGGGCATGCGGACTACACCTATCACCAGAAATACGGCGTGCGTGATTACCGCGGCGGCGGGCGCAGTTCTGCGCGCGAGACCGCGCTGCGGGTAGCGGCCGGCGGCATCGCGCGGCGCTATCTCGAGCAGCGCTACGGGATCACCATCCGCGGTTGGTTGTCGCAGCTCGGCCCGATCGAGCTGGAGCCGAAGCAGCCGGAGATCGCGAACGACAACCCGTTCTTCTCCCCGGATCCGGACAAGGTCGTGGAACTGGAGGAGTACATGGACGCCCTGCGCAAGTCGGGCGATTCCATCGGGGCACGGGTGACGGTCGAGGCGACCGGGGTGCCGGCTGGCTGGGGCGAGCCGGTGTTCGACCGCCTGGACGCCGACCTGGCGCACGCGCTGATGAGCATCAACGCGGTGAAGGGCGTGGAGATCGGCGCGGGTTTCGAATCCGTGACCCAGCGCGGCACCGAGCACCGCGACGAGATCACCCCCGAGGGCTTTCTGTCCAACCACGCCGGCGGCGTGCTGGGCGGGATCAGCACCGGTCAGGCGGTGCAGGCCAGCATTGCCATGAAGCCGACGTCCAGCATCCGTCTGCCCGGGCGCAGCATCAACACCGCCGGCGAGCCGGTGGAGGTGGTCACCAAGGGGCGGCACGACCCCTGCGTGGGCATCCGCGCGACCCCGATCGCCGAGGCGATGATGGCGCTGGTGCTGATGGACCACGCCCTGCGTCACCGTGCGCAGAACGCCGATGTCCCGGACTCGGGGCTGGAGCTGCGCGACCATCCCGGCGAATGACGCGGCCTTCGGCCGTGTCGTCCTGATCGTGTAGCGGTCCCCTCATGGCAGTGACGCAGAACGCGCGCCTGTCCGCGGTCTACTTCTTCTACTTCGCCAGCCTCGGCGCCTTCATGCCGTTCTGGGGGCCGTACCTCTCCGAGGAGGGGTTCAGCGGCGCCCAGATCGGCGAGCTGATGGCGATCGTGCTGGCGACCAAGATCATTGCGCCCAACGTCTGGGGCTGGCTCGCGGATCGTGCCGGCGCGCACATGCCGATCGCCCGCTGGGGTGCGTTGGGCGGGGCGGTCGCCTTCACCGGCGTGCTGCTGTACACCGGGTACTGGTGGCTCGCGGTGGTGATGGCCGCCTACAGTTTCTTCTGGAACGCGATCCTGCCGCAGTTCGAGGCCACCACCATGCGGTCGCTGGGGCGGGACGCGCATCGGTATGCGCTGGTCCGGCTGTGGGGCTCGGTCGGCTTCATCGTGGCGGTTGCGGTGCTGGGCTGGGCCTTCGACCGGATCGCCGTGGCCTGGCTGCCGTGGATCGTGCTGGCGGTGCTGATCGCGGTGGTGGTGGCGTCGCAGTTCGTGCGCGAGCCGGCGCGCAACCTCGACGAGGACAATAACGCCCCGCCCCTGCTAACCGTGCTGCGCCGCCCCGAGGTGATCGCGTTGTTTGTGGCCTGCTTCTTCATGCAAGCGAGCCACGGGCCGTACTACGCCTTCTTTACCCTGTACCTGGAACAGGCCGGCTACTCGCGCTCGGTGGCCGGGCAGCTGTGGGCACTGGGGGTGGCGGCCGAGGTGGTGCTGTTCCTGTTGATGCCGCGGCTGATCCTGCGTTTTGGGGCCTGGTTGCTGGTGTCGGCGGCGCTGGTGTTGACCACGCTGCGCTGGGGGCTGCTGGCGGCGGTCCCGGATTCGTTGCCGATGCTGCTGTTCATTCAGATCCTGCATGCGGCCAGCTACGGGGTGTACCACGCGGCGGCGATCTCGCTGATCCACTATTTCTTCCCCGGGCGGTTGCAGGGGCGCGGGCAGGCGCTGTATTCGTCGCTGGCCTTCGGGTTGGGCGGTGCCTCGGGATCCCTGGTGGCCGGCTATCTGTGGGATGGCATCAGCCCAGCCTCGGTGTATGTGTTCGCGGCGTTCCTGGCCGCGGCCGGGGTGATCGCCTCGGTGTATGGCGAATGGCGTTTCCGCACCCCGGTGCGAACCCTGTAACTGGCGTGCCGGGGCAAAGCTTCGTAGGGTGCGCGTAACCCGATGGACCGATAGCACTGGATGGAACAAAGATGATTCGAATTGCGATTGCGGGCGCCGGCGGGCGCATGGGCCAGAACCTGGTGCAGGCGGTGGACGAACACCCCGATGCCCAGCTGGGGGCGGCCAGTGAGCGCCCCGGCAGCGAGACCATCGGTCAGGCGGTGGGCGCGGAGGGCCGGGTGCGCCTGGTCGAGGATCTGGCGACGGTTACCGACGATTTCGATGTGCTGATCGATTTCACCTCGCCGCAGGCGACCATGCAGCACCTGGAGCTGTGTGCGAACGCCGGAAAGGCACTGGTGATCGGCACCACCGGGCTGGATGCGGAGCAGGAGCAGCGCTTGCAGGCGGCGGCAGGGGATCTGCCGATCGTCTATGCGCCGAACATGAGTGTCGGGGTCAATCTGACCTTCAAGCTGGTGGAGCTGGCCGCGCGGGCGCTGGGCGACAGCGTGGATGTGGAGATCCTGGAGGCCCATCACCGGCACAAGGTGGACGCGCCCTCCGGTACCGCGCTGAAGCTCGGGCGTGTGGTCGCGGAGACCCTGGGCCGCGATCTGGAGCAGGACGCCGTCTACGGGCGCGAGGGCCAGACCGGAGCCCGTGACCGGCGCACTATCGGTTTTGCCACGGTGCGCGGCGGCGACATCGTCGGCGAGCACACGACTCTGTTTGCGGGTGATGGCGAGCGTGTGGAGATTACCCACAAGGCCTCCAGTCGCACGGTGTTCGCCTCCGGTGCGGTGCGTGCGGCGGTCTGGCTGGCCGGCGCTGGCAATGGGCTGTTCGACATGCAGGATGTGCTGGGGCTGCGCGACCTCTAGCCGGTAGGGGCTGCGTTTGGCGAAGGCTAGGCCTGGTTCGTCATCCGGTGTTTACGGTGCCTTCGACCGGCCGACAGGCTTGTTGTGGCTGGCCCTGGTTCGGCATCGGGTGTTTACGGTGCTTTCGTCGAGCCGCCTGCCAGGCGCTGACTCGCCAGCGCGCCCCGAGTTACTTCTTTGCCCGTGCAAAGAAGTAACCAAGAAACACGCCCGACTGC